>NZ_JASGDU010000051.1:0-6076 GCF_047607065.1 Aeromicrobium sp.
GCCCCGACCGCGCCGCTGGTGACCGCGCCTGCCGCCGCACCTGCGGCACCGGCCGCGCCTCCGGCGGCCCCCACGCCCGCCCCGGCGCATGCGGCTCCGGTCGATCCGGTGGTACAGCGGGCGTCGGACCCGGCGATCTCGCAGGAGGAACTGGCCAATCTGGTCCAGAACTATCCGCAGGCGCGCGCTGTGGCCGCCCTCAACCCGCAGGCGTATCCGGCCATGCTCGAGTGGCTCGCGCAGCAGAACGACCCGGAGATCAACGCCGCGCTGGCCCAGCGGCAGGGCTGAATCCTCTGATTGAAGGCCCCCACGTCCCGAGTGGACGCGGGGGCCTTCGGCGTCCGGGTGTCAGCCCAGGTGCTCGCGCAGGAAGCGCACCTGAAGGAGTTTGAGGTTCTCGGCCACGACCTCCTGCGGTGTCATGTGCGTGACGCCCGACAGCGGCAGCACCGTGTGCGGCCGTCCGGCGGCCAGCAGGGCTGACGACAACTGCAGGGTGTGCGCGGCGACCACGTTGTCGTCCGACAGGCCGTGGATGAGCAGGAGCGGACGCTCCAGTCCCGCGGCCAGCGGGAGCAGGGAGTTGCGGTCGTAGGCCTCGGGCTGCTCGCCGGGGTGGCCGAGGTAGCGCTCGGTGTAGCAGGTGTCGTACAGACGCCATTCGGTCACCGGGGCGCCCGCGACGGCCACGTGGAAGACGTCCGGGCGGGCCAGGACCGCCAGGGCGGCGAGGTAGCCGCCATACGACCAGCCGGTGATGCCCACGCGGGACAGGTCCAGGTCGGGGAACCGGTCGGCGGCCGCGTGCAGCGCGTCGACCTGATCGGTCAGCGTGACGCCCGCGAGGTCGTGGTGGACGGCTCGTTCCCACGCAGTGCCGCGGCCCGGCGTGCCGCGGCCGTCGGCGACCACGACGGCGAAGCCCTGATCGGCGAGCCACTGCGGTTCGGCGAACGCCCGTGCCGAGGCCCAGACGCGCTGCGCGTGCGGGCCGCCGTACGGGTCGAGCAGCACCGGGAGCGGAGTGCCCGGAGTGTGGTCGCGGGGCAGCAGCACCGCAGTCCGCAGGTCGCGTTCTCCCGCGTTCAGCAGATGCACCTGCGGGGTGAAGGGCAGCGGAACGGCGACATTGCCGAGCAGCGCGGGGCCGGGCGCGCCGTCGCGGTGCACCAGGTGGCGGACCTGCGTGTCGTCCAGGCAGGCCTGGGAGATCACGGTGGTACCGCCGCCGATCACCGCCCCGTGCACGGCGCGTCCCTCGGTGAGGGGGAGGACCGAGGCGTCGTCCAGGCCGAGGCGGAGCACCTGGATCTCGGTCGGCTCGCTCGATGCGGTCACTACGACGGCATCGGCGAAGACCTCGACCACGTCGCGCACCTGCCAGCCGTCGGGAGACAGCGGCGCGCCGTCGACGCAGACCCGGCACCAGCCGCCGGTGTCCTCCACGGTGACGAGCCGGCCGCCGGGCGCGAACCTCGGGGCCGGTCCGAGTTCGACCCAGGTCTCGTCGGCCAGTTCGCGCAGGACGGAGGTGGTGCCGGTCTCGACATCGACCGCCAGTACCTGCGAGCGCTGCTGGTCCCGCGAGAGCACCTGGATCAGCGGCGGTCCCTCAGCGGTCCAGGTGACCCTCCCGAGGTATTCGTAGGCCGTGTGATCCCAGCTGATCTCGGTGCGGTCGCCGTCGAGCGTCACGTGCCACAGGCTCACTGCGGCGTTCGCGGTGCCGGCTGCGGGGTAGCGGTGTTCGACCGCCGGGCGGTCGGGGTGCTCGGGCGAGGCGATGTGCCAGAGGGGAACCGGGGCCTCGTCGTAGCGTTCGACCAGCAGCGAACGCCCGTCCGGTGCCCACCAGAAGCCGCGCATACGGTCCATCTCCTCGGCGGCGATGAACTCGGCCTGACCCCAGCAGACGGTCTCGGCCGCCTCGGCCTCGATCAGGGCGCGGTGGGCGTCGCCGGCCAGTTCGGCAACGTGCAGGCCGCGTCCGGCCGCATAGGCGACGCGCCGCCCCGTGGGGTCCAGCCGCGGGTCGATGACAGGCCCGGCTGCGGGAAGTTCGCGCGTGGCGCGGGTACCCAGGTGGGTGGCCCACAGGCGTCCCGAGACGGTGAAGGCCGCCCAGCGCCCGGTGGGGTCGACGTCGTAGCCGATCAGCCCGGCCGCGCCCTCGCGGCTGCGTTCGCGCCGGGCGCGCTCCTCGGCAGACAGGTCCTCCTCGGCCCGGCCCAGCAGGGCGACGGGATCGACCAGGACGCTCTCGGTCCCGGTGGCGATGTCGTGCTCCCACAGCTGCCCGGTCCGCGTGGTGCCGTCGGGGGTGCGGATGAAGCGCACCGTGGCACCGTCGGGGGAGACGGTGACATTGCGCGGAACCCCGAGGCTGAAGCGCAGCGTGCGGGCGGACAGACGCGGATAGGAGACCTCACTCATGGTCCCATCTTTCCGCACTAGGCTGAGCGGCATGAGTCTCCCGGATCGTCGGCTGCTGCTGGTGCACGCCCACCCCGACGACGAGTCGATCAGCAACGGCATCGCGATGGCGCGCTACGCGGCCGAGGGGGCAGGCGTCACTCTCGTCACCTGCACGCTTGGCGACCTCGGCGAGGTCCTGGTGCCGGAACTGGCTCACCTGGCCGCCGACGCAGACGACACCCTCGGTGCGCATCGGGCGGGCGAGCTGGCCGCTGCGATGGCCGAGCTGGGCGTCACCGACCACCGCGTCCTCGGCGGCCCTGGCCGCTTCCGCGACTCGGGCATGAAGTGGGACGAGGCCGGCAACGCGACCGCCGCCGACGAGATCGATCCCCGCTCCTTCTGGAACGCCGACCTGCTGGAGGCTGCGGACCTGCTCGTGGCGGTCATCCGCGAGGTGCGCCCGCAGGTGCTGGTCACCTATGACACCTTCGGCGGCTACGGCCATCCGGACCACATCCAGGCGCACCGGGTCGCTCACTACGCCGCCGACCTCGCGGCGGCGCGCAGTCACCGCCCCGACCTCGGCGAGGCGTGGGAGGTCGCCAAGATCTACTGGAACGCCATGTCGGCCTCCCGCATGCGCGAAGGACTGAAGCTGCTGCGCGAGGCGGGCGTGGACGGCTTCGGCGGCATGGATCCCGACAACCTGCCGCCCTTCATGGTCGAGGACGACGCCCTAGACGCGCTCATCGAATCCCCCGAGCACACCGACGCGAAACTGGCCGCGATGCGCGCGCACGCCACGCAGATCACCCCGGACGGCGACTTCTTCGCGATGGGGCTGGACCTGGCCAAGGTTGCCTGGGGCAGCGAGTTCTACCGGCTGGTCAAGGGCCGTCGCGGGCCGGTCGGTGTCTCCGGCTTGGAGGAGGACCTGTTCGCCGGGCTGTGATCCGCGGGCTGTGGGCGCTCGCGGGTCTCGTCGTCGGGGTGTTGGGCGCGCTCGTGCATCATCACGGCCATGCGTGGCCGTGGGGGTTGCCGGTCGCGCTGGCCCCGCTGGGACCGCTCGCGCTGCTCGCGGACCGCACGGTGAGCCTGGGCAGCGCCGCGCTGCTGGTGGGCTGGGGCCTGGTGTTGATGCTGCAGGGCAGCATGTCGCCGGGGGACTACCTCATCGCCGACGACGGGATCGGGTGGGCCTTCACGCTGCTGGGCCTGGGGTGCCTGATCGGCGTGATGCTCGGGAACTCTAGGCTGAAACGGTGAAAGACGAGGCCGCCTTCCGCGCGGCGCTGGGGCGTTTCGCCAGCGGGGTGACCGTGGTGAGCACCGTGCAGGGCGGCGTGGATCACGCGATGACCGCGAGCGCCTTCACCTCGGTCTCCCTCGATCCGCCGCAGGTGCTCGTGTGCGCGCACCGCGTCAGCCGGTTTCACGACGCTGTCCTGGCCTCGGGAACGTGGGGTGTTTCGATCCTCGCCGAGGCCGCGCAGGAGGCGTCCTCGTGGTTCGCCTGGCGCGGCCGTCCGCTGGCTGGTCAGATCGAGAAGTTCGCCCACCACCGGGGCGAGACCGGCGTCATGCTCCTCGACGACGCGCTCGCGTGGCTGGAATGCCGCACCGCCGCGATCCACGACGGGGGCGATCATTCGATTCTCGTCGGCGATGTCGTCGCCGCGCGTGTCCACGGATCGACCGACACTCCTTTGTTGTATTACCGCTCGCATTACGGCACGATCATCCGGTCAGAGGACTCGGAGAAGACCGACCGTCAGGGGAACCCATGAGCCGCGAAGACGCGACGGACGATTCGCCGCGCCCCGTTCCTGCGCAGGAGGAGGCCGTGTCGGACCCTGCCGAGGCCGAGGCTCCTCTCGTCGACGAGTCGGCGGCGGTGCCGAAGGCCACAGGCCGCCGGCGCCGGTGGGTGTGGGCGGTCGCAGGGGCTTTCGTGGTCCTCGGCGGACTGTACGTGGGCGGCTACTTCCTGACCGGGGCGCGGCTGCCGGCCGGCACCTCCATCGCGGGCGTGGACGTCGGCGGCATGAGTCCGGCCGCAGCCGAGAAGAAGTTGACCGACGAGTTGGGGCCGCGCGAGAACCAGAACCTCACCCTCGTCCTCGACGAGCACCAGTTCACCTTCGCCGCCGCCGACCTCGGCCTGGCGCTCGACGCTGCGGCCTCGGTGGACGCTGCGGGCGGGCAGCGTAGCTGGAACCCGCTGGACATGGTGGCGGTGTTCTTCGGCGGCGAGGCGCAGCGCGCCGAACTGGACGTCGAGACCGAGACCTTCGAGTCGGCGCGCGAGGTCGTCGGCCAGGCCGTCGACATCCCGGTGACCGAGGCCCTCATCACCTTCCCCGAGGGGCAGCCGCAGGCCGTGCAGCCCGCCGACGGGCGCGAGGTCACGTCCGAGGACCTGCTGGCCGCGATCCGTGAGGTGTACCTGCTCAGCGATGACCCGGTCGCCATCCCCACCTCGGTCGTCAAGCCCGCCGTCGACGCCGAAGGTCTGGAGACGGCGATGCAGGAGATCGCGATTCCGGCCGTCAGCGCCCCGGTGGTGCTCAACGTCGGCGAGCAGCAGATCGAGTTGCCGGTGAGCGCCTATGCCCCGGCGCTGCAGATCCGCGTCGAGGACGGCGCGATGGTCCCGTTCCTCGACCCCGAAGCCCTGCGCGGCCCGCTGACCGACTCCACGACCGGGATCGGTGAGCAGGCCGTCGACGCGGTGATCGACATCGAGGGCGGCAAGCCGGTCATCACGCCGAGCCAGCCGGGCATCGGCCTGCAGCCCGAACTGATGGCGACCGAACTACTGCCCGTGCTGACCATGTCCGGTGCCGAGCGTTCGCTCGTGGTCGAGGCGCAGCCGGTGGAGCCGGAGTTCACCACCGCTGATGCCGAAGCGCTCAAGATCGTCGAGAAGGTCAGCGAGTTCGAGACGCACTACCCCAATACGCACTACCGCAACGTCAACCAGGGGCGCGCCGCCGAGTTGATCGACGGCACGATCCTGGAACCGGGTGAGCAGTTCAGTTTCGACAAGGTCGTCGGCAAGCGTACGGCCGAGAACGGTTTTGTGGCCGGGGGTGTGATCGAGGGCGGCAAGTTCACCGAGTCGCTGGGCGGCGGCGTGTCGCAGGTGGCGACGACGACCTACAACGCGGCCTTCTTCGCAGGCCTGGACGACGATGAGCACAAGCCGCACTCGATCTACCTGTCGCGCTATCCGGTGGGCCGGGAGGCGACGGTCAACTGGGGCACGACGGACCTGAAGTTCACCAACTCCACGCCGTACGGGGTCCTTATCAAGGCCTGGGTGGTGCCCAGTAACTCCAGCCGCCAGGGCACGATGCACGTCGAGATGTGGAGCACCAAGTACTGGGATATCGAGACGAGCACCTCGGCCAAACGCAACCACCGCAGTCCCGGAACCATTCACGACAGTTCGGCCGACTGCAGCCCGCAGAGTGGTATTCCGGGTTTCGACATCGACGTCCACCGTGTCTTCAAGCAGAACGGCGAGGTCGTCAAGACCGAGACCGATACCGCCGTGTATCGCGCTGGTGACGCCGTGATCTGCGACGCCTCAACGACTCCCACCGGCTGAGCGTCGGCGGGGACGGCCGGAGATTCGGCCGTCCCCGCC
>NZ_JASGDU010000052.1:0-49209 GCF_047607065.1 Aeromicrobium sp.
GGCGGCGCGGGCGGCGGCGCGGCCCGCCGCGTCGCACGAGGCACGGCGACGACCGCATCGATAGGCATGGGGGCCGCCGGACCCGGCCGGGGGACGGCACTAGAGTCCGGTCCGTTCGGTCCCCATCCCTGTGGCCAGGGGGGTAGGTGCGAGAAGACCTCGACGGACTCCTCCGGCGACGGCGCGACGGGGATCTCCGTCAGGAGCGCTGCGGCAGCGGCGGCGCTCGCTGGCCGGTCGCCGGGATCGGTCGCCACGAGGCAGGTGAGCAGTGGCGCGAAGGGGCCGGGCGGCACGTCGATCAGTCCGTGATGACCGGGGCGCACCGCAGTGAGCATCTCGATCAGGACGACTCCGGCGGAGTACAGATCCTGGCGCGGGTCGGGGTCGGCAACCGTGAAGGCCTCGGGCGCGGCGTAACCGGGCGTATGCACGACCTCCCAGGCACGGGTGAGGCGAGGCTCGTCGAGCACTGCGGCGATCCCGAAGTCGGACAGCCGCAGCACGGGTGGTCCGGTGCCGGTGGCCTCCAGCAGCAGATTGGCCGGCTTGACGTCGCGGTGAACGAGTCCGGCGTCATGCACCGCTTGCAGCGCGGCGAAGAGCTGCAAGCCGACCGCGCGTACCCAGTCGTGCGGCAGCGGACCGTGGTCGGCGATCACCTGGGCGACCGATCCGCCGTCGATGATCGGCATCGCGAACAACACGGTGTCGTCCTCGGCCGACCATCCCGTCGGGGCGACGACATGGGCATGCTCGACGCGGGTCGAGGACTCGCGCACGAAGCGCAGGAGTGAGGCGCTGTCGGCCTGGCGCTGAAGTTTGGCGGCACGGTACACACACTCGCGCCGGTCCCAGACGCGCCAGACGTCGCCCATGCCTCCCCGCCCCAGGAGGTCCACGAACTCGTAGCGACCGGCGAACACCTGACCCACCCGTTCAGCCTAATGTCCCGCCACCGATAGCGACCCGTCCCCTGCGTGCTCGTCCCCTACCAGAGGCCGCCTCTGACGCGAGTCCGACCTCGGCTCGGCGTCCGGACACGCCCTGTCCTAGACTCAATCGGCAGCCCTGACGCTCCTGAGGAGATCGATTCGTGAGCACCCCCTTGCGCAAAGTCCTGATCGCCAACCGTGGCGAGATCGCCGTCCGCGTGATCCGTGCGGCCAAGGACGCCGGCATCAGCAGCGTGGCCGTCTACGCCGAACCCGACCGCGACGCGCTCTTCGTCCGCCTCGCCGACGAGGCCTACTCGCTGGAGGGTGCCACCCCGGCCGACTCCTACCTGTCGATCGAGAAGATCATCGCCGTCGCCCGCCAGAGCGGCGCCGACAGCGTCCACCCCGGCTACGGCTTCCTGGCCGAGAACGCCGAGTTCGCCCAGGCCGTCATCGACGCCGGGCTGATCTGGATCGGCCCCTCGCCGGAGGCCATCGACGGCCTCGGCGACAAGGCCAAGGCCAAGCAGATCGCCCTCGCCGCCGGCGCGCCGCTCGCGCCGGGCCTCAAGGACGCAGTCTCCGGTGCCGACGAGATCGTCGCCTTCGCCACCGAGCACGGCCTGCCGGTCGCCATCAAGGCGGTCTTCGGCGGCGGCGGACGCGGCCTCAAGGTCGCCCGCACGCTCGAGGAGATCCCCGAGTTGTACGACTCGGCCGTCCGCGAGGCGGTCACCGCCTTCGGCCGCGGCGAGTGTCTCGTCGAGAAGTTCCTCGACAAGCCGCGCCACGTCGAAACACAATGTCTTGCCGACTCCCACGGCAACGTCGTGGTGGTCTCGACCCGCGACTGCTCACTGCAGCGCCGCCACCAGAAGCTCGTCGAGGAGGCGCCCGCGCCGTTCCTGACCGACGAGCAGCTCGAACGCCTCTACACCTCCTCGAAGGCGATCCTCAAGGAGGCCGGTTACGTCGGCGCCGGAACCTGCGAGTTCCTCGTGGCCCGCGACGGCACCATCAGCTTCCTCGAGGTCAACACCCGCCTGCAGGTCGAGCACTGCGTGTCCGAAGAGGTCACCGGCATCGATCTCGTCCGCGAGATGTTCCGCATCGCTGCCGGCGAGGAGCTGGGTTACGACGACCCGGAGATCATCGGCCACTCCATCGAGTTCCGCATCAACGCCGAGGACGGCGGCCGCGGCTTCCTGCCCGCACCCGGAACCCTGACCACGTGGGAGCCGCCGTCGGGTCCCGGCGTCCGCCTGGACTCGGGCTACGTCGAGGGCGAGACCATCCCGGGCGCGTTCGACTCCCTCGTCGCCAAGCTCATCGTCACCGGCCGCACTCGCGAGCAGGCCATCGAGCGCTCACGCCGCGCCCTGGACGAGTTCGTGGTCGACGGCATGCCGACGGTCATCCCGTTCCACCGCGACGTGCTCGACAACCCCGCCTACAACGCTTCCGAAGGCTCCTTCGACGTCTACACGACGTGGATCGAGACCGACTACGACAACCAGCTGGAGCCGTATGTCGCCACGCCGGCCACAGCGCTGGATGGAGGGCAAGACGAGCCGGCCGAGCGTGAGCGGGTCGTCGTCGAGGTGGGCGGCAAGCGCCTCGAGGTCGTGCTGCCCGGTTCGCTCGGTGTCAGTGCCGCCCCGGCGGCCGGCAAGAAGAAGGCCAAGCGCAAGGCCGGCGGCGGTGCGGGAGCAGCGGTCTCGGGCGACTCGCTGACCTCGCCGATGCAGGGCACCGTCGTCAAGCTCGCCGTCGAAGAGGGCCAGGAGGTCGCCGAGGGCGACCTGGTCGTCGTCATCGAGGCGATGAAGATGGAACAGCCGATCAACGCCCACAAGGCCGGCATCGTGACCGGCCTGGCCGCCGAGGTGGGTGCCACCATCGGTGCCGGCGCCGTCATCGCCGACCTCAAGGACGCCTGAGCGTTCATTCGCGTCACCCACGGAGAAGGCCCCGACCACAGCTGCTGCGGTCGGGGCCTTCTCCGTGTTCACCCGTGTCTTCTCTCAGGAGATCGGCGAACCCACCGTGTAGTAGGACTTCTGCACTGCAGGTAACTGCTCGATCGGCGGAACACTGCCTCCTCCGAGTCGAACCAAAGCCTCGTAAGAGGAGACGTGCTGAATCGTGCGGCCGTTTCCTCGGTAAACCTCCGGTAACCCAGAGAACTGGATGAAGGAATTCGCTGCGAGTTCGGGAGCACCCACAGGGAAGGCCGCAACCACCGAAGCGCTCCAACTCAATATCCTCGGGTCGCCATCCGCCGCGAGTTCAACTAAACGCGACCACGATCGGACATGGTGCATTTGTCCCTGCTCGATCAGGTACACAGCTGAATTTGAGGTGGACTTAACGAAGAAGGGTGGCTCCAAGGTCTCGGCTGCGGTATCAAAAGCAGGGCACGCCTCGTCCGAGACTTTCACGGGCGTGAGGCCCGACGTACCCCAACTCTCGATCTTGAAAGTTTTGCCGTCGCCGACAAGATAGTCGCTACTGCCACAACTGAAAGCAGGACCAAGAGACCCTGACGCTTTCGGATTTCCTGTCAACAACCCGTCCCCCACCGTTACGAGGCGACTCGACCCCATGTCGCGAGCAAGAGCAAAGGAGGGAATGTGCACGAGCTCATTGTCATTGACGCTGAGATATACCGACGGCGACGATTGCTCCTTGACCAAGACCGACGGCTCCAGCAGCGCAGGACCCACGGAATATCGCGCCGCATTACCAGCGGACATGCGAGCGACCGATGTCGATGTTCCACGCACCTGAACCCAAGCGGCATACGTGGTGATATGTCGCCGAGTCCAACCATCCATGAGATAGAGGGCATTTCCGGATTCCACGGCGAAGATAGAACCCACTTCTTCACCAGTCGTGAATCTATCAAGTTGCTCGGTAGTCAGTGGCAAGTAAGAGTCAACTTGGTATCCGTATTTGCCGACGAGATCAATCGTCGGAAAACGGTGTTTCGTGCCGTCCGCATGCAGCAGGTACAAAGTCTGGGTCTGCTGATCGCGCGCATAACGCGTCGCCGAAGGTCCAGTGGGATAACTAGAAAGAACACTGGCGTCAATTGTTTGGATAGTTCCAAACCGGGAAGCTAGAACGGCAAATTCACTACCGTCGACAACATGGTGCTTATTGCCATTGGCCAGGAGATACACTTTGTCGTCATTTGGTGCCTTGACAAAACCCACGGAACCGGTCAATATCGCCGCTTCGACCTGGTCCCGCAGGCCGCCGGAGGCGTTGAGCCAGTTGAAAACCTGCTGGCCCGGACAGGCCGTTGCCTTGACGCTGCGGTGCCCGTCGATCCGCTGGATCGTCACGCCGCCGATGGAGTACGAACCCTTCGCCGGCACGTTGAACAGCGAGTGACGCCAGGCAATGAGTTGCACGAGGGAGTTCTTCATCGCGTCCGGGGGCACCTCGCTGGTGAATTCGCCCATGAGCGAAACCCCAGTCGTATTGGCGTTGACCGCCGTATTGCCCGCGTGCGCACCGTAGGGGGTATTGGTAATGCCACCCGCACGGCCCTCGAAGATCTGGCCGTAGCGGTCGATGAGGAAGTTGTAGCCGATGTCGCACCAGCCTTGGCCGTCCATGTGATAGGCCTGGATCGACTTGACGATGCCCGCCGACTGCGCGGCGGTGTAACTGTTGCTGCCGGCGGTGTGGTGCACGATCGTGCCGGTGAAGGTGCCATTCGCGGGAGCCGAGCCACAGCCGCTTCCTCCGTACGCCTGCGCACCCCATTGGCTGCGCATGATGATGGAGGGCTGGGACACCGACGCGGCCGGCGTGAGCGTCGGCGTCTCGCCAGGATCGACGGTGACGAGGGTCAAACCCTTCGGTTCGATGTCATCGGCGGCCACCACCCGCGCCTGTGCGGCGTCGGACGGACCGACCCACTTCGGGGCGGTGCCGGGGACCCCGCCCTCGACCTCGCCGTCCTCGGGGTCGAGCAGCGTCCACGGTGACCACGTGCCGTCTTGACGCCAGCGCACCTGCACCTCGGCCACCCCCGCAGGAACCCCGTCGGTCCAGGTGACGCCGAGCAACTCGAATCCGGGCAGGTCGTGCGGCTCGAGTTCGGCGACGATCGTGCCGTTCTGGATCGTCGGGGTGACCGGGTCGACCGAGACCACGGCCGCAGCATCGTCGGGGGTGTAGGCGGGACGCTCTTCGTCGGGGATGACCGGGAATTTCTGCTTCTCCACGTCGGCGGGCGCAACCTCGGTGTCGACCTCGTTGTCTGAACGGACGGAGACCACCACAGCCGTCAGCAGTCCACTGATGAGCACTGCCGCGAAGGCCACGAACGCCAGGCGCAGCCCGAGGCTGCGGCGTGAGCGGACTCGCAGCGAACGCAGATGTCGACTAAACATGCATCTCTCCCCATCCGGGCGGCACAGTCGAAGGAAGCTTCACCACCCTGGTTGATTAGACAACATGCAGCGGACCCCTGTCACATCGCGCCGCGAGAAGCCGGACCCCTCACTCCTCGCGGTGGATGCGGCGCGCGACCTCGGCGACCGTGCCCGACAACGACGGGTAGACGGTGAAGGCGTTGGCGACCTGATCGACCGTGAGATGACTCGTGACCGCCAGCGAGACGACGTGAATCAACTCGCTGGCCCGCGGGCCGACGATGACGCCGCCGAGCACCGTGCCGCTGCCGCGCCGGGCGAACAACTTGACGAAACCGTCGCGCACGCCCTGCATCTTCGCCCGTGGATTGGCTGCGAGTGGAAGCATCGCCACGTCGGCGGCGACGCCCTGTTCCTCGATGGCCTTCTGCGACAGCCCCACGGTGGCGATCTCCGGCGAGGTGAAGATGTTGCTGGAAACCTGCGAAAGGTCGAGCGGATGCACCGCCGAGCCGAGGATGTGGGACATGGCGATGCGTCCCTGCTGCGCCGCCACGGATGCGAGCATGAACACGCCCGTGCAGTCGCCGGCGGCATAGATACCCGGAGCCGTCGTGCGTGAGACCCGGTCGACCTCGATGAACCCGCCGTCGTCGAGGCTCACCCCCTGCCCGGCCAGCCCGAGGCCCTCGGTGTTCGGAATGGACCCCAGGGCGAGCAGGCAGTGTGATCCGGAGACGACCCGGCCGCCGGTCAGCGTGACCCGGACGGTATCGCCGTCGCGCTCCACCGAGGCCATGCGCGAGTTCCCGAGCACCTCCATTCCCCGGCGGCGGAAGACGTCCTCGATGGTGTCGGCAGCGTCGGCGTCCTCGCCGGGCAGCACGCGGTCACGGCTGGAGACGAGCGTGACCCGCACGCCTAGGCCGTTGTAGGCGCTGGCGAACTCCGCGCCGGTCACGCCGGAACCGACGACGATCAGGTGCTCGGGCAGTTCGGTGAGGCCGTAGATCTGCTCCCAGGTGAGGATGCGCTCGCCGTCGGGCCGGGCCGAGTCGACGACTCGGGGATGGGCACCGGTGGCGACCAGCACGGCGTCGGCGACGATCCGTTCGGAGTCATGCCCGCCGGGGGCGGTGACCTCGACGGTCGTGGCATCGACGAGGCGGCCGGCACCCCGCAGGATGCGCACGCCGCTGGAGGCCAGCCGTTCGCCGATGTCGGCCGACTGCGCTGCGGCCAGATCGAGGACGCGCCGGTTGATCCGGGCGAGGTCGGCGTGGACCCCCGAAGGCAACTCGACGCCGAGTTCGCGCGATTCGTCGACCTCGGTGAGAACGTCGGCCGTCGCGATGAGGGTCTTGCTCGGCACGCAGTCGGTCAGCACGGTCGAACCGCCCCAACCGTCGCGCTCGACGATGGTCACGCTCGCGCCGTAACGCGCAGCAACGAGCGCCGCCTCGTAACCGCCGGGGCCGCCGCCGATGATCGCCACATGAGGAGTAGGAGGAGTCACCCTCGCATTGTGGCGCACCGCCGGGCCGCCGGACCGAGGCATCCGACGAAAGTCCGGTGCGTCATGTCTGTCGTAGGGTGGGCCGGTGAACCCCTACGACCACGCCCGGCGCGCCGCCGACGCCCTGCGCGAACGCACCGGAGGAACCGACCACGACATCGCCGTCGTCATGGGATCGGGCTGGATGCCGGCCGCCGACGCCCTCGGCACCCCGGAGTTCGAGGTCCCGCTCGCCGATCTGCCGGGCTTCAGCGCCCCGGCCGTCGCCGGCCACGGCGGAACCGTCCGCTCGCTGCGTCTCGGCGAACGCCGCGTGCTGGTCTTCCTCGGGCGCACCCACTACTACGAGGGGAAGGGCGTCGAGGCGGTCGTCCACGGCGTGCGCACCGCCGCCGCCGCCGGGGTCGGCACCCTCGTCCTGACCAACGGCTGCGGCGGCCTGGTGCCCGAATGGGTGCCCGGCTCCCCCGTGCTCATCAGCGACCACATCAACCTGACGGCCGCCTCGCCGCTGGTCGGGGCGAGGTTCGTCGACCTCACGGAGGTCTACTCCCGGCGTCTGCGCGACCTCGTCCGGTCCGTCGATCCGACGCTGCCCGAGGGCGTCTACGCCCAGGTCACCGGACCGCACTACGAGACGCCCGCCGAGATCGGCATGATCCGCGCCATCGGCGGCCACCTCGTCGGCATGTCGACCGCGCTGGAGGCCATCGCCGCGCGCGAGGCGGGCCTGGAGGTCCTGGGCATCTCCCTGGTCACCAACCATGCTGCGGGCACCACCGGCGAACCGCTCAATCACGACGAGGTGCTGGAGGCCGGGCAGCTGGCCGCCACCCGCATGGGCGGCCTGCTCGGCGACATCCTGCCGCGGATGTGACGAGGAGCGCGACGATGACCGATCCCGACCTGCTGGCCCGCGCCGAGGCCTGGCTGGCGCAGGACCCCGATCCCCGGACCCGTGACGAGCTGCACGCGCTGCTGGACGCGGGAGACGACGCGGCCCTCGCCGAACGCTTCTCCGGCCGGCTCCAGTTCGGTACCGCCGGGCTGCGCGGCGAGCTGGGGCCCGGGCCGATGCGCATGAACCGCGTCGTCGTGGCCCAGGCGGCCGCCGGCCTGGCCGCCTACCTGCTGGCGCGCGAGACCAGTCCCCGTGTCGTCATCGGCTACGACGCCCGCCACAACTCCGACGTCTTCGCGCGCGACACCGCCGAGATCCTGACCGGTGCCGGGGTCCGTGCGGTGCTGCTGCCCGAACCGCTCCCCACGCCCGTCCTCGCCTTCGCCATCGGCCACCTGGAAGCGAGCGCGGGGGTCATGGTCACGGCCTCGCACAACCCCCCGCGCGACAACGGCTACAAGGTGTATCTGGGCGACACCAGCCAGATCGTCCCGCCCGCCGACACCGAGATATCCCAGGCCATCGACCGGGCCGGCCGGGTCGACGAACTGCCGCGCGGCACCGGCTACGAGGTCGCCGGCGAGGAGGTGGCTGCCGCCTATGTGACCGCCGCCGCAGCCACCGTGCCGAGCGACCCGCAGCGCCCGCCGGTGACGGCGGTCTACACGCCGATCCACGGCGTCGGCCGCGCGACCCTCGAACGCGCGGTCGCCGAAGCCGGTTTCGCCCCGGTCGTGACCGTGCCCGAGCAGGCCGACCCCGACCCAGACTTCCCCACCGTCGCCTTCCCGAACCCCGAGGAACCGGGCGCGATGGACCTCGCGCTGGCCCTGGCCGACGATGTTGCCGCAGATCTGGTCATCGCCAACGATCCCGACGCCGACCGATGCGCCGTCGCCGTCCCTACCGACGGCAGCTGGCGCATGCTGACCGGTGACGAAGTGGGCGCACTCCTCGGCGATCTGCTGCTGCGGCGCGGTGTGAGCGGCACCTACGCCGCCTCCGTGGTCTCCTCCGGCCTGCTCGGCCGCCAGGCCGCCGCCTGCGGCCGCGCCTGGCGCCAGACGCTCACCGGGTTCAAATGGATCGGCAAGATCGACGACCTCGCCTACGGCTACGAGGAGGCGCTCGGCTACTGCGTCTCGCCGCACCTGACCCGTGACAAGGACGGCATCACCGCAGCGCTCGCGGTCATCGCGCTCGCCGGCGACCTGCGCGCCGAGGGCCGCACCGTGCTGGACCGGCTCGACGACATCCACCGCGAGCACGGCGTCCACCTGACCGGGCAGGTGTCGGTGCGCGTCGACGATCCGGCCGTGATCGCGCGGGCCATGAACGTCCTGCGCACCGCCCCGCCGGCTTCTCTCGGCGCGCTGGAGGTCACCGCCGTCGACGACCTCGCCGACGGCTACGCCGGGCTGCCGCCCACCGACGGGATCCGGCTCGGCTTGGCCGGCGGCGCACGGGTGATCTGCCGCCCGTCGGGCACCGAGCCGAAACTCAAGTGCTACGTCGAGGTGGTCGAGTCGGCCGGTGACGACCTGGCTGCGGCTCGTGAGCGAGCGGCGGCGCACCTGGCCGCGATCCGCACCGACCTGCGAGCCGCCCTCGGTTTCTGAGAGGTGCGCAGATAGGAGGAACCCGGTCATTGAGGTGCGGAGCGAGGAACGAGCGGAGCCGGGTCCTGAGGTGCGAGGAGCTTGCGACGAGCCTCGAAGGGCGAAGCCTGCCGTGGGCGGGTCCCTTCGAGGCTCGCAAGCTCGCACCTCAGGGACCGGCAGGCGGCACACAACCCGAATAAATCAGCACTTCCCTGAGCCGAACCGGTCAGGGCAGCGTCAGGACGACCTTGCCCGTGGCTCGGCGCGACTCCAGCTCCAGCAGCGCCTGCGCCGCCGATTCCAGCGGGAAGGTCGGACCCACGACGGGCGCGATCACGCCCGAGGCCAGGTGCGGTGCCATCGCCTGCCACTGGGCACCGATGGAACCGGGCCGCTTGAGGCAGTAGGCACCCCAGCCGACGCCGACCACGCTGACGTTGTTGAGCAGCAGCCGGTTGGCCTGGACCGTCGGGATCTCGCCCGCAGCGAAGCCGATCACCAGCAGCCGGCCGTCGTCGGCCAGGCAGCGCAGGGAGTCGGTGAAGCGGTCCTTGCCGGGCTGGCTTCCGGGCGGGTTGCCGACCGGATCGACCACGATGTCGATGCCGTCGAGTTCCGGATCGTCCATGACTGCGGCCTTGAAGTCGTCGGAGGGGACCCAGGCGTCTGCGCCTGCGGCGACGGCGAGTTCGCCTTTGTCCGGCGAAGACACGACCGCCACGACCCGGCCCGCGCCGAAGGCCTTCGCCACCTGGATCGAGGCGGTGCCGATGCCGCCCGCAGCCCCGTGGACGAGTACCGACTCGCCAGGGGCCAGGCCGCCGCGCTCGACCAGGGCGAAGTAGGCCGTACCGTAGTTGAAGATGTAGGAGGCGCCGACCTCGAAGGAGACGTCGCCCGGCAGCGGGAAGGTCAGCGTCGGATCGGCGACCACCTGCTCGGCGAAACCGCCCAGCAGCGGGAGCGCGGCCACCCGGTCGCCGGCGGCGAACCCGCTGCCCTCAGGGGCCGAGACGACGACGCCGGCGACCTCGGCCCCCGGCACGAAGGGCAGCGGCGGCTTCAGCTGGTACCGGCCGCGGGTCTGCAGCAGTTCGGGGAATGCCACACCCGCGGCCTTGACATCGATCAGGACGCGCCCGGTCGCGTCGGGGGTCTCGATGTCGACGAGTTCGACGGCCTCGGGACCGTCGAGGCTGGTGATCTGGATCGCACGCATGGCCCCACCCTAGAGAACCGGTGATGTACCTAACGCGGTCAGTACGAGGAGGTGTCGCTGGCACCCGTGCCAGGTCCGCCGGCCTCGCGCGCGGCGGCATCGTCGAGGATCGTCGCCGTCGCACTGGTGCCGAAACGGCTCACCCCGACCTCGCGCATCGCCAGCAGCGTGTCGAGGTCGCGCACCCCGCCGGAGGCCTTCACCTGGACCCGTGGCCCGACGCTCGCGCGCATCAGCCTGAGGTGGTCGACGGTGGCTCCTCCCCCGGCGAAGCCCGTCGAGGTCTTGACGAAGGCCGCCCCGGCGCGCTCGGCGGCCTGCGAACCGGCCGCGATCTGCTCCTCGTCCAGCAGCGCCGTCTCGAGGATGACCTTGACGACGTGGCCGGCGGCGGCCTCGACCACGGCGGCGATATCGGCCTCGACGTCGCCGATGAGGCCCGACCGGAGCCGACCGATGTTGAGCACCATGTCGAACTCGACCGCCCCGTCGGCCAGCGCCTGTACGGTCTCGGCGGCCTTGGCCTGCGTCGTGGTGGTGCCGTGCGGGAAGCCGATCACGGTGCCGACCGCGACCCCGCTGCCGGACAGCCGCCGCACCGCGTGAGCCACGTCGCTCGGGCGCACGCAGACGCTGAAAATGCCGTACCGGGCCGCCATGTCGAGGTCCGCGTCGACCTCGGCCCGCGTCAGGTCGGGCTTGAGGATGGCATGGTCGATGAGCGCGGCGATCTCGGCGGCCGTCACGATGGGGTCGGCGGTCTCAGGCATACCGCCATCCTAGGCGCGCGGCGGTGCGGTCAGCCGAGGGCCGCGTAGCCGGGCTTGATGACGTCCTCGATCAGGGCGAGGCGCTGGTCGAACGGCAAGAAGGCGCTCTTCATCGCGTTGATCGTGAACCACCGCAGATCATCCACCCCGTAGCCGAAGGCGTCGGCGAGCAGGCCCATCTCCTTACTCAACGAGGTGTTACTCATCAGCCGGTTGTCGCAGTTGATCGTCACCCGAAAGCCCAGGTCGGCCAGCGGGCTGATGGGGTGGTCGGCGAGGGAGGTCATGCCGGGCACGGCCCCGGTCTGCAAGTTCGAGGACGGGCACATCTCCAAAGGGATGCGGCAGTCCCGCAGATAGGAGGCCAACCGCCCGAGCCGCGGGCCGCCGGGGGCGTCGAAATCGATGTCGTCGACGATGCGCACGCCGTGACCCAGCCGGTCGGCACCACAGCGCTGCACCGCCTGCCAGATCGACGGCAGCCCGAAGGCCTCGCCCGCGTGAATCGTGAAGCGGGCGTTCTCGCGGCGCAGATACTCGAAAGCCTCCAGGTGCAGGATCGGCGGGAAACCGTCCTCGGCACCGGCGATGTCGAAACCGGCCACGCCCTGATCGCGGTACCGCACGACGAGTTCGGCGATCTCGACGCCCCGGTCGGCGTGCCGCATCGCGGTCAGCAGCTGGCCGACGACGATCTTGCGTCCCTCCGCGCGCGCCTCGGCCCGGCCCTCGGCGATGCCGGAGCGCACCGCCTCGACGGTCTGCGCCAGCGTCAACCCGCCGCGCACATGCTGCTCGGGTGCCCAGCGCAACTCGGCGTAGACCACGCCGTCACGGGCGAGGTCGAGCACGGCCTCGCGTGCGACGCGGGCGAGGTCTTCGGGACGCTGCATGACCGCGACGGTGTGCTCGAAGGTCTCCAGATACTGCGGCAGCGACCCGGACGACGCCGCCTCGGCGAACCAGGCGGCGAGCGCCTCGGCACCCTGCGCCGGCAGGTCGTGGCCGATCTCGGCGGCGATCTCGGCCACCGTCGAGGGACGCAGGCCGCCGTCGAGGTGCTCGTGCAGCGCCACCTTGGGCGCTGCGGCGATCTGCTCCGGCGTGGCCGGTGTGCCGCCGCCGCGCCGGGTCGCGCCGGTACCGCTCATGCCCGGCCGCCTTCCATCAGGAGCACCACCGTCTCGGCGACGCACGCCGGGCGGTCCTCGCCGCGAATCTCGACGGTGTGCCGCAGTGTGGCCCGCTGGCCCTTCTCGATGTCCTCGACCCGCAGCAGGTCGATGGTCACGCGAACCTTCGAGCGCACGCGGACCGGAGTGATGAAACGCACCGCGTTCAGCCCGTAGTTGACCCGGGCCACATGGCCCGCGAAGGCGTAGACCTGGGCGCCCAGGAAAGGCAGCAGCGACAAGGTCAGATAGCCGTGGGCGATGATCGTGCCGAACGGTCCTTCGGCCGCCCGCTCGGCGTCGATGTGGATCCACTGCCGGTCCCCGGTAGCGTCGGCGAACAGGTCGATGCGGTCCTGCGTGATCGTCAGCCACTCGCTCGATCCGAGTCGCGTGCCCGCTGCGGCGGCGATTTCGGCGGCGTCGTTGAACACCTTCATCAGTCACATCCGGGGTAGTTCCTCATGGCGCTTCGACCCTAACCGAGATTCAGTCCACCCGAGCCAAGACGACCGACTCGGGCGCCTCGGGCGCGTCGCCGCCGATCTCGAAGGCCCCGTCCAGCGCCTCCATAGCCCGCGCGAACCGCTCCGGGGTGTCGGTGTGCAACTCGATGAGCGGCTGTCCGGCGCGGACCTGCTCGCCGGGCTTCGCGTGCAGGACGACCCCCGCAGCCGCCTGCACCTGCTCCCCCGGCCCAGAGCGGCCCGCACCGAGACGCCAGGCGGCGACCCCCACCGCGAGCGCGTCCAGCCGGGTCAGCACCCCGTCTCCGGGCGCGGTGAGCACGTGGGTCTCTCGCGGTGTCGGCAGGGGCGCATCAGGGTCGCCTCCTTGGGCGGCGATCATGCGACGCCACACGTCCATCGCGCGGCCGTCGGCGAGCGCATCGGCCGGGTCCACATCGCCGCGCCCAGCCGCCGTCACCATCTCCCGCGCCAGCGCGAGGGTCAGGTCGACCACATCACGCGGACCGCCGCCGGCCAGCACCTCGACGGACTCGGCCACCTCGACGGCGTTGCCGGCCGTCCGCCCGAGCGGCGTGGACATGTCGGTCAGCAGCGCCACGGTCGAGACGCCCGCGTCGGTGCCGAGCGCCACCATCGTCTCGGCCAGTTCGCGCGCCTGATCGAGATGCTTCATAAAGGCACCGCTGCCGACCTTGACGTCCAGGACCAGCGCCCCGGTGCCCTCGGCGATCTTCTTGCTCATAATCGAACTGGCGATGAGCGGGATCGCCTCGACGGTCCCGGTCACGTCGCGCAGGGCGTAGAGCTTCTTGTCGGCCGGGGCCAGGCCGCTGCC
This sequence comes from Aeromicrobium sp., assembly GCF_047607065.1. Taxonomy (GTDB): domain Bacteria; phylum Actinomycetota; class Actinomycetes; order Propionibacteriales; family Nocardioidaceae; genus Aeromicrobium. The sequence goes on from NZ_JASGDU010000052.1 coordinate 13,814, forward strand.
GGCCGCGCAGATCACGGCACCGACGTCCTCCAGCTGCGCGACCACGCGCTCGTTCGTCAGGTCGGCGCGCCATCCGGGGATGGATTCGAGTTTGTCGAGCGTGCCGCCGGTGTGACCGAGGCCCCGGCCCGACAGTTGCGGGACGGCGACGCCGCAGGCGGCCACGAGCGGGGCCAGCGGCAGGGTGATCTTGTCGCCGACACCGCCCGTGGAGTGCTTGTCGGCGGTCGGCCGGCTCAGGCCGGAAAAATCCATGCGTTCGCCCGAGGCGATCATGGCGGCGGTCCAGCGCGCGATCTCGGCGCGGTCCATGCCGTTGAGCAGGATCGCCATAGCGAGCGCGGACATCTGCTCGGGCGCGACCACGCCCCGCGTGAACGCATCGACGACCCAGTCGATCCGCGCATCGTCCAGCCGATGCCCGTCGCGCTTGGCCGCGATGACCTCGACGGCATCGAACGGTTCAGTCATGTCGCTCCCCCAAGTCACAGACCAGGCTCGCATAGCCGCGCAGGACCCAGGTGGGGCGGCGCGGGGACTCGACCAGCTCGATGCGGCCGAAGTGCTCCAGCAGCACGCGCAGGCTGATACCCAGTTCCAGCCGGGCCAGCGGCGCGCCGAGGCAGAAGTGACGGCCCAGGCCGAAGCCCACGTGCGGGTTCGGGTCGCGGGCCACGTCGAAGGCGTCGGCCCGCTCGAACACTGCCTCGTCGCGGTTGGCCGAACCCATGAGGCAGGCCACCTTCTGCCCGGCCCGCACCGGGGTCCCCACGATCTCGGCGTCGCCTGTGGCCGTGCGCTCGAACAGCTGCAGCGGCGCGTCGTAGCGGATCAGCTCCTCCAGCGCCGTGGGCACATCCACCGCGCCGGAGCGGACGCGCGCCTCCTGGTCCGGATGCGCCAGCAACGCCACCAGCCCGTTGCCGAAGGTGTTGACCGAGGCTTCGTGACCGGCGTTGAGCAGTAGGACGACCGTCGCCACCAGCTCTTCGTCGGACAGTTTCTCCCCCTCGTCGCGCGCGGCGATGAGATCAGTGACCAGATCGTCGCCCGGACGGCCGCGCCGCTCGTCGATGACTGCGCGGACGTAGTCGGCGAAGGCCGTGCTCGCCTCGACTGCGGCCTGCTTGGTGGCCTCGTCGACGGACGGCTCGTACATATGCACGATGGCCTGCGACCACTCCCGCAGCGACACGTGATCCTCGCGCGGGAAACCCAGCAGGTCGGCGATGACGAACACCGGCAGCGGCTCGGCGAAGTCGGCCAGCAGATCGGCCCGCGGCCCGAGCCGGCCGGCCATCTCGGCGGCCAGCGACTCGATTCGCGGCCGCATCCGTTCGACGTGGCCGCGCCCGAACGCCCCGGCCAGCAGCCGCCGCATCCGGGTGTGCTCCGGCGGCTCGTTCTCCATGAGCTGATTGCGGTGCAGCGTGTTGAACGGCTCCATACGGCCGGTCGGCTCGTGGTCGACCCAGATCCGCCCGAAGGCGCGATGGCGCAGCACCGCGCTGACCGCGCCGTGCGTGGTGGCCAGCCAGCGGCCGCTCGGGGAGTGCCACAGCAACTCGCCGGCGGCCCTCAGTTCGGCCAGCGCCGGATACGGGTCGGCGACGAAGGCCGGATCGGTCAGGTCGAGATCGGTAGTCACCACCCCGGCTTCTCCAGGTCAGTGACGTCGAAGGCGTCGGGCAGCACCTCGCTCATGGGCTTGATGCCCGAGGCGGTCTGCAACTGCAAATCCGGCCCGCCGTTCTCCCACAGCAGCTGGCGGCACCGGCCGCACGGCATGAGCGGGCGACCCTGTGCATCCACGCAGGCCACGGCGATCAGCCGTCCGCCGCCGGTGGCGTGGAGAGCCGAGACCATGCCGCACTCGGCGCATAGGGCCACCCCGTAGGCGGCATTCTCGACATTGCAGCCCAGGACCACCCGGCCGTCATCGACCAGGCCCGCGACGCCGACCTTGTAGCCGGAATAGGGCGCATAGGCGCGCGCCATGACCTCAGTGGCATACCGGGTCAGCGCCTCCCAGTCGACCGGCTCCCCTGCGCCTCGGATACCCAGTCCGGTCGAACCCAGATCCACCACTACCCCGCCCCTCCTCGTCGATAGGGTTTGCCGTCGGCTGCGGGCATACGGAGCCGCTGCGAGGCGACAGCGAGCACGAATAGCGTCACCACATACGGGGTCATGCCCGTGAACGACGCGTCGACCGAGTCCGAGGCGAAGTACCAGACGAAGGCTCCCAGCGAGATCGCCCCGACCACCAGGGCCGCCACCGGTTCGCCTCCGCGCACCTTGAGGACGGCGTACACCGCCAGGCCGATGGCCACGAGCAGCAGCAGCGCATGGACGATGGCACCGCTGCTCGACAGCAGCGCGATGCCGTCGGTGTAGCCGAACATGAGCGATCCGGTGAGCACGCCGCCAGGACGCCAGTTGCCGAAGATCATCGACGCCAGGCCGATGTAGCCCCGTCCGCCGGTCTGCCCGACCGTGAACGACGACGAGGCGACCATCGTCAGATAAGCACCGCCCAACCCGGCGAACGCACCCGAGACGAGCACGGCGATGTACTTGTAGCGATAGACGTTCACGCCGAGCGTCTCGGCCGCCTGCGGATTCTCGCCGCACGAACGCAGCCGCAGGCCGAACGCGGTGTGCCACAACGCCCAGGCGGTGAGGCCGACGAGCACGAACACGAGGACCGTCAGCAGCGAGACCCGCGTCGTCAGGCCCGCGACCGCCCCGGCGAGGTCGGACACCACGAACCAGTGCCGCCCGGCGAGCCAGTTCGCACCGTCGGCCACGAACGGCACGGTGAAGTCCGGCGGTGTCGCATAGCCTGAGAGGTTACGCGGACCTCCGCCGGTCAGACCGTTGAAGGTCGTCTTGGCGAGGAAGCCGACCGCTCCCAATCCGATGATGTTGACGGCGACGCCGGAGATGATGTGATCGACGCCGAAGGTGACCGTGGCGACCGCGTGCAGCAACCCGCCGATCAGTCCCATGACCGCCGCGCCGAGCACTCCCGCGAACGGCCCGTAGTGGTAGGCGAAGAAGGCCGCGCCCCAGGTGCCGAGCAGCATCTGGCCCTCCAGCCCGATGTTGACCACGCCGGCCCGTTCGGCCCACAGCCCGCCGAGACCGGCCAGCAGGATCGGGCAGGCACCGATGAGCGCGGCGCGCAGCGTGCCCGGCGCGGTGAGGGCGTCCGCGCCGGTGTAGAGGCGCACGATCGACACCGTCACCAGGGCGGCCAGCACCGCCAGCCACCACGTCGAACGGAAGGTGCGCGCGCGAATGACCGCCGCACTGGGGTTCACCGCGCTCATGCCGCCACCGCCTCGGAAAAACGCACGCTAGGCGATGCCGGCATGAGAAGACACCTCTCACTCGCTCGCTGACGCTCGCTCATGCCGCCACCGCCTCGGACTCGGCGGCGAGCTGTCGCGACACCCGTTCGGCCTCGGCCTTGGCCCGCCGTCGTCCAATGACCTCATAGGCCACGACCACGGCGAGCACGACGATGCCCTGGGTGATGTCGATGACGTCCTTGGCTATCCCGGCCGACTGCAGGGCGTTGGACTGCCCGGATAGGTAGGCGAACAGGATCGCGCCGAAGAAGATGCCCAGGGTGCGATTGCGGCCCAGCAGCGCGACCGCCAGACCGAGGAAGCCCAGTCCCGCCTGGAAGTTCTCCGGCGGGCCGAAGGTGTGTACCGAACCGAAGTAGGCCGGCATCCACACCAGGCCCGCCACGGCCCCGGACAGCGCCATAGCGACCAGGGTCATGCGGCGCACGTTCACACCGCTGGCCGCGGCGGCGGTCGCCGACTCACCGGTGACCCGCAACTCGAAGCCGAAGCGGGTGCGCGACAGGGCGAACCAGTAGCCGAGGCCGATGATGATCGCCAAACTCGACAGCGCCCACACGTCGCCGGGCGCGTCGGGGAAGATCTTGAAGCCGAGCGGCTGGCTGTCTGGCGGCAGCTTCTCGGTCGTGTAGGTGTAGCCGCTCTCCTTGCCGTACTTCGTCACGAGATAACCGGCCGTCGTCACGGCGATGTAGTTGAGCATGATCGCGCTGATGACCTCGCTGACCCCGCGGAACACCTTGAGCAGGCCCGCGATGGAGGCGTACGCGGCTCCGGCCGCAGCAGCGACGATCAGCGTCGCCACGATGTTGAGCGGCCCGGGTATCACGCCGCTGCCGGCGAAGAACGCCCCCGCACACGAGCCGACGATGTACTGGCCCTCCACCCCGATGTTGAACAGGCCCATGCGAAAGCCGATGGCCGCCGCAAACGCCGCGATGGACAGCATCGCCGACTGGTTGATGATGGTCAGCCGCACCCGCTCGTTGGGCAGGGAGACCATCGTGCTGAGGAAGTCGCCGGCCGATCCGCCCGACAGCGCGATGACCACGCTGGTGACCAGCATTGCGCCGACGACGGCGACCAGCGGCGGCACCAGCGCCCCCCATACCAGGTCAAGGACTTTCCGCTTCATGCCGCCACCGCCGCTCGGTCATTGAGGTGCGAACGAGGAACGAGAGAGCCTCGAAGGGAGCCATCGGTGGGCTTCGAGGCTCGTCGCTGCGCTCCTCGCACCTCAGCCAGCGTGTGTCTCTTCATGCTGCCTCGCCTCCGCCGGTCATGGCCTCGCCGAGGTCGCTCGCGGTAACCCGTGCCGGATCGCAACGTGCCGTGAGCCGCCCGCGCAAGATGACCTCCAAGCGGTCCGACAGGCCGATCAACTCGTCGAGGTCGGCCGAGATCAGCAACACCCCGAGGCCCTCGCGCCGGGCGGCACGAATGTGGTCCCAGATTGCCGCCTGGGCACCGACATCGACGCCGCGGGTCGGGTGCGAGGCGATCAGCAGCTGCGGCGCACCGCTCATCTCGCGGCCGACGATGAACTTCTGCTGGTTGCCGCCCGACAGCGCCCGTGCCGAGGTCTCCACGCCGGGGGTGCGCACGTCGAACTCCTCCACGATCCGGCGGGCGTCCGCGCGCGCTCCGGCCCGGCTGATGAGGCCGCGCCTGACCGCCGGTGCCGAGGTCTGATGCCCGAGGATGCGGTTCTCCCACAGCGGGTAGTCGAGGACGCAGCCGTGCCGGTGCCGGTCCTCGGGGATGAAGCCGACGCCCAGGTCGCGCACCGCTCGCGTGCTGAGGCCGGTGATGTCGTCGTCACCGAGGTGGATCGACCCGGCGCGCGCCCGCACCATACCCATGACCACCTCCACCAGTTCGGACTGGCCGTTGCCCTCTACCCCGGCGATGCCGACGACTTCGCCGGCATGCACGGTCAAGGAGACCTCGTGCAGCACGTCGCGGCCGGTGTCGTCGGCCAACGTGACCCCGGTCAACCGCAGCACGGGCCGGTCGGTCACGGTCGACTCTGACGTCTCCGGCGACGGCAACTCACTACCGACCATGAGTTCGGCCAGCGCGCGCTTGGTGGCCGTGGCCGGATCGGCAGTGCCGACCGTCGTGCCGCGACGCATCACCGTGATGTCATCGGCGATCTGCAGCACCTCGTCGAGTTTGTGTGAGATGAACAGGACCGAGCAGCCCTGGCCGACGAGTTCGCGCAGGTTGGCGAACAGCGCGTCGACTTCCTGCGGCACGAGCACCGCAGTCGGCTCGTCAAGGATGATGAGGCGAGCACCACGGTAGAGGACTTTGAGGATCTCGACGCGCTGACGGTCGGCGACGCCGAGCCGCTCGACCAGCGCGTCGGGGTCCAGGCCGAAGCCGAAGCGCTCGGAGATCGCGCGGATCTCACGGCGGGCCGCCTCGCCGATGCCGTGCCGCTTCTCGGCACCGAGGACGATGTTCTCGGCGACGGTGAGGTTGTCGGCGAGCATGAAGTGCTGGAACACCATGCCGATGCCGGCCGCGATGGCATCGGTCGGCGAAGAGAAGGTCACCGGCACCCCGTCGACGAGGATCTCGCCGTCGTCGGCCGACTGCACGCCGTAGAGGATCTTCATCAGCGTGGACTTGCCCGCGCCGTTCTCCCCGATCAGCGCGTGGACGCTCTGCGGGCGGATGTCCAAGGACACTTCGTGGTTGGCGATCACGCCGGGGAATCGTTTGCCGATGCCGCGCGCTTCGACGTGCATACTCGTCACCGACACATCCTCTCCTCCGTGGAGTCTCTCGCAGATCGGGGGCAGGGACGCGCAGGCCGGTCCCTGAGGTACGGGTGCGCCTCGAAGGGACCCATACGAGTCCCTTCGAGGCACACCCCAGGAGCCGAGGCCCCTGTGACGACCGAACTACTCGACCGTGTCGGGGACCTTGATGTCACCGGCGATGATCTGCGCCTTGAAGTCCTCCAGCTGCGCGATCGTGTCGGGCGTCAGGAAGTCGCCCGACGTCGAGTAGCCGACACCCTCGTCGGCCAGGGTGAAGGTGGTGAAGCCCTGGTCCGGCTCCCCATTGACCGCCGACTTGATGAACTCGTACGTCGCGGTGTCGACCCGCTTGAGCATCGAGGTGAGGATGTGCGGGGCCTGCTCCGGACCGGCGGTGAGGAACTGGTCGGAGTCGACGCCGATGGCCCACTTGTCGGCCGCGACCGCCGCGTCGAACACGCCCGTACCCGACGCGCCCGCCGCATGGAACACGATGTCGGCACCGTCGGCGTACTGCGCCTCAGCGGCCGCCTGACCGCCGGCGGGGTCCTGGAAGCCCTTGGTGTCCTTCTCCTCGATGTACTTCGTGAGGACGGTGATGTCGGGGTTGACCGCCTCGGCACCGGCGCGGTAGCCGGCCTCGAACTTCTGAATCAGCGTGTTGTTGACACCGCCGACGAAGCCGATGGTGCCGGTCTCGGACTGCAGGGCCGCGGCCGCGCCGACGAGGAAGGAACCCTCCTGCTCGGCGAAGCCGAGGTAGGCGACGTTGCAGTTGACGTCGTCCTCGGTCGGGTCGAAGCCGTCGATCACCGCGAAGGCGACGTTCGGGTACTCGGGGGCCACCGTGTCGACGGCCGCGCTGTAGGCGAAACCGACGCCGACGATGGTGTTGTAGCCCTGGTCGGCGAAGTTGCGCAGGCGCTCCTCGCGGACGTCCTCGGACTCGTCCTGGGCGGCCTCGCCTTCGGTGAACTCCACGCCGAACTCGGTCGTGGCCTTCTCCAGACCAGCGTAGGCCGAATCGTTGAAGGACTGGTCGCCACGGCCTCCGACATCGTAGGCGAGGCCGACCTTGGCGTCGCCCTCGATCTGGACCGGCTCGCACTCGGCAGCCTTGTCGTCGTCGGTGTCCTTGTCGGCGGCGGTGCCGCACGCGGACAGGATGAGTCCGCACGTCGCAATGGCGACGCCGTACGTCGAGAATCGGCGCACTGTTCCTCCTCGGGTGTGTCGGCACGGCGGTCTGCCGGCCTCCGCCCGACTCTAGGCCAGCGCGGGACCGATCGCCCACGATGTAACCGACTTGTCACCCAGCGAGCGCGGCCGCCGCCAAAACCCGCGCGGCGACGGCGATGGCGCGTTCGTCGACACGCAGGTTGCCCTGGTGGAGGTCATACGTCGGACCGCCCGGAGTGCGCGTCCCGAGGCGTCCCATCGCGCCGGGCACGGCCTCGACATACCAGGCGAAGTCCTCCCCGCCGAGGCTCTGCGCGGTGCTCGCCACTGCTCCCGGCCCGAGCATGCGCGTGACGGCCTGACGCAATGCCTCGGTCGCCGCGAAGTCGTTGACGACCGGAGGCACGCCGCGCACGTAGATCACCTCGGCGCTGACACCGAACGGCCGCACGATGTCGGCGATCAACTCGCGCACCAACTTCTCGGCCCGGTGCCAGGCGTCGGCCTCCAACGTACGCAGGGTCCCGGTCATCTCGCCGACGGCGGGGATGACATTGGGCGCGTGACCGGCGGCGAGCTGCCCCCACACCATCGAAACACCGGCCCGCGGATCGAAGCGCCGCGAGAGTGCCGCCGGCACCTGGGTGATGAGGCTGCCGAGCGCATAGGTGAGGTCCTCGGTCAGATGCGGCCGGGAGGTGTGGCCGCCGCGGCCGGTCAGGCGGACGGTGACCTGGTCGGAGGCTCCGGTGATGGGTCCCTCGCGCAGGCCCACCTGGCCGACATCGAGGGAAGGGTCGCAGTGCAGGGCGAAGATGCGCGAGACCCCCTTGAGCACCCCGAGCGACAGCATTTTCAGGGCACCACCGGGCATGACCTCCTCAGCGGGCTGAAAGACGAACCGGACCCGCACCGGCAGCGGCGTGACGCGGTGCGCCTCGGCCAGCGCGGTGGCCGCGCCGAGCAGCCCGGAGATGTGGACGTCGTGCCCGCAGGCGTGGGCGACCCCGGCGACGGTGGAGCGCCAGCTGTCCCCGGTGGTGTCGGGGATGGGCAGGGCGTCCAGGTCGCCGCGCAGGGCGACGAGGGGGCCGTCAGAGCGCCCGACCTCGGCCACCAGGCCGGTGGAACCGGGCCACCGCTCGTGGTCGATGCCGCGCTTGTCCAGCCATTGCGCCACCACGTCGGTCGTGCGTTCCTCGTCCCACGACAACTCCGGGTGCGCATGGATGTCGCGGCGCAGGTCGATGAGGTCGGGGGTGATCTCGTCGACCGTGCGGTTCACGACATCGAGAGCGGGCATCGCCCCAGAATACGCCGACTCCGCACCCCGCCGTGACGCAATCCGAGGGCCGAGAGACTCGCGCGAGAGCCTGCTTCCCAGATACGAGAACCCGGTCCCTGAGGTACGAACGTGCGAGCCTCGAAGGGACCTACCCCACGGCAGACTTCGCCCTTCGAGGCCGCTCGTTCCTCGCGGTCCCTGAGGTGTGAGGCCGCCTGCGGCCGAGCCTCAAAGGGACCTATCTGCGCGCGCCCCCGTGCGATCAGCTGCCGATGGCCTCGCGGGCCAGCGCCCCCATGAGGTCGCGGTTGAGCCGGCTGATGACGTCGAGCGGGATGCCCTTGGGACAGGCCGCCGAGCATTCACCGATGTTCGTGCAGCCGCCGAAGCCCTCGGCGTCGTGCTGCTCGACCATACCGATCACGCGCGAGTCGCGCTCCGGCTGGCCCTGCGGCAGCAGGCCCAGGTGGGTGATCTTGGCCGCCGTGAACAACATCGCCGAGCCGTTCGGACAGGCCGCCACGCAGGCACCGCAGCCGATACAGGTGGCCGCCTCGAAGGCGTGGTCGGCGTCGGCCTTCGGCACCGGCAGGTTGTTGGCCTCCGGGGCCGAGCCGGTCGGCGCACTGATGTAGCCGCCGGCCTGGATGATCCGGTCGAAGGCTCCGCGGTCGACCACGAGGTCCTTGACGACCGGGAACGCCCCGGCACGCCACGGCTCGATGTCGATGACGTCGCCGTCGGAGAACGAACGCATGTGCAACTGGCAGGTCGTGGTGACCTCCGGGCCGTGCGGGATGCCGTTGATGACGACGCCACACATGCCGCAGATGCCCTCACGGCAGTCCGAGTCGAACGCGACCGGGTCCTCGCCGTCGACGGTGAGCTTCTCGTTGAGGACGTCGAGCATCTCCAGGAACGACATGTCCTCGACGACCTCGGTGAGTTCGTAGGTGACCATCGAACCCGTGGCGTCGCCGTTCTTCTGTCGCCAGATGTTGACGGTGATCTTCACTTGTAGCTCCTCGCCTTCATCTCGATGTACTCGTACTCGAGAGGTTCCTTGTGCAGGATCGGCCTCTCGTCGCCGTACTCCCACGCCGAGACGTAGGCGTACTCGTCGTCGTGACGCAGCGCCTCGCCGTCCTCGGTCTGACTCTCAGCCCGGAAGTGACCGCCGCACGACTCGGCCCGGTTGAGCGCGTCGATGCACATGAGTTCGCCCAGCTCCAGGAAGTCCGCGACGCGACCGGCCCGCTCGAGAGTCTGGTTCAGCTCCTCGTTCACGCCGGTGACTTTGACGTCACGCCAGAACTCCTTCTTCAACTCACGGATCAGCCCGATGGCCTTGACCAGGCCTTCCTCGGTGCGCTCCATGCCGCAGTACTCCCACATGATGTGGCCGAGTTCCTTGTGGAAGGAGTCGACCGTCCGCGAGCCGTTGATGCTCAGCAGCGTCTCGATGCGCTCCTCGACCTCCTTGCGGGCCGCGATGACGGCCGGGTGGTCGTTGTCGACGGGCGTGAAGCCCGTGCTACCGGCCAAGTAGTCCGGCAGCGTCGACGGCAGCACGAAGTAGCCGTCGGCCAGGCCCTGCATGAGCGCCGAAGCACCCAGCCGGTTGGCACCTTGATCGGAGAAGTTGGCCTCGCCGCCGACGAACAGGCCCTTGAGGTTGCTCTGCAGGTCGTAGTCGACCCACAGGCCGCCCATGACGTAGTGGACCGCCGGGTAGATGCGCATCGGCTCGCTGTACGGGTCCTCACCGGTGATCCGGGCGTACATGTCGAAGAGGTTGCCGTACTTGGCCTCCACTGCCGCCCGGCCCATGCGCGCGATGGCGTCGGCGAAGTCGAGGTAGACGCCCAGGCCACCCGGGCCGACGCCCTTGCCGTCATCGCACTGGTACTTCGCGGCGCGCGAGGCGATGTCGCGCGGCACCAGGTTGCCGAAGGACGGATAGATGCGCTCCAGGTAGTAGTCGCGCTCGTCCTCGGGGATCTCCGAGGCCTTGCGGGTGTCGCCCTTCTTCTTGGGCACCCAGATGCGGCCGTCGTTGCGCAGCGACTCCGACATGAGGGTCAGCTTCGACTGGTAGTCACCGGAGACCGGGATGCAGGTCGGGTGGATCTGCGTGTAACAGGGATTGCCGAAGTAGGCACCCTTGCGGTGCGCGCGCCAGGTGGCGGTGACGTTGCAGCCCATCGCGTTGGTCGACAGGAAGTAGACGTTGCCGTAGCCGCCGGTCGCCAGCACGACCGCGTCGGCCGTGTGCGTCTCGATCTCGCCGGAGACCATGTCGCGCACGACCACACCACGGGCGCGCTCGGTGCCGTCGTCCTCGGGGACCATGATGAGGTCGAGCATCTCGTGGCGGGTGTGCATCTCGACCGTGCCGGCCGCGATCTGCCGCTCGAGGGCCTGGTAGGCACCGATGAGCAACTGCTGGCCCGTCTGACCGCGCGCGTAGAAGGTACGCGAGACCTGCACGCCGCCGAAGGAGCGGTTGTCGAGCAGGCCCCCGTATTCGCGGGCGAAGGGGACGCCCTGCGCGACGCACTGGTCGATGATGTTCACCGACACCTGCGCGAGGCGATAGGCGTTCGACTCGCGCGAGCGGAAGTCGCCGCCCTTGACGGTGTCGTAGAACAACCGGTAAATGCTGTCACCGTCGTTGCGGTAGTTCTTCGCCGCGTTGATGCCGCCCTGGGCGGCGATCGAGTGGGCGCGGCGCGGACTGTCCTGGTAGCAGAACGTCACGACGTTGTAGCCGGCCTCGCCGAGCGTGGCCGCCGCAGCGGCACCGGCCAGGCCCGTGCCGACGATGATGACCTTGATCTTGCGGCGGTTGGCCGGGTTGACCAGCTTGGCGTTGAACTTGCGCTCGTCCCAGCGGCGCTCGATGGGTCCGCCGGGCGCAGCGGTGTCGGCGATCTCGTCGCCGATGACGATGTAGTCGTCGATGGCCTTCTTCTCAGTCATGCCTTCAGCCCTCCAGTCCGAGCAAGATGGCCCACGGCGGCAGCAGGAAGCCGATGACGATAACGAGCGTCACGACGACGGCAATGCCAGTGAGGCGAGAATCGATGCGGTTGCCGCTGTGGTTGGCACCCAAGGTGGTCAGGGCACTCCAGATGCCATGCCACAGGTGGAAGCCGACCGCGAGAATGGCGACGGTGTAACCGATGGTCACGGCCGGGAGTTCGAAGCCGTTGACGACCCGCTGATAGGGGCTGTCGGAGGCACCGCCGGGCGTCGTGACCTGCGCCGTCAGATGCAAGAGGTGGTAGACGATGAACGTCACGATGACCACGCCGCCCCAGCGCAGGGTGAACGAGGCATAACTGCGCTGAATACCCGTGCGGTTCTTCTTCGAGTGATACCGCTTGCCGCCGGCGTACCCGGCGGCCTTGCGGTTGCGCACCGTGAGGACGACCACGCAGTAGATATGGACGAGGATCGCCGCGAGCAACACGAATCGCACGATCCACAGCAGTCCCTCGTACGGGAGCATCGGCTCGCCGAAGGTGCGCAGGTGATGGGCGTACTCATCGAACGCCTGCTGGCCTGCGAAAACCTTCAAGTTGCCGTACATATGCATCAGCAGGTACCCGACCATGATGAGGCCGGAGACCGCCATCGAGTACTTCAGCGCCACCGTCGACCGCGACGCGGGCGTGCGCTTCGCCTGAGATGTTGTCACCACGAGGCACACAGTAGGACGATTCGACGATTCTGGCTAAGTCTCACTGAGGCTCACTTTCATAGCTATCGGCTATGCAACACTGGCACGGTGCAGATCCAACAACTGCGGTACTTCGTCGCAGTGGCCCAGGCGCGGCATTTCACCCGCGCGGCCGAACTCACCGGGGTCTCCCAGCCGAGCATGTCCAAACAGATCCGGGTCTTGGAAAACTCGCTCGGCACGCCGCTTTTCGTCCGCCATCGCGGCGGCATCGAGCTGACCAGCGCCGGCGAGGCCCTGCTGCCGCACGCCGAGCGCATCCTCATCGACGCCGAGGCGGCGCAGAAGGCGGTGCAGGAGGTCGCGGGCCTGCGCCGGGGCCGGGTGCGGCTCGGTGCCACCCCCTCCTTGTGCGACGGCCTCCTGCCGGAGGTACTGACCGCGTTCCACCGCCGCCATCCGGGCATCGACTTGGAGGTGCACGAGTCCGGCTCGCGGCTGCTGGTGCGCGAGCTGGCCCGTGGCCGGCTCGACCTGTCGCTCAACATCGTCGCGGCCAGGTCCGAACACGAGGATCTCGTGACCACCGAGCTGCTGACCGAGCAGCTCGTGCTCGTCGGCCCGCCTCATCGGGACCTTCCGCTCGAGGTGCCGGTCGGGGACCTGCGAGGGGTGCCCCTGGTTATGTTCCGAGAGGGCTATGACCTGCGCGAACGCACCAACTCTGCCTGCCGCCAGGCCGGTTTCGAGCCGCAGATCGCAGTCGAGGGCGGCGAGATGAGCGCCGTCCTGCGCTTCGTCGAAGCCGGACTCGGCCACGCCATCGTGCCGCAAATGGTCGTGGCGACCCGCCCGCAACTGACCGCCGCACGCCTCGTCAGCCCGACCCTGACCCGCACCATCGGCCTGTTCCACCGCAGCGAGGAAGCCATGTCGCTGGCCGCCCGCGCCTTCCGCGACGAACTCCTGCGCCAACTCGGCTAACGCAACACCCGGCAGTCAGGCCAGGTCAGGCGGAGAGCGGGTGGACGGAGTCCAGGAGCCAGGCGGTGCCGTCGTGGGTGAACAACGCGATCTGGGCGACCGGGAACTCCGCCTCGAAACCGGCCAGATCGGCGCAGGCATGGTCGAGCGCACTGCGGTCCAGGTGATGCGCGATGGTCACATGGGGATGGAAGGGGAGGTCTGGCTCGGGCGTCGCCAGCGCCACGCGCACCGCGCGGGCCAACCGAGCGGTCTCCTCGGCCCCGCCGGCCACCACCATGAAGGCCACCGGCGTCACCGGGAAGAAGGTGTCGGTGCCCGACAGGCGCACGGAGAACCCCGGCTGGCCTTCGGCCGCCTGCCGAACTCTCGCGCGCACCGCCGGCAACCGGCCGGCGTCGACCGGCGTCGGCGGTACGAGCGTGATGTGCGTCGGCACCCGCTCGCCCTCGGCATCGCCGTACTCACACCGTTTGGCGGCCAGCACTGAGGCGTGCGGCTCTGGCACGGCGATGACCACGCCATACCTCAGATCGCCCACGGTTCAGCCGAGCGGAGCAACGAAGCCGGAACGCTCGTAGACGCGCTCCAGCGTCGGCACGGCGATCTCGCGGGCACGGGCGGCACCTGCGGCGAAGATCCGGTCCAGCTCGGCCCGGTCGGCCAGCAGCTCCTCGGTCCGCCGGCCGAAATCGCCGACGAAATCAGCCAGCAGCTCACCGAGCGCCACCTTCAGGTGCCCGTACTGCTTGCCTTCGTACTCGGCCACGATGTCGTCGATCTCCTGGCCGGTCAGCGCCGCGTGGATCGTCAGCAGGTTGGCGATGCCCGGCTTGTTCTGCGGGTCATAGGAGATCTCCGACCCGGAGTCGGTCACCGCCGAGCGCACCTTCTTCGTCACCGTCTTCGGCGTGTCGATCATGTCGATCACCCCGGCGTGCGAGGGGTTGGAGCCGCTCATCTTGCGAGTCGGGTCCTGCAGGTCGTAGATCTTCGCGGTGGCCTTGACGATGTGTGCCTCAGGCACGGTGAACGTCTCGCCGAAGCGATGGTTGAAGCGCTGCGCGAGGTTGCGGGTCAGCTCGACATGCTGGCGCTGGTCCTCGCCGACGGGCACCTTGTCGGCCTGGTAGATGAGGATGTCGGCGGCCATGAGCATCGGGTAGGTCAGCAGGCCCACGCTCGCCTTGTCGGCACCGCCCGTGGCCGACTTGTCCTTGAACTGGGTCATGCGGCTGGCCTCGCCGAAGCCCGTCAGGCAGTTGAACACCCAGGCCAGCTGCGCGTGCTCGGGCACGTGGCTCTGCACGAACACGATGCTGCGCTCCGGGTCGACGCCGGCGGCCAGCATCTGCGCGGCGGCGATGTAGGTGCGTTCGCGCAGCAGCGCCGGGTCGTAGTCGACGGTGATCGCGTGCAGATCGGGGATGAAGTAGAACGCCTCGAACTCGTCCTGCATCGCGGCCCACTGGCGGAACGCGCCGAAGTAGTTGCCGAGATGGTACGAATCAGCGGTCGGCTGGGCACCGGAGAGCACCCGTGGCCGCCGCGCAGGGGAAGCGTCGGACATGCCGCCATTGTGCCTCAGCCGGACTGCTGCGCCGCCGCCCACTCGGCGACGCGGCGGGCGCTCTCGGCCTCCGACAGGTCCTCGACGCGCGACAGGATCGACCAGCGCACGCCGAACGGGTCGCGGATCGAGCCGTACCGGTCACCGGAGACGAAGGTGCTGACCGGCTCGCGCACCACGGCCCCGGCGGCGACGGCGCGCTCGACCAGGGCGTCCACATCGGCGCAGTACAGGCCCATCGAATAACAGTCGCCCTCGGGCGGCGGCACGAGTCCATAGGCCTCGCTCGGCTCGCCGATCTGCAGATGCCCGTGGCCGAAGTCGAGTTCGGCATGCACCACGACGCCGCCCATCTCGGTCACGTCGATGACGCGGGCGTCGAAGACCGAGCGGTAGAACTCGATGGCCCCGGCCGCGCCGGGGACCACCAGGAACGGTGTCAGACTGGTCGAGCCGTGGGGAATGCCGTCGGTCGTGTGCTCCCCGGTGACCCCGAGGCGGAAGGTATCGTCCATGACATCGACGGTAGGCGTCCGCCTCGGCGGCGGCTTGGAGATTCACGACAGGAGGCGAGGCCGGTGCAGATCGACGACGACCGCGGCATCCTGCGCCCCGAGCACCTGCCGACGTTTCACCGCGAACCGGCACCGGAGCGCCTCGCCGACCTCGTCGGCTGGTTCTGGATCCCCCGGTGGTCACTGCCGCCGGGAGTCGTCTCCCGTCAGGAGCTGCTGCCCTTCCCCGCGTCGAACCTCGTCGTGGAGCCAGGTGGTATCGGCCTGAGCGGGCCGGCCACCCGTATCGCCCATCGCGACCTGACCGGAACCGGATGGGCCGTGGGCGCGCTGCTGCGCCCCGCCGGCCTCGCGGCGCTCGGCATCGACCCCGCGGGCCTGCGCGACCGGGAGGTTCCCTTCGAGGCACCCGATCTGCACGCTGCGGTCCGCGCCGCGATGCAGGGCGACGACACCGGCCTCGGGCGACGCCGCGCCGTGGCGGCATGGGTCTCCTGGATCGAGGAGCACCTGGACGGTCCGGACGAGGCCGGCCTGCTCGCCAACGCGGTGGAGGACCTGATCGCCCGCGACCGTTCCATCGTGCGGGTCGACCAGGTTGCCGCGCACCTGGGCCTGTCGGTGCGGAGTGTGCAGCGGCTCGCCCGCAGCCACGTCGGCCTGCCGCCCTTGGCGATCATCCGGCGCTACCGCCTGCAGGAGGCTGCGGTCCGCCTGCGCACCGACCCCGGAACCACCATCGCCCAGGTCGCCGCCGATCTCGGCTATGCCGACCAGGCCCATCTGAGCGCCGACTTCCGGACAGTGCTCGGCTTCACCGCGACGGACTATCGCGCCACGACCCGCGCGCCTGTGGACGACGGCGTGCCGCCGGCCGCCGAGGAGCCGTAGTCTCGCGCGGGTGAGTCAGATCAAGCAGCGATACGTTCCCGGCCGGGTCAACCTCATCGGCGAACACCTCGACTACAACGGCGGACTGACCCTGCCGTTCGCCCTTGATCGCGGCACGACGGTCAAGGCGCGTCGTCGCGACGACGGCCGGATCGCGGTGTGGAGCGGCGGTGAGCACGCCGAGTTCGCCGCCGAAGCCCGGCCCGGCGATGTCGACGGCTGGGCGGCCTACGTGGCCGGTGCCGCCTGGGCGCTCGGCGAGGCGGGCCTCCCGGTGCCGGGTGCGGACGTCGTTGTCGAGTCGAACCTCCCCCAAGGTGCCGGGCTGTCGTCCTCTGCGGCGCTCGTCTGCGGGGCCGTCCTCGCGCTGGCCGACCTCACGACGGACACCCCGCCGGACGGCCAGACGGCCGCAGCCCTCGCCCAGCGCGCCGAGGCCGAGTTCGTGGGAGTCCCCGTGGGCCGCATGGATCAGCTGGCGGTGCTGCTGGCGCGCGCCGGCCACCTGCTCGCCCTCGACCACCGCAGCGACCCGCCGGCGACAGAGCCGGTCGCCTTCGATCCTGCGGCGGCCGGCCTGGCGCTCGCCCTGATCGACACCCGCGTCCACCACGACCTCGCCGCCGGGGAGTATGCGGCCCGCCGCAGTGAATGCGCGGCGGCCTGCGACGCCCTGGGCCTGGATCACCTCGCCGACGCCCCGGTCGACGCGGTGCTGCGACTCGACGACCCCGTGCTGGTCAAGCGCACCCGCCACGTCCTCACCGAACAGGCCCGTGCTCGCAGGGCTGTCCAGGCCGTGCGCTCGGGTGCCTGGACGCAACTCGGCACTATGCTGACCGCCTCGCACGCCTCGCTGCGCGACGACTACGAGGTCAGCTGCCCCGAACTCGACCTCGCCGTGGAGGCCGCCCTGGTGCACGGCGCGCTCGGTGCCCGCATGACCGGCGGCGGCTTCGGCGGCAGCGCCCTCGCGCTGGTCCCGGCGGCGAAGGCGGCCGCGATGGCCGAGGCGATCAGTGCCGCCTGTGTCGCGCGCGGGTTCGCCGAGCCGGTCGTCGCGCCCGTGCGCACCGCTGACGGCGCGCTGCCCACGCCGTAGAGTCCGCCGGCGCTGCGGGTGGGAGACTGGGCCGTGTGAGCACGCCACGCATCGCCTACCAGGGCGAACCGGGAGCCAACTCCCACATCGTCTGCCAGCAGCACTACCCGGCGTTCGAGGCCCTCGCCTGCGCCTCCTTCGAGGACGTGTTCGCCGCAGTGCGGGCCGGTGAAGCCGACCTGGCGATGATCCCCATCGACAACTCCATCGCCGGGCGGGTGGCCGACATCCACCATTTCCTGCCGGACTCGGGGCTGCACATCATCGCCGAGCACTTCTGGCGCATCCAGTTTCACCTCATGGCGGTGCCGGGCGCGAGCCTGGAGACGCTCAAGACCGTACACAGCCACGTCCACGCGCTCGGCCAGTGCCGCCGCATCATCGGACGGCTCGGGCTGACGACCGTCATCAGCGGCGACACGGCCGGGGCCGCGCGCGAGATCGCCGACGCCGCCGACCCGACGCAGGCGGCCATCGCTCCCCCGCTGGCCGCCGAGATCTACGGTCTGGAGGTCCTGGCCCGCGACGTGGAGGACGAAGACCACAACACGACCCGTTTCGTCGTGCTCTCGCGCGAGGACGTACGGGTACCGGCCGGGCAGGGGCCGGTCGTCACGACCTTCGTGTTCAACGTCCGCAACCTGCCCGCCGCCCTGTACAAGGCGCTCGGCGGCTTCGCCACCAACGGCGTGAACATGACCAAACTGGAGTCCTACATGGTCGGCGGGGGCTTCACCGCGACGCAGTTCCTCGCCGAGGCCGACGGCCACCCCGACGACCCGGCGGTCGCACGGGCGCTGGAAGAACTCGCCTTCTTCACCACCGACGTCAAACTGCTCGGCGTCTACCCGGCCGACCCGTTCCGTGCCACGTTGGACGCATGAGTGAGGCACTGACCTGGCCGTTGAGCGTCCCGGTCCTCAGCGACGGCACGGTCACACTGCGCGCCCACACACCCGCCGACGTGCCGGACATGACGTTCATGTGCCAGCAGCCCGAGGCGAGCCGGTACACGACGATCCCCGAGCACTACACGACGCAGACGGCCGAGGACTACATCTCGCGGGTGATACCCGATGGATGGGATTCGGGCACCGGGCGCGTCTGGGCTATCGAGGCACCGCACGAGGATGACGGCCCCAGCCGCTTCGCCGGCAACATCAGCCTGGGTCGCGGCAGGGCTCCCGAGATCGGCTTCATCGCCCATCCGGGGGCCAGGGGCCGGGGCATCGTCACCGCCGCCGTGCGCATGGTGACCAACTGGGCGTTCACCGAGGGCCTCGCCGAGGCGATCGGCTGGAAGGCGGTCGCCGGCAACACCGGGTCGCTGCGAGTGGCGCATGCGTGCGGCTTCCGGCTCAGCGCGGCCGTGCCCGATCTGCTCGACCACCCGACGGGTCTGTACGACGGCTGGATGGGGGTGCTCTGCTTCGGCGACCCTCCGGTGCCGCGGACCCGGTGGGCCGAGCCGGCGGTCTTGGGCGGCTCGGGCATCGCACTGCGCCCCCTGCGCACCGATGACGTCACGCGCCTCGTGCAGGCCCACGCCGACCCGGAGATCCGGCACTGGTTCGCCGACCTGCCGCGCCACCCCACGAGCGACACGGCCCGCCGGGTCGTGGAGGACTCGATCTGGTTCGCCGCGCGCGGCGAGCAGGTCACGTGGGCCGTCGCCGACGATCAGGACCGGCTGGTCGGCTGGGTGTCCATCGCCGACCTCGCCCGGATGCAGTGGACCGGCGGCGAGGTCGCGTACTGGACGCATCCGGAGGCACGCGGCCACGGCGTCATGCGGCAGGCGGTACGGCTGGTCCTCGACCACGCGCTGCGCCCGGAGGCCGACGGCGGCCTGGGGCTGCGCCGGATCAGCGCGGCGGCGGCCGTCGGTAACGCCGCCAGCCTGCGGGTGATCGAGGGTGCCGGGTTCAGTCCGACCGGGCGGCAGAGCCTCGTCGAGCCGCTGGGCGACGGCACCTGGTCGGACCTGCTGGAGTTCGAACTCCTGCGCTGAGCGCGCCCGCGACGCCGTTCGTTTCCCGCCAGAATCAGAGGTTCCGCCGATAGGTGCACCCGGTCGTTGAGGTGCGCCCTTCGAGGCCGCTCCTTCGTCGCGGCACCTCAGGACCCGCTTGCGAGACTCGAAATGACCCGCCACGGCAGGCTTCGAGGCTCGCTCGTTCCTCGCTCGCACCTCAGCCAGCAGGCCTATTGGCGCGCGTTCTTAGATGTGACCTGTCTCACGACATGGTTGCCGGCGGCAATCATGTCGGTGGTGACCGGCAGACTGTCCCGGTGACCACATCGCCCGCGCAGCCCGCATCGCCCGCCGGTGCCGCCTCGCTCCCCGCCGACTACCGGCCGTGGCCCGCCCTCTGGGCCATGGTCATCGGCTTCTTCATGATCTTGCTCGACAACACCATCGTCTCGGTGGCGACGCCGGACATCATCACCGACCTGCACACCGATTTCACCAACGGCATCTGGGTCACCAGCGCGTACCTGCTGGCCTACGCGGTGCCGTTGCTCATCACCGGCCGTCTCGGCGACCGCTTCGGCCCCAAGAACGTCTACCTCGTCGGACTGGTCATCTTCACGCTCGCCTCGCTGTGGTGCGGCCTGACCGGCTCCATCGGCGGACTCATCACCGCCCGTGTGGTTCAGGGCATCGGCGCCTCACTCATCACCCCGCAGACGATGGCGGTCATCACCCGCACCTTCCCGCCTGCACGGCGCGGCGCGGCGATGGCCCTGTGGGGTGCCACCGCCGGCGTCGCCACGCTCGTCGGCCCGATCCTCGGTGGCGTGCTGGTCGATGTGGCCGGCTGGGAGTGGATCTTCTTCATCAACGTGCCGGTGGGCGCCATCGGCTTCGTACTGGCCTGGCGACTCGTACCGACCCTCCCGACGCACAGCCATTCCTTCGACCTGATCGGGGTCGCACTGAGCGCCGTGGGCATGTTCGCCCTCGTCTTCGGGATCCAGGAGGGCGAACGGTACGACTGGGGCACCATCACCGGCATCCTGAGCGTGCCACTGCTGATCGGCGGCGGCGTGGCGGTTCTCGTCGTGTTCGTGTGGTGGCAGTCGCGCGTGCGCACCGAGCCGCTGGTGCCGCTGGGGCTGTTCCGCGACCGCAACTTCGCCGTCGCCAACGTCGGCATCGCCCTGGTGTCGGCGGCCATCACCTCGATGAGCCTGCCGTTCATGTTCTACGCACAGGGGGCCCGCGCCTGGAGTCCCATCCAGGCAGGCCTGTTCATGCTGCCGATGGCACTCGTCCTGATGATCCTGTCCCCACTCATGGGTCGCCTGGTCGACACCGTGCATCCCCGGTCGATCACCCTCGTCGGCTTCTCGACGGCGGCCGTAGCGATGGGCTGGACGGCACTGCTCATCGACCCCGACACGCCGCCGTGGCAGCTGCTCATCCCGATGGCCCTGTTCGGCGTCTCGAACGCCTGCCTCTGGGCACCACTCGGTGCCACCGCCACGCGCAACCTGCCGATGTCGGCCGCCGGTGCGGGCGCGGGCGTCTACAACACCACCCGGCAGGTGGCCGCGGCGCTCGGCAGCGCCGCAGTGGCCGCGCTGATCGGGGCGCGCCTGTCGGCCAACGGATTGGAGGGCAGCGCCGAGTCCTTCCAGCAGGCCGGCGGCACCATGCCGAAGTTCGTCACCGGGCCGTTCTCGACGGCGATGGCCGAGTCCTACTGGCTGCCGGTCGGGGCCTTCGTGGTGGGCCTGGTCGCCGTGCTGTTCTTCCGCGAACCCACCCACGACCGCACCTAGGAGCGGCGCAAACCCGCTGACTGAAACGTCCGCCAGTAGGCGATACCTCGGTCCGTCCCTGAGGTCCATCGTCCTCGCACGTTCTCAGTCCGGTGCCAACCCGAGGTCCATGACCGCATCCACGTCGACCTGGAGACCTGCCCCACGGGCACCGGCCTCAACGATCCCGCAGATGGCGTCGGCGAGAAAGGCGACCAGCTCACCGGTCGTGGTGACCTTGGCGCCAGTGGCGAGCCAGCGGTTCACGACGCTGTCCACCAGACCGACCGCACCGTAGGCGAGGTTCTCGGCGACGCCAGGCGGCAGCTCCTCGCCCCCGCTCCCGCGCGTCCAGCCAGCCTCGATGAGATCACGCACCCGCGCGGCAAAGCTCCGCTTGCCGCTGCGGCCGGCGCGCGAGGAGGTGGTCGGTGCGCTCTGGGAACCCGATCCGATGAAACGGTGCAGATTCGGGTGCGCCGCGACCCATTCGACGTAGGTCCCGGCACCTCCGCGCACGAGGTCGCGGATGCTGCCGGTCACGGCAAGGCTGTCCCAGATGGCCGCGCTCACCTCGGCCACGATGCGCTGGCGAACCTGCTCGTCGAGGTCTTTGCGGTCGCCGAAAAGTTTGTAGACGACCGAGCGCGGCATCTCGGCGGCCTGCGCCATCGCCGCCACACCGACGCCGGAACCCTCGGCGTCGATCAGCGTGATCGCCGTGTCGAGGAAGTGGTCGCGCCGTGCCTGGCGGTGGTCCTCCCAACGGCTGTCGCGGCCGTCACCGGTCGCGGGCGCGTCCTTCACCGTCGATGACATGGCACGACGATAGCCCCACCCTTGCACAGACAGGATGTCCGAGATACTTTGTCATGGACAGTTTGTCCACGGTAGATCGCCATCGTGATCTACCGCTCACCTGTGAGGAACGCATTCATGGCCACCAGCAAGGTGTACGTCGTCGGCGTCGGCATGACGAAGTTCGAGAAGCCCGGCTCGCGCGACTGGGACTACCCCGACATGGCCCGCGAGGCCGGCACGAAGGCACTGGAAGACGCCGGGGTCTCCTTCGACCTCGTCCAGCAGGCCTACGTCGGCTACGTCTACGGCGAGTCCACCTCCGGCCAGCGCGCCGTCTACGAGCTCGGCATGACCGGCATCCCGGTCGTCAACGTCAACAACAACTGCTCGACCGGCTCCACCGCGCTCTACCTCGCCGCGCAGGCGATCCGCGGCGGCCTGGCCGACTGCACCTTGGCGCTCGGCTTCGAGAAGATGCAGCCCGGCTCGCTCGGCTCGACCTTCGACGACCGCGAGCAGCCGATGATGCGCCACCTGCTCGCCCTGGCCGAACTGCAGGAGTTCGCCATGCCGCCGGCCCCGTACATGTTCGGTGCCGCGGGCAAGGAGCATCAGGAGCGGTACGGCACGACCGACGAGCAGTTCGCCAAGGTCGGCGTGAAGAACCACCGCCACTCGGCCAACAACCCGTACGCGCAGTTCCAGGACGTCTACACGCTGGAGGAGGTTCTGGCCTCGCGCCAGGTCTACGGACCGCTCACCAAGCTCCAGTGCTCGCCAACCTCCGACGGCTCCGGCGCGGTGATCCTGGCCGGCGAGGCCTTCGTCGAGCAGCACGGCCTGGCCGACCAGGCCGTCGAGATCATCGGGCAGTCCATGGTCACCGACATGACCAGCACCTTCGAGGACCAGTCCGCACAGTCACTCGTCGGCAAGGAGATGACCCGCCGGGCCGCCCAGGAGGTCTACGCCCAGGCCGGCATCACCCCCGAGGACGTGAGCGTCATCGAACTTCACGACTGCTTCAGCGCCAACGAGCTGCTGACCTACGAGGCGCTCGGCCTGTGCGCCGACGGCGAGGCCGGCAAGCTCATCGACAACGACGACACCACCTACGGCGGCCGCTGGGTCGTCAACCCGTCCGGCGGGCTGATCTCCAAGGGCCACCCGCTCGGCGCGACCGGCCTGGCCCAGTGCAGCGAGTTGACCTGGCAGCTGCGCGGGACCGCCGAGGCGCGCCAGGTCGAGCGCACCGCCCAGAGCGGCGGTGTCGCCCTGCAGCACAACATCGGCCTCGGCGGTGCCGTCGTCGTCACGGCCTACCGCAAGGCCAGCTGAATCCCCACCCCTGAAAGAAAGAGAGCACATCATGGCCAACGTCTCCGTCACGCAGGACCTGTCCGTCAGCCCCCAGGCCGCCTGGGACCAGCTCACCACCCTGGAGAGCTGGGAGAACTGGCTGACCATCCACCAGGGCTGGAAGTCCGAGCTGCCCTCCGAGATCACTGTCGGTGCCCAGATCACCGAGGTCGTCTCGGTCATGGGAATGGCGAACAAGATCGAGTGGAAGGTCACCGAGGTCGACGCCCCGCGCTCGGTCGCCATCGAGGGCGCGGGCATGGCCGGCGTCCAGGTGAAGTTCGCCCTGAGCATCGCCGAGACCGACGGCGGCTCGTCGATCACGATGGACGCCGAGTTCACCGGCACGATGATCGTCGGCCCCATCGGCAAGGCCGTCGCGAAGAACACGCAGAAGGACCTCGAGGCCTCGCTCACGAAGTTCGCCGAGCTGGTCGCCGCCTGATGCCTGCGGCGGTGACCTTCGCCGACGAAGGCCTGGAGAAATGGAGCGAGGACCTCGTCTTCGAGGTCACCGCCGAGCGCATCGCCGAGTACGCGGCGGCCACGAACGACCCCATCGAGGCGCACCGCTCTGGCGCGGTCGCCCCGCCGGTGTTCGCCGTGGTCCCGACCTTCATGTCGATGGCCCCTGCGGCCCTGGAGGTCGCGCCAGTCGAGTTGCTGATGAAGCTCGTCCACGGCGAGCAGGACTTCCACTTCCACCGCCCGATCCGGCCCGGTGACGTGCTCACCTGCAAGGCGAAGGCCACCGGCTACGCCTCACTGAGCACCGGCTCGACGGTCGTGATCTACGCCGAAACCCGTGACTCGGGCGGCGAACTGGTCAACGAGCAGTGGATCACCGCCTTCTTCCGCGGCGTCGACGCCGGCCGGACCGTCGGCGAGCTGGCCCCGGAGCACGCGCTCGATGCCTCGGCCACCGTCGGCCCGCCGGTCGCCGAGGTCGTCCAGCACGTCGACGACGATCAGACCTTCCGGTACTCCCCCGCCTCCGGCGACCCGATGCCGATCCACCTCGACGACGAGATCGCACGGATGTCGGGCCTGCCCGGCATCATCAACCACGGCCTGTGCACGATGGCGTTCACCTCGTGGGCCGCGCTCGAACAGTTCGCGGGCGGCGACGTCACCCGGCTGAAGCGTCTCGCGGTGCGCTTCGCCAAGCCGGTCCTGCCCGGCCAGGACCTGACCACCCGCTTCTGGGACCTCCCGTCGAACGACGGCGAGCGGGCCGCCGGCTTCCAGACCTCCGTCGGCGACGATCTCGTCCTGCGCGACGGCCTCGCCGTCATCGCCGACTGACCCCTTCTTCAAAGGACACACATCATGGGAACTCTTGACGGACGCATCGCCATCGTCACCGGGGCCGGCCGCGGCATCGGCCGCGAGCACGCGCTGCTGCTGGCCGCCGAGGGCGCGAAGGTCGTGGTCAACGACCTCGGCGGTGCCAACGACGGCAGCGGCAGCGACGCCGGGCCGGCACAGGAGGTCGCCGACGAGATCGTCGCCGCCGGCGGCGAGGCTGCGGCCAACACCGACGACGTCTCCAGCTGGAGCGGCGCGCAGAACCTCGTGCAGCAGGCGATCGACACCTTCGGCGGCCTGGACATCCTGGTGAACAATGCCGGCATCCTGCGCGACGCCTTCATCCCGAACCTGGAGGAGTCGCAGTGGGACGCGGTGCTCGCCGTGGTGCTCAAGGGCACCGCCGCGCCGCTGCACCACGCCGCCGCGTATTGGAAGGCGCAGAGCAAGGCCGGGAAGACCGTCCAGGCCTCCGTCGTCAACACCGCGTCGGCCTCCGGCACCTTCATGCCGAACGCCGGCCAGGCCAACTACGGTGCCGCCAAGGCGGGCGTGGCCGCGCTGACCCTGGTCGCGGCCGACGAGCTCGACCGCTACGGCGTGCGCGCCAATGTGATCGCCCCCATCGCGCGCACCCGGCTCACGCTGGCCACCCCCGGCATGGGCGCGATCTTCGCCGACGAGGTGGCCGACGGCGAGTTCGACGCCTTCGCCCCGTCCAACATCTCCCCTCTCGTCGCACGGCTCGCCGCCGCCGACTGCCCGCTCACCGGCAAGTTCTTCGCCGTGCAGGGCGGCGTCATTCAGGAGATGGCCGGCTGGCACGAGGTCTCGATGATCGAGTCCGAGGGTCCGTGGGAGATCGCCGACCTCGCCGAGCGCCTCGGCTGAGGGACGCTCATGTACGCATGGCCGAAGCGCGGGCGGCCGGGGAGCCGCAGCCGCCGAAGAAGGACCGTTCCGGCGAGCCGAATCCGATGCTCGACATGCTGAGCATGGGCGCGGTCGTCGGGTCGGAGTTCGCGGGCGTCTCGCTCGGGACCCTGGTGTCGCCGGGGGTCTCCATCGGACTCGGCGCGGCCACGATCCAGCAGTTGGGCACGCTGGGGCACATCGCGGCCTGGTCGATCACCGAGTCCGACTCCGGCACGGACGCCTTCGGCGGCATGAAGACCACCGTCCGGCGCGACGGTGACGGCTTCGTGCTGAAGGGTTCCAAGACCTTCGCCACCAACGGTCCCGACGCCGACGTGGCCGTCGTGTACGCCAAGTCGCTGATGATCTACGCCGGCAGCAACGAGGTCCAAGTGACGCATGTCGCCAAGGGCCTCCTCGCCGGGAACTGACAGGAGACACCCATGTCACGCCAGCAGTACGAACTGGGCCTCGGCCTCACCCCGGAGCACGTCGACCTCGCCTCGGCGGTGGCCGACCTCGCCGACAGCGTCATCGCACCCGACGCGGTCCGCGCCGTCGTCGAGGCGAAGGGCGAACCGGAGCAGCCGCCGTTCTGGAAGGCCTTGGTCGACTACGACCTGCTGGGCCTGCACGTCGACGAGGCACACGGCGGTTCCGGCGGCGGGTTGATGACGCTCGCGGTCGCGCTGGAGGCACTGGGACGCCGGGCGATTCCGGGGTCGTACGTCCCGACGGTGCTGGCGTCGGCGTTGCTGCAGGCGGGCGGTGTCACGTCGCTGCTGGGTTCGCTGGTCGACGGCACGACGCTCGGCGCGGCGGCGCTGGCTCCGGGCGGGGCGCCTGAGGCGACCGCCGACGGTGACGGCCTCCGGGTGAACGGCGAGTGGAACGGCGTGGCCGGCGGCGGCCAGGCGGACGTGCTGGTCCTGCCGGTGACAGTCGACGGCGCGACGCGCTGGGTCGTGGTCGATGCCGGCCAGGTGAAGGTGTCGCCGCAGGACGGGCTCGACGTGCTGCGCCCGGCCGCCCGCGTCACCGCCGACGACCTCGTGGTTCCGGCCGGCCGGCTGCTGTCGCTGGACGAGAACCGCGCGAACGCCGTGGCTGCGGTCGTGCTCGGCGCGGAGGCGGTCGGCGTCATGGCCTGGGCCGTGGCCGAGGCGTCGGAGTACGCGAAGATCCGTGTGCAGTTCGGCCGGCCCATCGGGCAGTTCCAGGGGATCAAGCACACCTGCGCCCGCATGGGCATCGCCCTCGAACAGGCCCGCGCGGCCGTGTGGGACGCAGCCGCCGCGCTCGACCGGGGCGATGACACCGCCGGCTTCGCCGGGAACGTCGCCGCGCTCGTCGCGCCCGACCTCGTCGTCGAGGTCACCCAGGACTGCATTCAGGTCCACGGCGGCATCGGCTTCACCTGGGAACACGACGCCCACCTGTACTACCGCCGCGCGCTCGCGATCCGCAGTCAACTCGGCACCCGCGAGGCGCGGGCCGCCCGCGTCGCCGATGACGCGCTCGCAGGGATCTCGCGGTCGATGGACATCGAGCTGCCGCCCGAGGCTGACGCCGTCCGCGCCGAGGTGCGTGCCGAACTGGCGTCCGTCGCCGCGATCAGCGACGAGGAGGAGCGGTTCGTCGCGCTCGGCGACGGCGGCTGGGTCATGCCCCACATGCCCCGCCCCTACGGACGCGCGGCCGGACCGCTGGAGCAGATCGTCATCGCCCAGGAACTCAAGGCCGCCGGCATCCAGGTGCCGAGCCTGCTCATGGGCATCTGGGCGCTCGCGGCCATCGTCGGCCACGGCTCGCAGGAGTTGAAGCAGGAGTTGGCCGTGCCAACGCTGCGCGGCGACCTCATGTGGTGCCAGCTGTTCAGCGAGCCGGGCGCCGGCTCCGACCTCGCCTCGCTCCAGACCAAGGCGGTCAAGGTCGACGGCGGCTGGAAGATCAACGGGCAGAAGATCTGGACGTCAATGGCCCAGTTCGCCGACTGGGGCATCCTCATCGCCCGCACCAACCCCGACGCGCCGAAGCACCAGGGCATCACCTACTTCCTGCTCGATATGTCCAGCGACGGCGTCGACATCCGGCCGCTGCGCGAGATGACCGGATCGGCGCTGTTCAACGAGGTCTTCTTCGACGACGTCTTCATCCCCGACGCCTACGTCGTGGGCGAGGTGAACCGCGGCTGGGAGGTCACCCGCACGACGCTCGGCAGCGAGCGGGTGGCGCTCAGTCAGAAGATGGAGGCCTACGCCAACGACGGCGACCTGATGCGCTTCGCCCGTGGCCGGGAGCTGTCGGCCGTGGCGCGCCACCGGCTCGGCGAGTTGATCGCCGAGAGCCAGGCCATCGACGTGATGGGCGCGCGGGTGGTGCTCAAGCAGTTGATGGGCACCGACACCTCCACCACGTCGAGCGCGGGCAAGCTGCTGGCCATGGGGATCAGCCAGAAGATCGCCGAGTTCATCGTCGCCGAGCTGGGTGTGGCCGGGACCGTGGCGGTGTCCGGCGAGCCGAGTGACCACGCCATCGAGCAGTTGCTCGCGGGCCGGGCGACGACGATCTACGGCGGCACGACCGAGGTCCAGCTCAACGTCATCGGCGAGCGTATGCTCGGTCTGCCGCGTGATGCCGAACCACAGAGCTGAGGCCACATGCAACCGCGAAGGAACGCCACGACCCTGCTCCGCTCGGCGCGCACGGCGTGGGCGATCTCCCCACTCGGCCCCGGCGTCGAACCGGTCCACGAAACGCCCTCGACGGTGCTCTACGAGAAGCCTCACGCGCTCGTGCGGCGCATCGCACCCGCAGCGGCACAGTCTGGGAACCCGGTGCTGCTGGTGACGCCACTGGCCGTCCCTGTGTCCTGCTGGGATCTGCGTCCGGGCCAGAGTCTCGCCGCGCATCTGGCCTCCACTCGCCCGACATACACGATCGACTACGGCGACATCACCTTCGCCGACCGCGCGATGGGCTTCGAGCATTGGGTCGACGGCATCCTGCCCGAGGCCGTCCGGCGCATCGCCGACGAGCACGACGCGCCGGTCCATCTCGTCGGCTGGTCACTCGGCGCGTCGATGTCGCTCATGCTCGGCGCACATCTGCCCAACCTGCCCATCGCGTCGATCACCGGCTTGGCCGCACCCATCGACTACCGGCGAACCGGAACCTACGCGCCGCTGTTCGCCGTCGGCGACACCGTCGGCCTGACGCCGCTGCTCGCGACGACGAAACTGGCCGGCGGGGCACCCGCTGTGGCGACCCGGCTGGCCTACCGCTGGCTGTCGCCGATGCGCGAACTGACGAAGCCGTGGACACTGCTGACCAACCTCGACCAGCCCGAGACGCTGGCGCGCATCGAGGCGACCGACCGGTTCACGTCGTCCATGCCCGGCTATCCCGCGCGACTGCTCAACCAGTCCATCGCCGTCTTGACCCACGGCCGGGCCTTCATGCACGGCGAGGTCCGGTTGACCGACGACCTGACGATCCGGACGCGCGATCTGGCCCTTCCGACGCTGCTGATCGGCAGCACGAGCGATGCCATCGCCCACGCCGACTCGGTGAGGGCCGGCCTGGAAGCCTTCCCGAAAGCGAAGGTCGAGTTCATCGAGGTCGACGGGTTCAGTCATCTCGGCATCGTCGCGTCGCCTCGTGCGAGCGAGGTCGTCTGGCCCGCGCTCGACCGACATCTCGCCGCCACCGACCGGGCGTGAGCGCACCGCTTCGTCACCTTGCCTAGGCTGATCCCATGAAGGCGCACCTGCTCCTGGCCGATCACGCCCAGCAAGAGTCCGGCGGCAAGGTGCACGCCTTAGGCCTGGGCTGGACCACGACCCGCACCCCGACCCCGCCGCAGGCTGTCGTCGTGCTGCTGCGGGTGCCGTGGAACGAAACCAACACCCGCCACCGGCTCACCCTCAGCCTGGTCGACACAGACGGCCGCCCGGTCATCGTGGGCCAGGGACCGCAGGGGCGACCCCAGCCGCTGCAGATTCAGCATGAATTCGAGGTCGGCCGTCCGGTGGGCGTGCCGGCCGGCTTCGAGATCGAGTATTCGCTGACCACCCAGCTCGGCCCGGGGATGCCGTTGGAGGCGGGCAAGGTCTACGAATGGCGCCTCGACATCAACGGCGTCCACGAGGACACCTGGCGCACCACCTTCTTCGTCCGTCCGAGTTGACACCTGTCGCGCCTGTGCGGCACCTCCGCTAGCCTCCCCACAAGACCGGGGACGAGGGAGGCATCGATGTCAAGCACCGTCGGCGAGGAGAGGCTGCGCGAACTCATCGGCCATTCGATAGCGTCCGCCGACTTTGGCGCGATCGAGCACCTGACCGATGCCGATCTCGCGGCGCTGCCGACCGCGCTCGCCGGTCAGGACGACGTGATAAGTCGATTTATCGTCACGGCCTCCTCCACGGCGGACCCGGCGGCCGCCGCCGGCTACCTCGCGCGAGTGAGCGCGTTCTCCAACTACCCGAACCTCGTCAAGAGTGCCGCCACGTTACCCGCCGACGAGGCCCTGCTGCCTGCGGCGCTGAAGGTCGTCGACGACGAGGTGACCGCCGACCAGTTCAACGCCGCCGACTTCTCCTTCCCAGGAATGGCTTTCTGGGGACTCGCGGTGCTCGCGGCCCGCGCCGACGTCACGGTGCTCGACCGACTCGCGGCCCGCCTGTCCGGAGGGAACTCCGACACACTGCTCGCGTCGTTGCGCAGATCTGCGGCCACGCGCAGCCGGGTGACCACGACGGCCACCGCCGACCCGCCCACGGCACCGCAGAAGGTCTCCGAGGTGAAGGGCTGGCTGGCGGCCCACCCCGATCCCGACCCCACCGTGCTCGCACCGCACGCGCGCCAGAAGGCCGCCGCGAAAGTGGCGGCGATCCGCACGCTCGGAGCGATCGGCGGGCCTGCGGCGCTTGAGGTCCTGGCCGAGTACGCGGCCGACAGCTACTCCGACGCCATGCTCAAGGAGATTCACGCCGCGTGGAAGGCCTTCGACCGGCGCGAGTTCGCGGCGGCCATGCTCCTGCCGAGCGCGGGCGTCCTCAGGCTCGGGGAGACCGGCAGCGTGGAGGGGATCGATGCCGTCTCGGGCCTCACCTCCCTGGAGCTGATGGTCGCCCCCACCGTCGACCTCGCGCCGCTGGCCCTGTGCCGGAGCCTGACCAACCTCACGGTGCTCGTTTTCGATCCGGGCGTGGACCTCGCATTCGTGGCCGACCTTCCCGCGCTGGAACGACTCGGTCTCAGCGGGCCGCTGCGCGACACCGACCTCGCGCCGCTGGCGCGCACCTCGGTGAAACGCCTGGCCCTCTCCCTTGACGGGCAGGCCGGCGATGTCCTGTTGGAGATGACGGGCTTAGAGACGCTGCGGCTGTCCGGCAGCAAGATCGATGGCGAGCACACCGACCCCGGACTCGTCGATGTCGTGCTCGCTCTGGTCCGTCGCGGGGTCACCGTGGCGGTCTACCGTCACGAAAAGACCTGGGTGCCGCACCTCGTCGACGCAGCGACCACGGAGGGGTTGTTCACCGTCGAAGCGAACGGCTACGTGGGTCTCACCCGCGATGCCTCGGCGGCCGACGACCTGACCAGGCGGCTGTTCAGCAACCTGCTGCCCTGAGCAACGCGGAAGAACCCACGGTCACCCAGGTGTCGGTGCAGCGGCCCGCGCGGAACTCTCAGTCGTACAAATGCACGATTGACTGGGTGCCGTTCTCGCCCTCGCCCCTCGCCTGCAGCGTGCTGTACAGCTTCTCGGCCAGCGTGGTGCCCGGCATGTCGAGACCGATATCCGCGGCTTCGGCCAGGGCGATGCCGAGGTCCTTGACGATGTGGTTCACGTAGAAGCCCGGCGCGAAATCCCCGGCCAGAATGCGTGGCGCATAATGCTCCAGCGACCAACTGCCGGCCGCACCGTGTCTGACCACGGGCAGGATCTTCTCCATGTCCAGGTCGGCGTGCTTGGCGTAGGCCATGGCCTCGCCGAGGCCGATCATGGTTCCCGCGATGAGGATCTGATTCACGATCTTGGCGTGCTGGCCGGCACCGTGACGCCCCTGGTAGACGATGGTGCTGCCCATCGCCTCGAGCAGCGGACGGACCTCCTCGAAGACGTCGGCCTCGCCCCCGACCATGACCGACAGCGACCCGTCCTGCGCCCCCACGTCGCCGCCGGTCACCGGCGCGTCCAAGGCGCGCACGCCGATGCGCGAGGCCGCTTCGGCGATCTCGACCGCCAAGGACGGCAGGCTCGTGGTCAGGTCGACGACGATGCTTCCCGGGGAAGCCGTCTGAAGCACACCGTCGGCCCCGAGGGTCACCTCGCGCACTTCCTCGGGATAGCCGACCATCGTGAAGACCACCTGGCTGCTCGCGGCGACCTCCGCCGGCGACTCCGCCCAGGCGGCTCCGCTCTCGATCAGGGCGGCGGCCTTGGACTTCGTGCGGGACGTCAGTGTGACCTCGTGTCCGGCTTCGACGAGGTGAGCGCACATGGCGGCCCCCATCACCCCGGTCCCGATCCAGCCTACGCGCATGAGGCCGACTCTATCGCCTCGAAGGGCGACCGGCGGTCCGCGGGCGTCCGCCGGGAGCAGTGGCGAGGATCAGAACAGGGCACCGGGATTGAGGAGGTTGTCGGGGTCGAAGACATCCTTGATGCGGCGGGCGATCTCCATCGCGTCATCGCCCACGTACTGCGGAAGCCAGGCCTTCTTCACACGCCCGATCCCGTGTTCGCCGGTGATGGTCCCGCCCAGTTCCAGGGCCAGGTCCATGATCGCGGCGAAAGCCTCGTCGGCCCGGTCCCTCATTGCCGCATCCTCGGGGTCGAAGACGATCTGCGGGTGGACGTTCCCGTCGCCGGCATGCGCGACAACCGGGATGAGCACGTCGTGCTGGCGAGCGATCTCGCCGATGCGGTGGATGAGCGTGGGCAGCAGATGCACCGCCACGCCGATGTCCTCGACCAGGACTGCGCCCTTGTCGTGCAGCGCCGGGAGGACCGCGCGGCGGGCCGCGGCGAGCTGGTCGCCCTCGGCCTGGTCGGACGTGGTGAACACCTCGGTGGCCCCGAAGCCCCGGACGATCTCTTCCATCCGCGAGATCTCGTCGGCCGCAGCCGCGCCGGGCGCATCGGAGCGCGCCAGCAAGATGGCCTCGGCACTGCGGTCCAGGCCCATGGGCATGAAGTCCTCGACGGCGTTGATGCTCCCGTGATCCATCAGTTCCAGGATCGACGGCCGCAATGCGGAGGTGATGCCGAGGACGGCCTCTGCGGCGCTCTCCACCGACGAGAAGACCGCCACCATGGTCGACGACGGAGGGAGGGCCGGAATGAGGCGGAGGGTGATCTCGGTGAAGACGCCCAGCACGCCGCCGGAACCGACCAGCAACTTGGTGAGCGACAACCCCGCAGCGTCTTTCAGCCGGGGTCCGCCCAGCGAGAGGACCCTGCCGTCGGCGAGGACGACTTCGACACCGAGCACGTAATCGGTGGTGACCCCATACTTGACACAGCACAGGCCACCGGCGTTCGTGGCGACGTTGCCGCCGATGCTGCAGATCTCGTAGGACGCCGGATCCGGCGGGTACCACAGGCCGTGCTCGAGCGCGGCGTTCTTGACGTCGATGTTCAGGGCGCCCGGTTGCACCACCGCAACCCGGGTGACAGGGTCGATGCGGACCGATCGCATCTTCTCCGTCGACAGGACGATTCCGCCGTCGACCGCAGTGGCGCCTCCGGACAGCCCGGACCCTGCACCGCGAGGGACCACCGGTACGCGATGCCGCGTCGCCCAGGCGAGGGTCTCCTGGACGTCTCCGGTGTTCTTCGCACGGACCACGGCGAGGGGCATGCCGACAGCGGGGTTGCCCGACCAGTCACGGCGGTAGGACTCCATGATCGACGGCTCGGTGACAAGTGCGCCGGCGCTCAGCGCGCCCTCCAACTCCGCAAGGAACTCCGTGCCCTTCAGCATGAGGTCACCGACATCTTCTGGTGCGAGAGCAGGGGCGCCATGAGCCGGAGCATACCCGGGCAGCGCGGTCCCCCGCGCGAGAACCGCGAGCACCCCGCCACGGATATGAGAAAGACCCCGCTATTGATTCGGCGGGGTCCTCGCGGTTCGAGTGGACGCAATTGAGCACTACGGGAACAGGCGACCACGAGTCGAGAGGCTGGTTTCCGCGTGGAATCAAGGCATCCGCGGGGATGCCGAGTCCGAGGGCGGGGCCGATGACCCGTTGATCGAGGCGTCGGCGGAACCAAGTAAACGACCTCGAACACGGCTGACGGACACCGAAGTGGACGCTATGCGAACAGCCCGTGCGCATGGGGTGAGCGTGAACGCGCTGGCGCGTCATTTCGGGGTTCACCGGGGCACGGTGTGGCTGAAAATCCGATCTCCCAGGGATGTTTCGACCACGCACAGCGGCTAGATAGTCCACAGTAATAAGCTATGCGGTACGCTATAACTGTCCCCGCGATCCATGACATACGAGGAGAGTTCATGCTCACATACGCCTTCTGGAACAACAAGGGTGGGACCGGGAAGACCAGCCTGGCCTTCCAGTCCATCACCACCTATGCCCATCAGCACTCCGACCAGCGCATTCTCGCGATCGATGTCTGCCCGCAAGCTAACCTCTCAGAACTCTTGTTCGGCGGCCTCGCCAATGGAGGCAGCGGTACACTCCTCCAACTCCAAGCTGAAGCGACTCGTCGGACCATCGGCGGTTACTTTGAGACGCGCTTGCCCTCACCGTTCACGGTCCCCTCCATTACGCCGAGTGCATTTGTCTCGACCCCGCACACACACAACCCCCAGATACCGGCGAATGTCGACCTTGTCGCCGGAGACCCCCTGCTGGAGCTTCAGAGCAACGCGATGTCGACCTTGTCGAACACCAACGTTCCTGGGACCAATGCTTGGCTTGCAGTGATCGACTGGATCCGCGATCTTCTCGCTTCTCTCAAGGATGACTACGACGTAGTGTTCATCGACGCAAACCCTTCGTTCTCGATCTACACCCAGATCGCGCTCTCGGCAGCTGACCGATTGGTGCTCCCCGTCATGGCGGATGACTCATCGCGGAGGGCAATCCAGAACGCCTTCTCGCTCGTTTACAGCCTCAAGCTCCCGTCCGAGATCTACGCACAGTATGCCTTCGCCACGAAGCTTCGCGCTGCGAATCGAGACCTGCCGAAAGTACACGTGATCGCCAAGAACCGCATTACTCAGTACATGGGTTCTGCTTCTGCATACGCCGCCGTGCTCTCGTCCATCGACAACGACACCAAGGTGCTGCAAGGAACCAACCCGGAGATGTTCACCAGCAGCCACATTGAGGATGTTGTTGTCAATGTGCGAGACTTCCAGACTGCTGGGGTGGTTGCTTTCGCGCGAGGCTGCCCACTCTATGCGCAGCGTCCGGGAAGAGCTGACATCATGGGCCGCCGCGTAAGCGTGAAGTCTGAGTATCTTCAAAACTGCGTCGACTCTGTGCAGCTGCTCGTGGATAAGCTCTAGCGAGTGCTACTCATAGGGTCCGAGAAAGCGTTCGCCGTTGTAGTGGATCATGTGGGTGGGGTGGTCGGCGCACCAGACTTCGGACTCCCAGGCGATCTTGTCGACGTACTTGCGAAACTCGGCCCGGTCGGGGAAGCAGGAGACATAGACGAACCCAGCTGTCGATTCCGCGAACAAATCAGCAAGTTCGGCTTGCCGCTTTGAATCAACCGGGCCGTGGGAGCTGGCGGCTTCGAGAAGCACGAGCCAGTTGCGGTCTGGTAGGTAGATGACGAGGTCGGGCATCTTGCCGTGCTCGTCAACCTCTACGTTGAGCGACGCGAGGGTATCGCGTTCGA
>NZ_JASGDU010000053.1:0-5926 GCF_047607065.1 Aeromicrobium sp.
GGGTAAGCAACGCTGAGTCTGGACACCCTGGTCTCTGAGGTCACGCAGCCACGCCGAAGGCCTTATCTCCCCGCATCAATCATCTAGAGGATGCCCCCAGCCCGCCCAGTCCCTGAGGTGCGAGCGAGGAACGAGTGAGCCTCGAAGGGACCTCCCCAGGTCATTTCGAGGCTCGCAAACTCGCACCTCAATGACCGGCACCCACCGGGTCCCTGAGGTGCCGCGAGGAACGAACGGTCTCGAAGGGCGAAGGGACCTACGGAGGATCGTCCTCACCGGTCTCGAAGCGCGCCTCGATGGTCTGGAAACCCTTGTGCCGCTGCATCTTGGCGTAGCTGGTGTAGGCGCGCTGGTCGGCCTCGGTCAGCACGACGTTGTCGGTGAACGGCGTCAGCAGGGCGCGCGGATAGAGCCGCCGCGCGAGCACCACCATCGCCTCCAGGCCGATGACGACCATAAGCGAGGCCAAGAAGATGAAGCCCATCAGACCGAGCACCAGGGCGAACGTCGCATTCATCTGGCTCGCCCGGCTAATGACGCCCGAGACGTACCACTGGCCGGCGACCTGCAGCGTCTGCCACAGCACCGCAGTCACCAGCGCCCCCGGCAACACCCGCCGCCACGTGGCACGTCGCCCGCTGATGAGGTGGAAGATCATCATGAAGACGACCACCGTCAAGGCAAAGCCGATCCAGCCGGCCACCATGGTCAGCTCGCTCGACCACTGCCGCGCAATGGCGTCGACGTTGGCCAGCACCGAGTTCGCGATGGCAATGGCAAGGATGCCCAGGCCGCCGATGGCCAGGAAGATCAGGCTCCGCAGCCGTTGCAGGAAGGGGTTGGCCCGGCTGTTGCGCGGTACCGCCCAGGCGACATTGGCCGCGTTCTGCAGGGCCTGGCCGAGGTTGATCGCCCCGTACAGCGCGGTCACGGCACCGATGACGATGGCGCTGGGGCTGCCGCTCAGCCCCTCGGGCCGGCCGAGTTGATCGCCGACGATGGGGAACTGGCTCAGCGCAGAATCCAGCAGGCGCTCGCTCAGTTCGGGATCACCCTGGAGTACGTAGCCGAGCGCCGAGGTGCCGATCAGCAGCATCGGAAAGATCGCGAAGAAGGTGTAGTAGGCGATGATCGCCGCCAGGTACGGCCCCTGGTCGTCGAAATATTTGTAGACGACCGCGATCGGCAGGCCGAGGAACCGGTGTCGTCGCTGGAAGGCGTCGAGTCGGCCGATCTCGCTCACCACAGGCCGGTCACGGGTCGATGTAGTCGCGCGCGGCGTTGAGGACCATGATGAAGCGCGTTTTGTCGAGCACCGATCCTTCGCGGCGCACCTCGGCGGGGTCGATGCGCAGCAGGCGGTTGAGCCGGACTTCGCTCGGGCGGCCTTGGGAGTCCCAGGGGCCGCTGCCGAGGTCGAACCAGTAGCGGCCGGCGCGCGCCTCCTGCTGCTCGTCGCGGTCGTGGTCCTTGCTCGTCAGCATGAGGCCGAGCAGGTCGTCGCCGTCGCGGCCGATGAGCAGGACGGGACGGTCCTTGCCCTGGCTGGGGTCGTCCTCGTAGGGGACCCAGGTCCAGACGACCTCACCGGGGTCCGGATCACCGTCGACGTCGGGCGCGTAGTCGAACTTCACGGAGCCAGCGTGCCACATGCGCGCCGGAGTGCAGCCACGGCAGGTCCCTGAGGTGCGCCCTTCGAGGCTCGTCGCAAGTTCCTCGCACCTCAGGACCCGCGAGGAACGAGCGAGCCGCGAAATGACCCGACCGGGCAGGGTGCTGGACGCGGACCGGCCCCCGAGTCACAGACTCGGGGGCCGGCCTGAGGCAGCGAACTCAGCCGAGGACGCGGCGGCGGCGCGCGAACAGGCTCACGCCCGCACCCACCGTGGTCGCCGCGAACAGCGCCCACAGCACGATGTTCAGGCTGGTGCCGGTGGTCGGCAGGATGCCGCCCGAAGTCACCGTGGAGACGGTGGCCGCCGGGGAGTCGATCTCGGCCCCACCGGGCACCTGACCGCGAGCCGTCGCCGTGTTCGACACCGAACCGGCGGCCGCGTCGGCGGCGGTCACCACGTACGGGTCTGCCGTGATAACCACGGACTCACCGGGTGCCAGCGTGACTGCGGTCGGCGTCAGGCCCGTAACACGCGAGTCGATGACCCGCACCTGCTCCAACGTCGTATTACCCGTATTCGACACCTCGAAGAAGTAACTGATGGTCTCGCCTTCATCGGCCACGCCGTTGCCGTTCGTGTCGTTCAACTCGGCCCGCTTGACGGTCGTCAGAGCCGGCTCGGCCCGGACCGTGTCGCTGGTGATCGACGCCGGAGGCGACGTCGTGGTCACCGGGTCGCCGCCGTCAGCCGGAGTGAACGTGCCCGTCGAGGTGGCCGTGTTGGTCAACGTGCCACTGTCGATATCGGCCTGCGTCACCGTGTAGGTGGCCGTGAAGGTCGCACTCTCGCCCGGCGCGAGTTCCACCGGCGCGGTCGCCGGAGAGACCGGGGTGATCTCCGACAGCCCTTCCATCTCGTCGTTGACCGTCACATCGGTCAGCGACGTGTTGCCGACATTCGTCACGACGAAGGTGTACGTGATGACGTCACCTGGATCGGCCTGACCGTCTTCATCGGTATCTGCAGTCAACTCGTCGGTCTTCTCCGTGGTCAGGCCCTGCTCCGGGTCCTCGGTCTCCGTGGTCGTCGTGCTCGGATCCGACGGCTCCAGCGGTTCCGGGTCGTCAGGGTCCGGGTTGTCCGGGTACGGCGTCAACGGCGGCGGCGTGCCCGTCGCGGTGGCCGAGTTCGACACGTGCCCGTTGAGGATGTCCTGCTCGGTGACCGTGTAGGTGGCCGTGAAGGTCGCCGTCTCGCCCGGAACCAGCGTCACCGGAGAAGTAGCCGGGGACACCGGGGTGATCTCCGAGAGTCCTTCCATCTCGTCGTTGACCGTCACATCGTTCAACGTCGTATTACCGGTGTTCTCCACCTCGAAGGTGTAGGTGATGACCTGCCCGAGAGAGACCTCTTCGCCGTCGGCGTCCGAGGTTTTCTCGATGGTCAACTCCGGATCGCGGGCCTCGGGCACGAAGTAGTCCTCGTCCGATTCGCTGGTGAAGCGCTCGGTCTCACCGTCGGGCAGACCCGATGCGGTGGCGCTGTTGGCGATGACGCCCGCGTCCACATCGGCCTGCGTGATCGTGTAGGTCGCCGTGAACGTCACGGTCTCGCCCGAGGCGATCGTCACCGGGGAGGTCGCGGGACTGACCGGTTCGATAGCCGACAAGCCTGCGAAGGTGTCCTCGACGGTCACATCCGACACCGACGAGGCACTGTTGTTGGTCACCTCGAAGGTGTAGGTGAGGACGTCGCCGACGTTGCCGACACCGGCCTCGCCGTTATCGGTCGTCAGCGCCGAGGACTTGTCGATGACCAACGGGTCGCCGTTCGGGCAGCCCGTCACCATCTGTGGCAGGCCGAAGCCGCTGGCCGTGCCGGTGGCCAAGGTCAGAGAACCGATGTCGAGGTCGGACGCCGTGGTGCTCGCGTTGTCAGGATCGTTGACGACGGTCAGAGTGGTGCTGCCGTTGTTGGCGACGTACATGCGCCCG
This sequence comes from Aeromicrobium sp., assembly GCF_047607065.1. Classification (GTDB taxonomy): domain Bacteria; phylum Actinomycetota; class Actinomycetes; order Propionibacteriales; family Nocardioidaceae; genus Aeromicrobium. The sequence continues at coordinate 3,611 of NZ_JASGDU010000053.1, forward strand.
TCGGCACCGCGCTGCACCTGGCCACCGGAGGCGCCGATGGTCGTGACGTCCATCTCGGTGGCCTTGATCGCCGCGCCGGACGTCGGGTCGGACACGTCGTAGCGGTAGAGGTGTCCGGTGCCGAAGATGTTGGTCGCGTAAACGTAGTCGCCCGAGGGGGAGAAGGCCGCGCTGTAGCCCGCGTTGCCGCCGTCGCCGGTCTCCCACTCCGCCTTCTGGCTGATCTGGCCGGTGTCCGCGTCAAAGGTCAGCAGGCGCAGCTTGCCGCCGTTGGAACTACCGGTCATGGCGACCAACTGGGTCATGTCCGCGCTGAAGGCCAGTGTGCCGAACTGGGCATTGTTCGACGTCGGGAGCAGGCTCTGCACCACGGTGCCCGTCGGTCCGCTGTCGTCGAACTCGAAGGCCACGATGGAGGGCTGGTTGTAGGTGTAGGTGATGACCCAGTACCCGGTGCCGTCGGCGTTCGGGGCCGAGACCAGCGCTTCGGAGGCGTAGTCGGTGAGCGTCGAGGTGACCGGGAGGTTCTTGTTGGTCGCCGAGACCTCCCCCAGACCACCGTTGGCGGTCAGGTCGACCTCGCTGTAGAGCAGTTCGCCGGCACCGGATTCGATCGAACCGGTCGTGGTGACCACGAAGTACTTGCCGATGGTCGTCGGAGCCGGGAAGGCTGCCACCGTCTGCGTCGCCGAGGGCGCGGTGGTCAGACCGGTGCCGTTGGGCATGGGGTCACTGTTCTTGTCGAGTACCCGCTCGCCGTTGGCCCAGAACAACAGGTCGCCGGTGGTGTCGGTGACGACCGTGGTGCCCTCGCCATTGGTGGTGGCGACGTCGCTGTCGCCAACGACGCGGGTCGTGTCGCCGGAGACCCCGAAGTCGATGCTCGCCTGGTTGCCGAAGTACCACCAGCGCTGGGTGGCGCGGGTGTCGTCGGCCTCGCAGGTTGCCGGAATGTCGGCCTCGACGGCGTGCAAGGTGGCGTCGGCCGGCTCTTCCAGGCCGACGACCTCGGTCTGCGCCGGGCCGTTGACGTAGTCGCCAGCGGTCTCGGCCTTGACCCACACGGTGATCGTGCAGGACGTGACGCCGGAGGCGATCGAACCATCCGTGACCGTGATCGTGTCATCACCTTCGGCCAGGGCGGCCGTGCCGTCGGAGGTCACCGTCGCCGCAGTACACGTGGTGGCGAACTGCGAGCTGGCGATGCTCAGGCCCGACGGGAGGCTGTCGGTCAGGCCCCAGCCCGTCTTCTCGCCGAGTTCGCTGGTGTTCGTGACGGTGAAGGTCAGCGGCGTCGCGCCGCCAACGAGCGCGGTGGTCTCGTTCGGGTCGGGGTAGTCACTGTCGGCTGCACCGAAGTGCTTGTCGAGCTGCGGAGTCACGTCGAGCAGTTCGATGTTGTCGAAGGCGTGATCGTTGCCATTGGAGGCGCCGTTGGCGTTGCGCACCCGCAGGTAGGCCTCGCCTCCGTCGACCAGGGCGGCCTTGTCGCCGGTGACGGTGAGCGTGCTCGCATGGGCAGCCGTGTCGCCCGAGGCGCAGCCAGTGCCCGGTGTCGTGTTCAGGGCCGTCTGCGTCGTGTCGTCGGTGAGATCTCCCACGAGGAAGAAGTTCAGCTTCGGAGCAGTGGCGCAGTTGAGGGTCGCCACGTCCACCGAGAAGTTGACGAAGCGCTTCCCCGTCGACGGTAGCGGGATCGGCTCTTCAGTCTGAACCTCGATCGTATTGGCACCCGGGTTGGAGTTGCGAGTCCACGCCGACACGACGTGGTTCTCGTCGACATCGATATCGTCGCCCGGACGGGTGTTGTAGAGCGTGCCCAGGCTCTGGGCCAGGCCTCGCAAGAGGTTGATCGCAGCCGTACTGCCGGTGCCGCTATACCCGCCAACGGCCCAAACCTCGGACACCAGGCTGTTGTATGCCAACACAATGCCGTTCAGTTGGCTGGGGTTGACCCACTGACCTTCGGCGGAATACGTGACCGGCGTGCCGTCGTACTCCTGAGCGCTCTCGTAGTCGCCGATCAGGCCCGCACCCGAACCGGTGCCGGCGGTCGTGTCAGCCGTCGGGAAGCCGTTCTCGAAGTCCTCCAGGAACAGCGAATCGGGAGCCGAGGAGACGCCGGGGTGACCTGGTTCAGGCAGAGCGGTGGCCGGTGCGGGGGGGGTCGCGACCACGGCCAGCGACACGCCAACCACAGCGGTCACGGCAGCCAGGGAGGCGAATCGACGCAGAGAGGCCATGCTTATTTCCGTTCCGGGTTCAATGACAGCAAGGCCGCAGCCGCAGCCCAGCAACGGAATATATCAGCGGCAC
>NZ_JASGDU010000054.1:0-76868 GCF_047607065.1 Aeromicrobium sp.
GTGGCGGGCCGAGACGGCGGTGCGGCCGGGGGGCGGGGGGCCGGTTCGGCGGCGGCCTGCGTGTGCCCGGCGGCGCTCGGATCGACGATGGACTCGATGCGCCAACGCACGCCGACGACCTGGAAGATCGCCTCGGCCAGCACCTCGTCGGACTTGCTCGCGTGGAAGGAGTCGCGCGCGCCGGCGTTGACCAGCGCCATTGTCAGGACGTTGCCGTTCAGGCTCGTGACGTGGGCGTTCTGGCTCAGCAGGATCCACGTGAAACGGCGCAGCGACTGCACGGCGTCGAGGATGTGGGGCCACAGCCGGCGGACGTCGGCGACCCCCAGCTGCCCCGCAGCCGGAGCCGGGGACGCCGGCTCCGGTTCGGGTTCTGGGGTCGGTGCGGGAGCGGGTTCCGGGGTCGGCTCGGGAGCGGGTTCCGGGGTCGGCTCGGGCTGCGGTTGCGGGGTAGGTTCCGGCGCGGGCCGAGGGGCCTCCGGTGCCGGGGCTGGCTCGGGCGTCGGCGCGCTCCCCCCGCTCGCGTCGAGGCGCCGTTCGATACGGTCCAGGCGCGCGGCGAAGCCGTCGGAATCGTGGTCGGCACCGGGCACGAGGATGCGCGCGCACAGGAGTTCCAGCAGGAGCCGGGGTGCCGTCGCGCCGCGGAAATCCGTCAGGGCGGTGTCGACCAGATCCGCGTTGCGCACCAGCTCGGCCGGACCGAAGGACTGCGCCTGCGCAGTCAACTGGTCGGCGCGGTCGGCGGGTATGTCGAGCAGCCCGACGGCGAAGGCGTTCGGGACCGCGCGCACGACGACGAGGTCGCGCAGCCGCTGCAGCAGGTCTTCGGCGAAGCGGCGCGGGTCTTGCCCCGATTCGATCACCTTGTCGACGACGCCGAAGGCCGTGGCCCCGTCGCGCGCGGCGAAGGCGTCGACGGCCTCGTCGAGTAGCGAATCGGGCGTGTAGCCGAGCAGGGCGACCGCGAGCGCGTAGGTCACTCCGTCGTCGCTCGCGCCGGCGATGAGCTGGTCGAGCACGCTGAGCGTGTCGCGGACCGAACCGCCGCCGGCGCGTACGACGAGCGGCAGCGCGGCCGGGTCGAGCGTGACGCCTTCGCTCGCGCACAGTTGGTTGAGGTAGTCGCCGAGCGCCTTGGGCGGTACCAGCCGGAACGGGTAGTGGTGGGTGCGCGAACGGATCGTGCCGATGACCTTGTCCGGCTCGGTTGTGGCGAAGATGAACTTCAGGTGCGGCGGCGGCTCCTCGACCAGCTTGAGCAGCGCGTTGAAGCCCTGCGGGCTGACCATGTGCGCCTCGTCGATGATGTAGACCTTGTAGCGGCTGCTGACCGGCGCGAAGAAGGCGCGTTCGCGCAGGTCACGGGCGTCGTCGACGCCGCCGTGGCTGGCCGCGTCGATCTCGATGACGTCGACGCTGCCGGGGCCGCCCCGGGCCAGGTCGCGGCAAGACTGGCACTGTCCGCACGGGTCGGCGACGGGGGCGGCTTCGCAGTTGAGCGCGCGGGCGAGGATGCGGGCGCTGGTGGTCTTGCCGCAGCCGCGCGGGCCGCTGAACAGGTAGGCGTGGTTGACGCGATTGTTCGCCAGAGCGTGCCGCAGCGGATCGGTGACGTGCTCCTGACCGATGACCTCGGCGAAGGTCTCGGGTCGGTATCGGCGATACAGGGCGAGGGGCGCGTCCACGCCGCCAGCCTAACGACGCCCGCCGACACCCGCGACCGCTGCGCGGGGGCGGGCCTCAGCGCTCGAGGATGAAGTCGTGCAGCCAGCGGTCTGTGGCGGCGTAGGCCTGCGCGCGGACCGCCGGTGCCGACAGGTACACGTCGTGCAGCGCCCCCGGAATCGCCAGCGAGGTCACCGCATCGCCCAGGCACCCGGCCCACCGCGCGATCTGCTTCACGTCGAGCACCGCGTCGCTCACATCGGTGCGTGGCCGGTGGGTCCGCGAGAAGTAGGTGGCGTCCGAGCGCAGCACCAGCGACGGCACGCCCACGTCGATCCCGCGATGGAAGGCCGCATGACCGCGCCGGATCGCGTTGATCCAGCCGTAGGTGATCGGGAATCCGCCGATGGGTTTCCAGTCGAGGTTGTAGTCCCACTCCCCGTGCGCGCTGACGTGCAGGCTAGAGCCGTAGGCCGAACTCTTGGGCAGGTTGAGCGCGCGATACGGCTGCACCTGGGCGACCAGCCGGATGACCTGCGTGCCGACCGACCGCAGCCACGCCGCACCCTGCAGGTCGAACCACGGGCTGTCGAGCAGCAGTCCCTCGATGCCCTCCTTGCGGGCGCGGCCGGGTACCGAGTTGAGCCGGCCGGCCCACAGTGCCAGCACCAGTCCGCCGGTGGAATGCCCGCCCAGCAGGATCGGCAGGTCGCCGCTCTCCTCGCGTACGAGGTCCAGCGCCCGGCCGATCTCGGCGTCGTAGAGGCCGAGATCGGAGACGTAATGCGGGGTCTGCCCCGGCCGCCGCGACCGGCCGCACTTGTGCAGGTCGAGCGCGTAGAAGGCGAAGCCGCGCTCGACCAGGAAGTCGGCAAGCTCGGTCTGGAAGAAATAGTCGGTGAAGCCGTGGACCCAGACGAAGGCGTGCGTCGCCTTCACCGGCTCCGTGGCGCGGACGAGGGTGGCCACGATGTCGCCCTCGCCGTCGGGGTCGGCACCCAACTCGATGGTCCGCTGTTCGTAGCCGGAACCCAGGACATCCTCGACCCACGCAGACATGCCGCGAGCATAGCCGCGCTCGGAGACCGCGATGGGATTTGACGGACCGGCGGGATGCGAGGACCCCCCGCGTACCCGACAGAGCACACTGACCCTTGCTGCCTTCCGGCCCTGGGGGAGTTGGGTGAGATGTCGCCACGCGAGGGGCTGCGCACACTGTACCGACCGGGACTGGCTCGCTCCAAGTCGAGGTGGCCCGGTAAGGTCTCTCGCGGAGGATTCGCATAGTGGCCTAGTGCGCTCGCTTGGAAAGCGGGTTGAGTGAAAGCTCTCAGGGGTTCGAATCCCCTATCCTCCGCAGATGACTCTGGCCCCCGCAGCGCTCTTTGCTGCGGGGGCCAGAGTCATCTTTGAGCTAGTGATTCGAGGAGGAGGGAACTTGCGACCGACGGAGTCCCCTATCCTCCGCAGGTGGAAGTCCTGATCTATTCGGGTTGTGTGCTGTTGCCCGGTCCCTGAGGTGCGAGGCCGCTCGCGGCCGAGCCTCGAAGGGACTCAAACTGCAACTCATTTCGCCCTTCGAGGCCGCTCCTTCGTCGCGGCACCTCAGGGGCCGGATTCTGCCGACCTGCGGAGTCCCCTATGGTCCGCAGACCGAGAAGGGCACCGAATCCCGTGGATCCGGTGCCCTTCAGGTGAGGAGGCTCAGCGCTCTTCTTCGCCGCGGATGAAGGCTTCGAGCTTGGCGCGACCGAGGTCGTCGGGGCGCTGCTCCGGCGGGGACTTCATCAGGTAGGACGAGGCGCTCAGCAGCGCGCCGCCGATGCCGCGGTCCTTGGCGATCTTCGCCGCACGGATCGCGTCGATGATGATGCCGGCCGAGTTCGGCGAGTCCCAGACCTCGAGCTTGTACTCCAGGTTCAGGGGCACGTCGCCGAACGCGCGGCCCTCGAGGCGCACGTACGCCCACTTGCGGTCGTCGAGCCAGGCGACGTAGTCCGACGGGCCGATGTGAACATCCTTGTCGTGGACCTTGCCGGCCAGCGGGCCGGTGAGGTTCGACGTGACGGCCTGCGTCTTGGAGACCTTCTTGGACTCCAGGCGCTCGCGCTCGAGCATGTTCTTGAAGTCCATGTTGCCGCCGACGTTGAGCTGGTAGGTGCGATCCAGCACCACGCCGCGGTCCTCGAACAGCTTGGCCATGACGCGGTGCGTGATGGTCGCGCCGACCTGGCTCTTGATGTCGTCGCCGATGATCGGCACGCCGGCTGCCTCGAACTTCGCCGCCCACTCCGGGTCCGACGCGATGAACACGGGCAGCGCGTTGACGAAGGCGACGCCTGCGTCGACGGCGCACTGCGCGTAGAACTTGTCGGCGTCCTCCGAACCCACCGGCAGGTAGGACACGAGCACGTCGGCCTGGGTGTCCTTGAGTACCTGCACGACGTCGACGGGAGCGGCGTCGGACTCCTCGATGGTCTCCAGGTAGTACTTGCCGAGGCCGTCGAGGGTGTGACCGCGCTGCACGGTCACACCGGTCGGCGGGACGTCGGTGATCTTGATGGTGTTGTTCTCGCTGCTGCGGATCGCATCGGCCAGGTCGAAGCCGACCTTCTTGGCATCGACGTCGAACGCCGCGACGAACTCCACGTCACTGACGTGATACTCGCCGAACTGGACGTGCATCAGGCCCGGCACGGTGCCGGCCGGGTCGGCGTTCTTGTAGTACTCGACGCCTTCGATGAGGGACGTGGCGCAGTTGCCCACGCCCACAATTGCCACGCGTACCGAACCCATGGGTTCTCCTTTTGTAGTGCTCGTTCTCGGGGTCATGCTGATTGGCTGGTCGTATCGGAACCGTCGACGTCGTCGTCGACGGTCGTATACCCACCTGCACGCTCGCGGTCGATGAGCTCGGTCAACCAGGCGACCTCGCGCTCGACCGACTCCAGCCCGTGTCGCTGGAGTTCGCGCGTGTAGGAGTCCGCCCCACGCCGACCCCGAAGGGAAGCGTCGCGGACGTGCTCGAGTCGCTCCTGGAGCCGGCTGCGCCGGCCTTCGAGAATGCGGACCCGCGTCGGAGCGTCGGTCCGCGCGAAGAACGCGAATCGCACACCGAAGTTCTCGTCATCCCATGTCGCCGGGCCGGATTCCTCCATGACCTGCGCGAAGTACTCCTTGCCCTCGGCCGTCAGGCGGTAGGCGATCCGGTTGCGGCGGCCGCGGATGGCGGCACCGGGGTCGTCGTCGGCGACGATCAGCCCTTGGCGCACGAGGCTCTTCAGGCAGGGGTACAGCGTGCCGTAGGACAGCACCCGGCCCCAGCCGAGCAGCGCGATCAACTGCTTGCGCAACTCGTACCCGTGCATGGGCGAGTCGTGCAGCAGTCCGAGGGTCGCGAGCTCCAGAGCCGCACCGCGCCGTGCCATCGAAGAAAAACCTCAACCAGATATCAGGAGAATGGATATATCGGAACGATACATCGGTTCGTTGTCTCGAAACAAGTCTGGGTGCCACAACAACCCGATAGGTTTGGTGCCTGCATCACGAACAGGCACACTTGAGCAGATTGTCCGCGACCGGCCGGGTCCCTCTCGTCGGCCGAGATCACCAGAGGAGGTGCCCGCGATGGCGCGCAACGGCACCAGGAGCGCATCCACGCGAAAGGCCGCCATTCGTGACGGCATCTTCAAGTTCGTTCGAGCCATCGGCGGTGAAGGTCGGCCCCGGTGGGTTCAGGTTCTGCGATGGATCGCCTTCCTGACCGTGACCGGATTCGTGAGCGGTGCGCTGGCGTTCTTCGTCCTGTACCAGATGATCGACATCCCCGACCCCAACGAGGAGTTCCAGACCCAGACCACGAAGGTCTACTTCTCCGACGGGACCACGCTCCTGGGCGAGTTCTCCGAGCAGCGCCGCGAGAACGTCACTCTCGATCAGGTGCCCGCCTCGATGCAGGCCGCCGTGATCTCGGCCGAAGACCGGTCGTTCTACTCCAACCGCGGCATCGACTTCAAGGGCATCCTGCGCGCCCTGCGTGACAACACGGCCAGCGGCGAGATCAGTTCCGGTGGCTCGACGATCACCCAGCAGTACGTCAAGATCCTCTACCTGACCCAGGAGCGGACCTACACCCGCAAGTTCAAAGAAGCGATTCTGTCGCTCAAGATCGACAATCAGCTCAGCAAGTCCGAAATCCTCGAGGGCTACCTCAACACCGTCTACTACGGCAATGGTGCCTACGGCGTTCAGGTGGCGGCCAAGACCTACTTCGGCAAGGAGGCGGCCGATCTGACGGTGCCGGAGTCGGCCTATCTGGCGACGGTCATCAACAGCCCGTCCTTCTACGACCCCTATACCGCGAGTTGCCTGGCCGACGCCGCGAGCGCCGAGTGCCAGGCCGAGACCGCCGAGCGCGACGAGCGCATCCTGCCGCGCTACAACTACGTGATCGACGGCATGGAGAAGTCCGGGGCGATCACCGCCGAGGAGGCCACGCAGTACCGCGATACCCTCCCGGCCTTCTCGCCGCGCGTCGTCAGCAACCGCTACGCCGGCCCGAATGGCCACCTGCTGAAGATGGTCGAAGACGATATGGCCAAGAACGACTTCAGCGAGGCCCAAGTTCAGGGCGGCGGCCTGCGCATCACCACGACTATCGACGCCACCTTGCAACAAGAGGCCATCGACGCGGTCAACGACGTCAGCCCGCAGGGCCTCGACGGCCTCCATCAGGCGCTGGCGTCGGTCGAACCGGGCACCGGTGCGGTCAAAGCGCTCTACGGCGGACCGGACTTCCTGACCAGCCAGATCAACTGGGCCACGGCTGGCACCCAGCCGGGATCGACCTTCAAAGCGTTCGCCGTGGTCGCGGCCTTGGAAGACGGGTTCAGCCTCAAGACCAAACTCAACGGCAATACGCCCTATCGGATCGGCGGCGGCGCGGTGAAGAACGCCGGAGACAGTGGCGGCTCTTCCTACGGCACGATCGACCTCGCCAAGGCGACGGCTAAATCGGTCAACACCGCGTTCATCGACTTGACGGTGCAGATGAGTGACGGCGGCGATGTGAGTGTCGGTGCTCAGAAGATCCTCGATGCCGCCGTCGACCTGGGCATCCCCCAGGAGACGGTCGACCAGATCGACCCGGTAGCGGTGACCCCGCTCGGCTACGCGCCGGTGGCACCGATCGATATGGCCAACGCCTACGCGACGCTCGCGGCCGGTGGCAACCGCGCGGACTGGCACGTCGTGCAGAAGGTCGCCAGTGCGGAGGGATCGGTGTTGTACGAGCACTCCGACACCACCGACCAGGCCGTTCCGACCGATGTCGCGGCCGACACCTTGTCCGCACTGCAGGGGGTCACCAGTTCCGGCGGCACGGGAACGGCAGGTAAGACGGTGTGCCCGACAGCCGGCAAGACTGGTACTGCCACCGCATCGGACGCCTCCGGTGATGTGCGCACGTCGGCGGTGTGGTTCGTCGGTGCGACGCCCAAACTGGTGACCGCAGTGATGTATAACCGCGGCGTCGGCAATGAACAACTCGACGGCTTCCTCAAGCCTGCCTACGGCGGTGCCTACCCGGCCCGCACGTTCAAGGCGTTCATGGACAAGGCGCTCGACGCGGACGACTGCGGCAGTTTCCCGGATGCCGCCAACATCTCCGGCGACAAGGGCGAGACCGTCTCGACTCCCGCCCCGTCGTGCGGCCCCACGCAGCAGTTCAACGCCGATCACACCGGCTGCGAAGAGCGAACCGTGCCGACGTGCTCGAGCGACGAGAAACTCGACTCGTCCGGCTATGCCTGCGTGCCGAGGACGTGTGCCGACGACGGTAAGACCGGCACCTACCCGAACTGCACAGCGACAGCGACACCCACACCGACAGCCACGACAACCTCGACGGCGTACGGGTCGGTGCATCCGTCGAATCCGTCTTCAGCAGCCGCCTGTGCGGCCTACGCCTCCGAGGGCTACACCTGGTGGGGCAGTCCGGCGAGATGTCGTTATTCCGGGTAGCGCGCTCGCGGGCCGACCAGCGCAGACGCTTCGTACGCCGTGTGCCTCCGCGCTATAGCGCAAAGCCTCGTCCGAGGACGAAACATGGCTGACACGAAGGAGTCCTAGGGTGACCACGTGAACGAGCGAAGCGAGCGAAACGATGGGCCATGCACGTGGTCGTCGCCTAGTGTCGGTTCTTGTGGGTGGTGACCGCGTGAACGAGACCAGCCTGTTCGACGACTACGGTGCGGGGGCCGGATTCGACGAGATGTTCACCGCCGACGGCCACGTGCGCGGCGAGTACGCCTCGGTGCATGCGGCCTTCCGCGCGATGAGCGACGACGAGATCCGCAGCCGGGCCGATGCGCTCGCGTCGTCCTATCTCGACCAGGGCGTCACCTTCGGCGTCGCCGGCGAAGAGCGGCCGTTCCCGCTCGACCTCGTTCCCCGGGTCATCGAGGCCGCCGACTGGAAGCACGTCGAGGCCGGGGTCAAGCAGCGGGTCACCGCGCTGGAAGCCTTCCTCGCCGACGTCTACGGTCCCGGCGAGTTGTTCGCCGACGGCGTTGTTCCCCGTGAAACAGTCGTCACCTCCCCCCACTTCCACCGGGTCGTGGCCGGACTGGAACCGGCCAACGGCGTGCGTGTCCACGTCGCCGGCGTCGACCTGATCCGTGACGGCGACGGCCACTTCCGGGTGCTGGAGGACAACGTGCGGGTGCCGTCGGGTGTCTCGTACGTGATGACGAACCGGCGGGCGCTGTCGGGCGCGCTGCCGGAGGTGTTCGCCGATCACCGCATCCGGCCCGTGCAGCAGTACTCGCGCCACCTCCTCGGGGCGTTGCGCGCGGCGGCCCCTGCCGGTGTCGGCGAACCGAACGTCGTGGTCCTGACGCCGGGCGTCTACAACTCGGCGTACTTCGAGCACACGCTGCTGGCCCGCACGATGGGCGTGGAGCTGGTCGAGGCGCGCGACCTCGTCTGCCAGGGTGGCCGGGTCCTCATGCGCACGACGCGCGGGCTGGTGCCGGTCCACGTGATCTACCGGCGCATCGACGACGAGTTCCTCGACCCCGCCCAGTTCCGCCCCGACTCGGTGCTCGGCATCCCCGGCCTCGTGACGGCGGCGCGGGCCGGCAACGTCGCCATCGCCAACGCCATAGGCAACGGGGTGGCCGACGACAAGCTGCTGTACACCTACGTCCCCGACCTGATCCGCTACTACCTGCACGAGGAGCCGATCCTGCGCAACGTCGACACCTGGCGTCTGGGCGACGCCGATCAGCGCGCCGAGGTGCTGGACCGGCTCGACGAACTCGTGCTCAAGCCGGTCGACGGCTCGGGCGGCAAGGGCATCGTCATCGGTCCGGCGGCCGACCGCGCCGAACTGGACGACCTGCGCACGAAGATCGCCGCCGACCCCCGCGCGTGGATCGCGCAGCCGGTCATCTCGCTGTCGACCGTGCCCACGCTGGTCGATCAGGGAATCCGGCCGCGCCACGTCGACCTTAGGCCGTTCGCGGTCAACGACGGCGACACCGTCTCGGTGCTGCCGGGCGGGCTGACCCGGGTCGCGCTGCCCGAAGGCGAGTTGATCGTCAACTCCAGTCGCGGCGGCGGCTCCAAGGACACCTGGGTCCTCGCCGATCCCTTGGTCGACCCCAGCCCGGAGGACGAGGCCGACGAACCGGCTCCCGCGCGCGGCAAGGACGCGGCCAAGCGGACCGCTCAGAAGCAGGTCGCCGACGGAAGGACGGTGGCCTGATGTTGAGCCGGATCGCCGAATCGCTGTTCTGGATCGGCCGCTATCTAGAGCGCGCCGACGACACCGCCCGCATCCTCGATGTCGAGTTGCAGGTGCTGGTGGAGGATCCCTCCGTCGACGAGGACCGCTCGTGCCGCCAGATCCTCACCATCATGGGCGTCGAGGACCTCCCCTCGACGGTCGACCGCTGGAGCGTGCTCGACCTGTTGGCGCACAATCCGGAGTCGGCCGGCTCCATCGCCTATGCCATCGACGCGGCGCGCGAGAACGCGCGGGGTGCCCGCGAGACACTCTCGACCGACATGTGGGCGGCGATCAACACGATGTGGCGCGGCCAGCCCGCATCGCGTTCGATGCGACCGATCGACATGTTCGGCTGGGTGCGCGGCCGCACGGCGATGATCGCCGGCATCGCCGATGCCACCATGACCCGCGACGAAGGCTGGCAGTTCTTCATCCTGGGGCGCAGTATCGAGCGGGTCGACATGACCGCGCGACTCCTGTCGGCGGCCTCCCTCGCCTCCGAGGCACACCTGGCCTGGCCCACGACGCTGCGCGCGTGCGGGGCGTACGAGGCCTTCATCCGCGCCTACCGCGGAGTGGAGGCCGACCGGCTCGCGGCGGAGTTCCTGCTGCTGGATCGCTGGTATCCGCGTTCGGTCGTCTCGGCGCTGGTCGAGGCCGAACGGGCGCTGTCGACGCTGGAGGCCGAGGGACGCCGTTCGGGCTTCACCGACGAGGCGCTGCGGTTGCTCGGGCGAGCGCGCACCGAGTTGGAGTACCGGCCGCTGAGCGAGATCATGTTCGACCTGCCGACGGAGATGGAGGGCCTCCAGCGTCGGTGCGCGGAGGCCAGCGACGCGGTCACGGCGCGCTACTTCTCCCACGGTGAGGCCCACGTCTGGAGTGAGGGGGCGCTGCTGTGAGCACCACCGACACGATGCAACTGCGCATCCGCCACACCACCGGTTACACCTACCCCGAGGGGGCCAGCGCCTCGCTCAACGAGGCCCGTATGACCCCGATGACCACCAGCGATCAGACGCTGCTGCGCTCGCGGCTGGAGATCTCGCCGAGTCCGTGGTCCTTCGAGTTCCGCGACTACTGGGGCACGACGGTCACCGCCTTCGAGGTGACCGAGGAGCACACGGACCTGCAGGTGGTCGCGACCTCGACGGTCGAGACGGTCGCGGGTAGCGAGGCGACGGCTGACCGGTCACGGGCGGCGTGGGAGGACCTGGCCGAGGTGGCCGACACCTGGTGCGAGTTCCTCATGCGTTCGACCTGGGTCGAGCCGCCGGACGACCTCGTTGCCGCCCTGGAGCCGATACGGCAGGCGGCCGCCCGGCCCGGCGATTACGTGCGCGCGGTCGGTGCGTTCCTCCACGAGCAGATCGCCTACCTGCCCGGCAGTACGACGGTCGACTCGACCGCAGCCGAGGCGTGGGCGGCGCGCGCGGGGGTCTGTCAGGACTTCGCACACCTCATGGTCGGTGCGCTGCGCTGGGCAGGCATCCCCGCGCGGTACGTCTCGGGCTACCTGCACCCCTCCCCCGATCCGCGTATCGGTGAGACGGTCAGTGGCGAGTCGCATGCGTGGATCGAGTGGTTCGACGGCGAGTGGACGGGTTGGGACCCGACCAATGCGGTCGCGCCGGCCGGGCGGCATGTCGTCGTCGCGCGGGGGCGGGACTACTCCGACAACCCGCCGCTGCGCGGCATCTACGCCACCACCGACACCTCAGCGTTGTTCGTCGTCTCCGTCGAGATCACCCGCCTGCGGTAGGCAGCCACCACGGCCGGTGAGGTGCGACGAGGAACGAGAAGCCTCGAAACGACCTCTCGCTCACGCCAGGACGGCGACGGGGGTGGGGTCGGGGCGCCCGCGCAGCACGACCGGCTCGGCCGGGGTCCAGCGTCCCGCCTCGGCCGCTGCGGCCGCATCGACGGAAGCCTGCATGACGAGCACCCGACCGGGGACGTCCTTGGCGAGATCGGTCAGCCGAGAGGCGGAGTTCACCGCGTCGCCGATGACGGTGTACTCGAAGCGTGACTCGTCGCCGATGTTGCCCGCGACGACCTCGCCGGTGGCCACGCCGATGCCGGCACCGACCTCGACGACCTCGGCCGCGAGCCGCCGCGCCATCGCCCGCGCCGCCGCGAGCGCCTGGGCCGCGTGGTCCGCGCGGGTGACGGGGGCACCGAAGATCGCCAGCACCGCATCGCCCATGAACTTGTTGACCAGCCCATGATACCGGTCGACCTCCTCGACCACGACCCCGAAGAAGCGATTGAGCACTTCGACCACCTCGGTCGGTGAATGCTCGGTCGCGTAGGTCGTCGATGACACCAGATCGACGAACAGGACCGTGACGAAGCGCGTCTCGCCGCCGAGTTCGACAGCGCCCAACTCGGCCGCCTCGGCGACTTCGCGGCCCACATGGCGCCCGAACATGTCTCGTATCGCCTCGCGCTCGCGTAGGCCCTGCACCATGTCGTTGAAGCCCGCCTGCAGCGTGCCCAGCTCGGTGCCGTCGTAGACGACCACCTCGGCGTCGTAGTCGCCGTCGCGCACCCGGCTGAGCGCGTCGGTGACCGAGCGCAGCGGGTTGACGACCGACCGTGCGGTCAGGGCGGTCACGAGTAGGCCGAAGGCCAAGATGATCCCCGACAGTCCCAGCACGACGATGGCGAACTGTACTTTTGAGGACGCGGGGAAGACGAGTACCAGCATGGCGGCGACGACGAGTCCGAGGACGGGTGCGGCGGTGCCGAGTCCCCAGAAGACGAGCATGCGCCATTGCACGCCCATGCCGCGGGTGCGGGTCGGCTCGTGCCCGGCGAGCGCACGGGCCGCGACCGGCCGCAGCGCGAATTCGGCGAACAGGTAGGCGATGGTCGTAACCACCAGACCGGCGATGACGACCGACGCCACCGCCCCGAACACGGCCCGCGGCTGCAGGAAGAACGCGAGCGTCCCGTAGAAAATCGCGGCGACATCCCACAGTACCGCCTGCATGAGGCTCAGCCGCCAGGGCAGCCGTAGGGCCGCGTAGCGTTCGACGTCGGTCGGCTCACGTTCGAGGATGACCCAGCGCAGGCCGCGCAGGCCCATGATCGTGCCGAAGGTGGCACCGAAGATCACCGCGAGCAGGACGTAGGTCGGCGTGGTGATGGCGACGACGAGGCCGAAGCGGGCGTTGATGCCTTCGCCGGGGATGACGACGAAGGTGAGGGCCGCGACGATGACCGAACCGATGATGTTGGTGCCGACCAGCAGCACCGTGAGCATCGTCTGGATACGCACCCGCAACCGCAGAGGTCCTTGATCGGCGGACCCGAGCAGCAGCGAGCCGTACGCCGAGCTGCTTCTGCGTGCCATGGGGGTCCGTTCTCGTCTGCCGTCCCGCCCGATCCTAGAGGTTCGGCCGCCTGTTCTCCCGCCACCGGTCCTACAGTGGAGGCGTGTCCGAGACGAGTGCGGCCCCGTGGAGCCACATCGAGATCACCCGCCCGACGGCTTTGCTGATCGTCGACGTGCAGCACGGATTCGTCGGGCCGCATACCGCGCATGTCCCGGCCGCCGTGCGGTCGTTGCTCGTCGAGCGCCGCAGCGACTACGCGGCGGTGATCGCCACCCGTTTCCACAACCCGCCCGAATCCAACTTCCGCGAGCTGATCGACTGGCACCGGCTTGCCGAGCCGCCCGAGACGGACTTGGTCGACGGGCTGGAGTCCGTGATCGACACCGTCATCGACAAGGACACCTACGGTGCGGTCGAGGCCATCGCCGCCGTCCTGGATCACCTCGGCGTCCGCGATGTCCACCTGTGCGGCATCGACACCGACGTCTGCGTCCTGCAGAACGCCGCCGGCCTCTTCGACCGCGGATACCGTCCGGCCGTGCTGATCGACGGGTGCGCCACCAACGGCGGCCCGGATGCGCAGGCCTCGGCCATCCCGTTGCTCGGTCGCACCATTGGTGCTCGCCAGGTGATCCGGCGTGATGACCAGTAGCAGGGCCATGAGCGTCGCACCGCTCGATCTCGGTCCGACGGTCGAGACCTTCGCGCGCGCCACACCCACGAAGATGCGCCGCAGTTACGACGACAAGATCGTTCACTACGCGATGACCACCTACTTCCTGACCGCCACGACGAGCGATCCGCAGCGGCTCTCCGACGAGGCCTGCCGGCATCTGACGGCCTGCCTCGACCCGTCGGTCATCGACTTGGACGACACCCCCTTCACTGCCGACCTCGTGACGACCGACGAGTCGCTGGCCGCGCATCTGGCGGACTTCGATGACCGGATGGAGCGCGTTCAGGAGCGGATGTCGGACTATCCCGACTACGACACCTCCTCCGCGACGGCCGTGTTCGCGAGCTGGTCGAGTGTCGTCGTGCTCGGCGACACCGACGAGGAGACCACCTATCTCATGGCCGCGTTGCAGGCGCGGGTGCAGATCTCCTGGCTGGCCGCCTGGACGATCCAGGATATCTCCTCGCGCGTCCTGCACAGTTCGCGCAAGGGGATCAGCCGGGTGTCGCTGGACTGGCAGGCCGTGGAACTCAATCGCCTCAAGCGATACGCGCGCGCTCGGGTCGACTCTTCCGAATCGGACCGCATCGCCCGGCTGCTGGAGTGCTTCGAGACCACGAGCGGGCTGACGCGTGAGTGGAACCTGGCCGAAGAAGCCTTGGAGGATGCCCGGGAATACGCCGAGGTCGCCAATGCGAGGGGCGCCGAATCCCGCCAGCTCACCATCGAAGCGCTCCTGCTGCTGTTCTCCTTGGCGTCGTTCGCGCCGATGTTCCTCGAACTGCCGCTGACCGGGTGGTCTGATGTCCGCGAGCAGTGGCAGATGTGCGTGACGCTGTTGATCCTGCTCGGAATCGGCCTGGCCGCGGTCTTCCGCCGCGACCGCTGAGAACCTCAGCCGGCGGGCTTAGAACGCGCGCGGATAGGCGGAACCCGGTCCCTGAGGTGCGAGCTTGCGAGCCTCGAAGGGACCTCACCGCGACGGGCTTCGCCCTTCGAGGCTCCTCGTTCCTCGTCGCTCCTCAGGACCCGGCTCGGCCGCGGGCCTACCCCCGCGTTGTCAGAAGGTGCGGTGGCGGCGCAGGGCGGCGGGGCGGCCGTCGGGGTCGTGGAGGTAGCGGTACCACGGCGCCGCGAAGGCCTGACGGAACAGCGGCAGCGACGGCGCGGGCAGGCGGCGCAGCCGGCCGGCGGGCCGAGGCCCCTGCCGGCCGTCGCGGTGCCAGGCCTCCAGCCGCTCGGCCGCTCGCGCGAACTGGGCGAACATCGCGGCGGCCTCGACCGCCACCTCGCCCGGCTCGACATCCAGATGCTCCGCCGCCAGCGCCAGCCGCAACTCGCGCGCATAGGCGCTGTGACCCTCGCCGGCCGGGTCGATCACCACGGCCGACAGCTCCGAGTCGTGGGTCCACGGCCGGCGGCAGAAATTGTCCGAGCCGATGGACGCCCACCAGTCGTCGAGCACGCACACCTTCGCGTGGACATAGACCGGTGTGCCCGCGTGATTCTCCAAGCCGTAGAAGGCCACCCGGTCCGGCGCCGCCGCGTACACCCGGCGCAGGGCGCGCAACCGACCGAGCACCTGCGGGTCGCGGGCGAACCAGCCGTCCTGGTCCGGGAATTGCGGCAGCACCCCGATCAGGTGCAGGCCCGGATGCGACTCCAGCGCGTCGACCAGGACCTCGCTCATCTGCCGGCCCCAGAGGAACTGGTCCTCCACGTAGATCAGCGACCGGGTCCGGCGCACCGCCTTGGCGTAGCCGCGCGCCACCGAGCGCTCCCCCTGCGGCGCGAAGTCGTACGCCCAGCCCAGGCCGAGCTTCGGGTAGGTGCGCAGCAGCTGCACCCGGTGGCCGGCGGGCCGCGGCGGCGGAGGGGGAGCCTGCGGCGGCAGCGGACGGCGTTCGCGGTGCAGCCCGCGCAGGGCGTCTCGCAGGCGGCGCAGCGGGTTGCGGGTCAGCGGCGTGGCGTCGTCCCACCGCTCGCGGAACACCGTCTCGACGTCGTGGACGACCGGCCCTTGCAAGGCGACCTGCACGTCGTGCCAGGGCGGTCGGTCGCCGTATTCGGACGCGAGGGCATCGGCCTGCGGATCGCCGAGGTGCCCGGCGTCGTCGCGCCGGCCGTGGCACAGGTCGATCCCGCCGACGAAGGCGATGTCGCGGTCGGCGTCCCGGGCATGACGGATAACGACGAACTTCTGGTGATGTGCGCCGCCGGGCCGCACCCGCATGTCCAACTGCACGTCGGCGCCGCGACGCTGGAGCAGGTCACCGAGCCGCCGGTGCTTCCCGGTCGCATAGCCCAAGGCGCCGCTGTGCGAGCGCCAGATGAGGGCGCGCATGTCGACACCGCGCTCCACCGCACGCCCGAACGTCTCGGCGACGCTGCTGCCCGGGTCGTCGGTCAGCCGCTGGTCGGGGTCGCCCTGCCAGTCGGTGAAGCAGATGAGGGCGCACGGGCCGGTCGCCTCGATCCGGTCGTACAACTCGCGGAAGTAGGCGGCGCCGTGCAGGAGCGGCCGGGCCTCGTTGCCGTCGCGCCAGGCCCGGTCGATCCCGTCGGGGCGGGTGTCGAGGCGCGTCGCGGGGTTGCCGCGCTCGGCGGCGGTGAGGAACCAGGCCGCCCGTTCGGTATGCCCGTCGATGCCCATACGCGTCCTCCCACCCGGTGCGGATCGACATTACGCCCGCACGGGTGCAGCGAGTTTTCCCCGGGCGCGCAGCACGGCTTGAGCGCACCTCGATGACCGGGGTCGCGCGGCGGCGGGACTCCGGGGTGCGGCGAACTACACTGGATCGCTCGCCCTGAACGCCCGAGGAGACCGGTGACCTCACCTGCCGCAGCCCAACGCGAGATCGCGTCCGAGCAGTCCTACGTCGACACCGTCTACGAACGGCTCGATGCCTCTGCGGACGTCGCGCGCGCCCTCGTCCGGGAGGGTTTCGCGCGTGCTGACGTCGGCCACGAGGGCGGACTCGTCGAGCGCGACGCGATGGTCTTCCAGGCCACCCGCCGGCTCACGGCGCTGAACGCCGCCCACGACGGCCTGGTCTTCGGCCGCCTCGACCTGACCGACGGACAGAAGCGCTACATCGGCCGGATCGGCGTGCGCGACGCGGAACGCGAGATCCTGCTCGTCGACTGGCGCGCGCCCGCCGCCTCGCTGTTCTACCAGGCCACCGCCGCCAACCCGTCCGGCGTCGTGCGGCGTCGCGTCCTGCGTTGTTCGGGCAGCACCGTCATCGGGGTCGAGGACGACCTGCTCGACGCCGAGCATGCGCCGCCGGACATGGTGATCGTCGGCGATGGTGCCCTTCTGGCGAGCATGTCTCGTGCCCGTGACGCCCGCATGCACTCGGTCGTCGCCACGATCCAGGCCGAGCAGGACGACGCGATCCGCGCCCCCAGTCGCGGGGCCACCATCATCGGCGGCGGCCCCGGCACCGGCAAGACGGTGGTGGCGCTGCATCGCGCGGCCTACCTGCTCTACACCGACCGGCGGCGCTTCGAGTCCGGCGGCGTGCTCGTGGTCGGCCCGTCGAACGTGTTCATGTCCTACATCGAGCGCGTGCTGCCCAGCCTCGGCGAGACGAGCGTGACCCTGCGTTCGCTCGGCGAGGTGGTCGACGGTCTCACGGCGTCGCGCCACGACGAGCCGGTCGCCGCAGCGGCCAAGGGGTCCTCGCGCATGGTGCGGGTGCTGCGCCGGCTCGCGGTCGAACCCGCTCCGGAGACGCCGGCGGAGTTCCGCTACTTCTACAAGGACGACGTGCTGCGGCTCGACGCGGCGCGGCTGGCCGGCCTGCGCCGCCACCTTCTGCACCAGTCGACCTATAACCGCGCGGTGCCTCGCGTGCCCGCCGCCCTGGCCGACGCGCTGTGGCGGCAGGTCCGCGGGGAGCGGGCGCGCGAGGGGGGCCGGGCGGAGTTCCTCGACCGGATCGCCGACGACCGCCGGTTCGTCGACTTCGTCGAAGCCTGGTGGCCCGAGCGTGACGCCGTGCGGATGTGGCGCAGCCTGCGCGAGCGCGTCGCGGAGGTCGCGCAGGGGGCCTTCCGCCGCGCCGAGCTGGACGCCCTGCGGGCCTCGTGGGAGGCCGGCGGTGGCACCCCGAGCATCGAGGACATCCCGCTGATCGACGAGCTGCGCTACCTGCTCGGCGAGGTGCCTCCTCATGACGAGGCCGACGACGACCTACCGAAACAGTTGATGAGTTTCGAGCGCCGCGAGCGCGAGGAGGTCCGCACGACCACCTCCATCGCCGACGACGGCTACGCGCATGTCCTCATCGACGAGGCGCAGGACCTCTCGCCGATGCAGTGGCGCATGGTCGGCCGTCGCGGGCGGCACGCGAGCTGGACCATCGTCGGCGACCCCGCGCAGTCGTCGTGGCCGGTGCCCGAGGAAGCCGAGCGCGCCCGGGTCGAGGCGCTGGACGGCAAGCCCGAGCACCGTTTCCGGCTGTCGACGAACTACCGCAACTCTGCGGAGATCTACGAACTGGCCGCCGGGGTGGCTCGCCGGGCGATCCCCGGTGCGGACCTGGCCGACGGGGTGCGGCGCACCGGCGAGCATCCGGCCCACCTGGAGGTTCCCGCCGGAGCCGTCGCGGCGGCCGTGCGCGAGGAGGCCGAGAAACTGCTCGCGCGGGTCGGGGAGGGCAGCGTCGCGGTGGTGACGCCGCTGGCGCTGCGGGCCGGCCTCGAACGCGAGCTGGCCCCGGTGCTGGCCGCGCACGAGCGGGTCCGGCTGCTCGACGCGCTCGACACGAAGGGCCTGGAGTTCGACGGGGTCGTGGTGGCCGAGCCGGACACGCTGATCGGCGAGTCCGAGGCCGGATGGCGTACGTTCTATGTCGTTTTGACCCGCGCGACGCAACTGCTGACGACTGTCGGCTCGTCCGCGCGCTGGCGCACCGAGGAGCCCCGATGAACCTTCCCGCCCCGTTGCGTCGGCTGGCGGCGCGCGCCCTGCCCCCGCTCCTGCTTGCGGCCGTCGTGGTCCCGGTCGGTGTCGCCGTGGCGAGGACCACCTTCGAGACCTCCGAGCGGCCGATCTCCATCGGTGCCCACCAGGCGACGCTGCGCCCGGACTACAGCGGCGACATCGTGCTCGACTTCGGGCCGCTGCTGCCCCAGGTGAAGATGGACTTGGACGATCCGCGCTTCGGTATCGGCGCGACCATCCAGTTGGGCGACGCCGAGGTCACCTCGCTCGACGAGCTGATTTCCCGCGACGCGGTAATCGCCTCGCAGCCCGACGGCGAGGTCGCGGCGGTGGAGGCGGCGCTGCGCGATATGTGGATCGCGTCGGCCTGGCGCGGCGCGGGCGTGGCCGTGGCGCTCGCCGTGGTGCTGAGTGTGGCGTGGATCGCCGTCGGCCGCGAGCGGCGCGCCGCCCTGGTGGAGGGTCGCAAGCCCCTTCGGATCACGGCGGCGGTCGTCGCCCTCGCCGTGGCCGGCGGGGGCGTCGTCGCGGCCGTGCGCTCGGACCCGTCGCGCGACCCCGATCCGGTCTCGTGGGTCACCCTCGCGGAGGCCTTCCCGGACCTGCCGCTGCCCGACGACTCGCGACTCGGCGCACTGCAGCTGTCCGACGGTGCCGCGCTGCGCAGCGGGGAGTCGCTGATCGAGGGCGCCCTCAACACCTACACCGCCTCGAATGCCTTCTTCGACCAGCTTGCCACGACCGCCGAGGACGTCAAGGTGCGGCGTCCGGGCGAGGGCCAGACCGTCGCCCTGGTCGTCACCGACCGGCACGACAACGTCGCGATGGACCCGGTCGCCCGGCAGATCGCCGAGAACGCTGATGCCACGATGCTGCTCGACCTCGGTGACGACACCTCCAACGGTGCCGCGTGGGAGGAGTTCAGCATCAACTCCCTCGCGCGCGAGTTCACCGGCTTCGACATCGTCGCGGTCGCGGGCAACCACGACCAGGGCGCGCACATTGCCGACTACATGGCCGACAGCGGCTTCACCCTGCTCAAGGGCGAGCCGGTGACCGTCGACGGCATCCGGTTCATCGGTGACAGCGATCCGCGTTCCTCCGGTCTGACGAAGGGCTACACCGGCAACGAGGACGACAACATCGCCGCGATCAGCGAACAGGATCAGGAACTGACGGAGACCGCCTGCGACGACGGTGAAGTGGCGGTGGCGCTCGTTCACAGCATCGCGTCGGCCAAGCAGTTGGCCGAGTCCGGCTGCGTCGACCTGATCCTGTCGGGGCACCTGCACCGCCAGGTCGGCCCTGACGTGGTCCGCAGCGATGATGACGAGCCGACGGTGACGCTGGCGACCGGCAGTACCGGCGGCGCGGTGTATGCGTTCGCGCTGGGCACCGGGCTGCGGCGCGAGGCGCAGATGACGCTCGTGACCTTCGCCGACGGTCGTCCGGTGGGCCTGCAGCTGGTGGACATCGACACCGGGGGGCATATCGCCGCGCAGCCGTACGTCACCCTCGACGACCTCATCGGCGACTGAGCGCCGGGCGGGGGCAACCGGGTCCCTCAGGTGCGAGCGAGGAACGAAGGGACGTGGGCGGGTCATTTCGAGGCTCGGCCGCGAACGGCCTCGCACCTCAACGACCGGCTCCGTACGTCGGTCCCTGAGGTGCGAGCGAGGAACGAGCGAGCCTCGAAGGGACCTACCTCGCACCTCAACGACCGGGAGCCGCCGGGTCCCCGAGGTGCGGGCGGGGCGGACCGGCGCGCTAGGCTGCGTGTCATGTCCGAGCGTCGCTGGTGGTCCCTCCCGTAGAGGAGGACTGCCGTCGCACGCGCCCAGACCCCTCGCACCGGGGCTGGGCGTTTTTCGCGTCGGGACCCGGGCGAACCCGTGAGGAAGCATATGAATCTGCTCGACACCGTTGTCCTGAAGGACGTGCTCGCCCAGCCGGCCTTCGCCCTGATCCGTTCGCGCGAGGCCGACACGGTCACGCTCATCGGCGGCCCGCGCATCGACGTGGCCTCCCTCGACGACATCCCGGTGGAGACGGCACCCACCGGCCGACCCGAATGGGACCACCTCGTCTTGATCCCGTTCGCGCAGGTCCGTGAGCGCGGCTACGAGGCGCACCAGGACGGCACCCCGCTCAGCGTCATCCGTGCCGAGGTGTGTGCCGAGGTGCCGCTGGCCGATCTCCTCGCGGACCTCCCCGATGTGCCGGTGACCTTCGCCGACTCCGGCGGCTTCGCCATCGGTGACGACGAGTACGCCGGCGTGGTGCGCCGGATCATCGACGACGAGATCGGTCGCGGCGAGGGCGCCAACGTCGTCATCGGCCGCCGCTACACCGCCGAGCTGGAGGGGTGGGGCCACGACCAGGCGCTCACCGTCCTGCGCCGGCTGCTGGAGCGCGAGCGCGGCGCGTTCTGGACCTTCTGCATCTTCACCGGCGACCGGCATCTCATCGGCGCGAGTCCGGAGCGGCATGTCAGCGTCGAGCACGGCGAGGTCCGCATGAACCCGATCAGCGGCACCTTCCGCCTGCGAGGCCTGGAGACGCAAGGCGAGCGCACGGAGGCGCTGCTGGACTTCCTGCGCGACGAGAAGGAGATCTACGAGCTCTTCATGGTCGTCGACGAGGAGCTGAAACAGATGTGCCGCATCTGCCACGAGGGCGGCCTCGTGCTCGGCCCCTACCTCAAGGCGATGAGCCACCTCGTCCACACCGAATACCTGCTGTCGGGCCGCACCGACCTAGACGTGCGTGAAGTGCTGCGCGAGTCGATGTTCGCCGCGACGGTCACCGGCAGCCCGGTGGAGAACGCCTGCCGGCTCATCGCGCGCTACGAGGACGAAGGGCGCGGCTACTACGCCTCGGTGGCGGCGCTCATCGGGCGTGACGCCGACGGGGGCGTGCGCGCCGACGCGCCGATCCTCATCCGCACGGCCGATGTCGATGCCTTCGGGCGGCTCTCGGTCACCGCAGGCGCGACGCTCGTGCGCGATTCGGACCCGGTCAGCGAGACCGCCGAGACGTGGGCCAAGGCGAGCGGCATCCTCAGCGCCTTCGGCCTAGTCGACGCCGCACCGCCGGCGACCGACGGGTTCGCGGCGTTCACGCGGGCCGACGACGTGCTGGTGGCGCTCGGCGCGCGCAATCAGCGGCTGAGCCAGTTCTGGCTGACCGACCAGTCCGGTGCCGCGCCGGAGGCCTCGCTGACCGGCAAGCGGGTGGTGATCCTCGACGGCGAGGACGACTTCGTCAACATGCTCTCGCACGTGTTCGGCGTCCTCGGCATGACGACCGACATCGTCCGCCACGATGCTTCCGACCTGTCTGCCGAGGGCGCGCTCGACGGTTACGACCTCATTGTGGTCGGCCCTGGTCCCGGTGACCCGCGCGACACCGGCGACCCGAAGATCGCCACGATCCACGGCGTTGTCGACCGGCTGCTCGCCGCCGAACGCCCGTTCTTGGCGATCTGCCTCGGCCACCAGGTGCTCTCGCACCGTATCGGCCTCGACCTGGTGTTCAAGGACATCGTTTTCCAAGGCACGCAGAGCCGTCTGTCAGTGCTGGGCCGGACTGAGACGGTCGGCTTCTACAACACCTTCGTCGCCCGTGTGCCCGAGGCGGGGCTGCCTGCGGGCGTGAGTGTCGAGGCCGACGAGGAGACCGGCGACATCCACCTTGTCGCCGGCCCCCACTACCGCGGCGTGCAGTTCCACCCCGAGTCGGTGCTGACCCAGAACGGCTTCGCCATTCTCCGCGATCTCACCCTCGACCTCCTGGGCTGAGACCATCGCCGGTCCCTGAGGTGGGGGTCATTTCGAGGCTCGCAAGCTCGCACCTCAATGACCGGCTCGGCCTCGCACCGGCTCACTCCTGGGAGGAGGACAACTCGCCGCCGTCGGAGTCGAGCTTGACGTCGACGGTGTCGGACTTGCCGTCGCGCAGGTAGGTGATCTTCACCGTGTCGCCCGGCTGGTGGCCGCGCACGGCGGCGACCAGGGCGCTGGAACTGGCCACCGGGTGACCGTCGAGCGCGGTGATGATGTCGCCCGCTTTCAGTCCCGCATCGTCGCCCGCGCCGCCGGATTCGACTTCGCGGATCTCCGCGCCGATGCCGGTCAACTCGTCCTTCTCGGTCGCCGGAGTGACCGTGACGCCGATCCGGGCGTGCTCGACCGTATCGCCCTTGACCAGTTGCTCGGCGACATTGCGGGCCAGGTCGATGGGGATGGCGAAACCGAGGCCGATGGACCCCGACGCGCTCGAATCGGTACGGATCGCGGCGTTGATGCCGATGACGTTGCCGGCCAGGTCGACGAGCGGGCCGCCGGAGTTGCCGGGGTTGATCGCCGCATCGGTCTGGATGGCGGGGAAGACCGTGGCGTTGTCGCCGGAGGCGTCGCTGGATTCCACCGGACGGTTCAGCGCGCTGACGATGCCCTGGGTGACGGTGCTCTCCAGGCCGAAGGGTGAGCCGATGGCCACGACGTCCTGGCCGACGACGAGGTCCGCCGACGAGCCGAGTTTGGCCGGCGTCAGGCCCGAAACATCGTCGGCCTGGATGACCGCGATGTCGGTGACCGGGTCGCGGCCGAGGATCGAGGCCTGCGCGTTGGTGCCGTCACTGAAGGCGACCATGATGGTGCCGCCGTCGGCCGCCGTCTCGACGACATGGTTGTTGGTGAGGATCTGGCCGTCTCCGCTGAGGATGACCCCGGATCCGGAGCCGCCCTCCTCGCCGTTGCGGACGTTGATCTGCACGACCGACGGCATGACCTCGGCGGCGACGCTCTCGACCTCGCCCGAGGGGGCTTCGTCGGTGGAGGCGGGGCGATCGAGCGAGGAGGTGCTGTCGTCGGGCGTCGAGGAGGTGCTGTCGTCGTCGCCGCGATTCTGCAGCCACGTGCCGCCGTACCCGGCTCCTGCGGCCAGCGCGATGATGACCGCGCCTGCCCCGACCCGACGAGCAACGGTACCGCCGCGCTTCGAGCCGGAGCCGGGAGCGGCAGCGGGCGGACCTGGCAGCGGCTCACCGGCGGCGGCCGCCGCTTCGGGCGGGGCGGGGACCACGGGGCTGGGCGGCAGGACCGTGGTCGGGGCGGCGTCGCTGGCCGGAGGCGGGGCGATCTCGGTCGTCGCCTCGATATCGGCGGAGGTCTCCGCAGGGGGTGCCGGATCGATGGGGGGAGCCGGGACCTCGTGGTCGCTGGTCTCGGCGAAGGGGTCGTGCGAATCGGTCATGGTGTCAGCATCTCCGAGGTCACTGAGACGGCTCTGAAGCCGTGGTGTGAGGGGGCGAAAAAGGGTGCGGGTCGGCCGGTGGGATGGTCATCGAGAACGTCGCTCCCTGGCCGCGGACCGACTCGACCTCGACCGTACCGCCGTGGCGTTCGGCGGCGCGGCGGACGATGGACAGCCCGAGACCCGATCCGGGCTGGGTGCGGGCCTCGGGCGAGCGGTAGAAGCGGTCGAACACGTGCGGCAGGTCCGCATCGGCGATGCCCGGCCCGTGGTCGCGGACGGTGACGACGCCCTCGCGCAGGGCGATCTCGACCGTGCCGTCGACCGGACTCCACTTGGCCGCGTTGTCGAGCAGATTCGTGATGGCCCGTTCCAGCGAGCGCGGCTCGCCCACGACCCACCACGGAGCGAGGTCCGCCTCGAAGGTCACCGAGGGCGCGCGCAGGCGTACCCGGTGCAGGGCGTGTTCGACCACCTCGGCGAGGTCGACAGGCTCGGGGTCATGGGCCAGCGGTTCGTCGCGGGCCAGTTCGACGAGATCGCCGATGAGCGTGGTCAACTCCTCGACCTGGGCGTGGATGTCGCCCATGACCTCGCTGACCTGTTCGTCGCCGAGCGGCCGGCCGGCTGCGCTGGCCTGGGTCAGGAACTCGATGTTGGTGCGCAGGCTGGTCAACGGCGTACGTAGTTCGTGACCGGCGTCGGCGACGAGCTGGCGCTGTTGGGTCTGCGAGGCGTCCAGCGCGACAAGCATCTGGTTGAACGATGCAGTGAGCCGGGCCAGTTCGTCGCGGCCGATCACCTCGATGGGCTGCAGTTCCTCGGTCCGGGCGACGTGCTCGGCAGCGGCGGTCAGGCGGCGCACCGGGCGTAGGCCGTTGGTCGCCACAGCCCAGCCCGCGCCGCCGGCGACCGCCATGCCGACGAGCGTCGTGATCGCCAGGACCAGGCCGAGCCGGTCCAGGGTGCTCTGGATCGAATCCATGCGTTGCACCATGACGAGGGCAGCGCCGGGACCGGCCTGGATCGCCACCACGCGGTAGGCGGTGTTATCGATCACCGTCGTGCGCGCCGACGTCTGCTCGCGTCCCAGGGAGACAGCCAACTCAGTATCGGTCAGGCGGACTTCGGTGCTCCCGGTGAGGCTGGCGAACAGCCGGTCGCCCTCGACTCGGAAGATTTCCAGACCCGCGACGTCGAGCAATTCGGCGTCCTGTTTGTCCAGGGATCCGGGGGTGTAACCGGAGGCCACAGCCTGATGTGCGCGCGCCCGGATCGAGGCGTCCAGGTTGGCGACCAGCTCGGCCCGAACAACGAGATAGATCGCCGAACTGACGCAGCCGAGGGTCAGTGCCACCGCGATGGTGGTGAGGGTGGCGACGCGCGCCGCAAGTGAGACGCGCAGCGTCCACTGGCGCAGTCGTGTCCAGAGCGGGCCGTCGTCGGAGTGGTTGCGGAGTCGGTCGAAAGGCCGGCTCACGGCGGCGTCTCGCGCAGGACGTAGCCGACCCCGCGAACCGTGTGCAGCAGCCGGCTCTCGCCGTCGGCCTCCAGCTTGCGGCGCAGATAGCCGACGTAGACCTCCAGGGAGTTGGCCGTCGTCGGGAAGTCGAAGCCCCATACCTCTTGCAGAATGAAGGACCGCTCCAGGACTCGCTTCGGCCTGCGCAGGAACAACTCCAGCAGCGTGTACTCGGTGCGGGTCAGGGAGATCTGGCGCTCACCGCGCATGACCTCGCGGGTCACCGGGTTGAGTGACAGGTCGGCGAAGGAGACCGGTTCCTCGTCCGGTTCCTCGTCGGTGCGCGTAGCGCGGCGCAGCAGCGCGCGCAGGCGGGCGAGCAGTTCTTCGAGGGCAAAGGGCTTGGTCAGATAGTCGTCGGCTCCGGCGTCCAGGCCGTCAACCCGGTCGGTGACGGCGTCGCGGGCGGTCAGCACGAGGATCGGGACGTCGTTGCCGGCCCCTCGTAGTGCGCGGGTGGTCTCCAGGCCGTCCAAGCGCGGCATCATCACGTCCATGACGAGGGCGTCGGGCTGGACCTGCGGTACTCGGGCGAGGGCGTCGATCCCGTCGGTGGCGACTTCGACGACATAACCGTTGAACTCCAGGGACCGCCGGATCGAATCACGGACGGCGCGATCATCGTCGACCACCAGAATGCGCATGGTGCCAGTGTGCCGCGCAGGCCTAAGACTGCGCTGAGACCCAGCGCGGGGGCCGCTGAGGAGTCCGCGATCACGGTTGCGGTGGTGTCAGGCGCGCCGAGCGGTGTGGAGCGGGTCGTTATCGTGGCAGCGGTTCGCCACAGAGCATCGACACAGGAGGCCGACAGCCCTATGACCCCTCGCGCCGCCCTGGTCGGCTCCCTGCTCGCTGCGGCCCTGGTGTTGACCGCCGGATGCGGTGGCGGTGACGATTCGCCGTCGAAGACGCAGGTTAACCCTGAGAACGTTTCCCCGCAGGATCTGCCCGACGTCCCCGACCTTCCCGGTGCCGAAGGGGCGATCGCCGATGCCACTTTCGGCGAGTGCGGTACCGACGCCGGATCGCAGACCGTCGAAGGCGAGGTCGAGAACTCCACCAAGGCTGCGGCGAACTACGTCGTTGCGATCAGTTGGATCAACGAGCGTTCGGACGTCCTGGCGCGTGGTGTGACCGAGATCCAGGACGTCAAGGCGGGCAAAACCGAGGGCTTCGAGGTCACCGCCGAGGTGCCCGAGGGTGTCGGGTCCTGCACCTACTACGTCCTGCGCGCCGCCGCGTAGGGAGCGCGGGCTTGCGGCGCTACACTCGGGCCGTCAGACAGGGGAGCGCCGGGTCCACCGCAGACGGACAGGGGCGCTGAGAGTGCGGGTGAAGCCGCAGACCCTCCGAACCTGCTCCGGTTAGTACCGGCGAAGGGAGTCCACATGAGTTCTGCATCCCTGCGCGATCTCCTGCGCTACCGCACCATCGACCTGGTGACCATCGCGACCCTAGGCGTCGCGTTCGGCGTCGTCTTCTGGGGGTGGGGCAAGCTGTACGCCCTGTTCGACATCGCCGCCAAGCTCGGCTTCCCGCCGGCGGCGGCTCTCATGGGCGGCGGTTGGCTGATCGCCGGCGTGGTCGGCGGACTTGTGGTTCGCAAGCCCGGTGCCGCGCTGGTGACCGAGCTGATCGCTGCCTGCGTCTCGGCGTTCATGCCGGGCAACGAGTGGGGCAGCTCGGTCCTGGTGTCCGGCTTGCTGGAGGGTCTCGGTGCCGAGCTGGTGCTGGCGGTCTTCGCCTACCGGCTGTTCGGGCCTGCCGTCGCTATGGCCGCCGGGGCGCTTGCGGGGGTCTTCGAGGCCGTTTACGAGTGGGGGTCCTGGTACGCGGACTGGGATTTCGACTACCGCCTGGCCCACCTCGTGCTGTTCGTCGTCTCCGGGGCGCTGATCGCCGGGGTCGGCGGCTGGTTGCTGGTGCGCGCGCTGGCCAGGGCGGGTGCGCTCGACGCCTTCCCGGCCGGGCGTGAGGCCGTCACCACCGTCTAGATGACGTCCGTGCTGCGCCGGGGCGAGGTGGTCGCCCGGTTCACCTGGCGACCCCTCGGCCGGCGTGAGCCGACGGTCCGCGACCTCGACCTGCGCGTCGAACCGGGCGAGCGGCTGCTGTTGGTCGGCCCGAGCGGCAGCGGCAAGTCGACGGTCCTGCAGGCGCTCGCCGGTGCGCTGGGGCCGACGGTGCCCGGCGACCTGGACGGCTCGGTCTGCGTCGGCGGGTTCCTCGGCTTCGTCCCGCAGAATCCGCTCGACGGTCTTGTGGCGGACCGCATCGACCGCGAGATCGCCTTCGGTCCGGAGAACCTGGGCCTGCCGCGCGAGCAGATCCGGCGGCGTATCGCCGAATCCCTGGCGGCGGTGCGGCTGCCCTATGGCCTCGATCATCCGACTGCCGCGCTGTCCGGCGGCGAACAGCAGCGGCTGGTACTCGCCGGCGTGCTGGCGATGCGGCCGGACGTGATGGCGCTGGACGAGCCGACGTCGATGCTTGACGAGGCGACCGCGCGGGAGGCGCGTTCGGCCGTGCTCGACGTGACCGGCGACCGGACACTGATCGTCGTCGAGCATCGCTTCGCCGGGTGGCTGGAGCACGTCGACCGGGTGGTGGTGCTCGATGCCGGGCGGATCGTGTTCGACGGGTCGCCCGCCGCCCTGCTCGACGCGGCACCGGCGGGTTTGTGGCTGCCCGGTCGGCCAGTGCCGGAGCCGGTGGCGCTGCCCGCCGGCCTCGTCGGGGCCTCGGGCGAGCCGGTGGTGATCGAGTCCGTCTCGGCCGACCTGACCACCCGGACGCTGCGCGGGACCCGCCGGCACCGCGCGCTCGCCGGGGTGAGCGCGCGGTTCGATCCCGCCCGCGTCCACGCGGTGACCGGGCCGAGCGGATCGGGCAAGAGCACGCTGCTGCTGACGGCTGCGGGCCTGGTGCGGCCGGCATCGGGGCGGGTGCGGCCGGACCGGTCGCGACGCCGTCCGCGCGACCTGGCGGCTGGCCTCGGCTGGGTGCCGCAGAATCCCGAGCACGGCTTCGTCACGACCAGGGTCCGCGACGAGGTCGCGCGCACCTCCGGGGTCGTCGGTGCCTCGGTCGATGTCGGGGCCGTGCTGGAGGCGGTGGGGCTGTCGCGGCTGGCCGAGGCGCATCCCTTCCGGCTGTCCGGCGGCGAGCAGCGCCGGCTCGCGCTGGCCGCAGCGCTCGCACACCGGCCGGGCCTGGTCGTGCTGGACGAGCCGACCGTCGGCCAGGACCCCCAGGCGTGGGCGCTGGTCGCGGGGTGGATGACGAGCGCGGCTCGTCACGGCGCGACGGTGTTGGCGAGCACCCATGATCCGGACCTGCCGCGCGATGCCGAGGTGCGGTTGTGACCGGTCTCATCGCACGGGTCAATCCGCTGGTGCTCGTCATCGTCGGCCTGTGCGCCCTGGCCGGGTCGCCGTTCGTGCGCAGCTGGCCGGTGGCGCTGGTGACCCTCGGCACCTACGGGCTGGCCGCGGCGCTGTTCGTGCCGTCGTGGCGGTATGTGCTCGTCTGCCTCGCCTTCACCCTCGTCGCCGGGGTGAGCGTCGCCTATTCGACGTGGCGGCTCGGTGGGCACGACCCGGCCCTGGCAGTGACGGCGGGCCTGCGGATCGTCGTGCTCGCCTGGCCCGGATCAGTCGCCGCCGGCTACATCGATCCGGCGCGGCTTGCGGACTATGCCGGCCAGCGGCTGCGGCTGCCCGCGCGCGGGGTGGTCGCGTTCTCGGCGGCGTTGCAGCGCTTCTCCCACCTCGCGCAGACCTGGACGACGCTGCAGCGCACCCGCCGTGCCCGAGGCCTGCGGACCCGGCCCGGTCCGCTGGCCTTCGCGCTGCTGGTCGACGCGATGCGCGGCGCGACCCGCTCGGCGGTGGCGATGGACGCGCGGGGATTCGCCTCCGCGCGGCGGCGCACCTGGCTCGTGCCGGCACCGTGGACCGGCCTGGACTCGGCGGCCGTCGCCGTGGCCGTCACCCTCGCCGCCCTCCCCGCGCTCCTGTCCCGCCTCCTGTGAGGCCGCGTGTGGGCCTAGTCACTGAGCCGGGAAGCGACTAGGGTGCGAACTAAGCAAGCGCTTAGAACATGTGCGGATAGGCGCTGGCTGAGGTGCGAGCGAGGAACGAGCGAGCCTCGAAGCCTGCCACGGCTGGGTCATTTCGAGGCTCGCAAGCTCGCACCTCAATGACCGGCTCCGCCTATCTGCGGAATCTCATAGTCACCGTGGAAGGAATCCCATGCCCCGCGTCTTCTCCAGCCTCGACGATTTCAAGGCCGCCGCCGGCACCGAACTCGGCACCAGCGACTGGATCACCGTCACCCAGGAACAGATCAACACCTTCGCCGACGCCACCGGCGATCACCAGTGGATCCACGTCGACCCCGAGGCCGCCGCGAAGGGTCCCTTCGGCACCACCATCGCCCACGGCTACCTCACCTTGAGCCTGTTGCCGGTCTTCGCCGAGCAGATCTACGAGGTGCAGGGCCTGGCGATGGGCGTCAACTACGGTGCCAACAAGGTCCGCTTCCCCAACCCCGTGCCGGTCGGCTCCCGCCTGCGCGCCACCGCCACGCTCAAGGAGACCGCCGACATCGCCATCGGCACGCAGGCCACCATCTCCTTCGTGGTCGAGCGCGAGGGTGCCGACAAGCCTGCCGTCGTCGCCGAGGTCGTCTACGTGATGGCGAGCGCCTGACATGCACTTCGGTTTCGACGACACCACGAACGCGCTGCTCGAACGGGTCGGTGCCTTCATGGACGAACACGTCTACCCGGCCGAGCCGGTGCTGGCGGCGCAACTACAGGAGCGGGTGCGCGCCGACGACTGGACGATCCCGGAGGTCATCGGCGACCTGCGCGAGAAGGGCAAGGCCGCAGGCCTGTGGAACTTCTTCATGCCGGGCGAGGGCAACGGGGGTGCTGGTCTGACGAACCTCCAGTACGCGCCCATCGCCGAGCTGACCGGACGCAGCATCCAGCTCGCCCCGCAGGCGTTCAACTGTGCCGCGCCCGACACGGGCAACATGGAGGTCCTCCACATGTTCGGCACGCCCGAGCAGAAGGAGCGCTACCTCACGCCGCTGCTGGACGGCACGATCCGCTCGGCCTTCGCCATGACCGAGCCGGACGTCGCCAGTTCCGATGCCACCAACGTCGAGACGTCCATCGTGCGCGACGGCACCGACTACGTCATCAACGGCCGCAAGTTCTACATCACCGGCGCGATGAACCCGAACTGCCGGGTCTTCATCGTCATGGGCAAGACCGATCTGTCGGCCGACCGCCATCGCCAGCAGTCGATGATCCTCGTCGACCGCGACACCCCGGGCGTCGAGATCGTGCGCGGTATGCACGTCTTCGGCTACCACGACCGCGACCACGGCGGTCATGCGGAGGTGATCTTCCGCGACGTGCGGGTGCCCGCCGCGAACCTCATCGGCGAGGAGGGTCAAGGGTTCGCCATCGCGCAGGCACGCCTCGGACCGGGCCGCATCCACCACTGCATGCGCTCCATCGGCATTGCCGAGCGGGTCGTCGAGATGCTGTGCCAGCGGGTGCAGAACCGGGTGGCTTTCGGCAAGCCGCTGGCACGGCAGGGCGTGATCCGCGACTGGATCGCCGAGTCGCGGGTGCGGATCGAGCAGTTGCGGCTGCTGGTGCTCAAGACCGCCTGGCTCATGGACACCGTCGGCAACAAGGGTGCGCACACCGAGATCCAGGCGATCAAGATCGCGACGCCCGAGACGGTCAACTGGATCATCGACAGGGCGATCCAGGCGCACGGTGCGGCCGGGATCAGCCAGGACTTCCCGCTGGCCGAGATGTGGGCGGGCATCCGGACGCTGCGCTTCGCCGACGGTCCTGACGAGGTACACAAGAATTCGCTGGCCCGCGCGGAACTGCGCAAGCACGCGAGTCCGCCGGTGTGATCCCAGTCGTCACCGCGGTCCCTGAGGTGCACCCTTCGAGGCCGCTCGTTCCTCGCGGTACCTCAGGACCCGCGCAAGCACACTGGTCCCTGAGGTGCGAGCTTGCGAGCCTCTAAGGGACCTACCACGGCGGGCTTCGTGGCTGAAAGCTCGCACCTCAATGACCGGTTCCGCCTATCTGCGGAGACCTCTAGGGTGTCGGCATGGGTCGAGAGTCCAAGCGTGTCGTCGGCATGTGGCTGGCCGCTGTCGTCGTGACGGTCTCGTGGGCGATCTGGCTGGTCGACGGCTGGTCGTCCGACACCGTCACGGCAGCCCGGTTGGCGGTGATCGCCGCTGCGGTCGTCAGTGCAGTGATCGCCTATCAGACCTTCACGGTCGCGTCCTCGCGCGATCCCCTTCTCATCTCCTCGATGGCGGTCTCGTTGGTCGGCGGGGCCGCGCTGGTGTCGATGACGATGAACGCGCCGGCCGGGCAACTGCTCCCCCACGGCCCCTACGCGGTTGTGGGCGTGGTCGCCCTGATCTATGCCGCCGCAGCGATGACGTTCGCCGCGCGCCGCACCTGACTGCCCGGAGCCGTCAGCCTTCGCGGCCATGACGCTGACCTTCTAGGGTTGACGTGTGCGCCTGACCAACCCCCTGTGGTACCTCGCTGCGGTCCTCGTCGCCATCGCCGGATCGATGGTGGGCACCGCCATCGCCGCGAGTGCCTGGGACGGCGTGCGCGATGCGGTCGTGGAGCCGGCCACCGAGCCGATCAACGCCGCCGGGCACTCGCTGGCGATCTTCACCGATCAGCTTCAGCCCGAGCGCGACATCGCCTGCCGATCCCGCCCGGCCGACCAGCCCGAGGCCGAGGGCACGGCGCTGAGCAAGGCCTCCATCGACATCGTCGTGGACCGCAACGGCAGCCAGTGGCACCTGATCGCCCTCGCCGCCGAGGGTCGCGACGGCGTCATCGTCAGCTGCCTGCCGGCCGACGGAGCCGCCGACTCGGCCGCCTATGGCTATGCGGTCTTCGACGGCTCCGACAAGATCGACCGCGGCACGCAGGTCGGCGCTCTCTCGCTCGCTGCGGGCCTGGTGCTCGCCGGATTCGTATTCTGGTGTCGTTGGCAGGCCGGGCGCACTACTGAGGAGGACTGACATGTCCCGCTGGAGTACCACCGACATCGGCGACCAGACCGGACGGCGCTTCCTCGTCACCGGGGTCACTGGCGGCCTCGGCACGCAGATCGCGGGCGAACTGGCCCGGCACGGTGCCTCGCTCATCGTCACTGCCCGTGACGCCGCCAAGGCCGAGGCCACGCTCGAACGGGTGCGGCGGCTCGCGCCGGAGGCCGACATTCGGTTGGTCGACCTCGACCTGGCCGACCTGGCCTCGGTCGAGCGTGCTGCGGAGGCCGTGCACGGGCTGACCGACCGGATCGACGTGCTCGTCAACAACGCCGGGATCATGGTCCCGCCGCTGCGGCACACCGCCGACGGCTTCGAGTTGCAGATCGGCACGAACCACCTGGGACATTTCGCCCTGACCGCCCGGCTGTGGCCGCTGCTGGCCGACGCGCCGGGCGCGCGCGTCGTGACCGTTTCGTCGCTGGCGCACACGGCGGCGCGCCGTGTCGATCTGCGCAGTCTGACGCCCGAGGGTGCGCCGCGCCGCTACCGCCGCTGGCCGGTGTACGCCGAGTCGAAGCTCGCCAATCTCCAGTTCGCTCAGGAGCTGCATCGTCGCGCCGGAGCGGCGGGACTCGACGTGGCGAGCGTCGCCGCGCATCCGGGATTCGCGGCGACCGAACTGACCAAGACCGGATGGGGCCTCGGCGGACTCGCGCCGGTCGGCTTCGTCATGCACCAGGGGACCAAGGTCATCGCGCAGTCGGCGCATGCGGGGGCGATGCCGATCCTCATGGCGGCCACAGACCCGGCCCTGACCGGCGGCGAATACCTCGGGCCGCAGGGGTTCCGCGGGCTTCGCGGTCGTCCCGGTCCCAGCCCGATGACGCGGGCCGCCCGTGACGCCGACCTCGGTGCCGCGCTGTGGGCGGCCTCCGAGAGCGCGGCGGGTCTGTCCTTCCCCGTCACCTCTGCGGGGTAGGGCTGCTGCTGGCTGTACCGCCCACCCGGAGGGCGGGCGACCTCAGGGAAGTGCTGGTTGAGACGTGCCGAAGATAGGTCCGCTGGCTGAGGTGCGCCCTTCGAGGCCGCTCGTTCCTCGCGGTACCTCAGGACCCGCGAGGAACGAGCGAGCCGGGTCCTGAGGTGCGAGGAGCGGTCCCTGAGGTGTGAGGCCGCTCGCGGCCGAGCCTCGAAGGGTGAAGCCTGCCGTAGGTGGATCATTTCGAGGCTCGCAAGCTCGCACCTCAGGGACCGGCGGGTGGCCTCAGCGGTCGGTACGGCGGATGACGGTGAGCCGCTTCTGCTCGTCGACGGCCTCCTCGTAGGCGGTGACGAGTGCCTGTACGGTCAGCGGCTTGAAGCGCTCGACCATCGTCGTCAGCAGCTCGGGCGGGTAGTCGGACGCTTTGAGGTGCGGCCAGACGGCCACGCGGAACATCTCGGTGAGCTGCTGGGCGAGCTGGCTGCTGTGCTCGGTGATGATCTTGCGCGCGGCGAGCGCGGCCTCAATGGGCAGCGTCGCGTCGAGGAAACTGACGCCGATGGCCAGGTGCGCCGGGGCGAGCCGGAACTGATCCTCGACCGGCGTCGGCTCGACCACGCCGAGCGCCACCAGCACCTCGATGTCGTCGTCGGACAGCGCGCGGCCGCAGCGCGTCTCCAGCGCGGCCCGGTCGACGGTCTCGGGCATCTCCGGCGTCCACGGCGCCAGCAGCGTGCGGTGCAGCGCGACCTGCTCGGGCGTGGCGTCGGCCGGGATGCGTTCGAGGTAGCCCTCGATGGCCGACAGTGTGAAGCCGTGGGCCTGGAGTTCGCGGACGAGTTCGAGCCGGGCCAGGTGATCGGGGCCGTAATAGCCGTTGCGGCCCTCGCGCCGCGGCGGGGGGATGAGGCCGCGGCCGGCGTAGAACCGGACCGTCCGTACCGTCATGCCGACGCGCGCGGCCAGTTGCTCCACGGTCAGCGTCTGTTCGGCGTCGGGGTCGGCGGTCACGGTGCCGAGAGTAGCCCGCATCGGCGCGCCGACAGCCCCTGGTTGATGTTGACAGTAGTGGTGTCACAATGAAACGGCGCGGTGTCCCACCGTGCGCCCCTCCGTGCTGGCATCCTCAGCGAGTCAGCCGACATGACCCACTCGTCTGCGAGGACTCACACCCATGACCGAAGCATTCATCTACGACGCGATCCGCACCCCCCGCGGCCGCGGCAAGAAGACCGGTTCACTGCACGAGGTCAAGCCGATCTCGTTGGTGACCACGCTCCTGGACGCCATCAAGGAGCGCAACCCGAACCTGGCCCCCAACGAGGTCGACGACGTCGTTCTCGGCGTCGTGTCCCCCGTGGGCGACCAGGGTGCCGACATCGCCCGCACCGCCGTGCTCGCGGCCGGCTTCGGCGAGCAGGTCGCCGGCGTGCAGCTCAACCGCTTCTGCGCCTCCGGCCTGGAGTCGATCAACCAGGCCTCCGCGCGCGTCAAGTCCGGCTGGGAGGACCTCATCCTCGCCGGCGGCGTCGAGTCCATGAGCCGCGTGCCGATGGCCTCCGACGGCGGCGCCTGGGCAATGGACCCCAAGACCGCGCTCGACACCGACTTCGTCCCGCAGGGCATCGGTGCCGACCTCATCGCCACCATCGAGGGCTACGACCGCGAGGCCGTCGACACCTTCGCCGCTGAATCGCAGGCGCGAGCCGCCAAGGCCATCGCCAACGGCTACTTCGCCAACTCGATCATCCCGGTCACCGACATCAACGGCCTGCCGATCCTCGACCACGACGAGTTCGTGCGCGAGGGCACCACGGTCGAGTCGCTGGGCAGCCTGAAGCCGTCCTTCGCCGACCTCGGCGACTTCGCCGGCTTCGACTCGGTGGCACTGGAGAAGTACCTCACCGTCGAGAAGATCAACCACGTCCACCACGCCGGCAACTCCTCGGGCATCGTCGACGGTGCCTCGCTGGTGCTCATCGGGAACGAGAAAGCCGGTGAGCGCCACGGCCTCACGCCCCGCGCGCGCATCGTCTCGACTGCCGTCATCGGCTCGGAGCCGACCATCATGCTGACCGGCCCCGGCCCCGCCTGCCGCAAGGCCCTCGACAAGGCCGGCCTGTCCATCGAGGACATCGACCTCATCGAGATCAACGAGGCCTTCGCCGCGGTCGCCATGAAGCTCATGCGCGATCTGGACGACTTCCCGCACGAGCGCACCAACGTCAACGGCGGCGCGATCGCGATGGGCCACCCGCTCGGCGCGACCGGCGGCATGATCCTCGGCACGCTCGTCGACGAACTGGAGCGCCAGCAGAAGCGCTACGGCCTGGCCACGCTGTGCATCGGCGGCGGCATGGGCATCGCCACCATCGTCGAGCGCGTCTGACCCGACCTCACCGAAGAAGAGAGAACTCACATGACTGAAGCAGTGCGTTACGAGGTCGACGGCGGCATCGTCAACCTCGTCATCGACGACCCGACCCAGTCGGCCAACACGATGAACCCGATCTACTCCGCCTCGATGGCCAAGGCCGTCGACCGGCTCGCCGACGAGATCGCCGCCGACGGCGACGCGATCAAGGGCGTCATCGTCTCCAGTGCGAAGAAGACCTTCTTCGCCGGCGGCGACCTCAAGCTGATGATGCAGTCCGGCCCCGAGGATGCTGCGCGCCTCTTCGAGGAGATCGAGGCGATCAAGGCCACGCTGCGCAAGCTGGAGACCATCGGCAAGCCGGTCGTCGCGGCGATCAACGGTGCCGCGCTCGGCGGCGGCCTGGAGATCGCCCTGGCCTGTCATCACCGCGTCGCGGCCGAGGGCCGCTACGAGATCGGCCTGCCCGAGGTCACCCTCGGCCTGCTGCCCGGCGGCGGAGGCGTCACCCGCACGGTGCGCATGTTCGGCATTCAGGACGCGCTGATGAACATCCTGCTGCAGGGTCCGCGCGTGAAGCCGGACAAGGCGCAGGCGCTCGGCCTGGTCGACGAGCTGGTCGCGCCCGAGGAGCTGCTGGGTGCGGCGAAGGCCTGGATCGAGTCGGTCCAGGGCGACGCGGACGCGGCCAGCCAGCCGTGGGATCGCCGTGGTTACAAGATGCCCGGCGGCACCCCGTCGAACCCGAAGCTCGCCATGAACCTGCCCGGCTTCCCCTCGATGCTGCGCAAGCAGATCAAGGGCGCGGCCTACAAGGCGCCGCGCAGCATCCTGGCTGCGGCGGTCGAGGGCGCGCAGGTCGACTTCGACACCGCCAGCCGGATCGAGTCGCGCTACCTCGTCGACCTCATCACCGGCCAGCAGTTCAAGAACATGACGCAGGCGTTCTTCTTCGATCTCGGGGCGATCAACGCCGGCGGCTCGCGTCCCGACGGCATCGAGGCGACGAAGGCGACCAAGCTGGCCATCCTCGGCGCGGGCATGATGGGCGCGGGCATCGCCTACGTCTCGGCGCGCAACGGCATCGAGTGCGTGCTCAAGGACATCTCTTTGGAGGCGGCCGAGAAGGGCAAGCAGTACTCGGTAAACCTGCTCGACAAGGCCGTCTCGCGCGGCAAGATCACGCAGGAGAAGGCCGACGAGATCCTGGCCCGCATCACCCCGACGGCCGACTACGCCGACCTCGCGGGCTGCGACTTCGTCATCGAAGCGGTTTTCGAGTCCGTCGAGCTGAAGCATTCGGTCTTCGGCGAGCTGGAGCCGATCGTCAACGCCGACGCGCTGCTCGGCTCGAACACGTCGACGCTGCCCATCACCGACCTGGCCGAGGGCGTCAAGCGTCCCGAGGACTTCATCGGCATCCACTTCTTCTCCCCGGTCGACAAGATGCCGCTGGTGGAGATCATCGTGGGCGAGAAGACCTCCGATGCGGCCATCGCGCGAGCCATCGACTACACCAAGCAGATCAAGAAGACGCCCATCGTCGTCAACGACAGCCGCGGCTTCTTCACCTCGCGGGTGTTCGGCACGCTGGTCATGGAGGGCGCGCAGATGGTCGGCGAGGGCATCAACCCCATCACCATCGAGCGGGCGGCCTCGCTGGCCGGCTTCCCGGGTCAGCCGCTGGCGATGATCGACGAGGTGTCGCTGACGCTGCCGCAGAAGATCGCCGCAGAGGCCAAGAAGGCCGCCGAGGATGAGGGCAAGGTGTTCCCCGACAGCCTCGCGATGGACGTCGTCAACAAGCTGGTCGACCTGGACCGCAAGGGCAAGGCCGCCGGCGCGGGCTTCTACGAGTACCCCGAGGGTGGCAAGAAGTACCTGTGGCCGGGCCTGGCCGAACTCTTCGGCGGGGACAAGGAGATCCCGCTCGAGGACATCAAGGAGCGCCTGACGTTCATCATGTCCATCGAGACGATCCGCTGTGTCGAGGAGGGCGTGCTGCGCACCACCGCCGACGCCAACATCGGCTCGATCTTCGGCATCGGCTTCCCGCCGCTGCAGGGCGGTGCGCTGCAGTACGTCAACGGGTACGAGGCGGCTGACGGCCGGATCGGCATCGAGGCGTTCACCGAGCGCGCGCAGGAGCTGGCTGCGGCCTACGGCGAGCGTTTCGCTCCGCCGCAGTTGCTGCTCGACAAGGCCGCGAAGGGCGAGAAGTTCGCCTGACGGGCCGGTCTGACAGCCGGTGAGGGGTTGTGGTCGCCACGGCGGCCACAACCCCTCATTGCCGTTCGGGGGAACCGATGCTTCCTGACACGGTTCCGCCAGCGGACCTATTGGCGGAACCTCTTGCCCCCGATCAGTGGGACATGGCTCAGTGCAGCCGCAGGGCGGGGTTCATCGGACCCTTCGGCTCGACCCAGAAGTCGAGCGCGAGGTCCTCTTCCTTCCCGCCGTTGAGGTAGACGCTGAAGTCGGTCACGCCAGCCTCGGCCAGCACATCGTCGTCGATGAAGAAGTGTCCGGTGCACTCGCGGCTCGGGCGGGTGAGGATCTCGTAGGCGGCGTCGGCCATGATCGCGGGCGTGCGCGAGTTGGCGCTCAGACCGGGGCCGACCACATTGCGCACCGCAGCGGTGTCGATGGCGGTGCGCGGCCACAGTGAGTTCGCCGCGATGCCGTCCTCGCGCAACTCGCCGGACAGGCCCAGCGTTACCAGGCTCATGCCGAACTTCGCGATGGTGTAACCGGTGAAGGTCGTGTGCCACTTCGGGTCGAGCTCCAGCGGCGGGCTGAGCGTGAGGATGTGCGCGTTGGCCGACTGCCGCAGCCACGGGATGCACGTCTTGGACAGCAAGAAGGTGCCGCGGCAGTTGATGTCGTTCATCAGGTCGTACTTCTTCATCGGCAGGTCTTCGGTGCGCGTCAGGTCGATGGCGCTGGCGTTGTTGACCACGATGTCGATACCGCCGAAGGTCTCGGCGGTCTGGGCGACGGCGTCGATGACGAAGGCGTCGTCGCGGACG
The DNA here is from genome assembly GCF_047607065.1 of Aeromicrobium sp. Classification (GTDB taxonomy): domain Bacteria; phylum Actinomycetota; class Actinomycetes; order Propionibacteriales; family Nocardioidaceae; genus Aeromicrobium. The sequence continues at coordinate 38,660 of NZ_JASGDU010000054.1, forward strand.
TCGCCGACGAGCGGCAGGGCGCGGCCGCCGGCCTCCTCGATGGCCTTCGCTGCCGTGTAGATCGTGCCGGGCAGGTTCGGGTGCGGCTCGGACGACTTGGCCAGCAGCGCCACGTTGGCCCCGTCGCGCGCGGCACGGACGGCGATGGCCTCGCCGATGCCGCGGCTGCCGCCGGACATGATGATCGTGACTTCGGACAGCGACATGGGTCCTCCTGAATGTGACTGCCGTCATCATGGCAGTGCCGGTGGGACGATGTCAGGGTGATGAACGAAAACTCCGATCTGCTGGTGCTGACCGACCAGATCGTGCGGGCGCGATGGAGCTGTCGCGGCTTCCGGCCCGATCCGGTGCCCCGGCCGCTGATCGAGCGCCTCCTCGAGACCGCGCAGGCGACGCCGTCATGGTGCAACGTCCAGCCGTGGCAGGTGGCGGTGGTGTCCGGGGAGGCTCTGGACGAGCTGCGCGCGGCGGTCGCGGCCGACGAGCGCTGGGGGTCCGACATCGACTTCCCGCCCGGCTACGACGGCGAGTACGCGGTGCGCCGCCGGGCGGTCGGCTGGCAGTTGTACGAGGCGGTCGGGGTGGCGCGCGATGATCGGGAGGCGTCCGCGCGGCAGATGATGCGCAACTTCGACTTCTTCGGCGCGCCGCATCTGGCGGTGATCTCGGCACCGGCGAGCCTCGGCCCGTACGGCCTGGTCGACTGCGGCCTGTACGTGCAGTCCTTCCTGCTCGCGGCGCAGGCGGCGGGGGTGGCGACGTGCGCGCAGGCGGCAGTGGCGATGAAGTCGGTGCTGCTGCGCGAGCGGTTCGGCTGGGGTGAGGACCGCCGGGTGGTCTGCGGTGTGTCCTTCGGCTGGCCCGACCCCGACCATCCGGTGAACTCCTTCCGCGCCCCGCGCGTCCCCGTAGCCGACGCCGTCACCTTCCACGACTGAGGGGCGGTGTCGCGGGGCAGACGTCCCCGATCGCTCCTCAGGCGGCGTAACTATCGCGCACGATCGAGTCACAGCACGGCGATCTCTCCATCAGTGCCGCATGGCAGGATGGGGTCTCGTGAAAGGCATCATTCTCGCCGGAGGCTCGGGAACCCGTTTACACCCGATTACCCTGGGTGTGTCCAAGCAACTCGTGCCGGTGTACGACAAGCCGATGGTCTATTACCCGATGTCGACGCTCATGCTGGCCGGCATCGACGAGATCCTCGTCATCACGACTCCGCACGACGCCCCCGGCTTCCACCGCTTGCTGGGAGACGGTTCACAGTTCGGCATCTCCCTGACCTACGCCGAGCAGCCCTCGCCCGACGGGCTCGCGCAGGCCTTCACGATCGGTGCCGACTTCATCGGCGACGACAAGGTCGCGCTCGCGCTCGGTGACAACCTGCTCTACGGCCCCGGCCTGGGCAGTCAACTCCAGCGCTACTCCGACGTCGACGGGGGCGCGGTCTTCGCGTACTGGGTCAGCGAGCCGAGTGCCTACGGTGTGGTGGAGTTCGACGCCGACGGACGCGCCGTGTCGCTGGAGGAGAAGCCGGCCGCGCCCAAGAGCAACTATGCGGTGCCCGGCCTGTACTTCTACGACAACGACGTGGTCGAGATCGCCCGCAACCTCCGGCCGTCGCCGCGCGGTGAGTACGAGATCACCGACGTCAACAAGGCCTACCTGGCCCAGGGTCGCCTCCAGGTCGAGGTGCTGCCGCGCGGTACCGCCTGGCTCGACACCGGCACCTTCGACCAGATGACCGATGCCGCCGAGTACGTCCGCACGATCGAGCGACGCACGGGCCTGCGCATCGGCGTGCCCGAGGAGGTCGCCTGGCGAAGGGGTTTCCTGAGCGACGACGAACTCCGCGAGCGCGCGGAGAAGCTGGTCAAGTCCGGCTACGGTTCCTATCTGCTGACCATGCTCGAACGGGGTAAGTGACATGTCCCATCTGCTCGTCACGGGCGGTGCCGGGTTCATCGGCTCCAACTTCGTCCATCACGTCGTGGCGCATACCGACCATCGGGTCACCGTGCTCGACGCGCTGACCTACGCGGGCAACCGAGCCTCGCTTGACGGCCTGCCCGAGGACCGCTTCTCCTTCGTCCACGGCGACATCACCGACGCCGCGCTGGTCGACCGTCTCGTCGCCGAGAGTGACGCCGTCGTCCACTACGCGGCCGAGTCGCACAACGACAACTCCTTGGACAACCCGCGCCCCTTCCTCGACACCAACATCATCGGCACGTACACGCTGCTGGAGGCGGTGCGCCGGCACGAGCGCCGCTTCCACCACATCTCGACTGACGAGGTTTACGGCGACCTCGAGCTCGACGACCCCGCCCGCTTCACCGAGGACACGCCGTATAACCCGTCCTCGCCCTACTCCTCGACGAAGGCCGGTAGCGACCTGCTCGTGCGCGCCTGGGTGCGCTCCTTCGGCGTGCAGGCCACGATCAGCAACTGCTCGAACAACTACGGGCCGTTCCAGCACGTCGAGAAGTTCATCCCGCGTCAGATCACCAACGTCATCCGCGGCATCCGCCCGAAGCTCTACGGCAAGGGCGAGAACGTGCGCGACTGGATCCACGCCGACGACCACTCCTCGGCCGTGCTGACGATCCTCGACCACGGACAGATCGGTGAGACCTATCTGATCGGTGCCGACGGCGAGAAGAACAACAAGGACGTCGTGGAGCTGATCCTCGGGCTCATGGGCCAGCCGGTCGACGCCTACGACCATGTGACCGATCGCGCCGGACACGACCTGCGGTACGCGATCGACTCCACGCGGCTGCGCACCGAGCTCGGCTGGCAGCCGCAGTACCGCGACTTCGAGGCCGGCCTCGCCGCCACGATCGAGTGGTACCGCGAGCACGAGGCGTGGTGGGCACCGGCCAAGGACGCCACCGAGGCGTTCTACGCAGCCAAGGGGCAGTGACACGGCGATGACTGAGTTCGGCAAGGACCTCACCGTCACCGAGACCCCCATACCGGGACTGCTCGTGATCGAGCTGCCCGTGCACGGCGACAGCCGCGGCTGGTTCAAGGAGAACTGGCAGCGCGAGAAGCTGCGTGCCCTCGGCGTGCCCGACCTCGGTGTCGTGCAGAACAACATCTCCTTCAACGACGCCGTCGGCACGACCCGCGGCATCCACGCCGAGCCGTGGGACAAGTTCGTCTCGGTCGCCCACGGACGCATCTTCGGTGCCTGGGTCGACCTGCGCGCCGGCGACAGCTTCGGCACGGTCTTCACGGTCGAGCTGGACGCCTCCCGTGCGGTGCTCGTGCCGCGCGGGGTCGGCAACTCGTACCAGACCCTCGAGCCCGACACGGCCTACACGTACCTCGTCAACGACCACTGGTCGCCCGACGCCGCGTACACCTTCCTCAATCTGCGCGACGAGACGGCCGCGATCGACTGGCCCATCAGCCTCGACGACGTGGAGATCTCCGAGAAGGACCAGGCTCACCCGCGGCTGGCCGACGTCACGCCCTTCGGACCACGCAAAGTCCTCGTCACCGGTGCCAACGGGCAACTCGGCCAGGCCCTGCGCACCCTGTTCGCCGGTCTCGACCACGTCGAGTTCACCGACGTCGACGAGCTCGACCTCACCGCCGACCTGAGCCGGGCACGGCCGTGGCGCCAGTACGACACGATTATCAACGCCGCCGCCTACACCGCAGTCGATCAGGCCGAGACGGCCGAGGGGCGCGTCGCCAGCTGGCGGGTCAACGTCGAGGCCGTCGCCAACCTCGCCCGCGTCGCCACGGCCCACCAGCTGACCCTGGTCCACGTCTCCAGCGACTACGTCTTCGACGGCAGCCGTGAGGTTCACACCGAGGACGAATCGTTCAGCCCGCTCGGCGTCTACGGGCAGACCAAGGCTGCGGGAGACGCCCTCGCCGCTACCGTGCCCCGGCACTACGTGGTCCGCACGAGCTGGGTCATCGGCGAGGGCAGCAACTTCGTCCGTACTATGGCCTCCCTGGCCGAGCGCGGGATCGACCCGAGCGTCGTCGACGACCAGCACGGGCGGCTCACGTTCACGAGCGACCTGGCTGCCGGGATCGGCCACCTGCTCGACACCGGTGCCCCGTACGGCACCTACAACCTGTCCAACGACGGGACTGTGCAGTCGTGGGCCGACATCGCCAAGCGCGTCTACGAGCTCACCGGACACGACCCGGCACGAGTGACCCCGGTCAGCACCGCCGACTACTACGCCACGGCCGAGGGGCCGATCGCGCCACGACCGACGCACAGTGCGCTGGACCTCACGAAGGTCACGGCCGCAGGCTTCGTGCCACGTGACGCCGACGAGGCCCTGCGCAACTATCTCGCGGACACTGCGCAATAAAAACGTGCGCAGATACGTCCCGCTGGATGAGTCGCGTAGGCCGCAAGCGGTCGAAGCCCCGAATCCTGCATCGGCGGGTCATTTCGAGGCTCGCTGTGCTCGCACGGAGTAGCCCCGGCCTACGGCCGGCGACGTTCGCGGACGCGGCGGCGGGACCGCCAGATGTTCGCCAGGCCGAGGGTCCACAGCACGTACTGGCTCGCCATCGCCCAGCGGAAGGCCTGCGGCGTGTACTCCGACCCGGCGGGCGTCAGCCAGTCCAGCACGATCCCGATGGCGATCACGAGGATGAGGCTGGCGACGAATCCGCCTTGGTTGATGATGCCGATGGCCGCGCCGAGGCGGTCGTCGGGATTGAACTCCCTGCCGTACTCGAAACCGATCACCGAGGCCGGGCCGCCCACGCCGACGACGACCATGAGCAGGACCAGCAGCCAGGTCGGCGCGTCGCCGGGCCACAGCAACACCGCCGCCCAGACGGCCATGATCGTTATCACGATGCCCATGACGAGGTCGGAGCGCCGGTACGGATGGCGTGAGGTGATTCCGGCTAGTACCGGTCCGGCGGCGATGACCGCGATCACCAGCACGGTCAGCAGCGCCCCGGCTTGATCCGACGACCGGCCTTCGCCGCGCACGAAGAACGGATAGCCCCACAGCAGGCTGAGTGTCGTCGCGCTGAACTGGGTCGAGAAGTGCGTCCAGAAGCCGAGCCGGGTGCCGGGGTGGCGCCAGGAGTCGCCGAGGCTGGAGCGCACCAGGGGCCACGAGATCGGCTTGCCGCGGCGGTGCCACGCCCCCGGTTCGTCGCGCACGACGAGGGCCAGCAGGAGCGTCACGACGATGCCGGCCGAGGCCGAGACCAGGTAGGCGCGCGTCCAACCCCAGTGGGCGAAGGCCCAGGTCATCGGCAGCGCGGCGATGATCGCGCCGAGCTGGCCGAGCACGCCGGTCAGCTGGGTCACCAGTGGGATGCGGGCCGAGGTGAACCAGGTGGCGATGAGCCGCAGGACGCAGGTGAAGGTCATTGCGTCGCCGGCACCGACGAGCAGCCGCGCGCCGATGGCCTGCGGATAGGACTCGGCCAGCGCGAAGCACGCCTGGCCGAGGGTCATCGTCACCGCGCCGATGACGATGACGCGCCGCGGGCCGAAGCGGTCTAGGGCCAGGCCGACCGGCACCTGCAGACCCGCGTAGACGAGCAGCTGCACGGTGGCGAAGGTCGCCAGCTGGGCTGCGGAGATGCCGAAGCGGTCGGCCGCCTCCAGTCCGGCTACGGCCAGCGAGGAGCGGTGGAAGACCGCCAGGAGATAGGCCGAGAGGCCGACCAGCCAGATGACGACCGCCGACTGCCTCCTCACATCCTCACCCTAGGGAACGGTCGATGCCGCCCCGCACCCGGTCGTTGAGGCGCGCCCTTCGAGGCAGGGACCGGACTCCCCGCGCCCGAGCCTCGAAGGGCGAAAGGTCAAGCGGCGTCGAGGGCTGCGCGCAGCAGGGCCTCGGTCAGTGCCAGTTCACCGGCCGAATCCAGGTCCGACCCCGGCGTCACCGTGACGGTGTAGAGCACGCCGTCCTCGTAGGCGGCACCGGTCGTCATGCTGAAACCCGACGCGGTGCCGGTGAGGATGCGCGCACCCTCGCCGAGGTCCGGCGTGCTCTCGTCCTCGACCTCCAGCGGTGCCTGCATGGCGGCGAGATAGTCGTCGAAGGAGCCGCCGAGGTCGGACTGCACCATCAGGTCCAGCGAGAAGCTGGTGGCCGTCGGGTCCTCCTGGTCGTACTCACACGCGCCGAGCGGCCCGCTCTCGGCGGTCACCGTGAACCCCGCAGCCGCGCTGGCGTCGTCGGCCGAGAGCACGTCGCACGCCTCCGGAGCCTCGGTGGGGGCCTCGTCGGCCTGGCTGACGGAGTCGGAGGGATCGGGCGAATCGGCGGTCGTGTCGTCATCACCGCACCCGGCGAGCACCAGGGCGAGGGGCAGCAGGACGGCGGAGGCGAAACGGAGACGGCGCACGGAGACTCCCGGGGACGAAGGGACAGGGACGATCCGATCGTCACGCTAGGGCTGCGGCCTCCCCGGTGCCAAGGGGGTTTTCCCTCACCCTGGCCCCGCCGGCCGGCGTCCTCGCTAGGCTGCCTTCCGTGTCGTCCACCGCCTTGCATGTCGTGACCGGCAAGGGGGGCACCGGTAAGACCACGACTGCCGTGGCGCTGGCGCTCGCCCTCGCCGACCGGGGCCAGCGCGTCCTCGTGTGCGAAGTCGAGGGGCGCCAGGGCATCGCGCAACTGCTCGACGTGGCCCCGCTGCCGTACGAGGAGCGGCGCGTCGCCACCGGGCTGGGCGGCGGTGAGGTGTTCGCCCTGGCCATCGACGCCGAATCGGCGCTCCTGGAATACCTCGACATGTTCTACCGGCTCGGCCGCGCCGGCAAAGCGCTCGACCGGTTCGGCGTCATCGACTTCGCCACGACCATCGCGCCGGGGGTCCGTGATGTGCTGCTGACCGGGAAGATCTACGAGATCGCCCGCCGCCGCGGCCAACACCAGGACACCGGGCCGCTGTACGACGCCATCGTCATCGACGCGCCGCCGACCGGGCGGATCACGCGCTTCCTCAACGTCAGCGCCGAGGTGGCCGGCCTGGCCAAGGTGGGACCGATCCGCCGCCAATCCGACGCGATCACCGAGATGATGCGTTCGGAGGCGACCCGTGTCCACCTCGTCACGGTGCTGGAGGAGATGCCGGTGCAGGAGACGCTCGACGGCATCGCCGAACTGCACGCGGCCGGGCTGCCGGTGGGGCACGTGGTGGTCAACCTGGTCCGCGCGGCGCTGGTGTCGGACGAGACCGCCGCCGCGCTGGAGGACGGCATCCTGGATGCCGCTGCGGTCGCCGGCGTGCTCACCGGGGCCGGACTCGATCCCGACGTCGCCGCCGCGCTGCTGGCTGGGGGCCGCGGGCACCTGGAACGGCAGGCGCTCCAGCAGTCCCAGCGCGACCTGCTGGCCGCCGACGCCACGCCCACGGTCGAACTGCCCGTCGTGGAGCGGACCGACCTCGGCGGCCTGCTGGAACTGGCCGGGTTGCTGCGCGAGGGGAGCCTGGCATGAGTCCCCGCGCCCGCACGGCACCGGACGCCCGCCGCGCCCGCACCCGGCCCCGGGTGGTGGCCCGCGACGTGCGCGGCACGCTCGATGTCGATGCGCTGATCGCCGACAGGTCCGTCGAGATCGTCGTGTGCTGCGGATCGGGCGGGGTCGGCAAGACGACGACCTCGGCCGCGCTGGCCATGCGGGCCGCCGACGCCGGCCGCCGCGTGTGTGTCCTGACCATCGACCCGGCACGGCGGCTCGCGCAGTCGATGGGGCTGACCGAGCTGGACAACACGCCCCGCTCGGTCGCCGGCGCGGGCGCGAACGGCGGCTCGCTCGACGCGATGATGCTCGACATGAAGCGCACCTTCGACGAGGTGGTCGAGGCGCACGCGAGCGCGGAGAAGGCGCGGCAGATCCTCGCCAACCCGTTCTACCAGGCGCTGTCCAGTTCCTTTGCGGGCACGCAGGAGTACATGGCGATGGAGAAGCTGGGGCAGTTGCACGCGAGCGGTGCCTGGGACCTCATCGTCGTGGACACCCCACCGTCGCGCTCGGCGCTGGACTTCCTCGACGCGCCCGAGCGGCTGTCGTCGATGCTGGACGGGCGTTTCATCAAGCTGCTGCTCGCCCCGGCGAAGGGTCCGGCTCGCCTGCTCAGCGCGGGGTTCGGCCTGGTCACCGGGGCGATCAACAAGATCCTCGGTGCCCAGGTCCTCAGCGACGTGCAGACCTTCGTGGCGGCCTTCGACACGCTGTTCGGCGGTTTCCGGCAGCGCGCCGAGGCCACGTATGCGCTGCTCAAGGCGCCGGGGACGGCGTTCGTGGTGGTGGCCTCGCCCGAGCCGGCGGCGGTGCGCGAGGCGTCCTATTTCGTCGAACGACTCGCCGGCGATCAGATGCCGCTGGCCGGGCTGGTCGTCAACCGGGTTCACGACGACGTCGCCGATCAGATCGATCTGGCGGCGGCGCAGGCGGCCATCGCCCGGCTCGCCGAGGGTGACGCGCTGCAGCGGCAGGTGGCCGAGCTGCTGGCCGTCCATGCCGAGCGTCTGGCTCTGGCTGGTCGGGAGCGGCGCGAGCGGGAGAGTTTCGCCCGGTCGCATCCGGGGGTGGCGCAGGTGCCGGTCACCGCGCTGTCGAGTGACGTCCACGACCTCGACGGCCTGCGCCGCGTCGGCGACCTCCTCGCCCGCTGAGCGAGGCCTGGTCCCTGAGGTGCGAGGAGCTTGCGACGAGCCTCGAAGGGACCTATCGGTACGTCTCTCAGGCGGGCTGGAGGACGCGACGCCACTGGGTCACGTGCGGGCGACGGCGCAGCAGCGCGCGGCGCTCTCGCTCGGTCATTCCGCCCCAGACGCCCCATTCGATCCGGTTGTCGAGTGCCTCGGCCAGGCATTCGGCGGCCACCGGACAGTGCGTGCAGACGACCTTGGCACGGTTCTGCTCAGCGCCCTGGACGAATAACTCCTCGGTTCGCCCACGGCAGGCCGCATGGGCGGCCCAGTTCTCGTTCCACGTCATCGATCAACCTCCCGAGGTCACCCCGGCAGGGCGGGGCGAAGGTGTCTGGGACGACCGTACGAAAAACCTGAACGTTTCCGGCAGGGCCGCAGGGAGTGTTTCTGTCTAGTCCTTTCGGACTAGGAATGCCGTAGTCCGCAGCCGTCGTGGGAGGCTCCTTCAAGCGCATGGGTCGTCGCCTGCGTGGAAGCGCGTCCCGTACCCTAAGCGCATGGAGTGGGACAAAGTCGCTGCGGCTACCGCCACCGCGACGAGCGGGCGCGTTGGCCGTCTGCGTCGCCGTGTCCGCGATGAGCACCGTCCGCCTTCGCCCGGCGCGGCTGTCATGTCGATCTTGCGGCTCTCGGGCATCGCGGGCCTGCTGGTGGCTTTTATCGTCACACCGGCTGCGGCCCTGACGACCTACACCTTCACCCGGGTCGTCGACGACGTGATGACGCTGCCGCTCGAGTTGCCCGAGACTCCGAATGCGCAGACCAGCCGTCTGTACGCCGCCGGCGGCGAGTTGATCGCGTACTTCTACCAGGAGAACCGCCAGGACGTTCCGCTCGACCAGATCGCGCCGGTCATGCGCGATGCGATCTTGGCCATCGAAGACCATCGCTTCTACGAGCACGGCGCGCTCGACCTCGAAGGCACCCTGCGCGCCGCGTTCAACAACGCCGCCGCCGGCTCCACCCAGGGCGGCTCCACGATCACCCAGCAGCTCGTCAAGATGACCCTGCTCCAGCAGGCCAGCACCGACGAGCAGAAGAAGGCCGCGACCGAGCAGACACTGGCGCGCAAGATGCGCGAGTTGCGCCTGGCCATCGATATGGAAGAGCGGTACACCAAGGACGAGATCCTGGCGAAGTACCTCAACATCGCCTACTTCGGTGACGGCGCGTACGGGGTGTTTGCCGCAGCCTCGCACTACTTCTCGGTGACGCCCGACCAGTTGACCACCGCGCAGGCGGCGATGCTTGCCGGTCTGGTCAAGAATCCCGTGGAGTTCGACCCGAACGTCTACCCCGAGCGCTCGCTGCAGCGCCGCAACACCGTCTTGTCGGTCATGGCCGATCAGGGAAAGATCAGCGCGTCGGAGTCCCAGGAGTTGCAGGCGACCGGCCTGGATCTCCACGTGACCGAGTTCCCGAACGGCTGCGTGTCCTCCACGGCTGCGTTCTCGTGCGACTACGCGCGCCGCTATCTGCTCGACGAGCCGGCCCTCGGCAGCACGGTCGAGGAGCGCCGCGAGCGGTTGGAGCGCGGCGGCCTGACGATCAAGTCCAACATCGACCTCAACATGCAGACCGCGATCAACGACGCGGTCGCCGCCAGCGTGACGCCCACCGAGAACGCCATCGGTGCGCTGGCCCTCGTCGAACCGGGTTCGGGCAAAGTCCGCGGTGTCGCGCAGTCGCGACCGATGGGCCGTGACAAGGCCGCCGGACAGTCCTACATCAATTTCGCCGTGCCCACGCAGTATGGCGATTCCGCCGGATTCCAGGCCGGATCGACGTTCAAGATGTTCACCCTCGCCGCCGCGCTCAACGCAGGGCTACCCGTGACAACGAGTTTCAACTCGCCCGCGACCATGACCCTGCCGTCGGGCACGTACTTCGATTGCAACGGCGATGGCACCGGCAAGTGGACGGTCAGCAACTCCACTTCGTCGGGCACCATGAACATGTACACGGGTATGCGGCTGTCGGTGAACACCTACTTCGCGCAACTCGAGGCCAAGGTCGGCTTGTGCAAGACCATCCAGATGGCCGAGGCCATGGGCATTGAGGTGCCGGACGGGTCCGACGGGCGGCCGACCAGCCACGTCCCCTCGTTCACCCTGGGTGTCACCGACGTCAGCGCGCTCGACATGGCTGCGGCCTACGCCGTGCCCGCCTCGGGCGGCATGTACTGCAAGCCGCAGCCCATCGCCGAGATCCTCGACCACGAAGGTGACGTGCTCAAGACCTACCAGCCCGAATGCACGCGGGTGTTCTCCGAAGAGGTCGCCGCGCAGATCAACGACATTACTCGCGGCCTGCAGGAACCGGGCGGCTTCGGCTACTCCCACGGCACCGGCCTGAACATTCCCTCGGCGGCCAAGACCGGTACGACGAGTTCGGCCAAGGCCGTCTGGTACGTCGGCTACACGCCGGAGTTGTCCACGGCGGCGATGATCGCCGGGGCCGACGCCGACGGCATCCCCATCGCCCTGCGCGGCGGTAACGCGGCTGGCAGTTCGGTGGCCGGTCCGATGTGGGCACGCGCGATGAAGGTGATCCAGAACTACCTGAGTCCGGTCGACTTCGCCGCGCCGCCGTCACGCCAACCGTCGGCAAACCCGTCGCCGACACCGACCACGACTCCCACCACGCCCCCGGCGAACCAGCAGACTGACCCGAACGTCACCGTCGTCACCCCGTAGGCACCCGGTGCCTGAGCCTCGAAGGGACCCACCTCAGCCAGCGGACCTCCCCGCGCGCCAGGCCGGTCCCTGAGGTGCGACGAGGAACGAGGAGCCTCGAAGGGCGAAGCCTGCGGTGGTGGTCATTTCGAGGCTCGCAAGCTCGCACCTCAACGACCGGCTCCGCCTATCTGCGGAATCGCCTACCCGCGAACCTTATGCGCCGAGTTGGCGCTTGACCTCGGCGGCGACGACCCCGCCGTCGGCGCGGCCCTTGACCTGGGGCTGCACGACGCCCATGACCCGTCCCATGGCTTTCATCCCCTCGCCCGCCGCGCCGATGTCCTGCACCGCCGCCGTCACGATCGCGGCGATCTCCTCGGCACTCAGCGCCTCCGGCAGGTAGCCGGCCAGGATCGCGGCCTCGTCGCGCTCCTTCTGGGCCAGCTCGGGGCGGCCGCCGGCCTCGAATGCCTCGGCCGACTCGCGGCGCTTCTTGGCCTCCTTGGCGATGACGTCGAGGACTTCGTCATCGGACAGATCGCGCGCCTCGGTGCCGGCGACCTCGGCGTTGCTGATCGCCGTGAGCACCAGGCGGATCGTCGAGGCGGTCAGTGCCTCACGGGCCTTGAGAGCGGTGGTCAGGTCGGCGCGCAGACGGTCCTTGAGTTCAGCCATACCCCCAGTCTGACCCATGACGCCAGGTGCCGGCCCCGAGGCGTCGTGTGCAACGCTGGGGTCGTGAGAGTGCGTCACGTCCTGGGAGGGGCTGCGGCAGCGAGTGCCGCAGCAGTTGCTTGGGGGGCCTTGATCGAGGTGCGGGCGTTTACGCTGCGCGAGTTCGCCGTGCCGGTGCTCGCTCCGGGGTCGCGGCCGGTGCGCATCTTGCACCTGTCCGACGCGCACATGCTGCCCTCGCAGGGCCGCAAGCAGGCGTGGCTGCGGGCGCTGGCCGACCTCGAACCCGATCTCGTCGTCAACACGGGCGACAACCTCTCGCACGTCGACGCGCTGCCGGCCGTGCTCGACGCCTACGGACCGCTGCTCGACGTGCCCGGTGTGTTCGTGTTCGGCTCGAACGACTACTTCTCCCCCCGGCCGAAGAACCCCGTGCGCTACCTGCTGGGCGGCACCGGCGTCGCCTCCGGCGGGGCCTGGCAGCGGGTGCCCGACCTGCCGTTCGAGCAGATGCGCGAGGCGTTCACCGGGCGCGGCTGGGTGGACCTGACCAACCGCCACGACGCGCTCACCGTCGGCGGCCAGCGGCTCGCGTTCGTCGGGGTCGACGATCCGCACCTGGAGTACGACGTGCTCGACGACGCCCCCGCCGATCCGGGGGCGGACCTGGCCATCGGCGTCGCGCACGCCCCCTACCTGCGGGTGCTCGACCGATGGAACACGCTCGGCTACCGGCTGATCCTCGCCGGGCACACTCACGGTGGTCAGTTGTGCCTGCCGTACGTCGGCGCGCTGGCCACCAACTGCGATCTCGACACCGCCCGCGCGAAGGGGCTGCACACCCACCGGGTGCCGGGACACGAGCCGTCCTGGATGCACGTCTCGGCGGGCCTCGGCACTTCCCCGTACGCGCCGATCCGCTTCGCCTGCCGACCCGAGGCGACACTGCTCACGCTGACTGGGTAGACTCGCCCCGGTCGTTGACGCTGACGACTGCCACGGGGTGTGGCGCAGCTTGGTAGCGCGCATCGTTCGGGACGATGAGGCCGCAGGTTCAAATCCTGTCACCCCGACGTTGCCCTCAGGGGCGCGAAGACTCCCGGATCACACGCGATCCGGGAGTCTTCGCGTTGTTGCGCAGGTCCGCTCGCCTGATGCGCCGTCGCAGATGTCGGCTCCGGCCGGTAGACTTCGGCTACGACCCGATCCTCGACGGAAGGCGGCGGTGGACATCCACGACCTCGACCAGTTCCTGCTGATCGGGTCTGCGGTGCTGATCGTTGCGGTGCTCGCCGTGCGGCTGTCGGTCACCGCCGGGCTTCCCTCGCTGCTGATGTACCTGGCCCTCGGCCTGCTGCTCGGTTCCAGCGGCCTCGGCATCGAATTCGACAACGCCGACCTGGCCCTGTCGTTCGGCCTCTCGGCGCTCATGCTCATCCTCGCCGAGGGCGGTATCACGACCAACTGGTCGCATGTGCGCCCGTCTATCGGCTTCGGGCTGCTCCTGGCGACCCTCGGCTCGGTGGTCAGCGTGCTGGTCGTCTCGGTCGGGGTCCATGTGTTGTTGGACCTGAACTGGACACTCTCGATACTGCTCGCTGCGGTGCTCACTCCCACCGACGCCGCCGCCGTGTTCTCCGTGTTGCGCAGCGTGCCGTTGAAGCACCGGGTCAGCGGCACCCTCGAAGCCGAGTCGGGCCTCAACGACGCACCGATCGTCGTGCTGGTGCTGGCGATCAGCAGCGGCGACCTCGCCCACGGCGGCCTCGTCTCGTTCGCGGTGCTCATCGTTTACGAAGTGGTCGCCGGCATCGGCCTCGGCGCAGCCGTCGGCCTCCTCGGCGGTGCGCTGCTCAAGCGGGTGGCACTACCGGCCTCCGGTTTGTATCCGCTCGTCGTGGTGGCGTTCACGATCTTCGCGTACTCCTCGGCGGCTGCGGTACATGCGTCCGGATTCGCCGCGATCTACGTGGCCGCGCTCATCCTGGGCAACACCGAGCTGCCGCACCGTATGGCGACTCGGTCCTTCGTCGAGGGGGTGGGATGGCTCGCGCAGATTGCGCTATTCGTCATGCTGGGCCTGCTGGCCAGTCCCGGTGAGTTCTCGTGGTGGCACATCTGGATGGGCGTCGCCGTCGGTGCGATCCTCACCTTCGTCGCCCGGCCGCTGTCCATCGCCGTCTGCGGCGTGTGGTTCGGCATCCGCATGCGCGAGCAGCTGTTCCTCGGCTGGGCCGGGCTGCGGGGCGCAGTGCCGATCATCTTGGCGACGATCCCGCTGGCCCACGATGTACCCGGCTCGCACGACCTGTTCAACATCGTCTTCGTCGCGGTGGTGATCTACACCCTCGCCCAGGCCGCGCCGCTCGGTGTGCTGGCGTCGTGGTGCGGCGTGCTGGGCGAGGTACGCCAGCTCGAGGTGGAGGCGGCACCACTCGAACGCATTGCCGCCGACCTGCTGCAGGTGCGCGTGTCGAGTGGCTCGAAGTTCGTCGGCCTGGAGGTCGGGGAGCTGCGCCTGCCGCAGGGGGCGGTGGTGTCGCTGCTCGTGCGGGGCGAGGAGACGCTCGTCCCGTCCAGGAACACCCGCATCATGGTCGGCGACGAGATGCTCATCGTCAGCTCACGCCAGGTGCGCGACCGGGTCGACCGGAGGCTGACGTCGGTGGCGCGCCACGGCCGGCTCGCCGACTGGGGCCGGTAGGAGGATCTCTGCCCCTGAGGTGCGAGGAGCTTGCGGCCTCGAAGGGCGAAGGGATCCCCTCGAAGGCCGAAGGGACCCAGACAGCGGGCCGTTGTTGGGGTCCGTTCGAGGCTCCTTCGTCGCACCTCAGGGACCGCGGCGGAACGCTCTTACAGTTCGAGGTCGGGGACACACACGTCGACGTCGCGCGAGGCGGTGATCTCCGTCGGGGCGGCCTCGTTCAGATCGGTGTAGTTCGGTCCCACGACCACGGTGACGCCGTCGCCGATCTTCACATCGGGTGCGACGATCTGCGGCGTGACCTGGAACTGCTGCGCTACGAGTTGCACCAACGGGTCCTCGGGATCCTCGGTGAAGATCGCGACCTGATCGATGGGGATTTCGCTGGTGCTGTTGGCGATGGAGCCGGCGAGGAAGCCGTGCCTCTGCAGGTTGATGCTGACCCGGTTGGCCAGGCCGCTGCGCCCGGAGGCGTTGAGCACGTCGACCTCGATGAGGTTCGCGGTGAGGTTTTCCCCTGCGGCGACGTGGTGGTCGGTGCAGCTTGGCCCGGGGTCGGTGGTCTCGGGCTTTTGGGTCAGCAGGTTCCAGCCGACCATCGCCCCGCCGACGAACATCACCCCAGCGGCGGCCGTGACCAACAGACTCGTCGATCGCGTCATCGGCGCGCTCCCCTCGTGTGTGCCCGTGTGTGCCCGTGCAAGATCACTTCGACAGTCTAGGTGAGCCAGTCCGGGGGTTTGCGGTCGTAGGGGGTCGGCTGATCGGAGGACTCGGCTGGGTCACGTTCCGTAGTAGGCTCGCGGGCATGCTCCGCCGCCGTCGTAGCCGCCCCGAGCGCTTGTACGTCATCGGCGTACCAGGTCACCCGAACTTCGGAGACGAAGCAATCGCTCGTGCGTGGCTTCGATGGTTGGCACGTCACCGGCCCGATGCTGAAATCTGGCTCGACACCCCCAATCCGTCGGGTGCCTCGGTCCTCCACCAGGGCATTCATCCGCGAGTAGTCTTCGTGGATACGATCTGCCGTCTTGGTGGTTGGGAGCGTGAGGGTACGCCGCAGGAGCGGGCCGCTGGGGTTGAACGGATCCTCGACAACCCCTCCTTGGCCCCTCGGTGGATGGCCGGCCTGGAAGCGTTCCATACTGCGGACCGTGTCCACCTCATCGGTGGCGGCTACCTGACCGGTGCCGATCCGGTCTTCTCTGGCCTTGTCGGTGCCGTGCGGTGGGCGCATTATCGACGAGGCATCCCTGTGGCGGCTACAGGCCTCGGCATGATGCCGATGTCTGATGAGTTGATTCAACTCTGGCGAGATTCTGCCGATGCCTACACGGTGCTGACGGTCCGCGACGAGTCGACACGGACGGCACTGAGAGGGGTCGCCGACTTGGCGCCCGATGACGTCTTCCTCGGCGGCACGGGGACCCACGTGTCTCATGGCGGTCACCATCCTCGGACCGTCGTCGTCGCGCAGGAGGATGGACATGATCGCTTCGATCTCCTCGAACAACAGGTCACCCGCCTCTTGGAGATGTGGGGCGTCACCGACGATCTCTGCTTCGTCGAGGCCAATCCGCCGCTAGACCGCCGGATCTTCTCGGCCTTGCGTGATCGGTGGCCGACTGCCGGGTTCCTGTCGTTCACCGAACTCATGCGTCAGGGATTGCCCGTCGGCGGCCACCAACAGTGGATTTCGACCCGGTACCACCCGCACCTTTTGGCGGCCTCCCAGGGCGCTCGTGGGGTGGCCTTGAACGTCAGCGACGACTACTACGGTGTCAAGCATGCGGCCGTCGAAGCGTGGGGGTCGGCTTGGCCCATCATCGGGCTGCATGATGACCCAGTTCTTCCGGGAGACCCGGGTGACCTTCCCGGTCGGTCGGCCGGCTATTCCGCACACCTGAGGCAGATCGCCGAGACGATCTACTCGTAGTCTCCAGTGGGTTGTCATCCCTTTGGCCGACGGTCAACCTGTGTGACACCGCACAGACAGGGGGAACACAGTCGGGGAGAGGCGACGTCGGGGAGGCCATCGCGAAATGGCTTGCCCTGTAGGCTCTGAGGGGTTTCTGCCGCAAGCGGCCTACGCGCTCTAGCCTGCGGCTCTAGATTCGTCCTTAGGATTCCACGGTGGACACTTCCCCCCGACCACAGCCGATGACACAGGTCATCCAACGTATGTTGTTCGCTCCGCTCGACGCTGTGCCGGAGGAGCTTTATGTCCTCACGTCGGGACAAGTCGCCTGCACCCGCACCACCGGATCTCTCGGCCCGTGGTCCAGTCTCAGCACATGTACGTATTTTGGCCGGGTGCCGGTGTCCTACGTGCAGCGGTGGACCACGGTGACGGCTGTCGATGTCGTCATGACCGTGAGCGGGCGAGGGCGAGTGCGAGTCATGGCCGACGATCACCTCTCAGGCAGCCGCATTGTGAGCCAGGAGGAGTTCGACAGTGAGGTTCCGCTCACGCTGCGTCTTCAGGCACCGGTGGACCGTTATCTCGAGGCCGGGCACATCTGGGTGGAGGCAAGTACGACACATGGTCACCTGACCGTCGGTGACGTGCGCGTCGATGCGGTGGGCACGAGGAGGCCGCGATCAGCCTCCGTGGTGATCTGCACCTACAACCGGCCGACCTACTGCACTGCCACGCTCGCGCGGATCGCGTCGGACCCAGCCGTGTTGGACTTGATCGACCGAATCGTTGTCGTCGACCAAGGCAGCGCACTGGTTACCGACGCCCAGGGTTTCGGCGAAGTCGCGAGGGACCTGGGCGAGCGGTTGCATGTGGTGCAGCAGGGAAACTTCGGCGGTGCGGGCGGCTTCACTCGAGGGTTGATCGAGTTGCGCGGGTTGTCGCGGTCCGCAGACTTCGCGGCGATCCTCATGGATGATGACATCCAACTTGAACCTGAGTCGTTGCTCCGCTTGGTAGCTTTTGATGCCCAGCGGCGTGATCCGACGATCATCGGCGGTCAGATGCTCAAGTTGTTCCATCCATCGGTATTGCTGACGCACGGAGAGCAGACGGACTTCTCCGATTTGCGTGGGGGCGTGCCCGTTGACCACGAGGTGCACGGCGTCGACCTGCTGGAGACGCTACCGGCTCGCCGGATTGACGTGGAGTACAACGCATGGTGGTTGTGCCTGGTGCCCTCGGAGTTGCTCGACAAGGTGGGCCTCCCTCTGCCGATCTTCTTTCAAGGCGACGACATCGAACTTGGCCTGCGTGCTCGTGAGGTAGGCGTACAGACGGTGACGCTGCCCGGTGCTGCGGTGTGGCACGCGGACTTCGAGTTCAAGGACTGGGACAGCCCGATCGCGTTCTTCGCGATACGCAACGCACTCATCAACGCGGCCCTGCACACCGATCTCGTTCCTTCCGGGGTGGTGGAGAAGCTAGCTATTCGGTTACGACACCAATTGATCGAGTACCGCTACGGACTCACCGCGACCATTCTGTTCGCGATCGAACAGTTCCTTGCCGGTCCGGCGATCTTGGATGCGGGCGGCGCTGAGGATCTCGAGGCGGTCATGCGCTTACGAGCGAAATACCCGGACACCCATCGGTTGACTGCCGAGGAGGTGCGGGAGCGGGGTCTCGGCCATGTGCGGTTGCGTCAGGAGGACTGGGTCCCCGACGACGCGGATAAAGCATCACTGCGGCGGTTTATCGGTCAGTTGCGAGGGCGCGTCATGCCGGAGGTGGCTCTTCCGTCGTTGGCCCCGTGGTGGCAAGGGAGTTCCTTTCGGACGATCGTTGCCACCGACTGTTCGCAGGATGCTTTTCGCGTGCGCTCTCTTTCGCGGAGAGAGACTCTTCGGCAGGCGCGTGAGTGTCGACGGGTGTTGCGCAGGCTGCGTCGTGAAGGCCCGCGTGTCGTCGAAGCATGGCGGGCCGCGCGACCCGAACTCACCTCCGAAAAGTCGTGGCGAACGTTGCTCGGACTCGTCTGACGGGTGCCGCACCGCGAAGGTCAGGGGGCATCCTTCCCACCGGGATTCATGCGGGTTACCTAGTGAGGCCGAGACGCGGGCTTCAGGTCCGCCGATATCGCGTTTTGTCGCCGTAGAGTTGACCCATGGCACGCCGATCCTTGTACATGACGCTGTTGCAGCGCCATCTGTCCGAAGGCGAGCCGTGGACCGAGGCCTCCGAGCACGCGCTCAGTGGCGTGGCGCACGCCTACGACCTCATCAAGCAGGCCGTGATCGGTCCGCCGGCCCTCCGCCCAGGCCGGCGGTCCTCCTCCGCCGACCAGTGACGTTCACTCGGCTGTGGGATCGATGAGGATCTTCGCGTGCTTCTCGGGATCGCCGAGTTGATCGAAGGCCGCAGCGACGCCGTCCAGCCCCACGGTGCCGGTATGCAGGGGTGAGGGGTCGAGGGTGCCGTCGGCGAGCCACATGAGCACCTGGCGGAACTCGGCCGGGTCGTAGCCGAACGCGAAGCGGAACTCGTGTTCCTTGTTGACCGCCATGACCGGCCGGAAGGTGTCGGGTTCCATGCACACGCCGACGATGACGATGCGGCTCAGCATGGGTGCCTGCGTGCTGATCTGTTCGATGATGCCGGGCACGCCGACGCACTCGAAGACCACCGGACCCTTCGGCAGCGCGCCGGCCACCTCGGCGGCCTGGAAGGCACGCCACCAGGGCACCTTCGGCAGCCGGCGCAGCCGCTCCATCGTGGTCAGTCCTAGCCGCAGGTAGCTGACGGCATCGGTCAGGTATCGCTTGTCGTCGACGAACTCGTGCCACGGCGATTCACGGGCCGGGTCGATGACGACATCGGCCCTGCAGCGCCGAGCCAGATTGCGGCGACCCGGCGACGGGTCGCTGGCGATCACCCGCTTGACGCCGCTGGCCTTGAGCAGCAGGATCACGGCCAGCCCGATGGGACCGCAGCCGATGACGACGGCGGTGTCCTTGCGGCCGAGGTGGCCCTTGCGCACGGCGTGCCAGGCGACGGCCAGGGGTTCGGTCATGGCGGCATGGTCGAGGCTGACCCCGTCGGGTACCTCCATCGTCATCGCCTCGGATACCAGGACGTATTCGGCGTAGCCGCCGCCGGCCTTGGGGGTGAGGCCGGTCATCTGCACGCCGCCGTCGGTGCCGAGGACGGGCAGCGAGACGACCCGGGTGCCGGCCTGCCAGCGGCTGCGGGTCTTGGGGCCGTAGGCGACCACTTCGCCGACGAACTCGTGACCGAGTACGACACGGTCGTCGGGGGTCATGAAGTCGTGATAGCCGACCTCACTGATGGTGTCGTGGGTGAGCTGGGCGTGGTGGCGCACGTGGAGGTCCGATCCGCAGATGCCCGACCGCAGCACCCGCACGAGCACCTGGCCGCGGCCAGGCGTCAGCTCGGGCAGCTCTTCGACGGTCAGCTCGCTTCGATGGCAGACGACTGCACGCATGAGAACCCCTTCGTTCATCCTTGGTCCGACCCTAGGGCGGCCGTCTCGGGCGGCGACGCAGTGGTCATCGCCTAGAGTTCTCGGTGATGCTCTCCCCCTTGTTCGTGCGGATCGCGCTCGCACTCGCCATCGTGGTGCTGACCGCGTTCTTTGTGGGCGGCGCGCCGGGGGGGGGTGCCGGTCCGGTGCCGCCGGCCAGCGCCTCCACCGCGAGGAACCCGGCGGCACCGGCTGAGCCGGCGTCGGTCGTCATCGGCGCATCGGGCGAGATTTTGCCCCATGCGCCGGTGATCCGTAGCGCTCACCAGCTCGCGGGCAATCGCTCGGGTGCCTACGACTTCGCGCCGCTGTTCGCGGAGGTCGCGCCGTTGTTGAGCGCGCCGCAGCTGTCGCTGTGTCATTTGGAGGCACCGATCAGCGATGATCCGCTCGATATCGACCGGCCGGCGGGCATGGTGTTCAACAGTCCGCCGCAATTGGCCGCAGCGCTGGCCGGAGCCGGGTTCGACGGCTGCGAGTTCGCGTCGAATCACACCCTGGATCAGGGCATGAGCGGCCTGCGGGACACGCAGGCGGTCGTGGAAGGTGCTGGGATGACCTATGCCGGGCCGTCGGCCGACGCGGCACGATCCGGGCAGCCGGCGATGCTGCGGGCCGGTGACCTGACCATTGCGCATCTGGCTTATAGCTACACAGCCTTCAACGACAGTACCGAACCCAATGCGCGGGTGCCCGAGGCGGCTCCGTGGCTGTCCGGGACGCTGTGGGCCGCAGTCGGGGCCGCCGGCATTGCCGGCGATGCCGAGCGGGCGCGCGAGGCCGGGGCCGATCTGGTCGTGGTGAGCCTGCATTGGGGCGTCGAGTACCAGGCCGAGCCCACCGGGGATCAGCGTGAGGTCGCTCGCGAACTGCTGGAGGCCGGTGCCGTCGATCTGATCCTGGGCACGCACGCCCACGTGGTACAGCCGTGCGAGAAGATCAACGACCGCTATGTGCTGTACGGGATGGGCAACTTCCTCTCGAATCAGTCGCCGAGTGCGGGCCTGCCGGTGCCGACACAGGACGGGATGATCGCGCAGGTGACGCTGGCGCTCGATGCGGACGGCGCTCTGACCTCGTCGCTGGCCGTGCAGCCGGCGCAGGTACAGATTCCCGGGCATCGGATCCAGTTGGCGACGCCGCAGCGGAATGCCGCCAGCTACCAGCGGACGATGGACACCCTCGGCTCGCTCGGCACCTGCGACGTCACTTCCCTCGCCGCCGCCTGAGTGCGCCCTTCGAGGCCGCTCGTTCCTCGCGGCACCTCAGGACCCGCTTGCGAGCCTCGAAGGGCGAAGGGACCCGCCGACGCTGGTGGCTTCGCGGCTCGGCCGCAAGCGGCCTCACACCTCAGCCACCGGAGGAGGGTCGCCGGTCCCTGAGGTTGCCAGGGGATCGGTGGCCCGCTGCGGGCCTCAACTGCGGTCGGCGAGGGGCTTGGGGTCGTTGCCCGGCAGGCCGGCGAAGGTCTGGACGACGTTCAGCCAGTCGTCGGCCGCCTCGCCCTCGGCGCGCACGTCGACATCGACGCGATGCCGGCGGCGGGTCGCCAGCAGGGCGAAATCCCACGCACTGCCGGTGACCCGGTTCTCGGCGTCTTCCGGTCCCCACGTCCAGGCCTGGCCCGACGGCCCGACCAGCTCGACGCGGACCTCGGCCTCCGGGGCCTCCTTCCCGCGCATGAGATAGGCGAAGCTGCGGGTGCGGACCCCGAGATGGCAGACGTGCCGCACCCGGTCGCTGCGCGGCACGTCGATGCCGAGGGCGTCGGCGATGTCGTACCCGTGCGCCCAGCTCTCCATGAGCCGCGCCGTCGCCATCGAGGCCGCGCTCATCGGCGGGCCGAACCAGGCGATCTTCGTGCCGCCCGGCACAGCCGCCAGCGCCCCCGCGAGCCGGGTGCGCGAGTCGCGCCAATGGTGCAGCAGTGATTCCGGCGCGATCTCCACGAGCCGTTCGGTCTCGGTGTCGACGAAGCCGAACGGATCCTGCTGGGCCAGATGCACCAGCTGGTCCCACTCCTCGCCGGCGGCGATGGCGGCCAGGCTGGCTCGGTCGGTCCACATCAGGTGCGCGATCTGGTGCCGCACGGTCCAGCCCTCGGGGGTGGTGACGGTATCCCAGCCGGCGTCGTCCAGGGTACTCACCCAGTCGTCGATCTGATCGCTCTCGGCGGCCAGGTCGGCCAGGACGGCAGTCGCAGTGCTCATCGGGGGTCCTTGTCTAGTTCGTGGTCGAGGGTGATGGCCCAGGCGTCGAGGATCATGGCGCGTCGGGCGCTGTCGTCGCTGAGCGAGGCCGCCAGGGCCAGGCCGCGCGTCAGATCGAGGGTCGCCTGCACGAGCTGGCGATTGCGCCCCCGGCTCTCGTCGATGTCCAGCAGGGACACGGTGTAGCGGTGCGCGTCGCGGCCGAAACGCCGTTCCAGGGGGGCGACGGCTTCGCGCAGCACGGGGTCGGTGCGCGCCGCGACCCACAGTTCGAGCGCAGCGAAGAAGACCGGCGAGACGTACAGGTCGGCGATGAGGTTGAGCGCGGCACGGGTGCGGCCCCGTTCCGGAGGCAGCCGCGCGGCCGAAGCCGCGATCTCGGTGTGCCGCCGCTCGGACAGATGGTCGAGAGCGGCCATGACGAGGTCGGACTTGGTGGGGAAATGGTGCAACTGCGCCCCGCGGCTGACGCCGGCCCGTTTGCTGACGACGGTCGTGGTGGTGCCGGTCCACCCATACTCGACGAGGCATTCGACGGTGGCCTCCATCAGCCGCTGGCGCATGGCTCGGGTGCGCTCTTCCTGCGGCACGCGCGCGGGCGGGATCGGGGTCGACACGCCTCCAGCATGGAGACAGCCGAAGAAACAGTCAAGGCTGCCGGTTTCTCGGTCGGCGAGTCCGGGGCAATGCGGTTATTCTGCGAGTACTTGCCGCAACACCGGTTGCGGTCACCGAATCACTGACGTGGGGATAAAACGATGAGCGAATCGCTGCCACCGCCTCCTGGCCCGTCCGGCATGCTGCCGCCACCGCCGGTCGACACCGCGCCCGCCGCAGGCGGCGCTGCGGCGGCCGGTGGAGGCGGGGGTGCAGCCCTGAAGATCGGTGCCGGGGTCGTCGGCCTGGCTCTCGTCGGCGGAGGGGCTTTCGGCGCGAAGGTCCTGTGGGACAACACCCTCGGCGGCGGCGGTCCGCAGCCGGCTGACGCGCTGCCCGCGAGCACCGTGGCCTACGCGCGGATCGACCTCGACCCCTCGGCCAGCCAGAAGGTTGCACTGCTGGACCTCATCGACCGGGTGCCCGAGGTCAAGGAGGAGTTCGGTCTGGAAGACGTCGACTCCCAGGCCGACCTGCGTGAGGTCGCTTTCACCGACTGGTTCGACATCGAGGGTTCCTGCGACGTC
The DNA here is from genome assembly GCF_047607065.1 of Aeromicrobium sp. GTDB lineage: Bacteria > Actinomycetota > Actinomycetes > Propionibacteriales > Nocardioidaceae > Aeromicrobium. The sequence continues at coordinate 62,256 of NZ_JASGDU010000054.1, forward strand.
GACTACGACGCCGACGTCAAGCCGTGGATCGGCGAGCGGGCCGGCATCGCGCTGATCGGCGACTTCGAGATCAGCGACGACGAGCAGGACACCGCGCAGTCCGTCGCGGAGAACACCGCCCTGGTCATTCAGGTGACCGACGAGGACAAGGCGCGCGAAGGCATCACCAAGCTGGCGACCGAGTGCGGGGTCATGGACGACCTCGCCGACGGTCTCGACCTCGACAACGAGGAGCCGGGCATTGTCTTCCGGGACGGCTTCGCCGTGGTCGCGGTGAGCCAGGAGGCCGCCGACGCCATCGACCAGGCCACGTCCGACAAGGGCACCCTGGCCAGCAACGACCGGTTCTCGGCCGACATGGACGCCCTCGGCGAGGACGGCATCTTCTCGGCCTGGTACGACGAGCGCACGCTCATGGGCAAGGTCGACGAAGCGCTCGACGAGTTCGGCGACGATGTGCCCGATGATGTCCACGACATGGTTCAGGCCTACTCGAAGGTCGAGTCGGCGGCGTTCACCATCCGCGCGAGCGAGGAGTCGCTGGAGGCTGCGGGCGTAACGACGCTTGAGGACGGCTTCGAGACGCCCGATGCCGACAGCCTCGCGGGCCTGCCGGCCGACACCCTGGTCGGCGTGTCCATCGTGGGCGGCGGTCAGTGGATCGAGGAGGGCTGGGATTCCTTCGCGCCGATGGCCGAGCTGTACCTGCTGGACTCGTATGCCTGCCCGTACTACGACGACTACGAGTACGGTTACGACTACACCTGCGAACCGCCGTCGTTCGACGACATGGTCGACGACTTCGAGAGCGAGACCGGCCTGAAGGTGCCCGACGACCTGGCGACGCTGCTGGGCACGGAGTTCAACCTCTACGTCGGTTCCGAGGGCGTGGAGGACCTCAAGAACGCCGATGATGAGGCCGAGGCGCTGGAGACCCTCAACGCGGGAATCGAGATCACCTCCGACGGTGATGTGGCGGGTGTGTTGGAAGACCTCATGGACTTCGCCGGGGCCGACCTGGACATCACCGAGACTGACGGCGGTGCCATCATCGCCACGAACGACGATGCCGCCGAGACGCTGGAGAGTGACGACGGCCTGGGTGAGTCCGAGACGTTCTCCTCGGTTATCAGCCAGCAGGACAACCCGATGGGCGGTGTCTACGTTGACATCGCGGGTGTGATCGACGCGCTCAAGTCCTTCGACGCCATTGACACCGGTGATGCCGACGACCTGGCATTCCTCAAGGCCTTCGGTCTGACGACGTGGCAGGAGAGCGACAACGTCATCGGATTCAGTGCGAAACTGAGCTTCAACCCCGCCGACAGCGAGTAGGAGTAGGCCCACCCGGTCCCTGAGGTGCTGCGACGAAGGAGCAGCCTCGAAGGGACTTGCCACGGCAGGCTTCGAGGCTCGGCCGCAGGCGGCCTCACACCTCAGCCAGCGGGCTTCGTAGGCCGAACGCGACAGGGGCCGCCGGGAAGTATTTCCCGGCGGCCCCTGCCGTTCGTCGCGGCCCTCAGAACGTGCGCGGATAGGCGGAATCCGGTCATCGAGGTGCGAGCTTGCGAGCCTCGAAATGACCTACCACCGCAGGCTTCGAGGCTCCGGCCGCAAGCGGCCTACGCACCTCAGCCAGCGCCTATCCGCGCATCCACTCAGGCGGTACGGCGGCGCCAGCGGCTCCACCAGCGCTGCTTGCGCTTCGGCTGCGGCGCGGCGGGCTGGGCCTGGGGTCCGGGGGCGGTGGGTGCCTCGCCGACGACGTAGCCGTCGATGACCGGCTGCTCGACCGGCTCTTCCGGCACCAACTCGCCGACGATGGGTTCGACCGAGACGCTGCCGGACTCCTCGCTGGCTTCGGGCTTGACCGGCTCGCCCACCGCGACGCGCGCGAAACGGCCGGCCAGGCGCACGGCCTCGCGGCTCTCCGGCAGCAGGTCGGCCAGCACCGGGAAGGCATGGACCTGCCCGCGCCACAGGTGCGTCTCCACCTCGACGCCGCGTGCGGCCAGTTGCAGGGCCATCGCCTCGACCTCGGGGCGCAGCATCTCGTCTTCGACGGCGGTCATAAAGGTCGGCGCGTCGATGTACTCGGCGGCGTCCAGGGGGGACTCGCATCCCTCGATGGCGTTGTCCCGGGACAGCCAGCGGCGGCGCACGACCCGTACTTTGCGCACCGGCAGGTAGGCGTCGTTCATGCGGCTGACCTTCTCGATGCCCTTGTCGAAGCGGTCGGGGTCCAGGCTCAGCAGCGGCGAGAAGCCGATGATCGCCGCAGGGGTCTGCAGGCCGCGGCGCTTGGCGATCTCGGCGACCTTCATCGCCAGGTAACCGCCGGCCGAGTCGCCGGCGACGATGATCTTGTCGGGGTGCGGGACCTGCTCCAGCAGGGCGACGTAGGCCGAGATCGCGTCCTGGACGGAGTCGGCGACCGTGCCGTCGGGCAGTTGGATGTAGTCGACGGAGATGACGCTACCGCCGGTGATGAGGGCCAGGCGCTCGCACAGGCGCCGGTGCGTTTCGATGCCGCAGGAGAAGAAGCCGCCGCCGTGGAAGTACAGGACCGTCAGGTCGCTGTCGGGGCCGAAGCGGTGGGCCATCTGCTCCACGCGCACGCCGCCGAGGCGGTACTCGAAGGGTTCGACGTAGCGCGAGCGCGGGCCGAGGGCCGAGATGGCGTCCATGCGGCGCAGCAGTTTGATGGTGTGGTCGTTGAAGGGCAGCAGCGTCAGCGTGGGCTTGATGACGATGCGCAGGCCGCGCTGCAGCACCCGTGCCCGCAGGCTGGAGGCCTGGTGGACCACGACCGATTCGTCAACGACCTGGACGGGGCCGCGGCCGACGCGCACGAGGCGCAGAGCGCCGTCGCGCGGGATGCTGGCCCGGTCGAAGACGCTCGTCTGTCGTTTCACGAACTCGCCGATCATGCCCCCAGGATAGCCGCGATGGCGTTCACCATGTGGATACAGGGATGCATCTCACATCTCGCCACGATTTTGTTTGCGCAGGTCAGCACGAGTTTTTGGACTTTCTCCCCAGGTCCCTTGCGGGATACTGGCGGTATCTGGAAGCGTAGGACCATGCCGCAACCCCGTACGGAGAGCCATGTCCACGACGCCGTCATCGTCGGAGCCGGATTCGGCGGGATGGGCGCGGCCATCGCCCTGCGCCACCGGGGACGCAGCGACCTGGTCATCCTCGAACGCGAGGATGACCTCGGCGGCACGTGGCACGTCAACCGCTATCCGGGCATCGCCGTCGACATCCCCTCCTCGACCTACTCGTACTCCTTCGAGCCGAATCCGTACTGGTCGCGGCTCTACGCCCCCGGTGCCGAGCTGAAGGCGTACGCCGATCACGTGGCCGAGAAGTACCGGCTGCGCCCGCTCATGCGCTTCGGCGTCACCGTCGAGCGCGCGGAGTGGGACGACGCGAGCGCCGTGTGGACGGTGACCCAGAGCGATGGCACCACGGTGCGCGCCCGGCTGCTGCTGACCGCCACCGGCTTCCTCTCCCAGCCCCGGCTGCCCGACATCGAGGGCGTGGAGAGCTTCGGCGGCACGGTGATCCACACCGCGAAGTGGAACGCCGACCACGACCTGACCGGCGAGGACATCGCCGTCATCGGTACCGGTGCCACGGCCGTGCAGCTGGTCCCCGAGGTGGCCCGGCTGGCCGGATCGCTGACCGTCTACCAGCGCACGCCGATCTGGGTCACGCCGAAGCTCGACGGCCCCGTCCCCCGCGCGGCGCAGCGGATGTTTGCCCGGCTGCCGTTCACCCAGCGGATCGCCCGGCACATCGGCAGCGCGATCCTTGAGGCGATCATGGTGACCGGGGTTCTCGAATACGCGCGGCTGAGTGTCTTCAACCGGCTCGCCGAGGCGGCGGCGAAACTGCACCTGCGCGCCCAGGTCAAGGACCCCGACCTGCGCCGCCAACTCACGCCGGACTACTCCTTCGGCTGCAAGCGGCCGACCTTCTCCAACACGTACTTCCGCACCTTCAACGCCGCGCACGTGGACCTGGAGACGACCTCCATCGCCCGCATCGACGAGCGCGGCATCGTTACCGCCGACGGGCGGCGGCGCGACATCGACACGCTGATCCTGGCGACCGGGTTCGACCTGTGGGACGCGAACTTCCCGGCCTTCGAGGTCGTCGGCGTGGGCGGCCGCGAGCTGGGTGCGTTCTGGCGCAGCGAGCGCTTCCAGGCCTACGAGGGCATCAGCGTGCCTGGCTTCCCGAATTTCTTCAGCCTCAACTCGCCGTGGTCGTACTCGGGGCTGTCGTACTTCACGACGATCGAGTCGCAGATGAAGCACATCGACCGGCTGCTGGCCGAGGTCGACCGCCGTGGTGCGCGGCGCTTCGAGGTCACCGAGGAGGCCAACGCGCGCTTCCTCGCTCAGGTGCGCCGGCGGATCGAATCGTCGGTGTTCGCGCTCGGCGACTGCGCCACTTCGCGCAGCTACTACTTCAACCAGCACGGCGAAGCGACGCTGTTGCGGCCGACCTCAACGCTCAACGCCTTCGCCTCGGCCGGCCGCTTTCCGCTCGACGACTACGCACTCTCCGCGTGAGGGATCTGTCAAGAAAAATGCGTGGGATTTGTCAAGTAGGGTCATGGCCGAGTATCGACGACGGATCATCGACGATGAGTTCCTCGGGCCGTAGGGCGTGACTAAGGATCTGATGACTTACAGGTCGAGGCCGCTCATTGTCCCCCGCGAGCGGGAGGTACCCCCAGTGCGTAGCGAGGAACGAGCGGAGCCTCGAAATGAACTACGGTCGGAGTCCCTTCGCCCTTCGAGGTTCGGCCGCTTGCGGCCTCACACCTCAGGGTCCGGCGGGCGGTGCGCAACCCGAATACATCAGCGATTCCCTAAACTCAGCGAATGGTGACGTTGGCTGACTTGCAGGTGACCCGCCTCGGCCCGTGCGCGGTCGACTCGCCGTTGGCATCGTATGTCGGCACACGCGCGACCAACGAGTACTACGTCGGTGAGGACGACCGAGTGCTGTTCGACGACACCGTCGAGCTGATCCGCCGCCGCAGCCTCCCGCTGGACGAACTGCCGACGTTCGAGGCCGGCGGGCCGCGAGCCAAACTGTTCTTCGACCCCGCGTACACCAAGGTCGGTATCGTCACCTGCGGCGGCCTGTGTCCAGGCCTGAACGACGTGATCCGCGCCCTCGTGCTCGAACTGCACGAGCACTACGGCGTCAGCGACGTGACCGGATTTCGCAACGGCTACGCCGGCCTCGTGCCCGTGTCCGGCCTCGAACCCCTCACCTTGACCCCCGAGTTCGTGGCGACGATCCACGAGCGCGGCGGCACGGTGCTCGGCTCCTCGCGCGGCGCGCAGGACGTCGGCGTCGTCGTCGACACCCTGCAGGCCCGTGGCATCGACATCCTGTTCGTCATCGGCGGCGACGGTTCCATGCGCGGCGCGCACCAGGTCGCGAAGGAGGCGCTGCGCCGTGACGCGAGGATCGCGGTGGTCGGCGTGCCGAAGACCATCGACAACGACATCCCGCACATCGGGCAGAGTTTCGGCTTCCAGACCGCGTATTCGCGCGCGGCGCAGTCGATCAAGGCAGCCAAGATCGAAGCGGAGGCCGCGATCAACGGTGTCGGCCTGGTCAAGGTCATGGGGCGGCACGCGGGTTTCATCGCCTGCTATTCGGCCATCGCCAACCACGACGCCGACTTCGTGCTGATCCCGGAGGTGCCGTTCTCCCTCGACGGCGACCGGGGAGTGCTGGCGCAGGTGCGCCGCCGGGTCGCCGAACAGGGGCACGCGGTGATCGTGGTGGCCGAGGGCGCGGGGCAGGAGCACCTGCCGGACGCGGCGACGACGGATGCGTCGGGCAATGTCAAGTTCGCCGACATCGCCCGGTTGCTGCGCGAGCGGATCGCCGACGACTTCGCCGCGCGGGGTGCCGAGGTGCTGGTCCGGTACTTCGATCCGGGTTACTTCATCCGGTCGGTGCCGGCTGACCCGGCCGATTCGGTGTACTGCGCGCGACTCGCGCAGACGGCGGTCCACGCCGCGATGGCCGGGCGCACCGACCTGGTAGTCGGTCGCCGGCGACACCGTTTCGTCCACGTACCGATCCCGTATGTCACTCATCGCACGCACAGTGTCTCGCCCGACGGTGACTTGTGGCTGAGCGTGCTGGAATCGACTGCCCAGCCCCACGACATGACCTGAACGCGCGCGGTACCTGAGGTGCGTAGGCCGCCTGCGGCCGGAGCCTCGAAGGGACCACTCCACGCCTCGACAAGTCCCTTCGAGACTCCTTCGTCGTGCCTCAGGGGCCGCTACGCGCTGTCTCATGGGGTGAGACGATCGTGCGCGTCCGGTGTTCCGTGACAGCCTCGACGGCGACGCCACCTTTCTGTCGAGGAGTTCCCATGAGCGAGAACTGGTCATTCGAGACCAAGCAAATCCACGCCGGCCAGACCCACGATCCGGCCACCGGGGCCATCGCGCTGCCGATCTACCAGACGACGGCCTACCAGTTCGAGGACACCCAGCATGCCGCTGATCTGTTCTCCCTGGCCAAGCCCGGCAACATCTACACCCGCATTATGAATCCGACGCAGGACGCCGTCGAGCAGCGCATCGCCGCACTCGAAGGCGGTATCGCGGCGCTCCTGGTCTCCTCCGGCCAGGCCGCGACCCAGACGGCCATCGGCAATGTCGCCGAGGCCGGCGATCATGTGGTCGCCTCGTCCAGCCTCTACGGCGGCACCGACTCCCTACTGCGCCACACCTTCCCCAAACTCGGCGTCGAGGTGTCCTTCGTCGAGAACCCCAATGACCCCGAACAATGGCGCGCCGCAGTCAAGGACAACACCAAGGTGTTCTTCGGCGAGACCGTCGGCAACCCGCGCGGTGACGTGCTCGACATCGAGGCGATCTCGGCCGTGGCGCGCGAGGTCGGCGTACCGCTCATCGTCGACAACACGATTGCGACGCCGTACCTGCTCAATCCGCTCGCGCACGGTGCCAACACCGTCGTCCACTCGGCCACGAAGTATCTCGGCGGCCACGGCACGGTCATCGCCGGCGTCATCGTCGACGGCGGCACCTTCGACTTCGGTGCGCACGGCGACACGTTCCCCGGATTTACCGAGCCGGACGCCAGTTACCACGGTCTGAAGTACGCCGAGGTGCTCGGCCCGGCGGCCTACATCGCCAAGGCGCGCGTGCAGATCCTGCGCAACCAGGGCCAGGCGATTAGCCCGTTCAATGCCTTCCTGCTCGCACAGGGCCTGGAGACGCTGAGCCTGCGGGTGGAGCGCCACAACGAGAACGCGGCTAAGGTCGCCGCCTGGCTGGAGGCCCGCGAGGACGTCGCCTCGGTGAACTATCCGGGCCTGGCCAGCAGCCCCTACAACGCGCTGGCGCAGAAGTACCTGCCCAAGGGCGGCACCGCGATCCTCGCCTTCGAGCTGCCCGGCGGCGTGGAGGCGGGCCGTAAGTTCATCGACGCGCTGCAATTGCACAAGCACGTCGCGAACCTGGGCGATGTGCGCAGCCTGGCGATCCATCCCGCCTCGACGACGCACTCGCAGTTGACCGCCGAGGAGCAGCTCGGTGCCGGCGTGACCCCTGGGTTGGTGCGTCTGTCTGTCGGCATCGAGCACATCGACGACATCCTTGCCGACATCGAACTGGGCCTGACTGCGGCCAAGTGACCGCTCGGACCGCATCGCCGCTTGATCGTCCCCTTCCTGTCACCGGAGCGTGGCGGGAAGGGGACGATCCCGTCGGACTGCGTCGATTTGTCGACATCGGTGAGGTCGCCCTCGAATCAGGGGCGACGCTGCCGTCGGTGCGCGTCGCCTACGAGTCCTGGGGCCGTTTCACCGGTGAGAACGCGGTACTCATCGAGCACGCGCTGACCGGCGACGCCCACGTGGTCGGGGAGGCCGGTCCGGGGCAACCGTCCCCGGGCTGGTGGAACGATCTCGTCGGCCCGGGGCGCGCCATCGACACCGACCGATGGTTCGTCGTCGCGACCAACATCCTCGGCGGCTGCCAGGGCACGACCGGCCCGGCCAGCGCTCATCCCGGCGGCGGCGTGTGGGGCAGCCGGTTCCCGGACCTGACGGTCCGCGATCAGGTGGCCGCCGAGATCGCGGTGGCTGACGCCCTCGGTATCGAATGCTGGCACGCGGTGATCGGTGGGTCGGCCGGCGGTATGCGAGCGCTGGAGTGGGCGATCACGGTGCCCGAACGGGTCGAGCGGTTGTTCCTGCTGGCGACCTCTGCGGTGGCCTCGGCCGAGCAGATCGGGCTGTCGACGACGCAGCAGGCGGCCATCGTCGCCGACCCGCACTTTCACGGCGGCGACTACTACGCCGCCGCGCAGGGGCCGGCCGCCGGCCTGGACATTGCGCGCCGCATCGCCCACCTGGCCTACCGCAGCGAGCCGGAGCTGGAGCAGCGCTTCGGGCGCGAAGTGCAGCCCGACGGCCGGTTCGCGGTGGCCTCCTACCTGGAACACCAGGGTGCCAAACTCGTGCGCCGCTTCGACGCGAACTCCTATCTGACTCTGACGCGGGCGATGGACAGCCACGACGCCGGGCGAGATCGCGGCGGCGTCGAGGCCGCCCTCGGTCGCATCACCGCGCGGACGCTCGTGGCGGGCATCGACTCGGACCGGCTCTACCCGTTGTCGCAGCAGCGCCGACTCGCCGAGGCGATCCCCGGCGCCGGCGACCTCGCGGTGGTGCGCTCCCTGTACGGCCACGACGCCTTCCTCATCGAATCCGATCAGGTGGCTCCCCTCGCCGCCGCCCTCCTCGCCGCGCGCCCGTGAAACCCGGACCCTGAGGTTGACCGGGGCGGGTCCCTGAGGTGCGCCCTTCGAGGCCCCTCCTTCGTCGGGGCACCTCAGGACCCGCGACGCACCTCACCTACCGGGGACCGCTCAGATCAGCTTGCGGGCGATGCCGCGGGGCGCGTGCTTGAGCACTTGACCGAGCGGCAGCCACGGCCACGCGGGCACGGCAGCGTTGTCGACCTCCTTGTCGATGGCCTTGACCATCGCGCGGACCCCGGTCTCGGTGTCGACCATGAGCTTCTGCTCCTGTTCGACCTTTTCGTTCATCTCCGAGGCGATGTAGCCGGGGTAGATCGTGGTGACCGTGATGTCGAGTCCCGAGCGGCCCACGAGGTCCATGCGGATGCCCTCGGCCAGATGCGCGATGCCCGCCTTGGTCGCGGCGTAGGCGGCCATGCTCGACGGCATCCCGCGCATGGCCGACACCGACGAGATGACGACCAGGTGACCGGCCTTGCGCTCGTAGAAGTGCTCCATCGCGGCCTCGCACTGGGCCATCGCGGCGATGAAGTTCGTCTCGGCGGTCTCCTTGTTGGCGTGGAACTTACCGGTGCCGATGCGCCCGCCCTTGCCCAGGCCGGCGTTGACGATCACCCGGTCCAGGCCGCCGAGGTCGCCGATGGCCTGTGTGACGGTGGCGAACACCTGGTCGTGGTCGTTGACGTCGAGTTGGTAGACGACGACCTCGATGTCCGGGTGTGCGGCGAGGATCTCCTCGCGCAGGGCTTCGAGTCGCTCCAGGCGGCGCGCGGTGAGGGCGAGGTGGTGCCCCTTGGCGGCGAACTGGCGGGCCATCTCGGCACCCAGGCCGGAACTCGCGCCGGTGATGAGGATGTTCGTGCGCATGTCAGTCCCTTCGCGCCATCTTCACGGCGGCGGCGATCATCTGGCGGCGGTAGAGCGGTCGCAGCCAGCGTTTGGCGGCGTAGGCCACCTGGCCGTTGCGGTCGGTGGTGATGAGGTGGGTGCCCTTCTCGACCTTGCGCAGGACGGCCTGGGCGATCTCGTCGGCGGTGACCTTCGAGCGGTCGATGAGCTTGGCCGCCATCTTCTGCGAGGCCTCATCCTTGCCGCGCAGTGACGACGTGAGGTTGGTCTTGAAGAAGGTCGGGCACACGACGGAGACCTCGACGCCGAAGGGTTGCAGCTCGTAGTACAGCGACTCGCTCAGGGCGACGACGCCGGCCTTGGTGGCGACGTATTCGGTCATGCGCGGCGGATGCACGAGCCCGGCGGCCGAGGCGGTGTTGACGATGTGGCCGCGACCCGCCTCCTTCATCATCGGCGTGAACGTCCGGCAGCCGCGGGCGACGCCGAGCAGGTTGATGTCGACGATCCACTGCCACTGGTCGATCTCGGTCAGCTCGATCCGGCCCCCGGCGGCGACGCCGGCGTTGTTGAACAGCAGGTCCAGGCCGCCCCAGGTCTCGGTGACCCAGTCGCGGGCGGTCTCCCAGTCGGCGTCGGAGGTGACGTTCAGTCGGCGGTACTCGACCTCCGGCAGTTCGGCGAGGCTGTCGGGGCGCTCGTCGGCGATATCGGTGGCGAGCACCCGCACGCCCTTGGAATGGAGCTGACTAACGAGCGCGAGACCGAGGCCGGAGGCACCCCCGGTCACGAGCGCCCGAGAGCCGGGGGTGATCTTCATGTTTCGCATACTACCGGTATCTGAAATGGGGGACATGTCCCCCTATTTGGGGACAAGAAAACCCCACGGGAGTCCGTCGGGAATCACTACTCTGGCGATGCCTACCCTTCGGCACGACAGAAAGATGGACGCACGTGTCAGGCTCCCCACCGCCGTCAGGTCACGATGTTCGCCGCGTCTACTCCGCCGATACGGCTGCTCCGCACCCCGCGTCGGCTCCCGCTGCCCCAGCCCCGACGATGCCCCGCGAGCACCTCGACCGCCTCACCGCCGAAATCGCGGTCCATGCCCGAGAAATCGGTGACAAAGCCCGACAGATCGATGCGTCGACATCGCAGGTCGCTTCCGAGCATCTCGCCGGGCGCGCCCGGCAGGCCGCGCTTGCGAAGGAACAGGCACAGCAGGCCAGGGATCAGAAGATCGAGCAGGTCATCGCCGAGACGGCCGTGCGTCGAGATGCGGTTCGCGAACGGTTGGCCGAGATAACCGCCGCCCAGGCCCCGCACGCGCTCGGTGCGGCGCTCGACGAGTCATGGCACACGCCACTGGATCCGCCCGGTGCGCCGACGGCTCTCATCCGAGGCGGCACCACCGCCGGGGGTGTCCCTGCGCTGTACCCGCTGGTCCATCACCGAGGACGGCATCTCGACGGCCCGCTCGAGCGCACCACGTCGGAGATCCAGACACTCCTGCTGCGACTCATCGCCTCCATGCCGCTCAAGCACCTGCGCATTGATGTCTTCGATCCGCGCGTTGAAGGGCGTCTCGGCATGTTCGCGCCGCTGCGGTCGGCGCACTCGGCGTCCTTCCCGCCGGCCTCGACTTCCACGTCGGCCTTCCGGGAAGTCCTGGAATCGGCGACCGCCACAGCGGCGGCCAACGCCGAGGTCATCGCGACCGAACACGCCAGCGACCTCGGCGACCTGTGGAAGCGACGCGGCGTTCCCACTGGTCAGTACCGCGTGGTGGTGGTCCTGAACTACCCCGAAGGCATCGACCGCGAGACACAGCACCTGCTGACCCGATTGGCCCGCTCAGGTGGTCGCGGCGGCGTGATCTTGATCGTGCAGAACGACGAACAGGGGTGCCCGGTTGACGAGGAGGTGCGCGCTGCGGACCTGGCCGACCTGCTGTACAAGAGCCGCGTCGACGCATCCGGCGACCTGCTGCTCAACGGCTATCCCGCCGACGTCGTCGTGCGGGCCGACGGCCCGCCGCCGCCCGCGCTCGTGTCGTCGGTAATCGCCGCCGCCGCCGAGCGGGCCAGCAGCGATACCGGTCCGGTGGTCCCGCTCGCCGATCTGATCGCGTCCGACGTCGAGAACCCCTGGACAGGCGACGGTATCGACGAACTGGAAGCGGTCATCGCCCGGATCGGTGAGCGCGACCTGTCCATCACCCTGCGATCGCAGAACCCGCCGTTCGCGAACGTTCTGGTCGGTGGCGCGGTCGGCCAGGGCAAGTCCAATCTGCTGCTCGACATCGTCTATGCGCTTGCGGCGCGCTATAGCCCCGACGACGTCGAACTGCACCTGCTCGACTTCAAGCGCGGACTCGAGTTCCAGCGATTCGCCGCTGACGCTGCGGGAAAGAACTGGCTTCCGCACGCTGCCGTGCTCAGCCTGGAGTCCGACCGAGCCTTCGGTGTTGCCGTGCTGCGTCACGTTGCCGAGGAACTGGAGGAACGCGCCAAGAAGTTCAAGGCGCACGGAGCCAGCGGTATCGAGGACTACCGCCGTTCCACCGGGCAGACGATGCCGCGCCTGCTGTTGATCGTGGATGAGTTTCAGGTGCTCTTCGACGGCGACGACCCGCTCACCGACGAGGCCGTCGCGCTGTTGGAGACCCTGTCCCGTCAGGGGCGTGCCTCCGGAGTCCATCTGCTGCTCTCCTCGCAGACGACGTCGGGCGTGACCGGCCTGCGGGTCAAAGGCGAGTCGATCTTCGCGCAATTTCCCGTACGCATCTCGCTCAAGAACACCGTGATGGAGTCCGAGGCGATCCTGTCGCAGGGCAACAAGGCGGCGGCCGATCTCACCTATCGCGGCGAGATCATCGTCAACCGCAACACCGGCCACGATCCGGAACACTCCAACGAACAGGCGATCAGTGCGTACGCCGAGCCGGGGTTCGTTGCGGACCTCCAGGCCAAACTCTGGCGTCTGCGGCCCGAGGGGAAGGGGCCGCTGGTCTTCGTGTCGACGGAGTTCGCCCGCTGGCCGCAGATGTTGCCTGCACCGGAACCCGGAAGTTCGGCGACCGGCCTGATCGGGCGTCCTCTGGAGGTTTCCGAGCGGCCGGTGGCACTCACCCTGGACGATGATGTCGACCAGACGGTCGCGGTCGTCGGATCCGACGAGACGCTGGCCTTGCCCGTTATCAGCGCACTGTCGCAGACGATCGGTGCCTCCTTCGCCCCGGGCGAAGTTATCGTGATCGACCTCGCTGCACCGACCAGTGCGGACGCCGGGCAGGTGATTCGGGCAGAACTTTGCGAACTCGCAGAGGCGGGAGCGGAGCTGACGGTCGTGGGCCGGGACGAAGCAACCTCCACGATGATCGGTGCAGTGCGAGCCGCGCTCGCCGACCCTGGTCGCCGCATGCTGGTGCTGGGTCTCGGCTGGCAACGGTGGGTCGGCCTCGACGACCCTCATCCGGCGCGTCCCGACGACGACGATGATTTCTCCACCGTGTGCGTGCGTGAGGTGTTGGAGGAGTTGACCCAGCGCGGTGGTGTGCAGGGTGTCCACCTCGTCGCCTGGTGGACGACCCTGCGTTCGCTCCAAGATCAACTCGGCTACTCCTACAGCGGTGTACGACACTTCATCACCGCGAAACTCGGCCTTGAGGACTATCGCGGCCTGACGTCGCACTCCGAGCAGCCGATCACCGGCTATCCGCGCGTCGCCCACATCGATCGAGGTGGCGACGACGGCCCGACGGTCGTCATCCCCTTCGCCCGACGGAAGGAGTCCTTGTGAGCGCGGTTTGGGACGACTACGTGAACCTGTTGGAGGAGGCGGCAGCGCTTCCTGACCAGGAGGCGCGCGCCGTCGCCGAGGCGAAGGCTGCCTATGAGAACGAAGGACGACGGCTGAGCAATGATCTCGCGCTGGCCGAGCGTGACGTGGCCGATCTGAAACAGCGCAACACCCGGCTCCAGGTCGGCGTCCGTGATCTGCTGCGCTCCACCGGTGTCACGCTCGATCCGGATGCCGTTCTTCCACCATTGCCGGCCGGACAGGTCACCGAGGCGATGAAGGCCCTCGAGTACGACCTTGAGCAGGTGCGGCAGCGGCGGCAGCGACTCGCGGCGATGCGTCAGACGACTCCGGCCCCGCGGCCCGCGGCCGCCGTGGTCCCGGCTTCGGTGTCGGTCACGCCGCCGACCACGCCCACGTCGCCGGCCGAGGGCGGAGTGTCGCCGCTGGTGATCGGCGCCATCGCGGCCCTCGTCGTCGTGCTGCTGATCGTGATCGTGCTCGTGATCCTGTGATGGAGTCGCGATGAGACCCCCGCGCACGGTTCGCCCCGTCTCGGCGGCGCGGACGACCGACCGAGCCGCCTCGTCCCGCGTCAGTACCGCACCGGGTGATGCGGCTGCGTCGCGTGCGGTCCTGCGCAATCGGCGGACGGTGCGCAGCGAGGAGATCATCCAAGCGGTCGCCGCCATTGACGTGGCACCCGATCCACAGACCGCCCAGGCCATCCTCGACTGGCTCCGCAGCGAATACGAGAAGCGTCAAGGGGGTACCCTGGTCGGCCTTTTCGCCCGTTGCTACCTCGGTCCGCCCTATCTCGACCATCGCCTCGACGTGCTGGGCGACCGTATCCTCGAGCATTTCAAAGAGCACGAGACCCCGCCCCCACCGTTCACCAGCGCGCGTCCCTTCGCCCGAAGCGATGCGTACGCCTTCGTCGAGGTATACGACGACGGCGCCATTGTTCCCGTCCGCCACAACGGCGATCCCATCCTCTAGATGATTGATGCGGGGAGATAAGGCCTTCGGCGTGGCTGCGTGACCTCAGAGACCAGGGTGTCCAGACTCAGGCGTTGCTTACCCGAACGCCGAACCCCTGAAGGGGGCACCTGCGATGGA
>NZ_JASGDU010000055.1:0-4016 GCF_047607065.1 Aeromicrobium sp.
GCCTCGAAGGGACCCGCTGCCACCCACCGCGAGGGTTGCGTCGTTTCGAGGCTCGCTCGTTTCTCGCTCACACCTCAACGAACCGAAGCCACTTGGTCCCTGAGGTGCGTAGGCCGCCTGCGGCCGGAGCCTCGAAGGGACCCGCTGCCACCCACCGCGAGGGTTGCGTCGTTTCGAGGCTCGCTCGTTTCTCGCTCACACCTCAACGACCCGAAGTGACCTACCCCGGGACCGAGTTCGGCTCAGCGGTGGCCGAAGGTCTCGCGCAGGCCCGACGGTATCCCGCCGGACTCCAGGCGCTCGGCGGAGCGGCCGACGACCCGGCGGGTCGGCCACAGATGGAAGAACAGCCCCGGCACCGCGATCACGGCCGCGACGAGGGTTGGTGCCCAGCCGTACGGCAGCACATACGTCAGGGCGACCACCGCGATGAACGGTGCCTCGGTCAGGGCGAAGCGCAGCGTGGCGGACTGCTGGAAACGCTGGTTCGCCACGGCCTCCTGCCCGAGCGCGGTCAGCGGTGCCAGCCGGTAGCCGAAGGTCTGCGCCGCGAAGCCGCCGAGCAGGACCGCAGCGATGATCGCGGCGGTGACCCCCACCGGCAGCGACTCTGTCGAGGCCGTCACCGACAGCACGACGACGACCGTGAGGACGACCGGCGCGCCAATCAGTGTCGAGGCGAAAATGCGGTAGACCTGGGCAAAGGGGGACGATCCCGTGTTCTTTGCGGGTTCGGTGGGCGGGTGGGCGCTCATGGTCTCATTCTATGGGCGGCCTGCGTCTCGAAGTGCCATCGTTGCCGATCTGGCCTAGAGTTCGAGACGGCCCACACCAGAGTCGTCTGAGGAGACCATCGTGACCACCGATCCGGGCGTGACGCCCACCCAGTACTTCACCTACGTCAACGGTGCCGAGTACGGCCCGTACACGCTCGAGCAGCTGCGTCAGTTCGCCGGTGCCGGCAACGTCACCGCGCAGAGCCATGTGCGCGTCGAGGGCGGCGAGTGGATCGTCGCCCAGAACCTGCCCGAGCTGGCCGGCGCCTTCCCGCCGGCAGCCCCGGCCTACGCAGCGGCCCCTGGATACGCCGCAGCCCCAGCCTACGCCTACAACGGCCCGGTCAGCGACAAGCAGTACGTCGTGGCGCTGTTGCTGTCGTTCTTCGCCGGCGGCCTCGGTGTCGACCGCTTCTACCTGGGCTACACCGGCCTGGGCATCGCCAAGTTGCTCACCTGCGGCGGCCTGGGCATCTGGTCGATCATCGACTTCGTGCTCATCGCCCTCGGCAAGGTGCCGGATGCGCAGGGACGCCCGCTCGCGCGCTGAGCCGATCCCGGATCAGGCCTGTCGGCGGCTGCCGTCGATTCGACCGCAGCCGCCGACAGGCCGTACACTGGTCCATCGGTGAGATTTCCCCACTGTTTCGTCATGCCCACGGCCAGGCGAAGCGGTGGGCGAAATATCGAACGGCACTAGCTCAACTGGCAGAGCATCGGTCTCCAAAACCGAAGGTTGGGGGTTCAAGTCCCTCGTGCCGTGCCCAGAACGAACGACCCGAGACAGACACAGCGGCGGACACCGGTCCGCCCCGGAGGCACCTGCGGTGCTGCCGGACAACCACGAAGGAGCATCGTGAGCGATCACGACCAGGGCGGCAGCACGCCGTCGGCATCGGCGGCAGGAGCGTCGGCTCAGACGCGCACCTCGCCGATGACCTTCCTGCGCCAGGTCATCGCGGAGTTGCGCAAGGTCGTGTGGCCGACGCGCCCGCAGGTGGCGAACTACTTCGTCGTCGTGCTCGTGTTCGTGCTCGTGATGATGGCGATCGTCGCCGGACTCGATTTCGGGTTCGGCAAGGCGATGTTCAAGATCTTCGGTTAGGACGCAGCGGTGAGTGACAACTACGACGAGACGGCGGCCGGTGACGTGACCGAGACCGAGGACGAGCAGCAGGCCGAGGTCCTCGTGGCCGAGGAGGAGCCTCAAGCCGAGGAGGCCGCCCCCGCCGACCCCCTGCAGGAGTTCCGCGACCGGCTCTACAGCCAGATCGGCGACTGGTACGTCGTCCACACGTACTCGGGCATGGAGAAGCGGGTCAAGGCCAACATCGAGAACCGCATCACCTCGCTCAACGCCGAGGACTACATCTTCGAGGTCGTCGTGCCGACCGAGGAGGTCGCCGAGATCAAGAACGGCCAGCGCAAGCTCGTGAAGCGCACCGTGCTTCCCGGTTACGTCCTGGTCCGCATGGATCTCACCGACGAGTCGTGGGGCGTCGTGCGCCACACCCCGTCGGTCACCGGCTTCGTGGGCAACGCCCACCAGCCGGTCCCGCTGAGCCTCGCCGAGGTCGAGCAGATGCTCGCCCCGGCGGTGGAGGCCGAGGTCGCCGCGACGGCGTCCGAGGAGGCCTCCGACACGCAGCTGGCGAAGGCCCCCAAGGTCGAGTTCGCCGACTTCCAGACGGGCGATTCCGTCATGGTCGTCGACGGTCCGTTCGCCACACTGCACGCGACCATCACCGAGATCAACGTCGACGCCCAGCGCGTCAAGGCGTTGGTCGAGATCTTCGGTCGTGAGACCCCGGTCGAGTTGAGCTTCACCCAGATCCAGAAGGTCTGAGCGCCCCGCTCGTCCGCCCGCACCACCAGAAACAAGGACCCGAAACCCATGCCTCCCAAGAAGAAAGTCACGGCTGTCGTCAAGGTGCAGCTCCAGGCCGGCCAGGCCAACCCTGCGCCGCCGGTCGGCACCGCGCTCGGCCCGACGGGCGTCAACATCATGGAGTTCTGCAAGGCGTACAACGCCGCGACGGAATCCATGCGTGGCAACGTCATCCCCGTCGAGATCACGATCTACGAGGATCGTTCGTTCACCTTCGTCACCAAGACGCCGCCTGCGGCCGAGCTGATCAAGAAGGCCGCCGGCCTGCAGAAGGGTTCGCCGGTCCCGCACAAGGACAAGGTCGGCAAGATCACCGCCGCCCAGGTCCGCGAGATCGCCACGACCAAGCTCCCCGACCTGAATGCCAACGACGTCGAGGCTGCGGCCAAGATCGTCGAGGGCACCGCTCGTTCGATGGGCGTCACCGTCGAGGGTTGAGGATCACCGGTCTCTGAGGTGCTGTGAGGAACGAGCGGCCTCGAAGGGACCACCTCACCAGTGACACCCGAATCATCACTTGTGGGAGGGCCGGCTGGGTCCGTACCACACCTGGCACACCTAAGGAAAGAAGCCATGGCACAACACAGCAAGGCGTACCGCGCGGTCGCCGGCAAGATCGACAAGAACACCATCTACACGCCGCTGCAGGCGACGACGCTCGCCAAGGAGTCCGGCAGCGCGAAGTACGACTCGACGGTGGATGTCGCCATCCGCCTCGGCGTCGACCCGCGCAAGGCCGACCAGATGGTGCGCGGCACCGTCAACCTGCCGCACGGCACCGGCAAGACCGCACGGGTCCTGGTCTTCGCCACCGGTGCCAACGCCGACGCGGCGCGTGAGGCCGGAGCCGATTACGTCGGGGCCGACGAGTTGGTCGAGAAGGTCACCGGCGGCTGGCTCGACTTCGACGCCGTTGTCGCGACGCCGGACATGATGGCCAAGGTCGGCCGTCTCGGCCGCGTGCTCGGCCCGCGCAACCTCATGCCCAACCCCAAGACGGGCACCGTCACCCCGGATGTCGCCAAGGCCGTCGGCGACATCAAGGGCGGCAAGATCGAGTTCCGCGTCGACCGTCACGCCAACTTGCACTTCGTGATCGGCAAGGCGTCCTTCACCGCCGAGCAGCTCGCCGAGAACTACGGTGCCGCGCTGGAGGAGATCTTGCGTCTCAAGCCGTCCAGCTCGAAGGGCCGCTACGTCAAGAAGGTCACGATCTCCACGACGAACGGCCCCGGCATCGGCGTCGACCCGTCGCGCACGCGCGACTACGCCGTCGACACCGACGCCTGAGCACGTCCTGCGGGTCCAATGCCTGAGGATTGGGGCGGCGGAGGGAGCCCCCCACCACAGGC
>NZ_JASGDU010000056.1:0-44206 GCF_047607065.1 Aeromicrobium sp.
ACCCGTACGACTTCCTCACCACACCGCCACCCGATTCCCCACCACAAGAGACCGAAAACCCCGAAATACCAGCGATTCCGCCACCACCCCAGCCCCCACCACGTGACACAACTCACGCCCCCAAACCACACCGGGCTTCGAGGCTCCGGCCGCAAGCCGCCTACGCACCTCAGCCAGCGGGCCGATCCGGTCCCTGAGGCGCGAGCGCAGCACACCTCGAAGGGACCCAACCCACAACGGGCTTCGCCCTTCGAGGCTCGGCCGCAAGCGGCCTCGCACCTCAGGGACCGAGTCCCCCCACTGGCCCAACCTCTCAAGACACGCGCGAACTCACACCCACGGGCAGATCGTGGGCACGCCGGATCGCTGGAAATCCGCGACGTTTCTGGTCACGACCGTCATGCCCTGCGCGAGAGCGGTACCGGCGATCAGGGCATCATGCTGAGAAGCACGGTCGGGAACATGGAGCACCGCCACCTGCCGGGCGGCCACCAGATCGACCGGCAGGATGCGTCCAGCGAAGCCGGTCAGCACGGCCCTCTCGAACCACCATCGCAGCACCGCCGCCCGATCCCGGTCGCGGCGCTCCACCCGCAGGATGCCGGTCTCGATTTCGATGATCGTCACGATGCTGATCGCCAGGTCATGCACCGACTGGCCGGACGTCCACTCGGCAACACCCCGGTTGCATGAGGGCTTGCGGAGTTCGCCGATGACGTTGGTGTCAAGCAGGTAAGCCGTCACCTGAGGTCGGCTGGGTCGCCGATTGAACTCGGCTGCCGTCACGGTCGTCACGACGACCGCCTCCAAAGTAGTATGCACAACTACTTTGCTGGAAGGGTTCCTCGTTGGCGGCCATCGCCGTTAGCGTCGCCCTTCTCGGTCATCGGGAAAGTCGCGCCGTAGGCCATCGCGCAAGTTCGGCGTTCAGCCGATGTTGAAGCCGAGGGCGCGCAGCATCTCGCGGCCGTCGTCGGTGATCTTGTCCGGACCCCACGGCGGCATCCACACCCAGTCGATGCGGAACTCGTTGACGATGCCGTCGAGCGCCGAGCGGGTCTGGTCCTCGATGACGTCGGTCAGCGGGCAGGCCGCCGACGTCAGCGTCATCTGAAGCACGAGATTGCTGTGCTCGTCGACGTGAGCACCGTAGACCAGGCCGAGGTCGACGACGTTGATGCCGAGTTCGGGATCGACGACATCCTTCATCGCCTCGATCACATCCTCGGTGGTGGCCGCAGCACTCGGCGTCACCGGCACCTCGGGCAGATCGGAGTGGTCGGTCATTGCGCGTCCTTTCCCGCAGCCTGGGCCACGGCATCCTTGAAAGCCATCCACGACAGCAGAGCGCACTTCACGCGCGCCGGGAACTGCGCCACTCCGGCGAAGGCGATGCCGTCCTCCAGCACCTCCTCGTCGGGTTCGACCTGACCCTTGCCCTGCATCAGTTCCTGAAAGGCCTCCAGGGTGCTCATCGCGTCGGCGACGCTGTGCCCCACGACGAGGTCGTTGAGCACCGAGGCCGACGCCTGGCTGATCGAACAGCCCTCGGCGGCATAGGAAACATCGCGGACCGTCGTGCCGTCCAGGTGGACCCGCAGCGTGATCTCGTCGCCGCAGGTCGGGTTGACGTGGTGCACCTCGGCATCGCCGCCGTCGCGCAGGCCCGCGCCGTGCGGGTTCTTGTAGTGGTCGAGGATGATCTCCTGATACAGCGCATCAACGTCCACGAGTCAGGCTCCGAAGTACTTCTTGGTGTGCCAGATCGCCTCGACGAGCGCATCGATCTCGGCGGTGGTCGTGTACAGGTAGAACGACGCCCGCGTGGTCGACTGCACGCCGAAATGGGCGTGCGCCGGCTTGGCGCAGTGGTGCCCGGCCCGCACGGCGACGCCCCTGCTGTCGAGCAGTTGGGCGACATCGTGGGGGTGGATGCCGTCGAGGGTGAAGCTGATCGCCCCGCCGCGATCCACGGCCTCGGCCGGGCCGACGACCCGCAGGCCGTCGATCTCGGCGAGCCGTTCCAGGGCGTAGCCGGTGATCGCCTGCTCATGCGCGGCCACGTTCTCCATGCCGAGCGAGGTCAGATAGTCGACCGCCGCACCCAGCCCGACAGACTGGGCGATCGGCGGCGTGCCGGCCTCGAAACGGGCGGGCGGCGGCGCGAACGTGGACCCCTCCATCGCCACGGTCTCGATCATCTCGCCGCCGCCGAGGAAAGGCGGGAGCGAGGCGAGCAGGTCGTAGCGGCCCCACAGCACACCGATACCGGTCGGCCCGACCATCTTGTGTCCGGTGAAGGCGACGAAGTCCGCCCCCAGCGCGGCCAGGTCGACGGGAATCTGCGGCACCGCCTGTGAGCCGTCGATCAGCGTCAGCGCGCCGACCGCCTTCGCCCGCGCGATGACCTCGGCGACCGGGTTGATCGTGCCGAGCATGTTGGAGACCCAGGTGACCGCGACGACCTTCGTGCGCTCGGTGATCGGGTCGTTGTCCAGGTCGAGGCGTCCCTCGGGCGTGATGCCGTACCAGCGCATTGTCGCGCCGGTGCGCTCGGCGAGCAACTGCCACGGCACGATGTTGGAGTGGTGCTCCATCTGGCTGATGACGATCTCATCGCCAGGGCCGATCCGTCCCGCATCGCCCAGCACGCGCGCCACCAGGTTGATCGCCTCGGAGGCGTTCTTGGTGAAGACGACCTCCTCGCGCTGCGGTGCGCCGATGAAGGCCGCGACCTTCGTCCGTCCCAGCTCGAAAGCCTCACTGGCCTCCGCGCCGAGCTGATGCATCGCGCGGGCGACGTTGGCGTTGTGCGCCAGGTAGTGCGCGTCGATGGCGTCGACGACCTGCCGGGGCTTGTGCGACGTGTTAGCGCTGTCGAGATAGACCAGCGGCAGGTCCCCGGCGAGGTGCCGCTGCAGGATCGGGAAGTCCTCCCGAACCCGCGCGACGTCGTAGGAGCCGGACATCAGGCGCTCGCAGCCGCAGCCTTGACGTACTTGTCGTACCCATCGACCTCGAGCTGTTCGGCCAGTTCCTTGCCACCGGTCTCGGCCAGGCGGCCCGCGACGAACACGTGGACGTAGTCCGGCTCGATGTACTTCAGGATGCGCGTGTAGTGCGTGATGAGCAGGACGCCGCGGTCGCCCTGGGCACTGTAGCGGTTGACCCCCTCGGAGACCACGCGCAGCGCGTCGATGTCCAGACCGGAGTCGGTCTCGTCGAGCACCGCGAACTTCGGGTTCAGCAACTCGAGCTGGGCGATCTCGTGGCGCTTCTTCTCGCCGCCGGAGAAGCCCTCGTTGACGCTGCGCTGCGCGAAGGACGGATCGAGCGTGACCCGCTCCAGCGCGGCGTTGACGTCCTTGACCCAGGTGCGCAGTTTCGGTGCCTCGCCGTCGATGGCGGTCTTGGCGGTCCGCAGGAAGTTCGCGACCGACACGCCGGGCACCTCGACCGGGTACTGCATCGCCAGGAACAGCCCGGCGCGAGCGCGCTCGTCGACGCTCAACTCCAGCACGTTCTGCCCGTCGAGCAGCACCTCGCCGTCGGTGACGGTGTACTTCGGATGCCCGGCAATGGAGTACGCGAGCGTGGACTTGCCCGAGCCGTTGGGACCCATGATCGCGTGGATCTCCCCGGACTTGATCGTCAGGTCGACGCCGCGCAGGATCTCCTTCTCGCCGTCTTCGGTGTCGACCGAGACGTGCAGGTTCGTGATCTCCAGGGTGGTCATGTCAGTTCTCCTTGGCGAGGGCGACGTAGACGCGGTCGTCCTCGATGGTGGTGGGGTAGGTGGGGACCGGCTCGGTGGCCGGGAAGTTCAGCGGTTCGCCCGTGGTGACGTCGAAGCGCGAGCCGTGCAGCCAGCACTCGATGGTGCGGCCCTCCACGTCGCCCTCCGACAGCGGGATGGCCGCATGAGAGCACTCGTCGCGCAGCGCGAACACCTCGTCGCCGTCGCGCACGAGCACGATCTCGTGACCGTCCACCGTCACAGCGAGCGATCCGGCGTCGGGAACGAGGTCCAGCGGGGCGGCGAAGTGCTTGTCAGACATCGGCCAATTCCTCCTCGACTGCGGCCTCCAGCCGCTCCACGAGATCGGGCACGCCGACGCGGCGGATAATGTCGTTGAAGAAGCCGTGTACGACGAGGCGGCGGGCCTCATCCTCGGGGATGCCTCGGCTCTGCAGGTAGAACAGGTGCAGGTCGTCGAAGCGGCCCGTGGTGCTCGCGTGGCCGGCCCCGGCGATCTCGCCGGTCTCGATCTCCAGGTTCGGCACCGAGTCGGCCTTCGCACCGTCGGTCAGAACGAGGTTGTCGTTCTGCTCGAAGGTCTCAATGCCCTCGGCGACCTTGCGGATCAGGACGTTGCCGATCCAGACCGTGTGCGCGTCCTGGCCCTGCAGCGCGCCCTTGTACTCGACGTTGCTACGGGTTTTCGGCGCGGTGTGGTCGACGAACTGGCGGTGTTCGAGGTGCTGGCCCGCGTCGGCGAAGTAGACGCCGAGCAGGTCTGCGCTGCCACCGGGGCCGGCGTAGTCGACGTTGGTCGACGACCGCACGAGGTCGCCGCCGAGGGTGAACTCGAAGAAGCGCACCGTGGCGTCGCGCCCGACGGTGATGCTGTTCTGCGTGGCGTGGACCGCGTCGTCGTCCCAGTCGGCGAGGCTGACGACCTCGACCTGGGCACCGTCGCCGATCAGGTAGGTGACGGCGGCGGCGTACGTGGCCGAGCCGCCGTGGTCGAACAGGACCGTCGCCTTCGAGAAGGGCGCGACCTTGACGACGACGTGGCCCCAGACCGTGCGGTCCGCGCCCTCGCCGGTCAGCGTGATGCGCACCGGTTCGGCCAACTCGCCGTCGATGCTCAGTAGCGTCGCTCCCCCGGAGTTCTCGACGGCGAGGGCCGCCAGGCGGTCCAACGGCGCGATGCCGCCGAGCGCCGTGGCGTCGTCGGTCGTGATCGTGGTGAGCGTGGCACCGGCGGGCAGTTCGTCCTTCCACGTCAGGTGCGCGTCGGACGGGGCACCGTCGAGCAGGCCACGCAGCCGCTTGAGCGGCGTGAAGCGCCAGATCTCCTCCAGGCCGGTCGGCACCGGGTGGTCCGCGACGTCATAGGACGGCTCGGGATGCAGGTGGCTCTCGACGTGTTCGAGCGCGTTCTCGATGACGGTCATCCGACAGCACCCTCCATTTGCAACTCGATGAGGCGGTTCAGTTCGAGGGCGTACTCCATCGGCAGCTCGCGCGCAATCGGCTCCACGAAGCCGCGCACGATCATCGCCATCGCCTCGTCCTCCTCCATGCCGCGGCTCATGAAGTAGAACAACTGGTCGTCGCTGACCTTGGAGACCGTGGCCTCGTGGCCGAGGGTCACGTCGTCCTCGCGCACGTCGACGTACGGGTACGTGTCGGAGCGGCTGATCTGGTCGACGAGCAGCGCGTCACACTTGACCGTGCTGGCCGAACCCTCGGCACCCTCGTTGACCTGCAGCAGGCCGCGGTAGGACGTACGCCCGCCGCCACGGGCAACCGACTTGGACAGGATCGAACTCGACGTGCGCGGGGCCGCGTGGACCATCTTCGCGCCGGCGTCCTGATGCTGGCCCTCGCCGGCGAAGGCAATCGACAGCGTCTCGCCGCGCGCGCCCTCGCCCATGAGGTAGACGGCCGGGTACTTCATCGTGACCTTCGATCCGATGTTGCCGTCGACCCACTCCATCGTCGCCCCGGCCTCGCAGACCGCCCGCTTGGTGACGAGGTTGTAGACATTGTTCGACCAGTTCTGGATCGTCGTGTACCGGACGCGGGCACCCTTCTTGACGATGATCTCCACGACCGCCGAGTGCAGCGAATCGCTGCTGTAGATCGGCGCGGTGCAGCCCTCGACGTAGTGGACGTAGGAGTCCTCGTCGGCGATGATGAGCGTCCGCTCGAACTGGCCCATGTTCTCGGTGTTGATGCGGAAATAGGCCTGCAGCGGGATGTCGACGTGGACGCCCTTGGGCACGTAGATGAACGAGCCGCCCGACCACACTGCGGTGTTGAGCGCGGCGAACTTGTTGTCGCCGACCGGGATGACCGTGCCGAAGTACTGCTGGAAAATCTCCGGGTGCTCCTTGAGTGCGGTGTCGGTGTCCAAGAAGAGGACGCCCTGCGCCTCCAGGTCCTCGCGGATCGAGTGGTAGACGACCTCGGACTCGTACTGCGCGGCGACGCCGGCGACGAGGCGCTGCTTCTCCGCCTCGGGGATGCCGAGCTTGTCGTAGGTGTTCTTGATGTCCTCGGGCAGGTCGTCCCAGCTCGCGGCCTGCTTCTCCGAGGAGCGCACGAAGTACTTGATGTTGTCGAAGTCGATGCCGTCCAGCGACGCACCCCAGGTGGGCATGGGCTTGCGGCCGAAGAGCTTGAGGCCCTTCAGGCGCAGGTCGAGCATCCACTGCGGCTCGCTCTTCTTGGCCGAGATGTCGCGGACGACGGCCTCGGTCAGGCCGCGCTGGGCGCTCGCGCCGGCGATATCGGGGTCGGCCCAGCCGAACTCGTACCGACCGACGTCCTTGAGGCCGGGGTTGAGGTCCTCGATGGAGGCCCCGGTACCGGTCTCCTCCGGAGACGTGGTGGTCATGGCGTCACCTTCTCTGCTGCGTGGGGCCGTGTGGCCTGGGGATGGGGCAGGTGGGTCGTGCAGACACCGTCGCCGTGGGCGATGGTGGCGAGGCGCTGCACGTGGGTACCGAGGAGTTCGGCGAACATCGCCGCCTCGGCTTCGCACAACTGGGGGAACTGCTCGGCGACGTGGGCCACCGGGCAGTGGTGCTGGCACATCTGGGTGCCGGTGCCGGTCCGGCTGGTCGAGGCCGCGAAGCCCTCGGCGCTGAGCGCTTCGGCGAGTGCTGCGGGACGTTCCAGCGGGCCGACCTCGGACAGGCGCTGCGCCACGCGCTCGCGCAGGTCGGCAAGACGGTGGTCGGCGAAATCGCGCACAGCGTCGTCGCCGACCGTCTCGCGCAGGAAGGCGAGGGCGTCCACGGCGATCCGGTCGTAGGCGTGGGCGAACTGGCCTCGGCCGGCGTCGGTGAGGGCGAAGACCTTCGCCGGGCGGCCCCGCCCTCGGCGTTCCTGAACCCGCTGCTCGCGGGCCTCCAGCGTGCCCTCGGCGACCAGATGGTCCAGGTGGCGGCGGATGGCGGCGGGTGTGAGGTCCAACTCCGCAGCAAGCTGCACGGCGGTGGACGGCCCGGCGCGCAGGATCGCCTCGGCGACGCGCGCCCGCGTCGGGGAGTCGTCGACGGACGCCCCTCCTGGGGTGTTCTCGCTGGTCGCCATGTTTTTCACAACGCCAGTGTGCCGTTATTCATTTCCTCGCTTCAACGAAGGCCCGCCTCAGTGAGGCACACCTCACCTCTGGGACGAGAAGCGCACTGGTCAGGGCCGGCATGCCGTAGCGTCGGGTCATGGCGACGAGAGCGGTCGAGGTCGACGCGGGCGGCATCGCGGTGCGGGTGTCGAGTCCGGACAGGATCGTCTTCGAGGCGACCGAGCACACGCCCGCCTTCACCAAACTCGAGGTCGTCGAATACGTCATCGCCGTCGAGGACGGACTCATGCGCGCCCTGCGCGACCGCCCGACCGCCCTGGAACGCTGGCCGAAGGGCGTGCGCGAGGGCATGCGACTCACCACCGCCAAGGAGTACGGCGAAGCGTTCTACTCCAAGCGCGTACCCAAGGGCGCACCCGCGCACGTGCCGTCCGTCCGCATCCGCTTCCCCTCCGGCCGGCGGGCCGACGAGATCTGCCCGGCGCACATCGCCGACGTCGCCTGGGCCGCCCACATGGGCACCATCACCTTTCATCCGTGGGCCATGCGGCGCGGCGATGTGGACCGTCCCGACGAGTTGCGCATCGATCTCGACCCGCAGGAGGGCACGGATTTCCGCGATGCGGTCGAGGCGGCGCTCGCGGTGCGCGATCTGCTCGCCGAGCTCGGCATCCGGGCCTTCGCCAAGACCAGCGGCAGCCGGGGCGTCCACGTGTTCGCCCGGATCGCACCACGGTGGACGGTGACCGACGTCCGCCATGCCGCCATCGCCGTCGGCCGCGCGGTGGAACAGCGCCACCGCAGGGTCACGACGGCCTGGTGGAAGGAGGAACGCGGTGCCAGGGTCTTCGTCGATTTCAACCAGAATGCGCGGGATCGCACCATCGCCAGCGCGTACTCGCCGCGTCCGAGGCCGGGCGCTCCGGTGTCCTTCCCGCTGGCCTGGGACGATCTGGCCGACCTCGACAGCCCCCGGCACTTCCACCTCGGATCGGTTCCCGCGCTGCTGCGCGATCAGGGCGACGCCTGGGCCGAGATCGACGACGTCGCCCATGACCTCACGCCCCTGTTGGAGCTGTGGGAAGAGAACCCGGTCGAGATGCCCTATCCCCCGGACTACCCGAAGATGCCCGGCGAACCCAAACGTGTACAGCCGAGCAAAGCAAAGAAGGGATAGGACTCCCACGACGTCATCGGCGATGACATGCTGGCCGACATGGCTCGTCAGACCCTGACCCGACCGCTGATCGCCGTCGCCGCCGCCCTGGCCGTGCTCGTCGGCCTGGCCTATGGCGCTGCGGCGGTCATGCACATCCCGGCACCGCACGACCTCGTGCGCCTCCAGCTCACCGGCCCGTCGGCCCAGGGAACCCGATTCGCCGCCCGACCGGTCACCAACTCCGGGCCGGTGATCGAGCTGCCGCACCGGGGCGATGTCGAACTTCCGGCCACCGTCCCGTGGAAGGGCGAGGACATCGGCGTGCAGGACATGCTGGACACCACTCACACGCGGGCCTTCGTCGTGCTCCACGACGGGCAGGTCGTCCACGAGTGGTATTCCGGCGGCGTCGATGCCGACACCCGGCTCTCCTCGTGGTCGGTCGCCAAATCCATCGTCTCGCTGCTCGTCGGCCAGGCCATCGACCGCGGCGCACTATCCGAAGACGACCGCCTCGTCGACCTATTGCCCGACCTGAAGACCGGCGGCACCGCCTACGACGACATCACTGTCGGACAGTTGCTCGACATGACCTCCGGCATCGACGTGTCGGAGAACTACAAGGCCTACTGGCCCTTCACCGGCACCGCACGCCTCTTCCTCAGCACCGACCTGCCCGGCTACATCGCCGACCACCGGAAGGTGGCCTTCACGCCCGGCAGCAAGGGCGAGTACCGGAGCATCGACACGCAGATGCTGAGCATGATCCTGACCGAGATCGAGGACAAGCCACTGGCCGAACTCGCCTCCGAACGCCTGTGGACGCCGCTCGGCGCCGGAGCCGATGCGACCTGGAACCTCGACCACGACGGCGGGATCGAGAAGGGCTACTGCTGCTTCAACGCCACCGCACTGGACTTCGCCCGCATCGGGCAGCTCGTCCTCGACCGCGGCCGGGTCGACGGCACCCGGCTCGTCTCCGAGGCATGGATCGACCGCATCTCCACGCCCGCCGAACACAAGGTCTCCGACTGGGGCTACTCCGCGCAGTGGTGGCATGCGCCCTCCAGCGACGGCGATTTCAGCGCCATCGGCGTCTACGGGCAGTACATCTACGTCGACCCCGACGCCCGCACGGTCATCGTCAAACTCAGCGACCACGGCACCGAGCAGGACGAAATCGACACCATCGACGCGATGCGCGCCATCGCCGAGGCCCTGGGCGGCTGACACACCACCGCCTACCCTGGTGCCGTGCAGACACCCAAGCCGACCGTCACTCGCACCAGCGACGAGGAGGTCGTGCGCATCGACGATATGCGCGGCCTGCGGCAGGACTTCATGCGGTTCATGTTGCCGCACCGGTTCGCCATGGAGGAGATCGTCACCAAACTGACGATCCTGCGCGACGAGTTCGCGCTCATGCATGACAACAACCCCATCGAGAACATCGCCTCGCGGCTCAAGAGTCCCGACAGCATCGCCGAGAAGATGCAGCGCAAGGGTTCCGAACCAACCTTCGCGTCGATCCGCGCGACCATCACCGACATCGCCGGCGTCCGGGTGACCTGCAGCTTCGTCTCCGACGTGTACCGGGTCTTCGACCTGCTGACCTCGCAGAGCGACATCACGGTGGTCGAGGTGCGCGACTACATCGCCTCGCCCAAGCCGCACGGGTATCGCAGCCTGCACGCCCTCGTGTCGGTGCCGGTACACCTGAGCGACGGGCCGCTCCCGGTGACGGTGGAGGTGCAACTGCGCACCATCGCGATGGACTTCTGGGCCAGCCTGGAGCACAAGATCCACTACAAGTACCGGGGCGCGGTGCCGTCGGATCTCGCCGACCGGCTACGCGACGCGGCCGAAGCGGCCCATGCGCTCGACACGCTGATGGAGGACCTGCACGAGGAGGTCAAGTCGCTCGACGCCGACGGGGTGGCGACCCTTCCAGAGGAGATCCGCCGCAGCCTCAGCGCCGATGACATCGAGCCGTCCGACGCCCTCCTCGCCCAACTGCGCCACCTCGCCGAAGGCGACCCGACGCCCTAACACACACCCCGCACGTTCTACTTCCGGTCCCTGAGGCGCGAGCTTGCGAGCCTCGAAGGGCGAGGCCCGCCTTGGTAGGTCCCTTCGAGGCTTCGGCCGCAGGCGGCCTACGCACCTCAGGGACCAGTAGGCGACGCACAACCCGAATAAATCAGCACTCCCTCAGGCGAGGGCGGCTTCGATGGCGGGCCGACGGGTGCGGAAGTCGGCGAGCCGGTCGCGGGTGCGCTGCGGCTCGCCGCGTGAGGCCAGATGGATCATGCCCGGATCGCCTCGTTCGATACCGGCGGCGATCCGCTCGGTCGCGGTCGTCATGCGCCGCTCGACGGCGTCGAGCAGGGTGATCGGCCCGCATTCGGCATAGGTGTCGACCACCAGGTCGAGGCGTCGCGCGGCCTCGGCGGCACCGATGTCGCGGTACAGCGGGATCGCCGTCCAGCACAAGAAGGCGAGGTCGTCCAGCGGCTCGCCCGGCCCGGCCAGATCCCAGTCGATCATCGCCACGAAGTGACCGCTCTGGATGATCCAGTTGTAGGCACCCGGGTCGTTGTGGCAGATGATCTGGCCCGGCTCCAGCGCGACCGGCCCGCCGCTCTGACGCCACAGGCGCGGTCCGTCCGGCCGGTAGGACTCCGCCAGGTCGTGATATTCGCGCAGCCAGGCGACCGCCTCGACCAGCACCGAGTCGAGCACCACCTCGTCGTCGACGGGCACGCCACGGCCCTCGATATAGGACACGATCTCGCGCCCTTTGGCGTCGATGCCGCTGACATGCGGGATGCCGCCCAGGCCCTGCTCCGCGAGCCAGCCGAGCAGTTCATGCACCGCCGGAGTCCACGGACCCACGGGGCGTCGGACGGTCCGCCCGACCCGCCACACTCCCCCGGAGCCGCCAGGCAGGTGCTCGGGCGGGAGCAGCGGGTCTGCGGATTCGTCGTCACGTGGCACCCTGTGATGGTGTCACACAACCACGGGCATGGATCCGACCTGAACGCCCCGCCCCGCCCCGAACTCGCGCGCATCCTCATCGGCGTCGTCGCCGCCCTGGCGGTCGCCACCTGCCTGGCGATGATCGCACTGTGGCCGTCCGGTTCGGACGTGCCGCACGACACCGATCCCTACAGCGGCGAGGGGGTCAGCACGGTCAAGGCCACCGTCACCTCTGTCGAGGCCTTTGACTGCGGCAGCACCGGCGACATCGGCATTGACAGCATGCCGACCGTCGACGGCGACTGCGCCAACGTCACCGCCACGGTCGATGACGGCGAGATAGCCGAGTTCGTCCTCGACCCGACCCGCCATGTCGCCGCGGCGATGGACGAGGGCGACGAGGTCACGCTCGTCAAGTTGCAGCCGCAGGGACAGGACGCGACGTACGAGTTCCGCGACTACCAGCGCGGCTTCCCGCTGCTCGCCCTGGCGCTCGCGTTCGCGGTGCTCGTTGCGCTCGTCGGTCGGCTCCGCGGCGCGCTAGCCCTCGTCGGCATCGTGGTGACCCTGCTGGCGCTGATGAAGTTCGTCCTGCCCGGCATGCTGACCGGCGAGTCTCCCGTGCTCGTCGCTGTGGTCGGCTCCACGGCGATAATGATCGCGGTCCTCTATCTGGCGCACGGCATCTCGATCCGCACCACGTCGGCCCTGTTCGGCACGTTGTTCGGCATCGCTTTCACCGCCGTCGTCGGCCTGATCGGCACCGACTGGTCGCACCTGACCGGCCTGAGTTCGGAGGACGACTCGCTGCTGGTGGCCACCGCGCCCCAGCTGTACATGCCTGGGATCGTCGCGGCGAGCATGGTGATCGCGGGCCTGGGCGTGCTCAACGACGTGACGGTCACGCAGGCGAGCGCCGTCTGGGAGATGCGGGCACTGCAGCCGTTGGCGAGCAAGTGGGACGTGTTCCGTTCGGCCATGCGCATCGGCCGCGATCACATCGCTTCCAGCGTCTACACCCTGGTGTTCGCCTATGCCGGGTCGGCGATGACCGTCATGCTCCTCATCACCGCCTATCAGCGAGGGCTGGTCGACGTACTGACCAGCGAGGAGATCGCGCAGGAGGTCGTCCGCACGCTGGTCGGGGCCATCGGCTTGGTGCTGGCGGTTCCGGTGACGACGCTCTTCGCCGTGTGGCTCGCACCGCCGCCGAGCGAGGACCCGAACCTTGGCCGTCGCGTCCGCCGGGACGCGACGGCGTAGGCTCGGCCTATGTCGTGGTTGGAACCGGTTCTCGTCATCGGGGGCATCGCCCTCGTCGGATTCGGGGCCACCTGGCTGTTTCAGCGCTCCCTCGACAAGCCCGGCGGGCGTGCGGGGCTGGGCACCGGCGGCAACGGCCTGGGCATGATCGAGAACGTCTTCAGCCCCGGTCGGGGTGATGCGCGCGAAGAACTAGAACGGCAGAAGAAGGTCGGCGCGGTACTGCCGTCGGCCGATGACGACCCGCCGCGCAAGAACGCCGAGTTCGACGCCGACGGAACCCTGCGCAGCGTCACCCTCCACGACCCCGGCGACGACTGAGAACGTCCGCCAGTAGGTGAACCTCGGTCCCTGAGGTGCAAGCGCAGCACATTCGAAGGGACCCGCCACTACAGGCTTCGCCCTTCGAGGCCCCTCCTCCGTCGGGGCACCTCAGGACCCGGCTCCGGCCGCAAGCGGCCTACACACCTCAGCAAGCGCCCATTCGCGGACGTTCTGAAAACGTCGCGGATCAGGTCGGCTCTCGCCAGGTGAGGCCGCGTTCGGCCAGCGCCTCGCCGAGGAGCCGGATCGCCTTCGGACCGACGCCGTGCAGTGCCGCGATCTCGCTCGCCCGGTGACCACTGACGTCCGCGAGCGTGGCGATGCCTGCCGCCCGCAGAGCCGAGGCCGCCGGACGGCCGCGGCCGGGCGGAAGGTCCGTGTCGCCGCCGGACGACGCCGTGGCGGCCTTCGTCAGGCGCTTCGGAGCGCGGTGCGCCCATGAGCGGCCGATCACGGCGTTGGCCTGCATTCCGTTCATCGCCTCCAGGCCGATCGAGACCCCGAGCACGGCGTCGCCCCGCGTCACGAGCGTCGATCCGGGGATGTCGCGGAGCACCTGCTCGGTGTCCTCGGCCGGCAGGCGCAGCCGGATCGCGTCGCGCTCCTTGGTGACGGTCAGGAATCCGTGACCGGCCACCGACCACGACTCCATGCCGACGTGTGTGCCCTGCTCAACCTCGGGCAGGCGCTTCAAGGCCGTCCGAACATGCGCCAGCGTGGTCATGGTGCCGAGGCTATCCGCACCCGGCTCAGGCCTTCTTGACGATGCTGGACTTGAGTTTCATCTTGCCGAAGCCGGGCACCTTGGCGTCGATGTCGTGACCGTCGCCCGCACCGGGCGACAGGCGGATGCCGGTGACCTTCGTGCCGACCTTGATCGATCCGCCTCCGCCGCCGGAGACCTTGACCGTTTTGACCACCGTCACCGTGTCGCCGTCGGCGAGCACGTTGCCGACCGCATCGCGGATCACGTCACCCTCGGCGACCTCCTCAGTTGCGGCCGGCGACCATTCCAGGCCGCACATCGGGCACAGGAGCAGCGCACCCTGCTCATATGCGTACTCACTGGCGCAGTCGGGACACGGGGGCAGGCTCATGGCCGACATTGAACCACTGCAGCATCGACAATGGACACATGGAGCGATGGCGAACACGGACCCGGCTACCGATGATCCTCGAAGCACTCGGGCAGACCGAGGAGCATCCGGCCACGCGACGACTGGTCGAGGCCCTGGGCAGCACACCTGCGGCTGTCACCGAACGCCTCGTCGGGGTGCCGGCCTATCGGTCCGCCCGGTTGTCGTTCGCCTCTGGGGCCGACCTCATCTTGCGTGACGGCCGGGTCATCGCCGTGTGCCTTCGTCTGGCCAGACCGGGCGCTCCGGGCATCGACCTGGCCGCATGGATCCCCGGCGTCGGCAACGAGGCGATGCTCGAGGACCTCAAAGCCGCCCTCGAAGCACCGCGCAGTTTTGCCGGCTTCGGGACCCCCTATTTCACGCTCGACGCCGGCTACGTGCGGTGCGACTTCGCCGATCGTCGCGGCTGGAACGAGACCGGTAATCTCGTCGGCATCACGATCACGGCCGATGACCCTGGGCTGTTCCCCCGTCCGGAGAACGACGAATGCCCCGTTTGCGCCGACCTGCTCGTGCGAACCGTCTCGGGCGGCCTCGACATCGACGCCACCGTCCAAGCCCTCGCCAGGGCGCTGGAGGACGGGCTGCTCACCGAGAACGCCCACTGGGTCCGGCTCGCCGACCTGCAGCCGCTCCACGCATCGGGCCTCATGAAGCGCGCCGAGAGCCAGCTGACCTGCACCGCCTGCCGGAGGGTCCTGTGCCTCATCCTGAGGCGCAGCGCGCCGGCGAAGCTCACCTATGCCTCGCCGAATGATGCCCGGCGGCACCGGATGGAAGCCATCCCTCCGGTCGAGTGGTGGGGTGACGCCGAGCGGATCGCGCAGGCGGCTGCTGCCATGCGGTATGTGGACCATGAACCCGGAGCCTGGTTCCTCGTGGAGCGGGCCGGAGCGTTCTTCCTCGAGGCCCGTTATGTCGTCAGTTCGATGCTCGATGATTCGGCGCTGATCGAACTCGACGAGACCGAGGTGGAGGCCTATCGCACAGAAGGCCACGAGTACGTGGATCGGCTCGCCCGCCGCGTCCACGACGGCAGCCCCCACCTCACGGACTCCCCCTGGTACGCGCGGAACCTGCTGCGCGGCCCGGACGCCAAACAACTTCGCGACGAGGTCACGGCTGCCATCGTCAACCACACCTGGCTAGCCCAGCAACGCCGGCCGACGTGAGGCGGCTGAACCTATGAAACCCGCCAAGAGGGCGAGGTTGGATCGTCGATCAGGAGAAACGAACGACAACTCATCTGAGAGAGCAGTATCGCCTGATTCCGCTAAGAACCCAGGAACAAGCCCAACACAGTGAACATCAATGCTGCTGCCGCCAGCACTTCTCAAGGAGAGAACATGGCCCGGATTCTACAGGGGCGAAACCTCGTCGGGCCACCCCAGAGGCTTCGGCGTGACCTACCGGACTCTGCGAGACTGCCACGGGCGGAGGAGGCAACAAAGGTGAAGTCACAGCCTCAATACTGCTCCCCGGAAGAACTCACTCTGCGGCGGCTAGTTGGCCGCAGGCGGCATCGATGTCGCTGCCGCGGGTGTCGCGGATGGTGGTACTGATGCCCTTGGCCTGCAGACGTCGCACGAACTCGTCGGTGTCGCCGTCGCGCGAACGGGTGAACTGCGAACCGGGAACCTCGTTGAGCGGGATCAGGTTGACGTGGACCCAGCCCCAGTCGCCATACGCATTGAGCACGTCGGCGAGCAGATCGGCGCGCCACGCCTGGTCGTTGATGTCGCGCATCATCGCGTACTCGATCGACACCCGCCGCTTGGTCGCCTTCGCGTACTCCCACGCTGCCTCGACCGTCTCGGCGACGCTGAAGCGCGTGTTGATCGGGACGAGTTCGTTGCGCAGCTCGTCGTCAGGCGCGTGCAGGCTCAGCGCCAGCGTCACGGGGATGCCCTCGGTCGCCAACTGACGCATCCGGGGTACGAGACCGACCGTGCTGACGGTGATGTTGCGCGCCGACAGCCCGAGACCGTCCGGGGCCGGTGCCACCATGCGGCGCACCGCCCCGATGACGGCCTTGTAGTTGGCCATCGGCTCGCCCATGCCCATGAAGACCACGTTCGACAGCCGACCCGGCCCGCCGGGTACCAAGCCGCGCGCCATCGCAGCGGCCCCGTCGACGACCTGATCGACGATCTCTGCGGTGCTCATATTGCGCTGCAGTCCGCCCTGGCCGGTCGCGCAGAACGGACACGCCATGCCGCAGCCGGCCTGGCTCGACACGCAGATCGTCGCCCGGTCGGGGTACCGCATGAGCACCGATTCCACGAGCGCTCCGTCGAACAACCGCCACAGCGTCTTGCGCGTGGTGCCGCGGTCGGCCTCCAAAACCCGCACCGGCGTCAGTAACTGCGGCAGCAGCGCCCCGGCGATGGCGTCGCGGTTCTTCGCGGGAAGGTCGGTCATCGCAGCCGGATCGCGCTCCAAACGCGCGAAATAGTGGCGCGCGACCTGCTTGACGCGAAACGCCGGCTCCCCCAACTCGGCGGCGGCCGCCGTGCGTTCCTCGGCGCTCAAGTCGGCCAGGTGCCGCGGAGGCTTGGCCCGCCCGCGCGGTGCCGACAGCACCAGCGGCAGGGTCTTGGGTTCGTCACTCACCGCACCAGTGTCCCATCGCTACGGGCGCTGCGCCGAATCCATGCCACCGGCAGGCCGGGTTCACCGGCGGCGCAGCGAGTCCACGAAGTCCAGCTTGGCCAGCACCGGCGGCGGAATAACGAACGGATACAGGTCGTCGGACCCCATGCTGCGGTTGATCTGATTCAGCGCCGTCGACAACGGCATCCACACCCCGGTCACCAGGTCGCCGAACAGGCTGAAAGCCTCCGGATCGACGGTGAGCAGCCCGTTCCAGCGGGCCGTGTCGACCGTGTCGTGGATGTGCAGCACATGGGCGAACGTCTCGGCAAAATCCTCGAAAGGATGCATGGTCGCGTACGTGCTGATGTGCCGCTCGGCCCAGTCCTCCGGCGGCCCCTCGGCGTAGTGCCGGTCGATGGCATCGGCATACGACACGGTCTCGTCGCCGAACAACTCCCGCGCCCGCTCCAGCGTCTCGCCGGTGACGTGCAGCGACTGCATGTAATGACCCACCTCGTGACGCAGGTGGCCGAGCATCGTCCGATACGGCTCGGCCATCTCGGACTGCACCTTGGCCCGGTGCGCGTCATCGCCCTCGGCAAGATCGATGGTGATGACGCCGTCGGCGTGGCCGATCACGACGTTCTCCCCGACGCTGGAAAGCATGTCGAAACATAATCCGCCCACCGGGTCGGCGGCGCGCGGCACATAGGACAGGCCCAGCCGGTCCAACTCGACCAGCAGGTGACGCTTGGCCGACTCGGCCACCGGAAGTTGCGCCAGACCGACCGGATCGTCGTCGGCCGGGCGCACCCTCGTCAGCGCGCATGCCTCGCACGCGCTCCCCTCGATCCGCGTCAGCCAGGTGCAGCCCGACAGGTTGAGGTTGACGCACACATGCCAGATGAAACCTTCCGGATCGACGAAACGGCCCGCGTCGTCCACGACCACGATCTCGCCGCGCTCACGCCAATAGCCGAGCGCCGACCCGCACGTCACGCAGACGCTGTTCTCGAAGAACAGCCGGTTGTCGCAGGTCCCACACGAGAAAACGCGCATGGTCGATCCTTCCTCGTCGAGCGGGTCAGGTGGTGATCTCGGCACCGGTGTCGAGGAAACTCGCGTCGTCGATCCGCCACGTCCCCGCCACGAGCACCAGGTCGTAAGTGTAGGAGTCCGAAGCGCTCCGGACCCGCGGGCCGTCGAGGTACTCCCACGTCTCCTCGGTCTCGACCCGCGCGGTGTCGCCGTCGACCCGGACCTCCACGACGTCGAGTTCGTAGGTGCGCCAGAAGTCGTCGGGCTTGCCGTCCTCGATCTCCTCCAGGCCCTCCTCGAAGCCGTCACAGGTGGAGTAGTCGGCCTCGGCCTGGCCGTAGTCGGCGCGGAAGTCCGCCGTGGTGGTCTGCTGGAACAACTCGCAGTCGCCCGCGCGGAACGCCTGGTCCCACAGCACGACGGCCTGGCCCGGATCGGGCACCCCCGGAGGCGTCGCACGGTCGATGCCCTCACGCGCGGCCAGCCCGGCGACCAGGCCGAACAGGACTCCGGCGGCGACGGCACCGACGAAGCCGAGAAGCACCACGGCCGGCCACGGAACGCGCGCGCGGCCCGCCGCCGGGGAAACGACGCCGTTCATGCCCATCATCGTGACAGACCGGTGGTGGTCACAGTGCGCCGAGCGGTGCCACATCGACCTCGACGGCGAGCTTGGAGCTGGTCGCCTCACTGAAGATCACGCCCTTGACCGGGGGGACGTCGCTGTAATCGCGCCCCCACGCGGTGGTGACGTAGCGCTCCCCCGCACGCTGGTCGTTGGTCGGGTCGATGGCCAGCCAAGTACCGCCCGGCACCCACACCGCGACCCAGGCGTGCGAGGCGTCAGCACCGACGATGCGCTCGCGCCCCGGCGGCGGATCAGTGGCGAGGTAGCCGCTGACGTATCGGGCCGCGAGGCCGTGCGAACGCAGACAAGCCAAGGTCAGGTGGGCGAAGTCCTGACAGACCCCCGCCTGCGCCTCGAACAGGTCGTCGATGGTGCTGCTGACGGTGGTGGCACCCTGTTCGTACTCGAAATCCTCGTGGATGCGATGCATGAGGTCGAGCGCGGCCTCGGCGACCGGCCGCCCCGGTGTGAGCGATGCCGCCCCATACGCGAAAGCACGCTCGTTGCGCGGCACGAGATCGGACTCCAGCGCGAACTCCACCGCCGACCACGCATCGGCGACATCGCTGCGTTCACGTGGACGGCAGGACTCCCACGGCTGGGCGTCGGCCCACTCGTGGCGCTCCTCAGTCAACACCACGACATCGGAGTTCGCCTCAATGCGCAATACCCGATGCACCTCGTCGACCTGGAAATACGTCGCAGTGTTGCCGTAGTGATCGCTCCAGGCGTGCTGATCGGTCGCGCCGGGCATCACACTGACCTCGTGGCCGCTGACCTGCTGCCACGGCAGCTCCCGAGGCGTCACGTGGGCCACGCCATAGCTGTCGGTGACATCGTCGTCGTAGGTGTAGACCGTCGTGTGACGCACGTGGTACCTCACAGTCTCCCCTCCCCCGTCGGCACGCCGAGATCGAAGGAGCGCGGGGTCGGCACCGAAGCCACATGCACCTCGCCGACGGCATCGGCGAACCGGGTCAGCAAGCCGCGCAGCGTGCGCAGCGCCTGATCCAGATGCGGCCGGCGCTCGCCCTCGATGGCGACCAGGCCCGCCGGGTCGAGACTGTCGATCTCGGTCCGCAGGTCACCGAGCAGCCGCTCGGGCCGCGTCGATCCGGTCGAGGCCGGCAGCAGCGACAGCACCTCGGCCATCCGGTCGATATTGAAGGCGACCGAGCGGGGGTTGTCACGGTCGAATAGCAGCAGCTCGACCACACCCGCCGGACGGACGTACCCCCGGTACCGGCGCCGGTGGGTGACCGCGCTCTCGGCCACCCCAAGCGTCGTGGTGAGTATGTCGCGGTCCACGTCAAGGCCCCGGCGCACCGTGACCGTTCCCTCCAGGAGGCAGACGACCTGCTGACAGCGCTCGACCGCCCGGCCGATGACGATCATGCGCCATCCGTCGTCGCGCATCATCGAGTCGCTGACACCGTGCAGGGCCGAGATCGCCGTCAGCATGCGCCCGGCCGAATCGTTGATCTGGTGGCTGAGCGGCGAGTCGGCCAGGGCTGCGGCCGCCCGGTCGAGGGCACCGAAGACTCGCCAGACGTCCGGAGAGAGCTGGTCACGGACCGCCTGGGCGGCATTGCGCAACGAACTGATCGACTGGGCGACCGAGCCGGGCCGGGATGCGTCCAGCAGCAGCGAACGGAAGTCGTCGTCGAAGTCGTCTGGTCCGACCGGGCTGAGGCTGAGATCGTGGAGCTTGTCGGCGAGTACCCGCAGCGTCCGCCCGCCGGTCGACCACGGCCGGAGGCTGAAGTCCTGCGCGAGGCCGTGCGCCGCGATGAGTAACCGGAGGGTGTCCTCGGCACGCTCGGCATAGCGACCGAACCAGAACATGTCGTCCAGCACGCGGGGCACCATCGCCGAAGGCGCTCGCACATTGGTCATCGGCAGCACCTCGACCAGACGCTGATCGGGTTCGTCAGGACTGGCCTTGAGCACCCAGACGTCCTTGCTACGTGGTGCCGGACCCGGCTCCACTACCGAACCGAGACCGCCCAGCAGAGGTCGGTAGGCCGAGCCGTGGCGCACGGTGAAAGCCCGGATCAGCACCGGTTCGGGGCGCACGCCGTCGGCGGTCAGCGCCGGGGCCTGAGGGTAGTGCGGTCGTTCCTGGGCCACGAAGCGGTGCGGTGCGGTATCGATACGTGACAGCATCTCCTCGGCCGCTAGGCCGTCGAGCGCCACGCTGCGATCGATGCTGCGGACGGCCAGATCTTCGATGCGGGGCCGGACCCGCTCATACTCGTCACGGTCGCCCAGCCAGTAGGACCGTACTGACGGCAGCCGCAATGGCTCGTCGAGCAGCACCTCGCAGGCGCGCGCTAGGAAGGGAGCCAGGCCGAGATTCTCGACGACCCCGGCACCGAGGCCGTTGACCACACGGACCGTGCCGCGTCGCACCGCCTCGGCCAGTCCGGTGACGCCGAGTTGGGAGTCGCCGCGCAACTCCAGGGGATCACTCCAGGCAGCGTCGACCCGCCGCACAATGACGTCGACCCGTTCGAGTTCCCCGAAAACTCGCATCCACACCAAGCCGTCTTTGACGACGAGGTCACCGCCTTGAACAAGCGGGAAACCCAGGCTGGAGGCGATGAAGGCCTGATCGTAGGCCGTCTCCGATTGAGGCCCCGGCGAGAGCAGCACCACGCGGGGATTGGCGGAATCCATCGGTGCTGCCGCAATCAGTGCCGACCTCAGCGCACGGAAGAACGGCGCGACGCGGTGCAGCCCGGCCTCGCGGTACAGCCCCGGCATGACCCGGCTGATGACCCGCCGGTTCTCCATCGCGTAGCCGATGCCCGAGGGCGCGCCGGTTCGGTCGGCGAGCACCTGCCAGTCGCCCGACGCCGTCCGGGTGATGTCGGTGGCCGAGGTGACGAGAGGATGCCGGTCGGTATTCGTGCCGCGCAGCGCCCGCAGGAATCCGCTGTGGGCGTACACCACCTCGGGCGGAATCACCCGCGTCGCCAGCAGCCGCTGCGGGCCGTACAGGTCCACCAGGACGGCGTTGAGCACCTCGGCCCGCTGGGCCAGACCAACCTCCAGCACCGACCATTCGCGTGCAGAGACCACGAGCGGGATCGGATCGAGCCGCCACCCCGCCGGGGCCTGTCCGGGGCGCGAGTAGAGCACGCCGTCGTCGCTGAGGAAACGCGCGATGTCGCCGCTGATCCGCTGCAACTCCGCACGGTCCAGGCCCATGGCCGAACTCGCCAGCGCCTTCCAGGCGGGACGCAACGCGCCGTCGGGCGCGACGACCTCGTCGTATCGGGCCGAGCCGGGCGGTGCCTGCTCCACCGATGCGGTGTACTCCTGCAGCACCGTCAGCCGCGCTCCGGTTCGGGGGCAACGCGGCGCAGGTCGAGCGTGCGCGGGTAGTCCGGCGTCATCGCACGGGCCGCGCGCTCGCGGGCCGCCGCCACGTCCACTCGCCCCGGCGTGTGCCCGAAAGCCTCGAACCGTGTTGCCCGGCGGGCCTCGGCCTCGGCGGCGTTGACCGGCAGGTGCTCATAAGACCGCCCGCCCG
This sequence comes from Aeromicrobium sp., assembly GCF_047607065.1. GTDB lineage: Bacteria > Actinomycetota > Actinomycetes > Propionibacteriales > Nocardioidaceae > Aeromicrobium. Next base: position 21,986 of record NZ_JASGDU010000056.1, read on the forward strand.
GATGCACCACGTGATAGGTGCAGCCGCCGAGCGACATCTGCGCGTGGGCGTCGACGACGTCGAAATGCAGCGGCGCGTGCGGCTCGATGGTCGGGTGCAACGCCGACCAGGGCTGCCAGGCGCGGTAGCGAACTCCGGCGTAATACTCACCGGGAACGCCGGTCGACGTGAGAGGCACGGGAACACCTTGGCATGTCACCAGGTGACGCCCGTGCTCGACTCCCCGCACCAGGACCTGCAGACGCTCGACCGAGGAGTCGACGTAGCGTGCCGTCCCGCTGCCGGTGGCCTCTTCGCCGAGGACGTTCCACGGCTCGATGGCGGCGCGCAACTCCAGTTCGATGCGCGACCCGCGGGCCTCGACGTCGGCCCGCCCCAACCGTGGGAAGCGGAACTCGACGAAGGGGTCCAGCCAACTCTGCTCGAACTGTAGGCCCGCCGCGTTGAGGTCGGCAACGACACGGGCGATGTCGGCAGCGGCCCCCTGCGGCAGGAGGAAGTCCTCGTGCAGGGCCGTGCCCCAGCGGATCAGGCCGGAGGTGTCCGGCTCGCGCCACAGCATCGAGACGAGGGATCGAACGAGCAGCGCCTGGACGAGCGCCATCTGCGGGTGCGGCGGCATCTCGAAGCCGCGCAACTCCAGCAGGCCGAGACGCCCGCGCGAGGAGTCGGGACTGTAGAGCTTGTCGATGCAGAACTCGGCCCGGTGGGTGTTGCCGGTCAGGTCGGTCAGCAGGTGGCGCAGCACCCGGTCCACGAGCCACGGCCGGGCCGGAAGGTCGCCGTCGGGGTCGGCGGCGAGCCGGCCCAGTTCGCGCAGGGCGATCTCCATCTCGTGGACCGCCTCGGGTCGCCCCTCGTCGAAGCGCGGTGCCTGGCTGGTCGGCCCGATGAACCGCCCGGAGAACAGGTACGACAGGGCCGGATGTCGCTGCCAGTAGGCGACCAGGCTGCCGAGCAGGTCGGGGCGGCGCAGCAGCGGCGAGTCGGCCGGCGTCGGCCCGCCGAGGGTCAGGTGGTTGCCGCCCCCGGTACCGGTGTGCGATCCGTCGAGGTCAAACTTCTCGGTACCCAGGCGGGTCCGCCGGGCCGCGTCGTACAACGTTTCGGTGAGGTCACGCAGCTCTGCCCAGGTCCGTGTGGGCTGGACGTTGACCTCGATGACCCCCGGGTCGGGAGTCACGACGAGCTGCGTGAGCCGGGCGTCCGGCGGCGGCGCGTAACCTTCGATGACCACGGGGCAGTCGCTGTCGGCGGCGGCACTCTCGACGGCGGCGAGCAGGGCGACGTACTCCTCCAGCCGCTGCGTCGGCGGCAGGAACACGTATACGAAGCCGCGACCATCCTCCTCGACGTCACGAGCCTGTACCGTCAACGCCGTCGTCGGGGCACCTGCCGGCTCGATGGTCAGCACACTTGGAAGCGCCACCGTGATCGGGTCGTCGGCCCTCAGGTAGGAGGGATCGGCCGGCACGTCAGCGGGTTCGGCGGTGATCGTGCCGAGCGGCAGCCGCAGGCCGATGGGCGAGTCGCCCGGCACCAACACCAGTCGGCCCCGCCCGAATCTCCATCGCGGGCTCGTCCAGGACTCTTCGCCGGGCACGAGGGGCAGCACCCATCCCGTCGGCGCGTCGACACCGGCGTCCAGTTCGGCGATCCAGGCGGCGTCCAAGGCGGCGGGCGGCTGCTCTGCCCCGGCCGCGTCGAGCGGGCGACGCAAGGCTGCCGCGAAGGGCACCAGCGGGTCTTCCCACGCCGCCAGCACCTGATGGTCGGTAACGCCGACCGTGCGCGCGAAGGCCCGGACGAATGCTTCGGCCCGCCCACGCGCCGCCTCCACGGCCTGATCGGGCTGCCAGGGATCGGCCAGCAGGCCCGGATCGGACCACAGTGCCTTGCCGTCGGTGCGCCACTGCAGGGCGATCTGCCACCGCGGCAGCGGCTCACCGGGATACCACTTGCCCTGACCGCGATGCACCACGCCGCCGGCGGCGTAGACCTGTCGCAATCGCTCCGCCAGGTCGGCGGCGAGGCGGCGCTTGTCGGGTCCGTCGGCGGCCGTGCTCCACTCCTCGGCGTCCATGTCGTCGATGGAGACGAAGGTCGGCTCGCCGCCCATCGTCAGTCGTACGTCGTCGGCGGCCAGGCGTTCGTCGACCTGCTCGCCGAGGGCGTCGATGCGCGCCCAGGCTTCGTCGGTGTACGGGAGGGTCACTCGCGGGTCCTCGTGGACGCGGGTGACGACGTTGCTGAAACTGAAGTCGACCTCGGCCGGTTCCATCATGCCGGTGATCGGCGCGGCCGAGGCCGGGTCGGGAGTGGCCGACAGCGGAATGTGCCCCTCGCCGGCGAACAGTGCCGAGGTCGGGTCCAGGCCCACCCAGCCGGCACCGGGCACATACACCTCGGCCCAGGCATGCAGGTCGGTGAAGTCCTCGGCGGCACCGGTCGGGCCGTCGAGAGCCTGCGCGGCCAGGAGCGGATCGGTGGCGAGCTGCACGAGGTAGCCCGACACGAATCGCGCGGCCAGGCCGTATTCGCGCAGCAGAGCGACCAGCAGCCAAGCGCTGTCCCGGCAGGAGCCGACCGCCCGCCGCAGCGTCGTGTCGGGACTCTGCACGCCCGGCTCCATGCGTACCGAGTATTCGACGTCGCGGTGGACTGCCGCGTTGAGGTCGGCCAGGAACTGCACGACGGGCATGCCGTCGCCGGGCAGCGGCGGGCGGGCCTCCCGCCATGTGCGCAGGAGCGGGCCGGGGCCGGCACCCGCCTCGGCCTCGTCCACGGGCACGAGATACGGAGCCAGGTCCGCCCGCAGTGACGGCTCGTACTCGAAGGGGAACCGCTCGGCGTATTCCTCGACGAAGAAGTCGAGGGGATTGACGACGGTCATGTCAGCGATCAGGCCCACGGTGACGTCCAGGTGGTCGACCGGTTCGGGGAAGACCAGACGAGCCAGCCAGTTGCCGAAGGGGTCCTGCTGCCAGTTGACGAAGTGCCCCGCCGGCTCGACGCGCATCGAGTAGGCCTCGATGGGTGTGCGCGTGTGCGGCGCGGGCCTCAGACGCACGACATGCGGGCTGAGCCGTACCGGCCGGTCGAACCGATAGGTCGTGCGGTGCTCGAGACCGACCTTGGTGATCGCCATGCGTCCACCCTGCCCGATGCACGTTTCGGGCATGTATCCGGGCACCTCCTGCGGAACGTGGAGATTGCGCTAGCAGTTCCTGCCGGCTGAGGTGCGCCCTTCGAGGCCGCTCGTTCCTCGCGGCACCTCAGGACTCGGCTCGCAAGCTCGTACCTCAATGACCGGGTTCTTGCCTACCCGCGCATCCCTTTACGCGACGTCGACGAGGTAGTGCAGGATCACCCAGGCCACCGGGGCGACGGCGATGAGCGAATCGAGCCGGTCCATCAGGCCGCCGTGGCCGGGAAGCAGGTCGCCCATGTCCTTGATGCCGAGGTCGCGCTTGATGAGCGATTCGGACAGGTCCCCGAGGGTCGCCATGACCACCCCGGCGACGCCGAGGACGATTCCCACCCACCAGTCGCCTTCCAGCGCACAGACGATGGTGGCGATGCCCGCGCCGACGCCGAACAGCAGAGAGCCGGTGAAACCCTCCCAGGACTTCTTCGGGCTGATCGTCGGGGCCATCGGGTGCTTGCCGAAGAGCACTCCGGCCGCGTACCCGCCGATGTCGGAGGCAATGGTGGCGACGATGAACGCGACCACGCGCCACTGCCCGTCGTCCTCGACGAGCATGAGCAGCACGAACACGCCCATGAGCGGCAGGTAGGCCAGGCAGAAGACGCCCGCGCTGACATCGCGGACGAAGCCCTCGGCACCCTCGGCCAGACGCCAGACGAGCGTGGCGATGACGGTCAGAGCCATCGCGAAGGCTGCCGCCTCCATGTCGGCGTAGTAGGCCGACAGCAGCATCGCCGTGCCGCCGACGGCCACCGGCAGCACCGGTATGCGGATGCCCGCAGACGCAAAGGCGCGCTTAAGTTCCCACAGTCCGACGAGTAGCGCGACCGCCACGACGCCGACGAACAGGTCTTTGACCCAGAACAGCGACGCCACGATCAGCAGGCAGAGGCCGGCACCCACGCCGATGGCGGCGGGAAGATTGCGGCCTGCACGGCCGTGGTCCTTCTTCGCCGGAGCGGCCGGCGTGACGGAATCGGTCATCGGGATCTCACACCTCGAGCAGCTCGGCCTCTTTGCCCTTGAGTAGTTCGTCGATGGTCTCGACGTACTTCTTCGTCAGGGCATCGAGACGCTTCTCGGCTCCGGTGTTGTCGTCCTGGCTGATCGCCGAATCCTTCTCGGCCTTGTCGAAGGCCTGCTTGGCGTTGCGGCGCACGCCGCGGACCGCGACGCGCCCCTCCTCGGCCTTGGACTTGGCGAGCTTGATGTATTCCTTGCGCCGGTCCTCGGTCAGCTCCGGCAGCGTGACCCGCAAGACCTTGCCGTCGTCGCTCGGGTTCACCCCGAGGTCAGACTCCCGGATCGCTTTCTCGATGGCCGCCTTGGCGCTGACATCGAAAGGGCTGATGATGACCGTGCGAGGCTCGGGCACCTGGAAACTGGCGAGTTGCTGCAGCGGCGTGGGCGTGCCGTAGTACTCGGCCGTGATCTGGCTGAACATCGCCGGGTGGGCGCGACCGGTGCGGATCGCCGCGAACTCCTCGCGGGTGTGCTCGACCGCCTTGGCCATCTTGGTCTCGGCCTCGCGCAATGTCTCGTCGATCACGGTGCTTCGTCTCCTGTCGTCGGCACGGTCCCGGCATGGACCAGCGTCCCGATCTTCTCACCTCGCAGGGCGCGGGCGATGTTGCCCTCACCGGTCATCCCGAACACGATCATCGGGAGCTTGTTCTCCATGCACAGCGCGAAGGCGGCGGCGTCGACCACCTTGAGGCCGCGCTGCAGCGACTCGGCGAAGGTCACGTCGTCGTACTTCGTGGCACCGGGGGTGGTGCGGGGGTCGGCGTCGTAGACCCCGTCAACGCCGTTCTTGCTCATCAAGACGATGTCGGCCTTGATCTCCAGGGCCCGCTGCGCCGAGACGGTATCGGTCGAGAAGTACGGCATACCGGCACCGGCACCGAAGATGACGACGCGCCCTTTCTCCAAGTGCCGCACGGCCCGGCGCGGGATGTACGGCTCGGCGACCTGCGACATCGCGATGGCCGACTGCACGCGCGTCTCGATGCCCTGTTTCTCAATGAAGTCCTGCAGCGCGAGGGCGTTCATCACCGTGCCGAGCATGCCGATGTAGTCGGCGCGGCCGCGCTCCATGCCCCGCTGGCTGAGTTCGGCACCGCGGAAGAAGTTGCCGCCGCCGACGACGATGGCGACCTGCACCCCGTCGCGCGCGGCCTCGGCGATCTGCGAGGAGATCCGGTTCACCACATCGGGATCGATCCCCAGCGCACCTCCTCCGAAAACCTCACCGGACAACTTGAGGAGAACGCGGCGAGCCATGGGACAACAGCCTATCGGACGCCAGAACGCCCCCGCCAAAGGGCGGGGGCGTTCTGGCCGATGAAAGACGTCGATCCCTGAGGTGCGAGTTTGCGAGCCTCGAAGGGTCAGGCGCCGATCTCGATATGCGCGAAGCCGGTCAGGGTCACGCCGGCTGCGTCGAGGACCGCCTTGACGGTCTTCTTGTTGTCGGTCACCGACGGCTGCTCCAGGAGGACGGCCTCCTTGAAGAAGCCATTGAGGCGGCCCTCGGTGATCTTGGCGATCGCCTGCTCGGGCTTGCCCTCCTCGCGGGCCGTGGCCTCGGCGATCTCGCGCTCCTTGGCCACGACGTCGGCGGGGACGTCCTCGCGGGTCAGGTAGCGCGGGCGCATCGCGGCGACTTGCATGGCGGCACCGCGGGCGGCGTCGGCATCGTCGCCGGTGTACTCCACGAGCACGCCGACGGCCGGGGGCAGGTCGCTCGCGCGACGGTGCAGGTAGGTGGCCACCTGGCCCTCGAAGGTCGCGACCCGGCCGAGTTCCAACTTCTCGCCGATCACTGCGGCGAGCGCGCTGATGGTCTCGGCGACGGTTTTGCCATCCTCGAGGGCCAGCGCGGCGAAGGCCTCCGCATCAGCCGGACGCGCGGCGTCGGCGGCGGCGGCGAGCTTGTTCGCCAGGTCGATGAACTGCTCGTTCTTGGCCACGAAGTCGGTCTCGGAGTTGAGTTCGACGATCGCATTGCCCGACGCGGCCACAAGACCGGCCGAGGCCTCACGCTCGGCACCTCGCTTGGCGGCCTTGGCCGCGCCCGTGATGCGCAGGATCTCGACGGCCTTGTCGAAGTCGCCCTCGGCCTCGGTCAGTGCCTTCTTGGCGTCCATCATGCCCGCGCCCGTGGCGTCGCGGAGCTTCTTGACATCGGCGGCGGTAATCGCCATCGGTCTTACCTCTGTTTCTGGGGAAGGATTGCAGTATCGATCAGGACGAAGGAGCGGCTCAGGCCTCGGCGGCCGGTGCCTCGGCGGCAGCGGTCTCCGCAGCGGGGGCCTCGGGGGCCTCCGTGGTCTCGGGCGCGGCCTCGGCACCGGTAAGGACCTCGGTCTCCCACTCGGCCAGCGGCTCGCCGGCTCCCAGCTCCTCGCCTGCGGCCTCCTCGCCGGTCTTGGCACCGCCGCGGGCGATCAGGCCCTCGGCGACGGCGTCAGCGACGACACGGGTCAGCAGCGCAACGGAACGGATCGCGTCGTCATTGCCCGGAATCGGGTAGTCGACCTCATCGGGATCACAGTTGGTATCGAGGATCGCGATGATCGGGATACCGAGCTTCTTGGCCTCGTCGACCGCGAGGTGCTCCTTCTTGGTGTCGACGATCCAAAGCGCCGACGGGGTGCGCGACATGTCGCGGATGCCGCCGAGGGTACGCGCGAGCTTGTCGTACTCGCGGCGCATCTGCAGCAGTTCCTTCTTCGTGCGGCCGGATCCGGCGACGTTGTCGAAGTCGATGACCTCGAGCTCCTTCATGCGCTGCAGGCGCTGGTGCATCGTGGAGAAGTTGGTGAGCATGCCGCCCAGCCAGCGCTGGTTGACGTACGGCATCCCGACGCGGCCGGCCTGCTCGGCGATGGACTCCTGCGCCTGGCGCTTGGTGCCGACGAACAGGATCGTGCCGCCGCGGGCGACGGTGTTCTTGACGAACTCGTAGCCGGCGTCGATGTAGGCGAGCGACTGCTGCAGATCGATGATGTAGATACCGTTGCGCTCGGTGAAGATGAAGCGCTTCATCTTGGGGTTCCAGCGGCGGGTCTGGTGCCCGAAGTGGACACCGCTCTCGAGCAGCTGGCGCATGGTCACGACGGCCATGATTCTTCTCGTTTCTGGGCGCGACGGCCCTCATTCGGGTTGACGCACGGGTCGGATCGCCCGTGCCCTGGCACCGCCGGCATTCCCACTGACCACAGTCAGACCGCTGGGAAGGCACCCGGTCCGGGTCACCCGGAGGTGTCCGGCGCGGAAAACGGCGCGCGAATTTCGCCTCGTGCGAGGCGATAGGCCCATCGTAGGCCACCGGAGGCGGTGTTGCGAAATCGGCGACATTCCGTTGTCCACAGCCTGTGGCCGGGGCTTTCCACAGGCACCGAGCTGCACCTGGATTCGGGCGCACCGATGCGATGCCGTGGAGGCATGCGTATCCGACTCTGCCTCCTCGTCCTGTTCAGCTGCCTGGCCGCCGCGCTGGTATCCGGCGGAGCCGCGTCGTCCTTGCCGGCCAACGGCGGCTGGACCTGGCCACTGTCGGGCCACCGCGTCGAGCGGGACTTCGCGGCGCCGACCACCGAGTACGGTGCCGGTCACCGGGGCGTGGACCTGCCGGGGACACCCGGAGAGGCCGTCCGAGCAGTGGCGGCGGGCACCGTCGCCTTCGTCGGCGAGGTCGGCGGCACACCGGTCGTCACCGTCAGCCACGGGGCCGAGCGCTCCACCTACCAGCCGGTGGCGCCCACGGTCGCCGTCGGCCAGGCCGTCGACGCCGGCGAACAGATCGGCACGCTGCTGGCCGGTCACGGCGGCTGCGGCAGCGCGGCCTGCCTGCACCTGGGCCGGCTGCGCGGCCAGACCTATCTCGACCCCACCGAACTGCTGGGAGGCCGGTACCGGCTGATCGATCCCGACGGACCGGTCCCCGAACCGCCCGGCCTCGGCGACGGGACGCTGAGCCAACCGGTGCAGGGCCGGGTCACCTCGGCGTTCGGGATGCGCATCCATCCGATCACTGGGCAGGCCAAGATGCACGACGGCATCGACTTCGGCGCGCCCTGCGGCACCCCGGTCGCCGCAGCGGCCGCCGGCACCGTGCGCCGCGTCGCCACCGCAGGCGGATACGGGCTGCGGGTGGAGGTCGATCACGGCGGCGGGTTCGTGACCTCCTACAGCCACCTGAGCAGCGCCCAGACCAGCCTCGGCTCGCACGTGAGCACCGGCCAGACCATCGCCCGCGTCGGCTCGACCGGCACCTCTACCGGCTGCCATCTGCACTTCTCGGTCCACGAGAACGGCAGCGTCATCGACCCCGCTCCCCTGCTGTAGGAGGTTGCGCGGATAGGCGAAGCCGGTCATTGAGGTGCGAGCTTGCGAGCCTCGAAATGACCCACCACCGCAGGCTTCGCCCTTCGAGGCTCCGCGTTCCTCGCGGTCCCTGAGGTGCGAGGCCGCCTGCGGCCGAGCCTCGAAGGGGGGCACCTCAGCCAGCGCCTATGCGCGCATCCTCCTACAGGTACTGGCCGGTGTTGGCGACGGTGTCGATGGACCGGCCCGGCTCGCCGCCGGACTTGCCGGAGACGAGCGTGCGGATGAACACGATGCGCTCGCCCTTCTTGCCCGAGATGCGCGCCCAGTCGTCGGGGTTGGTCGTGTTGGGCAGGTCCTCGTTCTCCTTGAACTCGTCCACGCACGCCTGCAGAAGGTGCTGCACCCGGATGCCGTGCTGACCAGCCTCCAGGTACTGCTTGATTGCCATCTTCTTGGCCCGGTCGACGATGTTCTGGATCATGGCACCGGAGTTGAAGTCCTTGAAGTACAGGACCTCCTTGTCGCCGTTGGCGTAGGTGACCTCGAGGAACTGGTTCTCCTCGGTCTCGCTGTACATGCGCTCGACGGTGCGCTGGATCATCGCGTGGACGCACGCCTCCCGGTCCCCTCCCCACTCGGCCAGGTCGTCGGCGTGCAACGGCAGCCGGCTGGTCAGGTACTTGTTGAAGATGTCGCGCGCGGCCTCGGCGTCGGGGCGCTCGATCTTGATCTTCACGTCGAGCCGGCCGGGGCGCAGGATCGCCGGATCGATCATGTCCTCGCGGTTCGACGCACCGATGACCAGCACGTTCTCGAGACCCTCGACCCCGTCGATCTCGCTGAGCAACTGCGGGACGATGGTGTTCTCGACGTCACTGGACACCCCCGAACCGCGTGTGCGGAACAGCGAGTCCATCTCGTCGAAGAAGACGATGACCGGCGTGCCCTCGCTGGCCTTCTCCCGCGCACGCTGGAACACCAGCCGGATATGCCGCTCGGTCTCGCCGACGTACTTGTTGAGCAACTCGGGACCCTTGATGTTGAGGAAGTAACTGCGGCCCTCCTCCCCCGTGCGCTCGGAGACCTTGCGCGCCAGGGACGCGGCGACCGCCTTGGCGATCATCGTCTTGCCGCAGCCGGGCGGGCCGTACAGCAAGATGCCCTTGGGCGGGCGCAACTCGTGCTCGATGAACACCTCGGGGTGCAGGTACGGCAGCTCGACGGCGTCCTTGATGATCTCGACCTGGTTGCCGAGGCCGCCGATGCTCGTGTAGTCGATGTCGGGGACCTCCTCCAGCACCAGCTCCTCGACCTCGCTCTTGGGCACTCGTTCGTAGACGTGACCGGATTTCGCGTCGAGCAGCAGGGAGTCGCCCGCGCGCAGTCTCGTGTCGGCGAGGCTGTGCGCGATGCGCACGACCCGTTCCTCGTCGGCATTGCCGATCACGAGGGCGCGCTCGCCGTCGGCCAGGATCTCCTTGAGCATCACGACGTCGCCGACCTGCTCGAAGTCCAGCGCGGCGACGACGTTCATGGCCTCGTTGAGGATGACCTCCTGACCGCGGCGCAGGGCCTGGCGGTCGACCGAGGGGCTGACGTGGACGCGCATCTTGCGCCCGCCGGTGAATACGTCGACCGATTCGTCGTCGTTGAGTTGCAGGAAGGTGCCGAATCCGGTGGGCGGCTGCGCGAGCCGGTCGACCTCCTCCTTGAGCGTCACGATCTGGTCACGGGCATCGCGCAAGGTGGCGACGAGACGCTCGTTCTGGGCGCTCGTGGACGACAGGCGAGCCTGGATCTCGCGCAGCCGGGTATCGGCACCGGTCTCGCCGGAAAGCCGGCGGCGCAGGTGGTCGACCTCGGCGCGCAGGTAGGCCAACTCGGCCTCGGCGGCCGCCGGGGCAGCACCGTTGGAGTGGGGGTTCTGCGCGGGGAAACCGTCGGACATATGCCACCTCCTACTCGTGTGCATGACCCTACCCCGGCGATTGTTGCCACGACGTGTCGTCTCGTATCACCGCCGTGACGTGTCCCGGCCCGCCCGATCCAGCGCGAACGGCTCGCCGCGCTCCGATCCGACAGACAGGCCGAAATCCTCAACTGAGACGCGGAGTCATTCCCGGCCGAGGCCGGGCGGACAACCGGCCTTTCAGCGGTAGATGTCGCGGCGGTGGCCCACCTCAATCGTCAGCACGACAAGTTCCGCGTCGCAGATCTCGCAGAGCACGCGATAGTCACCGATGCGGTAGCGCCATTTGCCGGTGAACCCGGCCGTCAAGCCCTTGCCCGTCGAGCGCGGATCGACGCATCCGTCGATGTTCTTGGTGAGCCACGCCACGATGACGCGACGTACGCCAGGATCGAGCTTGCTGAGCTGCTTGTCGGCGCGCTGGGAATAGAGCAACCGCCACATCTACAGGTACTTTGCCGCGATTTCGTCGGCAGTCAGCGTCCTCGGGTCGGCGTCGAACTCGCGCTTCGCATCGTCCCAGGCGACGAGATCCAGTTCATCTTCGATTCGCGAGAGGGCCGTGGTACGGACGAATTCGGAAACGCTCATGCCGAACGTCTTCGCGTAGTCCGCGATCACTTGCTTCTCGGACTCCGCGAGCCGCAGTGTCACTGTCGTCGTCCCCATAGAACCTCCTGTGTTACAGAGTAACACCGAGGAAGTCGAACGACGCCGAGATCATCAACTGCGCGCGGTCAGCGCCAGCCGAGGGCGGGCGCGACATGGGTGAGGATCGACTCGATCACGTGAGCGTTGTAGTCGACGCCGAGCTGATTCGGGACGGTGAGCAGGAGGGTGTCGGCTGCGGCGACGGCCTCGTCGGCCTTCAGCTCCTCGATCAGCCGGTCCGGCTCACCGGCATAGGTCTTGCCGAACCGGGCCACCGAGCCGTCGATATGCCCGACCTGGTCGCTGCTGTGCGTCTCGCGCCCGAAGTAGGCCCGGTCGCGGTCGTCGACCAGCGCGAAGATGCTGCGGCTCACCGACACGCGCGGCTCGCGGTCATGCCCCGCAGCCGCCCACGCATCGCGGAAGCGCTGGACCTGCTCGGCCTGCAACCGGTGGAAGGGCACCCCGGTGTCCTCGGTCAGCAGCGTGGAACTCATCAGATTGAGACCCTGCCGCGCCGTCCACTCCGCCGTGGCGCGCGTGCCGGCACCCCACCAGATGCGCTCGCGCAGGCCCGGCGACTGCGGCTCTATCGGCAGCAATCCCGGCGGGTTCGGGAACATCGGTCGCGGGTTCGGTTCGGCGAACCCCTCTCCCCCGATGACCTGCACGAAGACCTCGGCATGCTGGCGCGCCATGTCGGCGTCGCTCATGCCCTCGGGCGGGACGTGGCCGAAGTAGCGGTAGCCCTCGATGACCTGCTCCGGTGATCCACGGCTCATGCCCAACTGCAACCGGCCACCGGAGATGAGGTCGGTGGCACCGGCGTCCTCGGCCATGTGGAGCGGGTTCTCGTAGCGCATGTCGATGACACCTGTGCCGATCTCGATGCGCGAGGTCCGCGCGCCGATGGCGGCCAGCAGCGGGAACGGCGAGGCGAGCTGCCGGGCGAAGTGGTGTACCCGGAAGTAGGCCCCGTCGGCACCCAGTTCCTCGGCCGCCACGGCCAGTTCAATGGACTGCGTCAGGGTGTCGGCGGCGCTGCGGGTCTTCGAATGCGGCGAGTCCGACCAGTGGCCGAAAGACAGGAATCCGATGCTCTTCACGGGATGGTCAACATTTCAATCATCAAGATGATTCCGCCACCCCATTGGCGACCAAGGCTTGATGCAGCAGACCGGCCTACGCTGACCGCCTGAGGACGCCTGCGCAGGCACGGGCCATCATGTCCTGGTGAAGATCACCCGATACGGCCACGCGGCGTGACGCCGTCGATGCCTCGCGCGGCCCTCGTTCCACTCATGGTGCTGGGCGGGGCCTTGGTGGCGCTGCAGTCCAGAGTCAACGGCGCCCTGGCCGACGAGATCGGAACGGGACTGCGGGCCGCCGCACTGGCGGCGGTCGTGAGTTTCGGCTGCGGATTGGCGATCATCACCGCCTTCGTCGTGTCCACCCCGGCCGGACGCCGCTCGCTGCGCCGCCTCACCCACGCACGGCACATCGGCCGCCTGCGCTGGTACGAGACGCTCGGCGGCTTGGGTGGGGCGTTCTTCGTCGCCAGTCAGGGCTTGGCAGTCGGGACCGTCGGCCTCGCCCTGTTCATCGTCGCCTTCACTGCGGGTCAGTCGCTCAGTTCCCTTGTCGTCGACCACACCGGCCTCGGCCCCGGCAACGCCCAGCCCGCCTCCGCCGGACGGATCGTGGCCGCCTCCTGCGCCATCGCCGCAGTCCTGCTGAAGTCCGTCGACCGGCTCGACGCGGGTGCCACCTGGACCACCGTCGGCCTCGCGCTGGTTGCTTTCGGCGCGGGAACGGCCCAGGCGGTCCAGCAGGCCCTCAACGGGCGCGTCTCGCGCGCGGCCGGTGCCCCCGCGACCACGTGGAACAACTTCATCGTCGGCACCACTGCGCTGTTGGCCCTGCTGGCGGTCTCCTTCTTGGCCGACGGACACGTGAAGCGACTCCCGGATGCTGGCTGGCACTACCTCGGCGGGCTGCTCGGCATCGGCTTCATCGTCATCGCCGCCATCGCTGTGCGCACCTACGGCGTGCTGGTCCTCGGCCTGTGCATGATCGCCGGCCAAGTGGTCACCGCAGAGATCATCGACATCGCCGACCCCGCCGTGCGGACCGGTCCGCTCGGCCTGCTCGGCGGTGCCGTCGCCCTCGCCGGTGCCCTCACCGCGCTTGCGCTATCTCACATACGAGATACGCTGGATCGGTGACGGACGACTACCTCCTGCGCATCGGTGCGATGATCCGCGACGCGCGTGTGCGGACCAACAAGACCCAGGCCCAGCTCGCCGAATCCCTCGGCACCAGCCAGAGCGCGGTGAACCGCATCGAGAAGGGCCAGCAGAACCTGACGCTGGAGATGCTCGCCCGCATCGGCGGCGCGCTGGACTCCGGCCTGGTCAACGTCGGCTCGTCCGGCCCCAGCCACCTGCGCGTCCACGGCGGCACCGAGTTGCGCGGCTCCATCGACGTCAAATCGAGTAAGAACGCCGCCGTCGCCCTGCTGTGCGCCTGTCTGCTGAACGAGGGCACCACCGTCTTGCGCAAGGTCGCCCGCATCGAGGAGGTCAACCGGCTGCTGGAGGTGCTGTCATCCATCGGCGTCCACACCCGCTGGCTGAACGACGACAACGACCTCGAACTCGTGGTGCCCGCCGAACTGCGGCTCGAAGAGATGGACGAGACCGCCGCCCGGCGCACCCGCAGCATCATCATGTTCCTCGGCCCGCTGATCCACCGCGAGCCGTCCTTCGAGTTGCCCTACGCCGGCGGCTGCGACCTGGGCACCCGCACCGTCGAGCCGCACATGACCGCGTTGAAACACTTCGGCCTCAAGGTCGTGGCGACCGAGGGCAGCTACCACGCCGAAGCCTCCCCGCATGTGCCTCAGCGCGCCATCGTGCTGACCGAGCGCGGCGACACCGTCACCGAGAACGCGCTCCTGGCTGCGGCCCGCATGGACGGGGTCACGGTCATCCGCAACGCCAGCCCGAACTACATGGTCCAGGACCTGTGCTTCTTCCTCACCGAACTCGGCGTGCAGATCGAGGGCATCGGCACCACCACCTTGCGCGTCACCGGTCAGCCGCAGATCAAGCGCGACGTCGAATACGCGCCGAGCGAGGACCCCATCGAAGCGATGAGCCTCATCGCGGCGGCCATCGTCACCCAGTCGAACATCACGGTCCGCCGCGTGCCCATCGAGTTCATGGAGATCGAACTAGCCGTCCTGGAGGACATGGGACTGCGCTACGACCAAAGCGCTGAATACCTCGCCGAGAACGGCCGCACCCGCCTCGTCGACATCACCACGCACCCGTCGACCCTCAAAGCCCCCATCGACAAGATCCACCCCCTGCCCTTCCCTGGACTCAACATCGACAACCTGCCGTTCTTCGCCGTCATCGCCGCCACCGCGACCGGTCAGACGCTGCTGCACGACTGGGTGTACGAGAACCGGGCGATCTACCTGACCGAGTTGAACAAGCTCGGCGCGAAGGTCACCTTGATGGATCCGCACCGGGTACTGATCGAGGGGCCGACGCACTGGAGCGGTGCCGAGATCGTGTGCCCGCCCGCACTGCGTCCCGCAGTGGTCATCTTGCTGGCGATGCTGGCAGCGAAGGGCACCTCGGTCCTGCGCAACATCTACGTCATCAACCGCGGCTACGAGGAACTGGCCGAACGGCTCAACGCACTCGGCGCGCGGATCGAGACCTTCCGCGACATCTGATCCTGCGCAGGCCCTAGCGTGGAGGCGTGACGCTGGCCATCGCCCACCGGGGCGGCAGTCTGACCGCAGACAACCCCGGCATCGAGAACTCGCTCGAAGCCTTCGCGCACGCGGCCTCCCTCGGCTACCGCCACCTGGAGACCGATGTCGTGTGCTCGCGTGACGGCATTGCCTTCGCCTGCCACGACCCGCACCTGCTGCGACTCACCGGCCGCGACGTGCGCCTGGCCGACCTGAGGGCCGCCGAGGTCGAGGAGTTGCTACTGGACGGCCGGGCACGCCTGCCTCGGCTGGATCGGCTGCTGGAGGCGCACCCCGATGCCTGGTTCAGCATCGACGTCAAGACCGACAACGCGGTGGAGGAGACCTGCCGCGTGATCGAACGCACCGGGGCCGTCGACCGGGTCTGCCTGGGCAGCTTCAGTCACGCGCGCACGCGCGCCATCCGCCGGCGGCTGCCGCGCGTCGAAACCGCCGCGTCGCAGGTGGAAGTGGCCCGCGCCCTGCTCACCCCTGCGGTGCTGCGTCGCCGGCCGTCCTACCGGTGGTTCAGCGTGCCCGTGGCCCATCGCGGCATCCCGGTCGTCACCCGGCGATTCGTCGAGGCCGCGCATCGCGCCGGCGTGGGCGTGCTGGTGTGGACCGTCGACGACCCGGCCGAGATGGCCCGTCTCGACAGCCTCGGCGTCGACGGCATCTTCACCGACCGCACCGATCTGCTGCGCGAGGTGCTCATCGCGCGCGGGAGCTGGGAGGAAGCATGAGCAAGCGCAGACAGGTCATCGCCTGGAGCCTGTGGGACTGGGGATCGGCGGCCTTCAACGCCGTCATCATCACCTTCGTCTTCTCGGTCTACCTGGTCGACGGCGTCGGCGAGGACCTCGACGGACCCTTCTCGGCAAGCACCTGGCTCGCCTGGGCGACAGCGGCCGGGGCCTTCGTCATCGCCGTTCTCGCCCCGGTTACCGGGCGTCAGGCCGACGCCGGCGGCCGCCGCAAGCGCGCCCTCGCCCTCCTGACTGCGGGCGTGGTCACGATGACGGCGCTCATGTTTTTCGTCCGCGAGGAACCGTCCTACCTGTGGCTCGGCCTGGTGCTGCTGATCGTCGGCGAGATCCTGTTCGAGCTGTCCCAGGTGCCCTATTTCGCCATGCTGCGCCAGGTCTCGACGCCCGAGAACGTCGGGCGCGTCTCGGCGATCGGCTGGGCCTTCGGCTACCTCGGCGGGATCGTCTTGCTGCTGATCTGCTTCTTCGGTCTGATCTCCGGCGACGGCGGCCTGCTCGGGATCAGCACCGACGACGGATTGAACATCCGGCTGGTCGCATTGCTGTCGGCGCTCTGGTTCGGGGTGTTCGCCCTGCCAGTGCTGCTGACGGTCCCGGAACTGCCCGCCGAGGCCAGCCCCGCACCGAAGACCGGCTTCATCGCGGCCTACTGCGGCGTGATCGCCGACCTGCGCCGCATGTGGTCCGATGACCGCACGGTCGTCAAGTACCTCATCGCCAGCGCGGTCTTCCGCGACGGCCTGGCCGGTGTCTTCGCCTTCGGCGCGATCCTGGCGGTCTCGGCCTACGGCTTCGACGAGGAGACGGTCATCGTCTTCGGCATCGTCGCCAACGTGGTCTCCGCGCTCGGCGCGGTGGTGGCCGGGCGCATCGACGACCGGCACGGGCCGCGCGTCGTCATCGCCGTCTCGTTGGCCTCGATGCTGGCCGTCGGGCTGATCCTGCTGTTCCTCGACGGCCCGGCGATGTTCTGGATCTTCGGCCTGGCCCTGTGCCTGTTCGTCGGTCCGGCCCAGTCTGCGGCGCGCACCTACATGGTCCGCCTGACCCGCCCCGGCATGGAGGGCCAGAACTTCGGCTTCTACGCGATGACCGGCCGGGCGGCGTCCTTCCTGTCCCCGGCCCTGTTCGGGCTGTTCGTCTACCTCGGCGGCGCGGATCGCTGGGGCATCGCGGGCCTGATGATCGTGCTCGGATCGGGCTTGGCGCTGCTGCTCTGGGTGCCCTCCGACGTCCACGACCGGGCCGCCTGATCCGCCGCGAAAGCCTCGGGCAGCGCTCAGGGGAATCTCACAGTCGTCCCGTACGTTGACGAGGAGACGACACGAGAGGGGAGTCCGATCATGGCCGAACGAGCCTTGCGCGGCGCGCGACTGGGCGGTCAGAGTTTCGAGGACGAGCGCGGTGTCGAGATGGCACCTCGCCAAGAGGTCGAATACGTCCTGCCCGACGGCCGCACGTTCACCGTGACGATGGCCGAGGAGGCCGAAGTCCCGCTGGAGTGGGAGGACCCCAAAACCGGCGTCATGGGTCGTCTCGTCAACGGTGCCGAGCCGCAGGCCAAGGCCGACAAGCCCGTCCGTACCCATTGGGACATGCTCCTGGAGCGTCGTTCGGTCGACGAACTCGAGGAGATCTTGACCGAACGCCTGGAGATGCTGCGAGCCGGAGAGATCGGCCCGCCGCACCTGCACCGGCGCACGAAGAAGCGCGCGGCCGCCTCACGCAGTTGACCGCGAGTGTGAACGCCGTATCCCCCGCAGCCGGGCGATGCGGCGTTCGCATCCCCAGACCGTGACCCTCCAGAACGCCTCGCGGACGATCCCGCCGCTCATCTTCGAGCGGCCCCAGGCGCGTTCGACGAAGGTGATCGGCACCTCGATGACCGACATGCCCGCGTCGAGCACGCGGCGCACCATGTCGACCTGGAAGCAGTAGCCCTGGGAGGCGACCTCGGCCAGCGGAAGCCGCTCCAGCGTCGAACGCCGGAAGGCCCGGAAACCGCCGGTCGCATCGTGGATCGGGATGGCCAGCGCCCGCTGGGCATACCAGGTGCCGCCGCGGGAGATCAGCCGGCGATACCAGGGCCAGTTGACGACACCGCCGCCCTCGACCCAGCGCGAACCGAGGACGAGATCGGCATCGCCGCCCCTCAGAGTTCGCAGCAGTTCGGGCAGATCCTGCGGGCGGTGTGATCCGTCGGCGTCCATCTCGACCACGACGTCGTAGTCGCGCGCCAACGCCCAGGCGAAGCCCGCTCGGTAGGCGACGCCGAGGCCCTGCTTGCCGGGACGGTGCAACACGTGTACGCGCGCGTCGCAGGCCGCGAGCGCGTCGGCGATCCGTCCGGTGCCGTCCGGGGAGTTGTCATCGACGACCAGCACGTCGACCTCGGGTGCGTGAACCGCCAGACCGTCGATCAGGCGCGGTAACGATTCGGCCTCGTCATAGGTCGGCACGATGACCAAGGTCGTCACTGAGCCAGTCCCTCCTCTCCCCTCGCCCCGTGGCCAGGGCGAACACCCATCCCATCACACCGAGGGTCACCAGCAGCCAGGCCAGCGGACGGGCGAGGTGCGCCGCAGGGGTCGTCCCGGAGGCCAGGGGGACGTCGCCCTCGACGGTGGCCGGCTGGCGCTCGGGGGCGCGCTGCACGACCTGCCCGCTCGCATCGACGATGCCGGACGTCCCGTTGGTCGACGGGACCAGCACCCAGCGCCCGGTCTCGATGGCCCGCAGACGGGATATCGCCCACTGCTGGGCGGGCTGGGCGGTGCCGGTGAAGGCCGCGTTGCTGGTCTGCACCACGAGCACCTGGGCGTCGTCGGCGATGGCCTGGCGCACCACGGAGTCGAAGGCGATGTCGTAGCAGATCGTGTCGCCGACACGGATCCCGCCGAGCATGAGCGCACCCGGTTCGTGACCGGCGACCATGTCGCGCGGGATGTCGCGGTCGAAGCGCGGGACGAGGCCGCCGAGCTCGTCGCGGAACGGCACGTACTCGCCGTAGGGCACCGGCTTGCGCTTGACGTACTTCTCCCCCGGCCCGTCCTCGTTCCATACCAGCCCGGCGTTCTCCGCAGTGCCCATGCGCGGACCGTCGAGGAGGCCGCCGACGAGGATCGGGGCGCCGAGGTCGGCCACCAGACGGTTCAGCGTCTCACTCTCCTCATAACTGTGCCGAGGATCGGTGTCGGAGGAGTTCTCCGGCCAGATGACGGCATCCGGGCGGGGCGTCTGTCCAGCATCGATGCGCTCGACGAGCCGCCGCGTCTCTTCGGCGTGCAGCGCGAAGATCGCCCCGCGCGGCCACCGCAGGAACTCCCCCGGGACATCGCCTTGAACGAGAGCGATCCGCGCCTGGCCGTCGGCACCGGCGACCCCGGTCGGCAGTACCGCTCCGAGGGCGAAAAGGGCCAGGAAGACGGCCAGCGCGCTGCGGCGGGCCGTCGCCGCCGCGTCCGCGATCAGCAGCAGTGCCGTAGCGAGGCACGCCATGAGGAATCCCGTCGCCGGCATCCCGACGAGGCGCACCCAGGACTCCAGCGGCGTGTCGATGGCCGTGTACGCCAGGCGTCCCCACGGGAATCCGGTGAAGGGGAAAGATCCGCGCACCTGCTCGCCGAGCAGCCAGACGGCGGGCATGAGCCAGGGCCAGGCGGGCAGGACCGCGACCGCGCGTAGCCCGACGGCGATGACGCCGAAGATGACGGCCTGGGCGATCACGAGCGCGATATAGGCCCCGTCGCTGACCGCCCGCATCCACCAAATGAGCGGGCCGTAGAAGCCCAGCGCCCAGACCAGGCCGAGTCCGTAGACGCGCGTCCAGCGCCAGTCCTGCACTCGGCGCAGCACCGCGAACAGCAACGCCAGCGCGAGCACCAGGGCGTACGGGATCGCCAGCGGCTCGAAGGCGAGCGAGCCGAGCACCCCCGAGCAGGCGGCGATCAGCGCCGCGACCCCCAGCCGCATGCCGTTCAGCCCAGGACCACGAGCCGGCGCTCGGTGCGGTTGAGCACCTCCAGGCCGTCGTCGGTGCAGACGGCGATGTCCTCGATGCGCGCGCCGAAGCGTCCGGGGTGGTAGATGCCCGGTTCGATGGAGAAGGCCATGCCGGGTTCCAGCACGAGGTCGTTGCCCTCGACGATGTACGGCTCCTCGTGGGTCTGGGTGCCGATGCCGTGCCCGGTCCGGTGGATGAACAGGTCGCCGAAGCCGGCGGCGGCGATGATCTCGCGGCCCACCCGGTCGACGGACTCCGCGCTGACGCCGGGCCGGGCGTAGGCCCGCTGGGCGGCCTGGGCTTCGTGCAGGACGTCGTAAGCCTCGGCGTAGCGCGGGTCGGGCGGGCCGCCGACGAGGTAGTTGCGGGTGCTGTCCGAGCAGTAGCCGGCCGGCGTTGTGCCGCCGATGTCGACCACCACCGGGTCGCCGGTTTCGATGACCCGATCCGAGACCTCGTGGTGCGGCGAAGCCCCGTTCGGTCCGCTGCCGACGATGACGAAATCGACGTGCTCGTGGCCCTCGTCAATGATCGCCCGTGCGATGTCGTGTCCGACTTCGCGTTCGGTGCGTCCCGCTCGCAGCCATTCGCCCATGCGGGCGTGGACACGGTCGATGGCCGCCGCAGCCTCGCGCAGCGCCTCGATCTCGGCGGCGTCCTTGCGCATGCGCAACTGCGTCAGCACCGGGCCGGCGAGCACCTGTTCGGCCTCCGGGAGGCGGTCGCGCAACGCCAGCACGCGCGAAGCCCACATCTCGTCATCGAGGGCGATGCGGCGGGCGGGGCCGAGCCTGCCGGCCAGGAGCGCGAACGGGTCGTCGGTCTCGTTCCAGGCGACGATCTCGACCGCTACACCCGCAGCCTCGGCGGCGCTGACCTCCAGCGTCGGCGCGACGAGGAACGGCTGGCCGTCCGCGGGAACGACCAGGCAGGTCAGGCGCTCCAGCGGCTTGGCCGCATAGCCGGTGAGGTAGCGCAGGTCGGCTCCCGGAGTCACCAGCAGGGCGTCAATCCCGGCCTCGCCGGCCAGACGGCGCGCCCGCTCCAGTCGTTCCATGCCGCCGAGCCTATCCGGGCGGCCCTCTAGGATCGCGGGTATGGCCGGACGTCTGATGCTGCTGGATACCGCGAGCCTGTACTACCGGGCGTTCTTCGGCCTGCCCGACTCGCTCAAGGCGCCCGACGGCACCGTGGTCAACGCGCTGCGCGGCATGATCGACTTCGCTGCCACGTTGACCGCCCGTGAGCGGCCGGACGCGGTCGTCGCCTGCTGGGACGACGACTGGCGGCCGCAGTGGCGGGTCGACCTGATCGCGTCGTACAAGGCTCAGCGGCTCGCCGAGGCCGGCAGCGAGGCCGAGGAGACTCCCAATGCCTTGGCACCTCAAGTGCCACTGATCGCCGAAGCCCTCGCGCTGGCGGGTATTCCCGTGATCGGTGCGCCCGAGGCGGAGGCCGACGATGTGATCGGCACGCTGGCGGCGTCCTGGAATGGCCCGGTCGATGTGGTCACCGGTGACCGGGATCTGTTCCAGTTGGTCGACGATGCCCGTGGCGTTCGGGTGCTCTACACCGCCCGCGGAGTGGCCAAACTCGACACAGTAGATGCGGCCTGGATTCGCGGCAAATACGGCATCGAACCGCAGGCGTACGTCGACTTCGCCGTCATGCGCGGAGATGCGAGCGACGGGCTTCCCGGAGTGGCCGGCATCGGTGAGAAGACCGCCGCCGCGCTCGTCAACGAGTTCGGCGACCTCGACGCCATCGTGGCTGCGGCGCAGGACTCTGCTTCCTCCGTCAAGCCGCGCCCGCGCGCCTCGCTGCTGAACTCGCGCGACTATATCGCTGCGGCCCGTGAGGTGGTCGCGGTGCGGCGCGACCTGGCCGTGTCGGTTCCTTCCCCGCTCCCGTCCCCCGACCCCGAAGCGCTGCGGGCCTTCGGGGAGCGCTGGGGCGTCGCTGGACCCGTCACCCGCCTCCTCACCCCCGCCTGACCGCCAGCGACCCTCACACCTCTGCGCGCCTCTTGAGAACGTGGGCCGATAGGGCAGAGCCGGTCATTGAAGTGCGAGCCTGCCTGCGTCCTTAGTGGGTGAGGGTGGGGGTGGCTTGGGTGGTGGTGAGGGTGGTGGGTGGTCCGGGTGTGGTGATGGGGGTGGTGAGGTGTTGGGTTGGTCCGTCGTCGGTGGTGTAGGTGATGTGGTAGGTGGTGTCGACGCGGGGGTGGAGGTTGGTGGCGGGGTGGGTGTAGGTGTGGGTGACGGTGGGGTGGGGCCAGGGTTGTCCGGGGGTGTTGGTGGTGTGGTGGGTGCCGTCGCCGTGGTGCCAGGTGTAGGTGGTGGGGGTGGCGGTGATGGTGATGGTGTGGCCGAGGAGGACGGTGGTGTGGGTGAAGACGGTGGCGTGGGTGTAGTAGATGGTGGGGATGTTGATGAGGGTGGTGCCGGTGTCGGGTTGGAGGTAGAGGGTGGTTGCGGGTAGGCCGATGGTTTCGATGGCGTGGAGGATTTCGTCGGGGAG
>NZ_JASGDU010000057.1:0-142609 GCF_047607065.1 Aeromicrobium sp.
CCGAATCGTTCGTCCGCGCGCTGATCGACCGGATGCTGGAGAACGACGGACTCGTCCAACAGGCCCGCGTGAACTCGGTGAAGCAGTTCGCCGAGAGCCCCGACTTCGACGAAGCCGTGGTCGACGCCGTCGCCGACAACCAGAACGCCCACAAACTGATAGCCGACTACTTCTGGTCCGACGCCCCCGGCCGCCCCACCCTGATCCTCGCCCTCGCCAAGGCCTTCCACGAACTCGCCACCGAGATTGATGTCGCAGGGCAGTCAGGGCCGGATGGCGTTGCTATCGGGGCAGCGCAGTAGTCTGAGGAAGCCAGTCGGACTCCACACGTGGAGTCGGGGAACCCGGTGCACA
Organism: Aeromicrobium sp.; assembly: GCF_047607065.1. Classification (GTDB taxonomy): domain Bacteria; phylum Actinomycetota; class Actinomycetes; order Propionibacteriales; family Nocardioidaceae; genus Aeromicrobium. The sequence continues at coordinate 355 of NZ_JASGDU010000057.1, forward strand.
TCCGGGACTGACGCCCAACGGCGTGGGCGGCGGGCGAGACAAGCCTTAGCGCAGCCACTGGGAAGGTGCCTCGTACCGGATGACCCCGAGTCCGAAGACCCACTGGTCCTCGCGGCAGCCGCCGCCAGTCACCATGAATCCCGCGCACGGATTCACGACCTCGAAGGCCTCGCAGTGACAGTCATCCGTGATCGGCAGGACCGGTGCCCCGGTGCTCTGCGGCCCTGGCCTGCGGGCGACGGGATGCTGGTGCGGCTCCGGCTCATCGGCGGGCGCGTCCAGGTGTCCCGCCTACGTCGCCTGATCGAGGTTGCGGAGCGATTCGGCGACGGGAGGGTTCATGTCACCTCGCGAGCCAATCTCCAGGTCCGGGGGTTTCCAGGTCGTGACGGCCTGCTCGACGAGGCGGCGCTGAGCGCCCTGGAGCACACCGGCCTGCTGCCGACCCGGACGCACGAACTGGTACGCAACGTGATGCTGTCCCCGCAAAGCGGCCTTGCCGGCGGGAAGGCGGACCTTCGAGACGTTGCGGACGAACTGGACCGACTGCTGTGCGCCGACCCTGCGCTGGGGACGCTGCCGGGCCGCTTTCTGTTCGTGCTCGACGACGGTCGCGGCGACGTGGCCCACCGTTCCTGTGACCTCGGCCTGGTCGCCCTCGACGAGCAGATCGGCCAGCTGCGAATCGGCGAAGGCTGGGGCGAGACAGTCCCGCTCGGCGCGGCCGCTGGCCGGCTGGCGGACCTCGCCTCGGCCTTCCTGCGAGCCAGAGGCGCAGGCGACAGCGCGGCGTGGCATGTCAACGAACTGGCCGAACCGCTAGCCGAGCCGCTCGACGCCGACCCCCGCATTCCGCCGCGCGCCGAGCCGTTGCCGTTCGGCGAGGTGCCGGGGGGGCGTCACGTCGCCACACCGGAGGCGGGAATCGACCGAGACGTCGTGGCATCGTTGGCGGCAGGGTCGAACGAACTCATCATCACGCCCTGGCGCGGCGTGCTTATCCCGAAAGCAGGAAGTCATGCCTGAGTTGAGTCGCCCGCCCCGGCGTTACGAGTACGTCGACCGCGGCCCTGCGATCTATGTCGACTCCTTTGCCACCATCCGCCGCGAGGCCGATCTCGCGGGCTTGCCGGCCGGTGCGGAGAAACTCGCCGTGCGCATGATTCACGGCAGCGGTCAAGTGGATCTCGCCGCCGACCTCAGTGTGCATCCGCAACTCGTCTCGGCCTCCCGTGAGGCCTTGGAAGCGGGCGCTCCGATCCTCTGCGACGCCACGATGGTGGCCACCGGGGTGACTCGCAGCCGGCTGCCCAAGGACAACGACGTCCTCTGTTTCCTCAACGACGCCCGTGTCCCCGCACTTGCGGAGGCATGGGCGACCACCCGCACGGCAGCGGCCGTCTCGCTCTGGGAACCTCACCTGGACGGTGCCGTCGTCGCCATCGGCAATGCGCCCACCGCACTGTTCCACCTGCTCGAGATGATCCTCGACGGCTCGCCGAGGCCGGCGGCGATCATCGGCTGTCCCGTGGGATTCATCGGAGCCGCCGAGTCCAAGCAAGCGCTCGTCGACTTCCACGCCGACCACGGCATCGACATCCCCTACGTCGCGGTGCGCGGACGCCGGGGCGGTTCGGCGATGACCTCCTCGGCCCTCAACGCGCTGGCTCAGGAACAAGAGTGACCGGGCGTTTCACCGTGGTCGGAGTGGGGCCGGGCGACCCCGAACTCCTCACGATCAAGGCCGCGCGAGTCATCGGCGAGGCAGCGGTAGTCGCCTACCACGCCGGGGTGAAGAAGCAGTCGCACGCGCGCCGTATCGCCGCCGAGTTCGTGCCCGCGAACGCTGTCGAAGAAGAACTTCGCTACCCGGTCACCACCGGAACCACCGACCATCCGGGCGGCTACGTCGGCGCGCTGGCCGAGTTCTACGAATCCTGCGCCCGACGGCTCTCGATGCATCTCGAAGCGGGTCGGCATGTCGTTCTGCTCGCGGAGGGCGACCCGCTTTTCTACGGCTCCTCGATGTACCTTCACGACCGGTTCAAGGATACGTACACGACGACGGTGATTCCGGGCGTACCGGCCTTCTCCGCCGCCACGGCCGCCATCTCCACGCCGCTCGTCCGCCAGAACGACGTCCTTACCGTCCTGCCCGGAACCTTGCCGGAACCCGAGATGGCCCGGCGACTGGCCGACACCGACGGTGCCGTCATTATGAAGCTCGGTCGCACCTTCGCGGCCGTTCGCTCGGCGTTGGAGCAGGCCGGTCGCCTCGACGGCGCGTGGTACGTCGAACGGGCTTCCCAGCAGGACGAGCGATGGTTGCCGGTGCGCGACGTTGATCCGGCCTCGGTGCCGTATTTCTCGCTCATCGTCGTCCCGGGCGACTCCGCGCATCGCCCGACGGCGACCCGATTGCGCTCCGGCGTCGAGCCGGTCGAGGTTCGTCCGGCGAGGCCCTCAGCGGAGTTGCTGGTGGTCGGTCTCGGGCCAGGGCCGCAGGACTGGCTCACGCCCGAGGTCGCGGGCGCGCTGGCCCAGGTGGAGCACGTGGTCGGCTATGCCCCCTACGTCGCGAGGGTTCCCCAGCGCGCCGGGCTGACCCGCCACGCCTCGGGTAACACCGTCGAGATCGACCGTGCCCGGCACGCGCTTCATCTGGCCGCATCAGGCGAGCGGGTGGCCGTCGTGTCCGGCGGCGATGCGGGCGTGTTCGGCATGGCTGCCGCTGTCTTCGAGGCCGCAGAAGACCCGTCCTTCGCCGACGTGACGATCCGGGTCCTGCCGGGGGTCAGTGCGGTCCAGGCTGTTGCCGCGCGCGCGGGCGCCCCCATCGGTGCCGACTTCGCCGTCCTGTCTCTCTCGGACCGGCTCAAGCCGTGGGAGGTGGTCGAGCGACGCCTGAAGGCCGTGGCCACCGCCGATCTCGTTCTGGCGATCTACAACCCCGCCTCCCGGTCACGAACCGAGCAGGTGGCGGTGGCCCGGCGGGTGCTGCTGGAGCACCGCAAACCCGACACCGTGGTGATCGTCGGCCGCGACATCGGGCGTGCCGAGGAGTCGCTCACGGTGACGACGCTGGGCGATCTCGACCCGTCGGCCATCGACATGAAGTGCCTCCTCATCGTCGGCGCATCCTCGACCAGGGTGAGCCGAGCCGGAGTGTGGACGCCTCGGTTCGTGGACGAGGCAGACCGTGAGGAACAGCCCGGATGACCGTTCACTTCGTCGGCGCGGGGCCGGGAGCGGCGGACCTGCTCACCGTGCGCGCCACGCGACTGCTGGCCGGTGCCGACGTGGTGCTGTACCCCGGCACCTATCTCGACCCGGAGGTGCTCTCGCACGTCAGCCGGTCTGCGGAGTTGGTCGACACCCAGCATCTCGACCTCGACGCGATCACCGCACGCCTCATCGACGCTCATCGCGCAGGCAAAGAGGTCGTACGTCTAGCCTCCGGTGATCTGTCCGTCTACTCGGCCCTTGCCGAGCAGACGCGCCGTCTGGACGCGGCCGACGTGCCGTGGGACGTGACCCCCGGCGTTCCTGCCTACGCGGCCGCTGCGGCGATTGTCGGCCGGGAACTCACCGTCCCGCTGATAAGCCAGTCCGTCGTCTTGACCCGCACCCAGGCGCGCTCGACGGCGATGCCCGAGACCGAATCGCTGGCCGCCTTTGCCGCCACCAGATCGACACTGGTCCTGCACCTCGCGATCACCAGGATCCGCGACCTGATGGCCCAGATCGCGCCCTACTACGGCACCGACTGCCCGGTGGTGGTCGTCTATCGAGCGAGTCAACCGGACGAACAGGTGCTGCGCGGCACGCTAGGGAGCATCGCCGATGCCGTAGAAAGCGCGGACCTCAGGCAAGCCGCAGTGATTCTCGTCGGCCGTGCTTTGGACCCGACGACGGGCGGCGAGTCGTACCTGTACGACACGGGCCGAGATCGTTCCGTCAAGCGTCGCGGGTAAAGGCCCACTGGGTCACGGTTCGTGAGGGCTTCCACCCGGTATACGAGCCGATGGGCGCGGCGCTCTCGACGGCGATTCGCGTCAACTCTCCACCGTGCTCGCTGTGGAGGTCGGCGAGAAGCCGTTCGGTCTCGAACGTGACACCGTGGACGACCAAGCGGCCTGCCATCGGGAGCGCTTCCAGGCAGCGATCCATGACGCCCGGAGCGGTCGCCCCGCCGCCGACGAAGATCGCCGACGGCGGCGGGAGGTCGCGGAGGGCTTCAGGGGCGGCACCCGTCACCACGCGCAGCCCAGGCACCCCCAGCGTCGCGGCATTGCGGACGATGCGCGCGGCGCGCTCGGGGTCGGCCTCGACGGCCGTGGCCGAACAGGTCGGGTGCGCTCGCATCCACTCGATGCCGATCGACCCCGCGCCCGCGCCGACATCCCAGAGATGCTCGCCGGGGGCGGGAGCCAGCCGCGCCAGCGCCGAGGCCCGAAGATCGCGTTTGGTGAGTTGGCCGTCGTGCTCGTAGGCGCTGTCGGGCAGGCCGGCCACCCAGCCGCCGAGGCGCGGCCCCGCCAGTTCGGCGGCGATGATGTTGAGGCGCGGAACGGTATGCGACCACGCTGCGGCGGTGCCTTCGATACGCGCCATGTCGTCGGTGCCGAGATTGCCCAACACGTACAGGCGACTCGCGCCGTACCCGGCCTGTGTGAGCAGGTCGGCCACCTGCTGCGGGGTGTTCTCATCGGATGACAGCAACAGCACACGCCGGCCGGGGGCGAGTTCCCGGAGAACCAGTGCAGGACTTCGGCCTACCAGGCTCACCACGGCACAGGACTCGGCCGACCAGCCCAGCTCGGCACGGGCCAGCGCGAGTGATGAGATCGCGGGGATGATGTCGACGTTCTCGGTCCCCAGCAACTCGACGAGAGTCGAGCCGATCCCCGACACGAGCGGGTCACCGGAAGCGAGCGCTACGACCGAGACGTCACCCAGGTCGGTCAGCAGGCCCGGCAGCCGCTCGCGTAGCGGCGTCGGCCACACGACGCGGCGCTGTCCGGCCGCCTCGGGGAGCGAATCGAGGTGGCGCCGGCCGCCCAACACCGCGTCCGCCCCTATGACGAGGTGGCGCAGATGTGCGGGAAGGTCCTGCCAGCCGCGCGCCGTCACACCCAGCACTGTGACGCGAGGAGGCGAGACGACGGGGCGATTCTGGTCCGGCACGAGTGCTCACGCTATCGTGAGCGGCAGGCACGAGGTGCCTCGGAGGCCCAGGCATCGGAACCGGTGAGGCAGGCCGACGAGGAGAATCTGGGAAGCCGGTGAGACCCCGGCACAGGCCCGCTGCGGTGAATCCGGCCCCCGACTGGGGGACCTGACAAGTCCGAAGACCGGCCTCATGTCTTGACCCTGACCCGTGGCCTCGTGCCACTTCGCGCATGAGCGGGAGCCTCAGATGCCGGTGCAGTACCCCTTTTCAGCCGTCCTCGGATGCGACACCACGGCATCCGGCGGTGCGGGACTGGACGACATGGGGCTTGCCCTCATCTTGACGACCATCGTGCCGGAGATCGGCGGCGTCCTCATCCGTGGCGAGAAGGGGACGGCCAAGTCCACGACCGTGCGGGCGCTGGCGGACGTCCTGCCGCCCATCGAGGTGTATGCAGCCGACCGCTTCTCCATCGACCCGGCCGATCCGTCGACGTCCTCGCCCGATGGTCCCTTCGACGCCGATGCCGAGACCCTCCGCAGGCCCGTCCGCCTGGTCGAGTTGCCCGTCGGGGCGACGGAGGACCGGGTTCTCGGCTCTCTGCACCTGGAGCGGGCGCTTGCCGAAGGAAAGGTCGAGTACGAGCCTGGCCTGCTGGCCAGGGCGCATCGCGGAATCCTCTACGTCGATGAGGTCAACCTGCTCCACGACCACCTCGTCGACCTCCTTTTGGATGCGTCCGCGATGGGACGGGCCACCATCGAGCGTGACGGCGTCTCGGTGGAGCACGCGGCGCGCTTCGTGCTGATCGGCACGATGAACCCCGAGGAAGGCGAGTTGCGGCCGCAGCTTCTCGACCGATTCGGCTTGACGGTGGAGGTTGCCGCCCCCCGCGACCCCGCGCTGCGGGCCGAGGTGGTGCGCCGCCGGATCGCCTACGACGAGAACCCCACGGCGTTCGTCGCCAAGTACCTCGCGGCCGACCGGGCTCTCACCGAGCGGATCGAGTCGGCACGGCAGCAGCTCGCCGAGGTCAGGCTCACCGGGCCTGCCTTGCTCAAGATCGCCGAGGTCTGCGCTGCTTTCGAGGTGGACGGGCTGCGGGCCGACATCGTGACGGCCCGCGCCGCCGTCGCCCATGCGGCCTGGAATGAGCGGGACGAGGTCACCAAGGCCGACATCCGCCGCGCCGCGCTGCTGGCGCTTCCGCACCGTCGGCGGCGCAACCCCTTCGACGCTCCCGGCCTCGACGAGGCGTTGCTCGATCAGATCCTCGGCGACGAGGAGTTGCCGCCCGAACCGCCGGAGGGGAATCCTGACGAACCCACCGGCCCCTCGGCGCAAGGATCAGACCTCGACGGCGGGGACCAGCCCTCCGAGCCGACCGACAGCGAGGCCGGAGAGTTGCCCGGCAACGACGCGCCGCCAACCCCGGAGGGAGCCGACTCGCCTGCATCCCAGGGAGCCGAGTCGGTGGTCTCTGCGGGGACGCCGTTTCGGCCCAAACTGCTCAGCGTGCGAGGGATCGGCGAAGGCGCAGCAGGGCGACGCAGCCGCGCCATCGCCACCAGCGGCCGTCGCGTCGGCGCGGTCCCCGGAGACTCCGGATCGCTGCACCTGGTCGAGACCCTGAAGGCCGCCGCGGCAAAGCAGCCGGCACGAGGCCGCCGCAGGCCAGGTGAGCGGGTCGACGTCCGAGGCGAAGACCTGCGCATCGCCCAGCGGGAGGGACGCGAGGCCAATCTGGTCCTCTTCTGCGTCGACGCCTCCGGCTCGATGGCCGCGCGCAAGCGCATGATGCAGGTCAAGACGGCGGTGCTCTCACTCCTGATGGACGCCTATCGCCGGCGCGACAAGGTCGGACTGATCGCCTTCCGAGGCCACGGTGCCGAGCTGGTGCTTCCGCCCACGCACAGCGTCGAGATCGCGGCCGCGCGACTGGACGCGATGCCTGCGGGCGGCCGGACCCCACTGGCCGAGGGCCTCCTCGAAGCGACCCGTGTGCTCCAGCGTGAACGCCTCCGCGACCCTCGCCTGCGCCCCCTGCTCGTGGTCGTCACCGACGGCCGAGCCACCGGCGGGCCGGATGCCGTCGCTCGCTCCCGCACCGCTGCTGACCACCTGGCCGCGCTCGGCGTCACCACCGTCGTCGTCGACGGAGAGAGCGGGCCTCTTCGCCTCGGCCTGGCCCGCACGCTGGCTACTCATCTGATGGCCGAGCACCTGCCCGTCGATCAGGTCGATGCCGAGGCTCTCACCGGATCGGTACGACGACACACTCAGAACCTGAACGGAGCCGCCTGATGCCCCAAGGACAGCCTGCCGTCATCCCCAACGACGGCCTGACGACCAGGCAGCGTCGCAACCGGCCGCTGCTCGTGGTCCATACCGGCGAGGGTAAGGGCAAGTCGACGGCCGCCTTCGGTCTCGCGCTTCGCGGCTGGAACCAAGGATGGAAGATCGGTGTGTTCCAGTTCGTGAAGTCGGCCAAGTGGCGGGTCGGCGAGCAGACCGTCTTGGAACGGCTCGGCCAGCTCCACCGCGAGACGGGGGAGGGTGGCCCGGTCGAGTGGCATAAGATGGGTTCGGGCTGGTCCTGGAGTCGCAAGCAGGGCGACGCCGCAGACCACGAGGGGGCGGCGCGCGAAGGCTGGGAAGAGATCAAGCGGCGACTGGCCGATGAGACCTACGATCTTCTCGTCCTCGACGAGTTCACCTATGTGATCGCGTGGGGGTGGGTCGATATCGACGATGTTGTCAGTACGCTCGCCAGCCGCCCCGGCTACCAGCATGTCGTGATTACCGGCCGCAACGCCGATCCCCGGCTCATCGAGATCGCCGATCTGGTCACCGAGATGACCAAGGTCAAGCATCCGATGGATGCCGGCCAGAAGGGCCAGAAAGGCATCGAGTGGTGAGCCAGTGGTAGCCCTCCCGCGAGTGCTCATCGCGGCCCCGTCCACCGGACAGGGCAAGACCACGATTGCCACGGGGCTGATGTCGGCCCTTCGCCTGGCGGGTCACGAGGTGAGCGGTCACAAGGTCGGACCCGACTACATCGACCCCGGCTATCACGCCCTGGCCACCGGTCGGCCCGGACGCAACCTGGACCCTCACCTGGTCGGCGAGGACCGCATCGTCCCGCTGCTCCTGCACGGGGCGCGGGGCGGCGATGTCGCTGTCATCGAAGGGGTGATGGGACTCTACGACGGCCGATTGGGTACCGGCGGCTTCGCCTCGACGGCGCACCTGGCGACGGTGACGCGAACGCCGGTGGTGCTCGTGCTCGACGTCTCCCGGATGTCACGGACGGCGGCGGCCATCGCTGCGGGCATGGTGTCCTTCGACGAGAGCCTGGACATCGCCGGGGTGGTCCTCAACCGTACGGGTTCGGCCCGCAACGACGCCGAGATCGTGGCCGCGATGGAGAAGGCGGGCCTGCCTGTTCTGGGTCTGCTGCCGCGCGACGACGACCTTGCCACGCCCTCTCGGCACCTCGGGCTGGTGCCTGCGGCAGAACGCGACGGATCGGTCGCCATGCTCCGCCGGCTCGGTGAACAGATCACCAAACATCTCGATCTGAAGGCCATTCTCGACATCGCGCACAGCGCACCGGCGCTGGACGGCCCCGCCTGGAACCCCGCCGACGAGGTTCGGGCGTCAAGCCCAGGCCGCCCTGTCGTCGCTGTGGCCGGTGGTCGAGCCTTCACCTTCCGCTATGCCGAGACTGAGGAGTTGCTCCGTGCGGCCGGCTGCGAGGTGGTCGACTTCGACCCCTTGGCGGACTCTTGCCTGCCTGAAGGCACCCGAGGTATTTACCTCGGTGGCGGCTTCCCCGAGGTCTACGCATCCGAACTGGCAGCCAATCGAGCGCTGATCGACGACCTTCGCGCTGCGCTCGATGCGGGCATTCCTACGGTGGCCGAGTGCGCGGGCCTGCTGTACCTGGCGCAGTCCCTGGACGGCGCGCCGATGGTCGGGGCGGTGGCCGCTGCTGCCGCGATGAGCGAGCGCCTCACGCTGCGCTATCCGGTCGCCACGGCAGCCGGTGACTCGCTCCTCACCCGCGCGGGCGAGGAGGTCACCGGCCACGAGTTCCACCGAACCCAGACCGTGCCGGCCTGCGGAGACAACGGCGCTTGGCTCATCGACGGCGTTGCGACCGGCTTCGCCAGCCCGACCTGGCACGCCTCCTATCTTCACGTCCACTGGGCTGGATATCCCCATCTCGCGCAGCGCTTCGCGGACGCCGTCCACCAGGCGCCCGCCCACCGAAGCGGGCCGCTCGTCGGTGACCTCGGTCACCTGGTTGCCCGGCCCGCCGGCCCCGTCGGTGACCCGTTGCGGCATCACGGTGACGCCGAGACGGGTGAGGGCCTGCTCGACTTCGCCGTCAACGTCTACGACGGTCCGCGTCCGGTATGGCTCGACATGGCGCTCCAGAACTCGCTGTCCGACTCTGGTGCCTACCCCGACGCCTCCGTCGCGGCCGCTGCCATTGCGCAACGGCACGGCCGGAAGACCGAAGACGTCCTGCCCACCGCCGGTGCCGCCGAAGCCTTCGCGCTCATGGCACGACTACGGCCCTGGCGTAAGCCCGTGGTGATCCATCCTCAGTTCACCGAACCCCACGCGGCGCTGGAGCACGCCGGCCACACGGTCACCTCCGTCCTGTGCGAGCCGGAGAACGGATTCGCGCTCGATCCGGACGCCGTTCCCGATGACGCGGACCTCGTCATCATCGGCAACCCGACCAACCCGACGGGGGTGCTCCACCAGGCCTCGGCCATCGTGAAGCTCCGGCGCGAGGGACGACTCCTCGTCGTCGACGAAGCCTTCATGGACGCCGTGCCTGGCGAGACCGAAACGCTCGTAGGGAAACGACTCCGCGACCTCGTGGTGCTCCGTAGCCTGACGAAGCACTGGTCCATCCCCGGCATTCGGGCCGGCTATGCCGTCGGACACCCCTCGGTCGTGCAGCGCATGGCCGCGCAGCAGACGCCCTGGTCGGTCTCCACGCCAGCCATTGCGGCCGTCATCGCCTGCTGTACACAGGACGCCGCCCTCGAATCACGGGAGCGGGCCGCCACGCTGGCCAGGTGGCGCGGGTTCCTCGAAGCAGGCCTGCGCGGACGAGGCTACGAGGTGGTCCCGTCGTCGGCCTCGTTCGTCCTCGCTCGGCTGGGCACGGGTGCCCATGCCGCGTTGCGCGAGCACGGCGTTGCCGTGCGCCGTGCCGACACCTTCCCCGGCCTCGACGACACCTGGGTCCGCATCGCGGCCAGACCGCCGGAAAAGACCGCCCAACTCTTCGCCATAATCGACCGTGTGCGGGCGCTGACGCTCGCCCACTGACAGGAGTTTTTCGTGCCACGAGTTTCAGAGCCGTCTGCTACCGCCCGTGAACAGGCCGCCCAGCGTCTCGCGGCGCTCGCGACCCCGCCGAATGCCCTCGGCCGGCTGGGCGAGTTGGGCGTGTGGCTCGCGGCGTGCCAAGGTCAGGTTCCCCCTCGCCCCATCGAGAACATTCGACTCGTCATCTTCGCCGGTGACCACGGTGTCGCGGCCCACGGCGTCTCTGCCTTCCCTCCGGCCATCACCGGGGCGATGGTCCGAACCTTCCTCGCGGGCAAGGCCGGTGTCAGCGCGCTGGCAGCGGCGCACGGGGTCAGCGTTCGAGTGCTCGACATCGGCGTCGATGAGGACTTCGCCGACCTCCCTGAGGACGTCCGAGCCGCGCTGACTGCCGTCAAGATTAGGCGGGGAAGCGGTGCGATCCACCGTGAGGATGCGCTGACCCGAGACGAGGCCCACGCGGCCATCGAGGCCGGAGCAGGCATCGCCCGCCAAGAGATCGAGGCTGGGGCGCAACTGCTCATCAGCGGCGATATGGGCATCGGCAACACCACCCCTGCGGCTGCCCTGGTGGCCGCAGGTCTCGGCCTGCCCGCGAGCGAGGTCGCCGGGCGAGGGACCGGTATCACCGACGAGACGCTGAGCCACAAGATCGACGTGATTCAGGCGGCCCTCGACCGGGCGGGGAGCCGGCGTGAGGACCCGATTGAGACGCTGGCCGCGTTGGGTAGCGCGGACCTCGCGGCAACAACCGGCTACCTGCTGGCGGCCGCCCAAGACGGCGTGCCCGTCCTCCTCGACGGGTTGATGAGCGTGGCCTGCGCGCTCACCGCTGATCGAATCGAGCCGGGTGCGGCCGCCTGGTTCGCCGCCGGCCATCGTTCCACCGAACCCGCGCAGTCCCTCGCCTTGTCGAAGCTCGGCCTGGAGCCGCTCCTCGACCTGTCGCTGCGGCTCGGGGAGGGTTCCGGTGCTGTCGCTGCGGTCCCGGTGGTGCGTAGCGCCATCGCCGTGTTGCGCGATGTGGCACTCCTCGAAGAGCTGGAAATCTGAGCTCCTCGCCGCGATGTTGACCGATGCCTGGCGGCTGGCCGTGGGCACGCTGACGACCGTGCCCGTGGCCGCTCCCGCCGTCGTTGACCGGCGGCGGGCGGGGGCCGCGATGCTGCTGGCCCCGCTCGCGGTGGTGCCGCTGGGGGCGGCGGTCGCCACTGTGGCGATGGCGGGTCATGTACTGGGTCTGTCGGCCCTCGTTACGGCGGTGCTCTGTGTCGCCTGCCTGGCTCTGGGCACTCGCGTCCTTCACCTCGACGGACTGGCCGATGTGACCGATGGACTGACGGCTTCCTACGACAAGGAGCGATCACTTGCGGTGATGAAGTCGGGGAGTTCTGGACCCGCAGGCGTCGTGGCCGTCGTCGTCGTTCTCGCGCTTCAAGTGTCAGCGTTGGCGTCGATCTTCGGCCTGCTCATCTGGTGGCGCGCGGCGATTCTCGCTGGCGTAGCGGTGTGCGCCTCGCGCGGCGTGCTGGTGATCTGCTGCGCCCGGCGCGTTCAGCCGGCCCGTCAAGATGGTTTGGGTTCGGCCTTTACCCAAAGTGTTGCGCCGGGGGCTGCGATGGCCTTGTGGGTGCTCATCACGGCGCTGCTCGCCGCCGTCGGCGGGTGGGCCGGAGCCGATGGGCGACTGGGCTTGGCTGCGGCGGTGGCGGCCGTGCTGGTGACGGTCGTCGTCGTGCGCCACGCCACCGGCCGTTTCGGGGGCGTCACGGGGGACGTTTTCGGTGCCTGTATCGAACTCGCGTTGGCGTCGATCCTCATCGTCTTATCGAGTGGGGTTTTCGCATGAGGGCGGTCCTGTGATGACGAGCCGGGCCGCAGGAATCCTGCTCGGGTATGCGGTTGATCGCCTGCTCGGGGACCCGGCCCGCTTTCACCCCGTGGCCGGATTCGGGCAGGGGAGCCAGCGGATCGAAAACCTGATCTACCGTGACTCTCGGCTCAGGGGCGTGGCGCATACGGCCGGACTCGTCGGTGCCGTCTTCGTCGTCGGCCTTGCTGCCGAGCGATCCGCCCCGAGGGGCGTCGCTCGTACCCTCCTGACCGCCACGGCGACCTGGATCGTCTTGGGGGGGAGAACACTCGAACGCGAAGCCCTCGCCGTGCATCGCTACCTCGACGCAGGGGACCTTCCGCGCGCCAGAACGCAGGTCAAGCGTTTGGTGGGCCGCGATACCGACTCATTGGACGCTTCCGAAATATCGCGCGCCGTCGTGGAATCGGTGGCCGAGAACACCTCGGACGCCGTGGTTGCTCCTTTCGTCTGGGGGGCGCTTCTGGGAGTTCCGGGCTTGCTGGGATACCGGGCCGCCAACACTCTGGATGCGATGGTGGGGCATCACAACGCACGGTACGAAAACTTCGGTTGGGCATCGGCTCGATTCGACGACCTGCTCAACCTTCCCGGCGCGCGATTGGCAGCGTTGCTCACGTTGGTCTCGGCACCGCGCGCTGCCGGGGGCGGGTGGCGGGTCTGGCGGCGCGACGCGCGCCTGCATCCGAGTCCGAATGCAGGAGTTATCGAAGCCGCATTCGCAGGTGTGATGGGAGTCCGCCTCGGTGGGACGAACCGCTACTACGGCGACCGTATCGAGCACCGGGCTGTCATGGGCGACGGCAGGGCGGCACAGCCGGCCGACATCCCTGTTGCCACCGCCCTGGCGCGGCGAGTGGGCATCGGTGCCGCAGCGTGTGCCGCCGCCATCGCGGTAGGCCTGGCTCGGGGTCCAATACCGGGGTAGGCAAGAACCCGGTCCCTGAGGTGCGTAGGCCGCTTGCGGCCGGAGCCTCGAAGGGCGAAGCCTGCGGCGTGGGTCATTTCGAGGCTACGCTCGTTCCTCGCTCCGCACCTCAATGACTGGTTCCGCATCTCTGCACCATCCCTCAGCGCGGCTGAAGGATGCACTCGCCGCAGTAGTCGGCACCGGGCACGCGGTAATAGAGGCAGCACGAGTTGCGGACGAACTCCACGTCAACCGGCGAGATGAGGGTGCCCGCGCCCGCCAAGGGGCCGTCCAACAGGGCCATCGCCAGGTCGAGAGCGTCTCGGGCGAACCCGGGCCGAGCGCGACCGATCAGGCGAGCGGCGCTGAAGACCGCAGAGGTGATGTTGCCGGTGAGCACGTGGAGGGAAAGCGAATACCGCCTCGACAGGACCTCGGCCAGAGGGAGAACGACCTCGTGCAACCCTGCCTCGGGCGAAGGCTCGGTTTCCGGGCCGGTCAGGGCAAGCGGCCAGGGTCCGGTGTTGACCGGTTGCCAGAGAGTCGAGTCCCAGTCCAATGCGGGCAGCCGGTATCCGAGAGCCGCCGCCCCCATGAGAGGCGACAAGAGGCGAGCGAACAGCGCGAATGACATGGTGGAGGCGGCAATCCGCCGCTCGACCGGAGCACCCGCACGTTCGCTCAAGAATCGGACGGCATAGTCGACGCGGTCGTCGAGGACCGGGGTATCCCGCAATTCACGCAGTGGGCACCATGTGCCCGCTCTCATCGCGTCGGAAAGAGCGAAGAACGGCCCGAGCGTTGAGAGCCGCTCTGTCGTTTCAGTCATCGGTGCCTCGTAGAGAAGGCCCGCCGACCGGGCCGCAGCACACCATACGCCTGTTCGAGCATGACGACATTCCCACAGCCTGTTGCAGTGGAGGCACTCGCACCCGCATCACCGCCAGGCGTGGCACTTCGGGGGCGTGGAGTCCGCTAGAGTCGGGGCAAGCAGGTATAAGGAAGCCGGTGAGAGTCCGGCGCAGTCGCGCTACTGTGACACCCCTTCGCGCGAGCGGCTGGTGGTGGAGCCAGACCCGAATGCCTGTTCAAACCCATCAACCGGGGGCGCACGCACCCCCGAAGGAGGACATATGTCGCAGTCTGCTGAGTTGCCGGTTTCCGGCGACGTTTCCCTTCCCACCATCCCGGTCCGCGAGTTCGCTCCGTGGACGCTGTTCTTCAGCCTGCTCGCGGTGCTGGTGATCTTCTTCGTGAGCGCCGACCAGGGTGCCATCTCGATCCCGTCGGGCAACGCGATCCACGAGTGGGTCCACGACGGTCGTCACCTTCTCGGCTACCCCTGCCACTGAGAGGGGCGACGACATGAATGCACGAGCATTTCTCATTCGTGGCCTGATCGCGGGCCTTCTCGCGGGCCTGGCCGCCTTCTTCGTCGGTTACACGGTCGGGGAGCCGCATGTCGACACGGCCATCGCCCTGGAGGAGGCCGGCGCTGCCGCCGAGGACACCGTGGCCGAAGACGGACACACTCATTCACATGCGGACGAGGAGGCGGGCACCGAGGTCTCCCGCACCAACCAGGCGACCTGGGGCCTGCTGACCGGCACGGTCACCGTCGGCCTTGCCCTAGGCGGTCTCATCGCGCTCATCGCCGCCGCGACGCTAGGACGCATCGGCCGCCTGCTTCCGGGCCAGTCGACGGCGTTGGTCACCGTGATCGGCTTCGTCTCGTTCGCGCTGGTGCCCTTCCTGAAGTACCCGGCCACGCCGCCTGCGGTCGGCAGCGGCGAGACCATCGGTGCGCGGACGGCCCTCTACTTCGGCTTCGTCCTGGTCTCGGTCATCGCTGCGGTTGCCGCGAGTTACGGTGCGCTCAAACTCCGCGAGCGGTTCGGCACCTATGTCGGTGTGGTCGCCGGTATCGCGGGTTACCTGCTGGTGGTCGGGGTCGCCGCGCAGATCTTCGAGACGGTCAATGAGGTCGGTGACTTCCCGGCCGACACGCTGTGGTTCTTCCGTCGGGCCTCGCTGTTCACCATTGCGACCCTGTGGGGGGTCATCGGTGTGGTGCTGACCGGCCTCATCGGGCGTCTCTATGCCGCCGAGACGACCGAGGCCGAGCGTCGGCAGTTGGCGGCCGCCCTCTGAGGTGCGAGGCCGCTCGCGGCCGAGCCTCGAAGGGTGACGCCCGCCTTGATAGATCCCTTCGAGGCTCGCAAGCTCGCACCTCAGGGACCGGATCCTCCTATCTGCGGAATCTCTACATCAGCGGATCCTGAGGATTCAGAGCACGAGCACGCGGCCTGCGACGACCAGATGGACCTCGTCGCAGGCCGCTGCTATCTGCTGATTGACTGAGCCGAGAAGGTCGCGAAACAGGCGTCCGGAGCGGTGGCTCGGCACCACGCCCAGTCCCACTTCATTCGTCACCCACACAACGTCGTCGCGGGCCGAGAGCGCCTCGGTCACGTCGTCGAGCAGCCTGCCGATCACGGAGACCGTCTCGCTGCCGGGGGAGTCCCACAGCGCGTTTTCGTCCAGCACGGCCGTCAGCCAGGTACCGAGACAGTCGACGATGACCGGTGCGGGCACCGCCAGAGCGCGCGGCAGATCATGGGTCTCCAGCGTGGTCCAGGAAGCCGGCCGCCGGGACCGGTGCGCCTCGATCCGCGCGGTCCACTCAGGATCGGACTCGTCTTCGACGGCCGGGCCGGGCGCGACGTAGGTGACCGCTCGATCTGCCGGCAGGAGGGATTCGGCGTGGCGCGACTTGCCCGAGCGGACCCCGCCGGTCACGAGAATGCGCATGACTGCTCCTTGACCCAGCCGAGGGCCGCCTCGACCGTGTTCACGACCCGGACGGCGTCCGGTGCCGCAGGACGCCGGATCACGACGACCGGGACGTCCAGCGATGCTGCCGCTTCCATCTTCGGCCAGGTGTACGTGCCGCCTGAATCCTTGGTGACGAGCACGTCGCTTCGGTGTTCTCGCATCAGGAGTGTCTCGCCGGCAAGGGTGTAGGGACCCCGGCTGGTGACCAACTCCCACGTCTCGGGCATGGCCAGTTCGGGAGCCTGGACGACCCGGGCGAGCACAGCGTGACGCCGGAGGGACGGAAGGAATCGGGCGAGTTCTTGCCGCCCGACGGTCAGGAACGGCCGGTTCCCGAGTCGGCCGGCGAGGGCCGCTGCTTCCTCATGCGAGTCGGCGTAGTGCCAGGTCTCGTCCGGCTCCCAGCCGGGCCGTTCCAGCCGGAGCAGCGGCACCCCCGTGGCGGCGCATGCCGCCACGGCGTTGGCGCTCATGCCCAGCGCGAAGGGATGCGTGGCATCCACGACGGCGTCATAGCCGGCCAACGCAGAACGCAGGCCGGTCACCCCTCCGAACCCGCCGATACGGACCTTGCCGACGGGAAGGCGCGGCTCGGCGACGCGCCCCGCGAGCGAACTCGTCACGTCGACCCGGCCCGCGACGAGATGTGCGGCAAGGTCGCGGGCCTCGCTGGTTCCGCCGAGCAGCAGCAGCCTCATAACGTGCCTCCCGGCGGAACGACAGGCAGGCCGGACGGTGCGCCCTCACGGGCCAAGGTGAGCAAGGCATCGACGTCGAGGTGAGCCTCGACGAGGTCGCCCAGCAGGTCGAGCCGTCGCTCCCGAGCCGCCTCGAACGAGACCGACGACGCCGCGAGTCCCAGAGTCTCGGCGAGGAACGCCCGGCGCAGGGCGTCGCCCTCCAGGCTGCCGTGCCACATGGTCCCGAAGACGTTGCCGTGCCGTGCGCCGCCGAGGAACGGCTCATCTGCGCCGAGTGTGATACGACCGTGGTGGATCTCGTAGCCGCAGGCAGGTACCCCGAGGGCTTCGCCGGTGGGAAGGTCGAGACGCTTGTCAGTCAGGAAGTCGGTGCGGATGTCGAGCAGACCGAGGCCCCGAACTTCGGCACCGGGGCTGCCTTCGATGCCGAGCGGGTCGCAGATCAGGCGTCCGAGCATCTGGAAGCCGCCGCAGATACCGAGCACGGGACGACCGCTGGCGGCATGGGCCACGATGGCGGTGTCCAGGCCGCGTGAGCGGAGCCATGCGAGGTCGGAGATAGTCGAGCGGGTCCCGGGGAGCACGATCAGATCGGCGTCGGCGAGGTCACGGGGGTTAGCAGCGAAGACGACATCCAGACTGGACTCCACACCGAGCGCGTCGACGTCGGTGAAGTTGCTGATCCGAGGGAGCCGGACGACGGCTACCTTGTGACCCGTCGCCGACGCGGCACGCCGGCCTTCAAGGTCGAGGGCATCTTCGGAGTCGAGCCACAGGTGCGGGTCCCAGGGAAGGGTGCCGAAGACCCGTCGGCCGGTGAGTTGCTCCAACGACTCGATCCCGGGGGCCAGCAATGCGGCGTCGCCCCGGAACTTGTTGACGACGAAGCCGGCGACGAGCGCCTGATCGGACGCATCGAGCAGCGCCACCGTGCCGTACATCGCCGCGAAAACACCGCCACGGTCGATGTCGCCGACAACCACGGTGGGGAGTCCGGCATGTCTGGCCAGGCCCATGTTCACGTAATCGCCGGAGCGCAAGTTGATCTCGGCGGGGCTGCCGGCCCCCTCGGCGACGATGACCTCGAAGCGGGCGGCAAGATCGTCGTAGGCCGCGTGCGCGGCCACAGCGAGATGCCGCCGACCGTGCTCCCAGTCCGAGGACGAGACCTCACCGCCGGGCTGGCCCATGAGCATGACATGGCTGCGCCGGTCACCTCCCGGCTTGAGCAGCACCGGGTTCATCGCCGGCTCGGGGGTGACTCGCGCGGCGAGCGCCTGCACCCACTGAGCGCGGCCGATCTCCGCGGTGCTCCCGTCCGCCCCGGCGCACACCATCGAGTTATTGGACATGTTCTGTGCCTTGTAGGGCGCGACCGGTATGCCACGGCGCGCTAGAGCACGGCATAGCCCTGTCGTCACGACGCTCTTGCCGGCGTCGGAGGTGGTGCCGGCGATGAGCAGGCCGCTCATCGCTCACTCCGGGCGGCAGGCGCTCTCAGCAGATAGACGTCCATCACCCACCCGGCTTCGGCCTTGGCCTGGGCGCGGGCGCGGCGCAGTTCGGGCCACACGTCGCCGACCTGTCCGGCGACCAGCCGCTCCGAGGCGGTCCCGAGATTGGCTCCCCACCAGATCGACCAGTCGTCGAGTCCGGTGAGATCGAGGTTACCGGTGAGCATGACGCACAGGTTCCTCTGTCCCGCAGCAATGTCCTCTCGAAGGCGGCGGGCCGTGGTGATGTGGACCGGATCGCCAACCGGGTGCAACACGATCCGGTGGCGTGCGGCCAGCATGTGCGGCGCGCTGATGCCGGGGAACACGTCAAACTCCGCTGACAGGCGTGCAGCGAGTTGTTCGACGATGCGGATCGTGGAGTCGTAGAGGGCGGGGTCGCCCCAGACTAAGAACGCCGCCGTGCCGCCACGGTCGCGCAGTACGGTCTCGTAGGCGGCGACTCTGGCCGTATGCCAGTCGGTCACGACCTTTCCGTAGTCCGCCGGGTTGTCGCGGTCGCGTTCCGGGTCCGGCACCGCGATCATCTCGATGCCGTGGGTGGCGGCAATCTCCCGTCGCACGGCCAGAAGCCCGTCGCTGCCGGCCTTCTCGGCCGCAATGACATAGTCGCTCGACCGGAGCGCGTCCGCGACTTCAGGCGTGACGTGCTGTGGCCCCATACCGATGCCGAGGACGCGAATCTTCACGCTTCGATGCCGTCCTCCAGGTCGCCCTCGACATCGAGATAGACCTGCTGCAATGCCGCGAGGACTTCGCTGTCGGGTTCGGCCCACAGGCCGCGTTCGGCCGCCTCGTGCAACCGTTCGACGATGCCGCGCAACGCCCACGGGTTCGAGGAGCGCAAGAACTGCTGGTTGACCTCGTCCAGGACGTACTCCTGCGCGAGCTTCTCGTACATCCAATCGTGGACCACGCCCGCAGTGGCATCGAAGCCGTAGAGGTAGTCGACGGTGGCGGCCAGCTCGAAGGCGCCCTTGTAGCCGTGCTTTTGCATGGCAGCGATCCAGCGCGGGTTCACCACCCGAGCGCGGAAGACCCGCGCCGTCTCCTCGGTCAGGGTGCGTGTGCGGACGGCATCGGGCGAGGTCGAGTCGCCGACGTACGCCTTCGGGTCGGTGCCGGTCAGCGCACGGACGGTGGCCACCATGCCGCCGTGATACTGGAAGTAGTCGTCGGAGTCGGCGATGTCGTGCTCAGCCGAGTCCACGTTCTTCGCCGCGACCTTGATGCGCCGGTAGTTGGCCCGCATGTCGTCGGCGGCCGGAGCGCCGTCGAGGTCGCGTCCGTAGGCGAAACCTCCCCACGCGGTGTAGACCTCGGCGAGATCGTTGTCGTCTCGCCAAGTCCCCGATTCGATCACTTGAAGGATGCCCGCCCCGTAAGAGCCGGGCTTGGAGCCGAAGATGCGAGTGCGAGCGCGTCGCGCGTCGCCGTGTTCGGCCAGATCGGCCTGATAGTTGGCCCGCACGTAGTTGTTCTCGCTCGGCTCGTCGAGTTCGGCCACCATCTTCACGGCGTCATCGAGCATGGCGACCACGTGCGGGAAGGCGTCTCGGAAGAAACCGGAGATGCGCACCGTGACGTCGATGCGCGGGCGCCCGAGTTCGTCGAGGGGGATCACCTTCAGCGTGCTGACCCTGCGTGACTGCTCATCCCATTCAGGGCGCACGCCCAGGAGCGCGAGGACCTCGGCGACGTCGTCGCCGCTGGTGCGCATCGCGCTCGTGCCCCACACCGACAGCCCGACCGAGGTCGGGTAGTCCCCGGTCTCGTCGAGGTACTTCTGAATCAGCGAGTCGGCCATCGCCTGCCCGGTCTGCCAGGCCAGTCGTGACGGCACCGCGCGAGGATCGACCGTGTAGAAGTTGCGTCCGGTCGGCAGCACGTTCACCAGGCCGCGCAGCGGCGAGCCGGACGGGCCGGCCGGAACGAAACCCCCGTCCAAAGCATGCAACACCGCGTCGAGTTCGTCGGTGGTGCGGGCCAGGCGCGGCACGACCTGCTCGGCGGCGAAGGTGAGCACCTGCCGGACCTCGGGCGAGTCGTGCAGGTCCGGGATCGCGGAGATATCCCAGTCGGATGCCTCCAGGCGTTCGACCAGTTCCCTGGCCTGGGTCTCGATCTCGTCGGTCGCCTTGAGGTCCGCGCCGCCGGTGAGGCCGAGGGATGCGCGCAGGCCGGGAACCGCGTTACCGACTCCACCCCATACCTGCGCCGCCCGCAGGATCGACAGCACGAGATTCACCCGCGCCTCACCCGTGGGGGCAGCGCCGAGGATGTGTAGACCGTCACGGATCTGCGCATCCTTGATCTCGCACAGCCAGCCGTCGACGTGCAGCAGGAAGTCGTCGAACTCCTCGTCCTCCGGGCGCTCTTCGAGGCCCAGATCGCGATGCAACTGAGCGGCGTGCATGAGCTGCCAGATCTCGCCACGGATGGCAGGCAGCTTGGCCGGGTCCATCGCCGCGATCTTGTCGTACTCCTCCAGGAGTCCTTCCAGGCGTGCGATGTCGCCGTAGGACTCCGCGCGGGCCATCGGTGGCACGAGGTGATCGACGATGGTGGCATGCGCGCGGCGTTTAGCCTGGGCACCCTCGCCGGGGTCGTTGACCAGGAACGGATAGATCAGTGGCAAGTCGGCGATGGCGGCATCCGGCCCGCAGGAGGCCGAGAGGGCGGCGGTCTTTCCCGGAAGCCACTCCATCGAGCCGTGCTTGCCCAGGTGGACGACCGCGTCGGCCCCGAAGCCTCCCTCGGACCGAGCGGCTCCCAGCCAGCGGTAGGCACCGATGTAGTGGTGGGACGGCGGCAGGTCGGGGTCGTGGTAGATCGCGACCGGGTTCTCGCCGAATCCGCGCGGCGGCTGGATCAAGATGACCACGTTGCCTGCCTGCAAGGTGGCGAGCACCATCTCGCCGTCGTCGTTGACGAAGAGCGAGCCCGGCGACTCGCCCCACGCCCCGACCATGCTCTCGCGCAGATCGCCGGGCAGGTCCGCCGTCCAGGCGTCGTAGTCGGCCTTGGAGATGCGTACGTGCGCATCGGTGAGTTGCGCCGACGTCAGCCACTCCTCATCCTGGCCGCCTGCGGCGATGAGTGCGTGAATCAGGGCATCGCCGGCGGCGGTGTCGTCGTCGAGGTCGAGGAGGGGAAGCACCGGGTTGTCCGTGCCCAGGTCGTAGCCCGCCTCCCGGAGCCGGCGGAGAAGCCGAATCGCGGAGACCGGGGTGTCAAGGCCCACCGCGTTCCCGATGCGAGCGTGCTTCGTCGGGTAGGCCGACAGCACGAGCGCCAGACGCTTGTCCTCGTTGGAAATGTGGCGCAGGCGGGCATGGGAAACCGCGATCTTGGCCACTCGAGCGGCCCGCTCGGGATCGGCCACATAGGACGGCAGGCCCTGCTCGTCAATCTCCTTGAACGAGAACGGTGCGGTCGTGATGCGGCCGTCGAACTCGGGAATGGCGATCTGACTGGCATAGTCGAGCGGGCTGACACCCTCGTCTGACGACTCCCAATCGGCGCGGCTGTTGGTCAGGCTGAGTCCCTGGAGCACCGGGATGTCGAGGGCAGCCATGCGTTCGACATCCCATGCCTCGTCATCCCCGCCCGCGCTGGCAGTAGCCGGGACGGAGCCGCCGGCGGCGAGAACCGTGACGACGAGGGCGTCGAGCGTCCCTAGCGCGTCGTAGAGGTCATCGGGTGCCGAGCGGAGAGACCCGGTGTAGATCGGAACACCGACAGCCTGGCCGGTGGCATCGATGGCATCGGCGAGGGCATGGGCGAAGGCGTTGTTCCCGCTGGCCTCGTGCGCGCGGTAGTAGAGGATGCCCACCTGGGGGAGTGAGGTATCGGGCGCAGCGGGGCGGGCGGAGTAGCCCCAGGCCGGAATCTGGACCGGAGGCGCGAAGCCCTCGCCGGTGAGCAGGACGGTGTCGGAGAGGAAGGCGTGCAGTTGGGCGAGATTGGCCGGCCCGCCCTCGGCCAGGTATCGGTGCGCCTCGGCGGCGACACCGATGGGCACGGTCGACAACTCCATCAGTTCGGCATGGGGTTGTTGCTCACCGCCCAGGATCACCAGCGGCGTCCCGGCGCTTCGGATGGCGTCCACTCCGGACCACAAATCGTGGGGAGAGCCGAGGAGACGCACCACGACGAGATCGGCACCGGACACGGCGGCAGCGAGGTCGGCGTCGCTGCCGCGGCTCGGGTTCGCCCAGGTATAGGCAGCGCCGCTGGAGCGGGCCGACAGTAGATCGGTGTCGGATGTGGACAGGAGCGCGATGCGCACGGGCGTCTCGGCCATTGCCGGGTTCCTCCTCCGGGGTTCTCGCCCCGTTGTTCGGTCGGA
The DNA here is from genome assembly GCF_047607065.1 of Aeromicrobium sp. Classification (GTDB taxonomy): domain Bacteria; phylum Actinomycetota; class Actinomycetes; order Propionibacteriales; family Nocardioidaceae; genus Aeromicrobium. Next base: position 23,067 of record NZ_JASGDU010000057.1, read on the forward strand.
TAGGCCGTGAGCAGTGTCTGGCTGGCCTGATCGAGGAGGCTTCACAGTGGCGGAACCGCCCCGGACTTTCACCGGGTTCCTGGCTCACGGGCTTGTCCGAGCCTACGGGACAATGCCTGTCGTGGGACATCCGGTGTATCTCGTTCGGCACGGCCAGTCGGAGTGGAATCTCCTTCGCCTGACGCAGGGGCAGGCGAGCCATCCCCGGCTCACCGAGGTCGGGAGAAGGCAGGCGGTAGCGGCTGGCGAGTTGATCGCCAGCGACCTTCGGGGACGTGGGACGGGTGTGTCGCGCATCATCACCAGCGACCTCGCGCGCGCCGTCGAGAGCGCCGAGATTCTCTCGGCTCGTTTCGACGCCCCGGTCGCCCAGGACCCCCGGTTGCGCGAGCAGCACCTGGGTGAACTCGAAGGGCGTAGTTACGAGGAGACCTGGGCCGTCGCCGAACAGATCGACTGGACCGATCCGGCTGTCCCGGTCGCTGGCGGGGAGTCGCTCATGGAGGTCTACGACCGGATGGCCGAGGTGCTCGGAGAACTCGACGGTTCCGAGGTGACCATTCTGGTGTCGCATGGGGACTCGATCAGGGCGGCCGTCGCGCACCTGAGCGGCGTCAAGCCGCACGAGTCCGACTGGGTCGATGTGCCCAATGGGGCGGTGGCCCGGATCACCGAGACGATCACCTGGCTGGGACCGACCTCGCCGTTGTCGAGGAACGAGCGAGCCGCTCCCTGAGGTGCGTAGGCCGCCTGCGGCCCGCTAGGGATCCGCTGATTCATAAGGTCGGTGCCGCTCATTGAGGAGCGTAGCGAGGAACGAGCGGAGCCTCGAAATGAGCTGCGGTGTGAGTCCCTTCGAGGCTCGGCCGCAGGCGGCCTCGCACCTCAGGGACCGGATTCCGCCTATCTGCGGAACCTGCTACCTGTTCGTCGAGGCTCGTCGCCCGGTGCTCTCCCAGGGGAGTCGCGCCGGTGCGGGCAGCGTGGCGTTGATGCGGTCGATGAGCCGTGCGAAGCCGTCGAGCGTGGTCTCGGAGAGTTCGTCGACGAAGCGCGGGTTGCGCAGCAGCACCTGGGCGGGCTTGAAGTGGTCGAAACGCCCGTGCGCGGCAGTCAGCCTCTCGACGATACGGTCGCCGGGGCCGAGCACCAGCGGCGTGTAACTCATGCGGTGGGCCTCGTTGAACAGGCGCAGGTAGTCCTCGACGGAGAACAGATCCTCGATGTCGCCCGTCGGCAGGCGGGTCAGATCGGCGACGTGGATCAGGCGCTCTCGGCTCAGGCCGCCGGTGGCCAGCGCCTCCTCCAGTCGGTCGATCCTGGCAGTGCCGGAGTCGACGACCACGGTGACGTCGGCCTCGTGCCCCATGAGGTTGAGGAACGCCGCGATGCCGGCCGCGCCGCCGCCGGCGGGCAGCACCCGCCAGCGCGGATCGAGCGCGCTGTGCCCGAGGTCGGCGAGCCGGCGTCCGATGACGTCGAGGTAAACCAGGTCGGAGGGGCCTTCCACGAGCAGGTTGGTGGCCGACTCGAACAGGTGCCGGACCGCGTCGTATCCGAGGGCGGCGCGCACCGGGGCGACGCTGCCGGCCTGCGCCGTCAGCACGTCGCGCGCGGCGACGGCCCCGACCTCCGGGCCGCCGTCTTCGACGATGCGGACGCGATGCAGCCGGTCGGTCTCGACCATGAACGGCGAATGGGTCGTGTAGATGACCTGCACCGCGTGCGAGAGGCGGTCGTTGATGAAGCGTAGGAAGTCGCCCTGCGCGCGCCCGTGCAGTCGCAGGCCCGGCTCGTCGAGGAGCACCACGATGTTGTCGTGGCGCGTCTCGAACTCGGTGAAGGCCGCCAGGAAGGAAAAGAACCAGCGAAAGCCCGACGAGCGCTGGTCGAAGTTCGTGGTGAATGCGTGGCGCGGGTCCTCCACACGGATGTCGACATAGGTCTCGACGGTCTCGGCGCCGTGGCTGCCGGTGGGCGTCGCCAGACGCCGGTCGATGTCGAACTGCACCCGCAGGTCGGGGTTCTGCTGCCAGTAGGCGAACACCTGCCGTGTCAGGTCGTGCCCGACGGCCTCCAACTCGGCCCGCCGCTCCTCGTAGTCGTCGGCGGTGAGCGCCTCGGGGGTGGTACCGGCGAGCGCCAGCAGCGCCCGGGCGGTCTGCTGGGGGGAGGAACCGGTCTCCTCGGAGGTCGCCGCCAACTCCTCGATGTCGATGCGTCCCTGCAGCAGGGCGTAGTCGGCGAAGTAGAAGAACCGGGGCAAGCGGGGGCGTAGGAGCGAGATCTGCGCGCGCCCGGTGGTCGTTCCGGGCAACTCTGCCAGAACCTCGCGGATGCGCTCGATCTCCTCGCCCAGTTCGGCGTCGGCACCGGCGGCCAGCCGGGAGCACACCGGCTCGATGCCGTCGAGGTCGCCGACGGCATCGAAGTGATGTGCCGTCTCGGCCCGGACGTCGGCCTTGACCAGGACGTTGGTGATGGCGGCGCGCTTGTCCTTGTCGAGGGTCCACAGCGCTTCGCCGTCGTACTTGCGGGTGACCGTGACGGTGTCGGATCGCAGCGTGCCCTCGCCCAGGGCACCGGCGATCACGGCCTGGTCGTCGTCATCGAGACCGAAGACGGCCTCGATGGCCACGGTGCTCTCCAGGTTGCCGGCGCGCCGGTCGGCGACGAGCTTCCACCGCGGGTAGTCGCGCTGGAGGTCGAAGGTCATGCCGTCGACCGGGTTCAGCCGGTGCAGGGCTTGCAGGAGGCTGGTCTTGCCGGACTCGTTCATGCCCACCAGGCAGGTGACCAACTCGTCGACGGCGATGGGACCGCTGTCGACGATGTTTCGGAAGTTGGTGACACGAAACTCGGTCAACTGCATGATGACTCTTCCCTCGGGGCGGCGGAACCGAGGTCAGTTTAGGCGTTCGGACCCCTCAGATCGCGGCCAAACGCCGCGCCACCGGCAAGTCCGTCGGACCAGGCGGTAGGGTGCCCGGTCATCGAGACTCGCCCTTCGAGGTGTGCTGCGCTCGCACCTCAAGGAACGGATTCCGTCTATCCGCGCAACTTCTTACTCGCGTTCGGCGCTGTGTTGGTAGGCGTCGAGGAAGATGTGGGCGACGTGGTCGTCGGCGATGCGATAGAGGATCTGCCGGCCCTGGCGCTCGCCGTCGACCAACCCAGCGTGACGCAGCCGCCCGAGGTGTTGCGAGATGAGCGGTTGCGTCGCGCCGAGCAGGTTGACGAGTTCGGCGACGGTGTGGTCGCGCACGGTGAGCCGGTGGATGATCGCAGCACGCAGGGGTGAGGCGAGCGCGCCGAAGACCTCGCTCACCGGCCCGTACTGGCGGTCGATCACCCCGCGCGCGGCGGAGGGGGCGGGCGGCTGCTCGGCGGAGGAGGTCACCGCCCCATTGTGACGCCTCGGCTCGGCGTCAGTGCTCGTCGTAGTGGTCACCGTGTGCCGCGTGCCGGTGATCGCCGTGCACGTAGTCTACGTGGTCGCCGTGCGAGACGGCCTCGTGGCCGCAGTCGGGGCCGTGCTGGTGGGGATGCTCGGTGTGGACGTCGTGCGTGGCGGTGGTCATGGGTGCTCCTTCGAGTCGGTCGGCAAGATATAAATACATTAGCATGTCTTTATATCTTGCCGACCCGTCGCGCGGGGGTTCGACCCGCGCGATTTTCTAGGAATGGCTCTCGATATCGTTTTCCCGTGGAGCGACTGCCAGACGTGTTCGCGGACCGGATCGCGGTATCGCTCGGCGACGGACACGGGCGCCGAGCGGTGCTGATCTGCGCCGGCGGTGCTGATCTGTCGGCCGTCGCCGCAGCCTTGTCGCGGCAGGCGTGGGCGGTCGGTGTGTGCTGCCTCGACCCGGAGGCGGTCGAGCGCGGACAGGCCGCAACCGAGGCGGCCGGCCTGGTCGTCGACTGGCGAGCGGGTGCTGCGGAGGCGTTGCCGTGGCAGGATGGCCGGTGTGCCGCAGTGGTCTGCTGCGGTGTCAATCCCGCCGAGGCACCGGTCCGCTCGGAGATCGAGCGCATCCTGAAAGCCGGCGGCGTCGTCCTCGCCGAACCGGGCAGCGAGGTCGGGTAAGAAATTCCGCAGCCTTTGAGGCTCGACCACTTGCGGCCTACGCACCTCAGCCAGCGGACCTATTGGGCCGCTTGCCTCAGGCGGTGGTGATGGCGCGGGCGATCAGGGCGACAGCCTTCTCGGACTCCGGGAGTAGTTGCGCTCAGCGGTGGGCGGTGAGACGCCACGACGCGGCAGCCTCGCGCTGACGCCAGTAGTCGGCGAACCGGCCGCCGGCGGCCTGCAGCTCGGCGAAGGTGCCCCGTTCCACGATGCGCCCCGCCTCGAGGAAGCAGATCTCGTCGGCACCGGCGATGGTCGACAACCGGTGCGCGACCACGACAGTCGCCCGGTCGGCCGCGCCCTGGCCGAGGGCCGCGACCAGGGCGGTCTCGGTCTGCGCGTCGACCGCGCTGGTCGCCTCGTCGAGCAGCAGCAGCGGTGCCCGCTTCAGCAGCGCCCGCGCAACGCTGACCCGCTGGCGTTCGCCGCCGGAGAGCAGTCGCCCGCCCTCGCCGATCCGGGTTTTCCAGCCGTGCGGCAGGCGCGCGACAACCTCGTCGAGCTGCGCGGACGTCGCCGCCTCGGCGATTTCGGCATCGGTCGCGTCGCGGCGGGCCATGCGCAGGTTCTCACGGAGAGTGTCGTCAACCAGGTACACCTGCTGGAAGACTGCGGACACGCGCTCCATGAGCGCCGGCAGCGGCACCTCGCGCACGTCGCGTCCGTCGATGCGCACCGTCCCGGTGCGGGGGTCGGCGAACCTCGCCGCCAGCGCCAGCACGGTGCTCTTACCCGATCCGGACGGGCCGACGATGGCCAGCGTGCGTCCGCGCGCGACCGACAGGTCGATGCCGGTCAGGACGTCCGGACCCTGCGGGTAGGCGAAGGTCACGTTCTCCAACTGAAGGACGGCATCGCCGGCGGCCGGACTCTCCTCGGTCGGCGGCAGCGCCGGCAGGTCCAGCACCCGCTCGACACGTTCGAGGCCGCCTCGGGCCGATTCCACGGCCGGCGCGAGATCGGTGATCGTGAAGAACGGTTCCAGGAATCTCAGGGCCACCACGACCAGGGCCACCACCTCGGCGCTGCTCAGGTCGCCGCGGTCGGCCAGGACGACGGCCACGACCGCCACGCCGGCCAGAGCCAGCTGGGAGACGACCGAGAACAGGATCGTGCCCGGAACGGTCGCCACGACCAGCCTCAGCGAGGCGCTGCGGAAGGTGTCGAGGGCGCGAGCCAGTGCGGTGTCGCTGCCCGTGGCCTGACGGCTGGCGCGCAGCACGCGCTGGGCCTGGGCGAAGGCGACGATCTGCTCGCCGACGTCCTCCGATGCGACGCCGAAGGCGTCGTCGGCGTGCCGGACCAGGCGCCCGGAGACTGCGACAGACAGCGCCAGCAGTCCGGCGGCGACGAGGGCCGCGAGCGCCAGCCACGGGTTGATGAACAGCAGCCCGAAGCCGATGAGGACCGTGGACCACAGGCCCGCGCTGACCGGTGCCAGCACGTAGACGAACGCCGAGCACAGCTCGTAGCCGGCGTTCGACATGGCGCGCTGCGCGGCGTTCGAGACCGCAGGCGTGATGTGGGTCAGCGGGGCGGCCTCCAGGCGGGCGAGCACGTACTCCTCGACCGTCCCGCGCAGGTGGAAGCCGACCGCGAAACTGTCGCGGGCGAAGCGCTGGTCAACCCACCAACTCGCCAGGACCGAGGCTGCGAGGGCCGCCAGCCAGCCGAAGCCGTCGGCCGGGTCAGGCCCGAAGAACGCCGTCGCGGTCGGGAACAGCAGCATGACGACCGCCGCACGGACGATGGCGCTCGCGGCCCGCGAGATGAGGAAGTTGCGGCGCAGGGCCGGGTCGTCGACGAAAGCGAGAATGGCGTTGATCATGCCGTGACCTCCGAGGTGGCGGTGGCGGCGCTGAAGGCCTGCCACAGGTCGGCGTAGGGGCCGGGGCGAGAGGTGAGGTCGGCGTGCGTGCCGTCGGCGACGATGCGGCCCTCGTCGAGCACGATGATGCGGTCGACGTCGGTGATCGTGTTGAGGCGGTGGGCGATGACCAGCACGGTGCGCCCGCCGGTGAGGCTGGCGATGGCCTGCTGGATGGCGCCTTCGGATTCGGGGTCGGCCGATGCGGTGGCCTCGTCGAGCACGAGCACGGGCGGGTCGGTCAGCAGGGTCCGCGCGATGGCGAGGCGTTGCAACTCGCCGCCGGACAGCCAGGTCTCCTCGCCGAGGATCGCGTCATAGCCGCGCGGCTCGCGGGCGATGCGCTCGTGCAACTGGGCCGCGCGGGCGGCCTGTTCGACCTCGGCGCGCGTGGCCTCGGGCCGGCCGAGGGCGATGTTGTCGTGGACGCTCGCGCGCAGCGCCGTCGGATGCTGGAAGACGAACCCCACTCGCGCGTACAACTCCGGCTGCGGCAGCGCTCGCACGTCGGTCCCGCCGATGGTGACTCGGCCGGAGTCGACGTCCTGGAAGCGGGCCAGAAGCGTCGCCAGGGTCGACTTGCCCGCACCGCTGCGGCCCACGAGCGCCGTGACCGTGCCCGGTTCGAGGGTCAGGTTGATGTCGCGGACGACCGGATGCCCCGGCCGGTAGCCGAAGGTGACGTTCTCGAAGCAGACCGTGGTGTCGGCCGTCGCGGGGGCGCCGGCTGCCCCGGCGGGGGATTCGTCCAGTTCCGGCTCGGCGAGCACCAGGCCGATGCGTCCGGCGGCGTCCATGCTCTCCTTGAGCGCCGCCGCGCCGTAGGCGACCGCGAGGAGCTGGGCACCGAAGGTGACGCCGACCAGGAGGAAGGCGACCAGATCGTGCGGGGACATCCACCCCAGGGCCACGAAGGAGCCGCCGACGCCCATGATGAGCAGCAGCGAGGTCGTCGGCCGGGTCACGAGGTCGAGGGTCGTCTTGATGCCGACCAGCGGCCCCTGCCAGTTGTGCAGGAAGGTGGCCCGGTCGTCGAGCGAGCGGTGCAGCCGTCCGTCGGGGCCGAGGTCGTAGACCCGCGCGACCTCCGCGCCGTCGAGGAAGGCGATGGTCTCCTGGGCGATCTCGTCGCGGTGCCGCTCGAAGGTCTCGCGGCCGTCGCCTGCCATCGCGAACATGCGCAGGCCGATCACGTAGTAGACGATCAGCGGGATCAGCAGGACCGCCGCGAGGCCGGCGTGGACGACGAACAGGTAGACGAGCACCGTCAGCGGGGTGACGATGGCGGCCACGATGTCGAGGACAGCGTGGGTGACGTAGTAGTGCATGCCGGCGGCGTCGTCTTGGACGGCCGTGCGGACCTGGCCGGAGTTACGGGCGTCGAACCAGCCGAGCGGGAGCCGGCCGAGGTGATCGACCATGCGTCGCCGGACGCTGTGGCCGAAGCGGGCGTCGACCACGTGCAGCCAGACGATCAGCAGCAGCGCCAGCGTGCTGCCGGTGCCCATGAGTCCGAGCGCCCACCAGGCGAGGCCGGCGATGTCGTCGCGGCCGTCGAGCATGCGGCGGCACAGTTCGACGAGCACGACGTACGGGGCGAGGGTCAGCAGGCTGACGATGACCTGGATCGCCGCGGCGACGCGCAGGGTCGAGCGCAGCGGGGACATCAGTTCGCGGCGTGCCGCGGCGGCCCAGCCGGCGCGGGCGGCGGTCGCCTCGACGGGGATGATCGCGGGCTGTTCCGGGGAGGTAGCCGGTGCCGGTTGATCCTCGCCGCGGCTCTTGCCCATCTGCTTGCCGAGCGCCCAATAGGTCGCGGCTTTCATCGCCGAACTGGGGAAGCCCAGCTCCTTGAGGTGGGTGCGCACGGCTCGGACGGCGGTCTTCTCGCCGGCGACCCAGGCGTACCAGCCGGGCCAGCCGGCGACGGCAACGGGCGTGGCGTCGGCTCCGGTGCGGGTGGTGACGAGCGCGTTGCGCAGGGCCTGGGAGTCGGGGGTGCGGGGCACCCAGGTCACCCGGATGTCGGCGCGGTCGGTGACCGGGAGGGTGAGGTCCTCGTCGTGGGATTGTTCGAGGATGATCTCGACGGGCGCGTCGTGCGGCAGGCTCGCGGCGATGGCGCGGATCGCAGGCAGGGAGGCCGGGTCGCCGATGAGCAGGTAGCCGGCGGGCTTCGGGGTCGGCGGGCTGAAGGACTGGATGCCGAAGCGGGTGCCCTGCACGGTGGAGCCGACTTCGGCGGCCTGCGCCCACGCCGAGGCCGGTCCGGCCGGTTCGTGCAGCACGAACTCCAGCGTCATCTCCTCGGTTTCGGGGTCCGGGTCGACGATGGTGTAGCCGCGCTGGTGCTCGCGGTCGGGGTCGGTGGCGTCGGGCACCCACAGGCGCACGAAGGAGCCGGGGCCGAGGTCGATCTGCTGGTCGGTCGATCCGAGCGCGGCGAAGAATCCGGGCACCCGGACGCGCATGCGGCGGTAGTGCGGGGTCAGGTCGTCGATGGCGAGAACCTCGAAGGTCCACTCGCCGACGCCGGAGGCTCGCATCAGCGCGCCGTTGAAACCGCGACTCACTCAGGTCTCCTCGCTGTCGTTCCGGAGGCCTCGTCTGGCTAAGGCCAGCCTCACTATAGTCCTCCGGCCTTGACTGGGCGCTAACTATGACAGATGTCTCAGTTGGTGCTCGCAGGAGTCGACGAACCGGGTCATTGAGACGCGAGCGCAGCACACCTCGAAATAACCCGCCCGCCGCGGTCTTCGCCCTTCGAGGCTCGGCCGCAGGCGGCCTCACACCTCAGGACCCGGCTCGAGCTACCTGCGGACGTTCAGAACGGGGGCCAGGGGACGGCGGGGAGGTGGCCGAGGGGCGCGGGGAAGACCGGATCGGCCAGCAGCCGGTCACAGCGCTCGGCCAGCGCGGCGATCTCTGCGGCAGTGAGCAGAGCCTCGAGCCGGCCGGCCAGCGGGCCGTCGAGCGCATCGCGCACCCGTGCCGCCCCCGCGACCTCCTCTGCCGACAACGGCTTGCCGACCCACCCCCACAGCACGGTGCGCAGTTTGGGATCGACGTGGAACGTCAGGCCGTGGTCGATGCCGTAGCGATGCCCGCCCGGCATCTCCAACACGTGACCGCCCTTGCGGTCGGCATTGTTGACCACCAGGTCGAACACCGCGATCCGGCACAGCGCCGCCGACTCCTCATGGACGAGACTGACCACCCGGTCGGCCGCATCCAGCCCGTCGAACACGTGATGCCAGCCGTCGGGCACGGCCCCGCCCGGCACCACGGTCACCGCCTCCTGGTCCGGGTCCGGCTCGCACCACACCTGCACCATGCCCGGGCCGGCCGGGCCGTCGCGCAGCCAGGTCGGCGGGACGAGGTCCCAGCTGGTCGCCTCCGAGACGAGATACGCGGCGACCTCCCGGCCGGCGAGCGTTCCGTCGGGAAAATCCCACAGCGGCCGCTCCCCGGACACGGGCTTGTAAACCACCTCGACCGCGTCCTCGCCGTTACCGATACGGCCCGCGAGGGTGGCGTTCGACGCGGAGCGGATGCGCGCGGTCAGGTGCAGGTCGCCGCTCGCGGGCGGGCCGCTCATCGGAAGGTTTCGGGACGCTCGCAGCCGTGATCACCGGCCATCGGCTCGCCGCAGCGCGAACACGCAGGCCGCCCGGCCGCGACCATGTCCCGGGCACGCTTAGCGAAGGCACGGGCGCCGCCCACGGGGAGCCGCACGCGCAACACAGCCTCGGGGGTCACGTCGATGTCGTCCAAGGAGCCGGTGAACTCCTCGGCGTCGATCTCGACGATGGCGTAGGCCTCGATGACGATCTGCGCGGTGGCCGGGTCCCAGCCCAGGCTCATCGTGCCGGCGCGGAACAGGTCGTCGACCGGCTCGTCCAAGGGGTCGGCGTCGTCGAGTTCGCCGGGAGTCCCCACGGGGATGCTGTACCGGTTGCCGTTCTCGGCCATCAGCGAGTCGAGCACCTCGTCGATCCGCTCGGCCAGCGCCGCCGCCTGCTGTTTCTCCAGCGAGACGCTGAGCAGGTCGCGTCCGGCACGTACCTGAAGGAAGAAGGTCCGGCGGCCCGGCACGCCCACGGTGCCGACGACGAACCGGTCGGGCCAGTCGAAGTCGTACACCGTCGTCGCCATGTCGCCCAGACTAGGAGCCTGCCGATTGAGAACGTGCGCGGATAGGCGGAACTCGGTCATTGAGGTGCGCCCTTCGAGGCCGCTCGTTCCTCGCGGCACCTCAGGACCCGGCTCCGCTCGTTCCTCGCTCCGCGCCTCAATGAGCGGCATGAGCCTATTTACCAGCGCTTTGCCAGGATCCTGCCGCCTCGGCCGGACCGGAACCGCCGCCGACCGGGGCGTCGGCGCTCTGGGGCGTGCGAGCGAGCCAGGCCAGGTCGCCGGCATGAGTGTTGGTTCCGAGGATGCGCGGCTGGCTTCGCCCATAGCGGATGATGGTCGCCGAGGCCGGATCGACGTGGATGCGCTGGAACAGGTCCAGGTGCAGACCATAGGCGTCGGCGAGCACCGACTTGATGATGTCGCCATGACTGACCGCCACCCAGACCGCCTCCGGACCGTGCTCGGCGGTGATCGCGGCGTCACGCGAGCGGATCGCGGCGACGGCGCGCGCCTGCATCGCCGGCATCGACTCACCGCCGGGAAAGGCCACCGCCGACGGCTGGCGCTGCACGGTCTTCCACAAATCCTCGGCGAGGAGTTCGCTCAGGGGGCGGCCCTGCCACTGGCCGTAGTCGCATTCGGTGATCGCGTCGTCCACGATCACCGGCAGGTCGGCCCGCTGCCGTTCCAGGACGGCATCGGCGGTCTCACGGCAGCGTTCCAGCGGACTCGTCACCAGGGCCGCGAGAGGCAGCGGCGAGATCCGCTCGGACAGGGCGACGGCCTGGCTCCGGCCGGTGTCGTCGAGGTGGACGCCAGGGGAGCGCCCGGGGAGGAGTCCGCTGGCGTTGGCGGTAGTCCGGCCGTGGCGGACGAGGATCACGGTGGCCATGCCCCGAGGGTAGGCCGTCGCTCCGACGGAGGCTGAGGGGATCGTGGTCGTCCGGCCACCGCGATCCCTCAGATTGTGCCGAGCGGCTCAGGCCTCGACCGGCCGGATACGCGAGGCGGCCTCGGCGGCGCGGACGCGGGCCTCGTCGGTCGTGTCGCCGCCGGCCACCGCGACACCCATGCGTCGCCGGGCGAAGCTCTCCGGCTTGCCGAACAGGCGCAGGTCGCTCTCCGGCACGGCCAGCGCCGCAGCAACGCCCTCGAAGGCGATGCCGACCGCCGGGGTGCCGCCGTAGATGACCGCCGAGGCACCGGGCCGGCGCTGCGAGGTGTCGACCGGCAGCCCGAGGATCGCCCGCGCGTGCAGCTCGAACTCGCTCTGCCGCTGCGTGGCGAGGGTCACGAGTCCGGTGTCATGGGGGCGCGGGCTGACCTCCGAGAAGATCACCTTGTCGCCGCGCACGAACAGCTCCACGCCGAAGACGCCGCAGCCGCCCAGGGCCGACGTAATCCGTTCGGCCGCCTCCCGGGCACCGGTCAACGCCGCCTCGCTCATCGCCTGCGGCTGCCACGACTCGACGTAGTCGCCGTCGACCTGCCGGTGGCCGATCGGCTCGCAGAAGAACGTCTCGACCTCGCCGGAGGCCCCAACCGCGCGCACCGTCAGCTGGGTGATCTCGTAGTCGAAGTCGACGAAGCCCTCGACGATCACTCGCCCGGCATCGACCCGGCTGCCGGTCGCCGCGTACTCCCAGGCCGCAGCCACCTCTTCGGCCGAGTGCACCAGGCTCTGCCCTTTGCCCGACGACGATATGACCGGCTTGACGACGCACGGGAAGCCCACCTCTGCGGCACCCGCAGCAAGTTCTTCCGCCGACCCGGCGAAGCGATACGGCGACGTCGCCAGCCCTAGCTCCTCGGCCGCCAGCCGGCGGATGCCCTCGCGGTTCATCGTCAGCGAGGTCGCCCGCGCTGTGGGGATCACCGTGGCCAGGCCGTCGGCCTCGATCCCGAGCAGCGCGTCGGTCGCGATGGCCTCGATTTCCGGCACCACGAGATCGGGGCGCTCGGCCTCGACCACGGCGCGCACCGCCGCCGGGTCGGTCATGTCGATAACGCGGCCGCGATGGGCGACCTGCATGGCCGGAGCATCGGCGTACCGGTCGACCGCGATGGTCTCGACACCGAACCGCTGCAGCGCGATGACCACCTCCTTGCCGAGTTCGCCGGCACCGAGCAGCAGAACGCGGGCGGACGACGGACTCAAGGGCGTGCCGATTCTCACGCGGCCCATGATGACAGGGAACGACCCGGATACGGTGACGGTGTGAGTCAGCCGCGCATCGAGGTCGTCGCCGCGCTCGTGGTCGAGCCGGCCGGCCGCACCCTGCTGGTGCGCAAACGTGGGACCAGCTACCTGATGAACCCCGGCGGCAAGCCGGAGGCCGGCGAGCGCCGAACCGAGGCCCTCGCGCGTGAACTGCACGAAGAGATCGGGCTGCGGGTGCCCGAAGACGCCATGATGCTGTTGGGCACGATCCACACCCAGGCGGCCAACGAGCCGGGGCACGCGCTGATCGCGCACTGCTACCGGATCGACGTGCCGACCGCCGAGCACCGCATCGCTGCGGAGATCGTCGAGTCGGTCTGGGTCGATCCGGCCTCGCCCGGCCCGCTGCCCCTGGCACCGCTGGCCGCCGACCACCTGCTGCCGCTGCTCGCCGGTCAGGCCGGCTGACGGGAGGACCCATGACCACCACGCTGTATCAGGTCACGCGGGACGTGTTCTGCGTCCAGGGGACTGCAGTGAACTGGATCCTCGTGCGCGAAGGCCGCGACCTGACGCTCATCGACGCCGGATACCCCGGCGACACCGACGCGCTGGAGGCCTCAGTGCGTTCGCTCGGGCATCGCGTCGAGGACATCCGCGCGGTGCTCGTCACCCATGCCCACGTCGACCACATCGGCGCGCTCGGACGGCTCCACGAGCGCTACGGCATCGCGGCGCTCATGCACCCAGACGAGTTGCCCAACGCGCTCGGCCAGACGCACGAGAGCGCCACGCCGGCCGATGTCGCCCGGCGTGCCTGGCGCCCGTCGGTGCTGCGCTGGTCGCTGGCGATCACCCGTGCCGGTGCCACCGGACATCCGGTCGTACCGCACGCCCGTGCCTACCCGGACTCCGGCGCGCTCGACCTGCCGGGCCGCCCGCAGCCCCTGCACGTGGCCGGTCACACCTCGGGCAGCTCGGTCTATGTGCTGGATTCAGCCGGGGTGGTGGTCACCGGCGATGCGCTGGTCACCGGCCACCCGATCTCGGCGATCACCGGGCCGCAGCTGCTTCCGGATTTTTTCACCCTCGATCCCGGCCGGGCCGATGCGGCGCTCGACGTACTCGCCGGGGTCGAGGCCGACGTCCTCGTGCCCGGGCACGGCACCCCCTGGCGGGGTGAGATGGCCACGGCCGTCGAGCATGCTCGCCGTACCGCCCCGCGACGGCTGCGCTGAGCGCGTGAGGGATACGTCCGGGCGGCTGACAGACTGAGCCGGTGAGCGAATCAACCGGAGCCGCATCCCCTCGTGACTGGGCACCGCACGTCGCGGAGGCCCGGCCCTGGCGCCAGAGAACCCCCCAAGGCCCCAAGGCCGACCGGGAGTTGCGTGAGATCGTGGTGCGCCGTCCGCCGCGCATCACCTCTCTGGACTTCCCCGTCGACCGCCCTTTGCGCGTCACCATGAACAACGCCCTGGCTAATCTGGCTCAGCTGGACCAGACCCACGGCCGTAAGCTCGGGGCGCTCGATCAGTTGTTGTTGCGCACCGAATCGGTGTCGTCATCGAAGATCGAGAACATCGAGGCGAGTTTCGCCGACTACGAGCGGGCGTTGCATGGGATGCGCGCGAACGCTTCGGCACGTTCGATGGCCGCCTCGACACAGGCGCTGGCCGGGGTCATCGCCGACGCCGGCGAGTGCGGCCAGGTCCGACTGGAGGCGATGCTGCGCGCGCACTACCTGTTGTTTCGCCATCACCCGACGATGCACGAGAAGGCAGGCCACCTGCGGACCGTGCAGAACTGGATCGGTGGCAGCGACTATTCGCCGCGCGGCGCGTTGTTCGTGCCGCCACCGCCCGACACGGTTCCGGGGTACCTGGAGGACCTGTTCGCTTACGCGAACCGTGATGACGTGCCGGTGCTCGTGCAGGCGGCGGTAATGCACGCCCAGTTCGAGTCGATCCACCCTTTCACCGACGGCAACGGCCGCATCGGCCGTACCTTGATCCACGCGGTGCTGCGCCGCCGCCGGGCGACCCGCTACCTGTCAGTGCCGATTGCGTCCGGATTAGTGGCGCGCCGCGACCGCTACTTCGACGCGCTCGGGGAGTACCGCGAGGGGCGAGCACGCCCGCTGGTCGGTCTGATGACGCATGCGACGCTCATCGCCAGCCACGAGTCGCGGCGCACCGCCACGCGCCTGCACGAGGTCACCGTCGAATGGGAGGACCTGCTCGGCGGTCCGGTCCCCGGCAGCGCCGAGTACCGGCTGGCGCGGCTGCTGGTGTCCGAGCCGATCCTCACGGTCGATCTCGCGGCCCAGCGCACGGGGTACAGCGGTGTGCAACTCAAACTGGCGATGGAGCGATTGGAGGCGGCCGGGGTGCTCACGCGCAGCGGTCGTCGGGTACGTGAGCGGACGTGGTCGGCACAGGCGATCCTCGACGAACTCCAGGATCTGACGGTCCGCATCGAGACCGTCAGCCGCAGCGCGTAAGCGGTTGCGGGGATAGGCGGAACCCGGTCATTGAGGTGCGAGCTTGCGAGCCTCGAAATGACCCACCACCGCAAGCTTCGAGGCTCGCTCGTTCCTCGCTCGCACCTCAGCCAGCGGGACCTACTGGCGCATCCTCTAAGCGGCTGTGGAACCTCGACGACCGGGTCAGCAGGTCAACACGACGAGGCAGGTGTTCTTCGTCGGCTTCGGCGTCGGGCTGGGCGCGGGGGTAGCCGTCTCCGGCTTCGTGGTCGGCGCGGAGGTCGGGGTGACCTCGTCGCGGGAGGAATCCGACGAGGCCGCCGAGCTGTCGCCGCTCTGAGCGCTGCCGGGGTCCTGCGTCGCGGTCGCGTCCGGAGCGGGGGTGGGACTCGATCCGGTGGCGTCAGCATTCAGGCCGTCGGGTCCGGCGTCGGTAGTGCCGTCGCCGACGGAGATCGTCGGCGTGGCGTCGCGTCCTGCCCGGTCGTCGTGGGAGCCGCCGACCGCGTCGGAGGAGAACGCGAAGGTCACGGCGACGGCAGTGGCGACCGTCGCTACGACGGTGACCGCGATGATCCGGGAGAGCCGTGTCGTAAGGAGCATGACGGTGAAGAACCTCGGGAGATCGGGGGTGCTCCCTCCACCGTAGGGGCACCGGACGTGCCTGCGCAGGCTTTTGGCCGCAAGGTGACCCATCCCACGCCGAGGCCGACCAGGTGCGCGATCTGCCCTCTCGATAAGGCAGGATGCGGCGCATGTCCACCGGAGCATCGTCCACGGCCCAGACTGACGTCATCGTGGTGGGAGCAGGCCTGGCCGGCCTCGTCGCCACCGCCGAACTGGTCGAGGCGGGCCGCCGCGTCATCGTCGTCGATCAAGAAGGCGAGCAGGGGATCGGCGGCCAGGCGTACTGGTCATTCGGCGGCCTGTTCTTCGTCGATTCCCCGCAGCAGCGGCGCATGGGCATCAAGGACTCCGTCGAACTGGCCTGGCAGGACTGGCAGGGCAGCGCCCAGTTCGACCGCGACGACGATCTGTGGCCGCGCCGCTGGGCCGAGGCGTACGTGAACTTCGCTGCGGCCGAGAAGCAGGCATGGCTGCGCGAGAAGGGCCACCGGGTCTTCCCCGTGGTCGGCTGGGCCGAGCGCGGCGGCGCACTTGCAGGCGGGCACGGCAACTCGGTGCCGCGCTTCCACATCACCTGGGGAACCGGCCCGGGCATCGTCGAACCGTTCGAGAAGATCGTCCTCGCCGGGGTGGAACAGGGGCTGGTGCGTCTCGCGTTCCGTCATCGCGTCGATGAGTTGGTGGTCGAGTCCGGTGCGGTCACCGGAGTCCGCGGCGCGGTACTGGAGCCGACCGACGCGCCCCGGGCCGCGCCGACCTCGCGTGAGGCCGTCGGCGACTTCGCGTTCTCGGCACAGGCGGTGGTGGTGACGACCGGCGGCATCGGCGGCAATCACGACCTCGTGCGGGCCAACTGGCCCGAGCGGCTGGGCACCCCGCCGGCGCACATGATCTCCGGCGTGCCCGCGCACGTCGACGGGCGCATGCTCGGCATCGCCGAGGACGCCGGTGCGCGGCACATCAACCGTGACCGCATGTGGCATTACGTCGAGGGCATCACGAACTTCGATCCGATCTGGCCCAAGCACGGCATTCGCGTCCTGCCGGGGCCGTCGTCGTTGTGGTTCGACGGTGCGGGCAACCGGCTGCCGGTGCCGGCGCTGCCGGGCTTCGACACCCTCGGCACGCTCAAGATCCTGCGCGAGAGCGGCCACGACCACTCGTGGTTCGTGCTCACGCAGTCGATCATCGAGAAGGAGTTTGCGCTGTCGGGGCAGGAGCAGAACCCCGACCTGACGAACAAGAGCATCCGCGAGCTGCTGCGTCAGCGCCTTGCGAAGGGGGCGACCGAGCCGGTGGAGGCGTTCAAGCGCCAGGGGGAGGACTTCGTCGTCGCCGACACGCTGGAGGAGCTGGTCGCGGGCATGAACCGGGTGGCCGGTTCGGACCTGATCGATGCAGGCCATCTGCGCCGCCAGATCGAGGAGCGTGACCGCCAGCTCGACAACGCCTTCGCCAAGGACCTGCAGGTCGTGGCGATGCGGCAGGCGCGCGCGTACCGGGGCGACAAGCTGGTGCGGGTGGCCTCGCCGCACAAGATCCTCGATCCGGCCAAGGGGCCGCTCATCGCGGTGCGCCTGCATGTGCTGACCCGCAAGTCGCTCGGCGGGTTGGAGACGAACCTCGATTCTCAGGTGCTGCATTCCGGGGGCGAGCCGTTCGAGGGGCTGTACGCGGCCGGTGAGGTCGCCGGATTCGGCGGCGGCGGTGTCCACGGCTACAACTCACTGGAGGGCACGTTCCTCGGCGGCTGCCTGTTCTCCGGCCGCGCCGCCGGCCGCGCCCTCGCTGCCCAGCTGGGGTGAGGGGAGTAAGGGGGAGCGGACGACACGCCTCCCGAAACCGCCCCAGCGGCCACGCACAGAGGCTGCGGAGAAGCAGTCGGAGCCATGTCCGGTCCCTTGCTGGCGGCCGTCGCCGCTGACCACCGCCCGCTCAGGCACGAAAATGGCCCGTCGATCGGCGGCTGCCCCGGCGCTCTCGCCCCGGTGCCCGGCCAGCGCGCTTCTCAGTCGAGACGATCTGCAGCCCCGCGGGCGGCTTCGAGTAAAGCGAGTTCCCGTTCATTCCGTTCCTCGCTTGCTCATCCTCCCGACATACGCGGGTGTCCGGAGTGGAGAGACGAAGGAGTGTGGGCCTCGAACCAGCAGTTGCCTCTACCCTGGGAGGGATACCTTGTGAAGAAGGAGCGTGAGCAATGGGGTTCTTGCAGCCCACCTCGCCGGATGTGGACGCCGAGGCGTTCCTGAGCCGGCCGTTCCTGGAACGGATCAAGGTCCTCGCGCTGTTCTGGGCCGACCACGGTTTCGGCTCGCCGGTGGCGTTCCACCTCATCTACATCACGAAGGTCGTGGTGCTGTACTGCCTCGGCGGGCTGCTGGTGGTGTCGTGGACCAGCGACGTGGGCGGCTTGGGGGAGTTCACCTCGTGGTGGGACCAGGCGGTCGTCTACCAGAAGCTCGTGCTGTGGACCGTGCTGCTGGAGGCCATCGGCATTGCCGGCACGTGGGGTCCGCTGGCCGGTCACTTCAAGCCCATGACCGGCGGCGCGCGCTACTGGCTGCGCCCCGGGACGATCCGCATGGCACCGTGGGCGTCGAAGGTTCCCGGAACCGGCGGTGACACGCGCACCCCGTTCGACGTGGCGCTCTACGCGCTCTTCCTGGCCAGCCTCGTCGCGGCCCTGGTGATGCCGACCGGTGCCGACGGACTCGTGCGCACCCCGTGGTGGGTCGTCGTGGCGGTGCTGCTGGTGCTGCTCGGCCTGCGCGACAAGGTGATCTTCCTGGCCTCACGCGGTGAGCAGTACCTGCCCGCGATGATCTTCTCCGCGACGCTCACGGGCGCCGACCTCATCATCGCCTACAAGTTGCTCATCGTGACGGTGTGGATCGGCGCGGGCGTCTCGAAGTTCGGTCACCACTTCGTCAACGTGGTGCCGCCGATGCTGTCCAACGCGCCGACGACCCCCGCACGCTGGATCAAGCGCCTGCACTACCGCGACGTGGAGAACGAGGATCTGCTGCCGTCGAAGTTCTCCTGGTTCATGGCCCATGTCGGCGGCACGACGGTCGAGCTGGCGATCCCGCTGGTGCTGTTGTTCGCCACGAACCGCGAGGTGGCCGTCGTCGCGGCCTGCTTCATGGCCTTCTTCCACCTGTTCATCCTCACGGCCTTCCCGCTGGCGGTGCCGCTGGAGTGGAACGTGCTGTTCGGGTTCCTCGCGGTGTTCCTGTTCGTCGGCTATCCGAACGGGGAGGGGTACGGCGTCTTCGACTTCTCCGAGCCGTTCCTCCTGCCGCTGATCGTCGCCGGTCTGGTGTTCTTCCCGGTGCTGGGCAATCTGCGGCCCGATCTGGTGTCGTTCCTGCCGTCGATGCGTCAGTATGCAGGCAACTGGGCCTCCGCGACGTGGGTGCTCAAACCCGGCATCGAGCAGCGCTTCGACGAGATCGTCAAGCCCGCCGCCAATCAGATCGACCAGTTGCAGGCCTTCGGCTTCGATGCGCTCGAATCGGAGATGACGCTGCAGAAGACGCTGGCGTGGCGGGCCATGCACAGTCAGGGGCGCGGCCTGTACTCGCTGCTGCTGCGCCACGTGGACGACGTCGACGCCCGAACCATCCGCGAGGCGGAGTTCATGTGCAATCTCTTCCTCGGCTGGAACTTCGGCTGCGGGCACCTGCACGACGAGCGGCTGATCGCCGCGCTGCAGCGGCGGCTGCACCTGGAACCGGGGGACTTCCAGGTGATGTGGGTCGAGTCGCAGGCCATCGGTTCGCCGGTACAGCACTACCGAGTCATCGATGCGGCCCTCGGCGTGGTCGAGCGCGGCCACTGGTACGTCGCCGAGGCTGTCGCCGAGCAGCCGTGGCTCCCGAACGGGCCGATCAGCCTGCACGTCGACTGGACTCTCGACGGCTATGTGCCGGCCGGTGGAACATCGGAGCGTCCCGCAGTCTCCTAGGGCCGTGAACAACAGGATCAAGGCAGGGGTAGCCGCCGTCGCCCTCGTGGTCGCGGCCGGTTGCGGGGGCGGCACCGAGGGCGGCAGCACACTGCCGCGCAAGATCGATCCCGACTCGGCGCGGCACATCGAGAAGGTCATCGATCCGCTGCCGGGCGTCGTCTCGGTCGAGGCCGAGCGGACTGCCTACGACTCCGACTACTACGGCGTGGAGGCCACGGTGATCGTCGAAGACGACATCGAGGTCCCCGACCTGGAGGCGGTCCTGGAGGTCTTCGACGAGGCCAACAACCTGATCGACGAAGCCGCTGGCTTCAACGGCGAGGTCCGCTTCGAGCGTGATGAAGACGAGGACATCACCGCAGCCTCGCACATCCTGTCCGACGAGAGCCCGCTGTCTCCTGCGGAGCGCGCCAGCGCCTTCCTGACCGCCACGAGCGAGTTCCCCGAGGCCAAGGTCGTGTTCATGGGGCCGATGCTGGATCTGGGTCAGGTGCCCGCAGACGGACGACGGGTCTCCGAGATCGCCGCGTGGATCATGGCCGACGACGACCTCGGGCTGTTCCCCAGCATCGCGCTCAGTGTCAGCGACAGCGTCGAGGGCACCGGCCAGGCGAGGATCTGGGTCGACGGAGACGCCGACGACTTCGACTGGGGGCGGTGGCAGCAGTTCGTCGACACCGTCGCGTTGATCCCGGCCCAGGCGGCCCCCACCTTTTCATACATCCTGGTTCGTGACGACCGGATCGGTGCCATCGACCTCGGCCTCGGCGGTGACCTGCCGGAGGACGTGGTCCCGGACTTCACCACATGGCAACCGGTCCTCGAACCGTCGTTGCAGGCGATTTTTGCCATCGGCGCTGCCCAGGGTGACGATGACGGCTGGGGCCTGGATGTCAGCGGCGGCGACTCCTTCGTGGGCGTGTGGGTCAAGGGCGGGAGCGCGGAGGCCGACGGCTACGCCGACGACATGTGGAGCCAGTGGGCCGCTGACGTCGTCAACGCCGCGTAGCGCCGTAGCCGAGGCTGCCCCGTCGCCTGTGGTGGTGGGCCAATGACCGGATTCGATCTCGTGGCGTGCGCTCTACAGTCGGTGCATGCTCACTGCCGTCGTGGCCGGATTGCTGACCGGCCTGTCGCTGATCGTCGCCATCGGGGCGCAGAACGCCTTCGTCCTGCGTCAAGGGTTACGACGTGAGCGCGTCGGCGTTGTCGTGGCGATCTGTGCGGCCTCGGATGCATTGTTGATCGCCTTCGGCGTCGCCGGCCTGGGCGGATTGTTGTCGGCGGCACCCTGGCTGTCGACGGCCGCGCGATGGGCGGGGGCAGTGTTCCTGCTCGGCTACGCGGCGCTGGCCCTGTGGCGGGCGGCAGTCGGGGGAGCCGAGGGGTTGAACGGGGGAGCGGCCGGCGGGCGCGGTGGCCTCGGGGCGGTGGCCGGCACGACGCTGGCGCTGACCTGGCTCAATCCGCATGTCTATCTCGACACGGTCTTCCTCGTCGGCTCCATCGCCGCGACGCATGGCGAGGCGCGCTGGTGGTTCGCGGCCGGGGCCATGTCCGCAAGCGTCATGTGGTTCGGCGCACTGGGCTTCGGGGCGGGCCGCCTCGGCCGGTGGTTGCGGTCGTCGCGTGCCTGGCGCCTGCTCGATGCGGTGATCGCCCTGGCGATGATCGTCATCGCCGTCACCCTCCTCATCGAGTGAATCGAGACCTCGACAGCGTAGAGGTTCCGGGCATAGGCGGAACCCGGTCCCTGAGGTGCGAGGGCGCTCAGCGCCCGAGCCTCGAAGGGCGCACCTCAGCCAGCGGCCAAGGCAGGAGAGGTCGAACCGTTCTGAAACTCGGTGCCGCCCCGACCCGCCCGTAGATTGACATAATGTGCATTATCGGATGTCTGGCGAGGGGAGGCGGGAGCGCCTGGAGTCTCTGCGGATAGGCGCTGGCTGAGGTGCGTAGGTCGCTTGCGGCGGTAGGTCATTTCGAGGCTCGCAAGCTCGCACCTCAATGACCGGGTCCCTATCCGCGCACGTGCCTAGTCTTCGCTGATCTCGGGGTGTTCGAGAGCGGCCAGCCACACCGTCAGCAGCCGTTCGAGTTCGATGCGTTCTCGGGGCTTCAACGCCGCGACGAGTCGATGTTCGTGTGTCACGTGGGCGGTGAAGACCTCGTCGACGACCGAATGACCGGCCTGCGTCAGCCCGATGACCTGATCGCGCCGCGCGTCAGTCGGCCCCGACCACGCAACGAGTCCGGCCTCGACGAGCCGGTCGAGCAGCCGGCTCATCACGCCCATCGAGACCTGGGTGTGCCGGGCCAGCTCGCCGGGAGCCAGTTCGTAGGGATCGCCGGCGCGCCGCAGCGTCGCAAGGACGTCGAACTCGCCGTCATCGAGGCCGTGATGGACCTGCTCGGCGGAGAACTCGTCGCGGAGCCGGTCGGAGAGCAGACGCAGGCGCCCGATGATCCCGTGTGGTCCGACGTCGAGGTCGGGTCGCTCGATGCGCCATTGCGCGATGGCGCGTGCTACCCGGTCGTCCACGGAGGACAACCGTATCTTCCCTGGAAAATCAGCGCTATGCTGCCCCGAGGAACACCCGCAGTGCCGAGACGAAAGCCGCCGGCTGCTCGGAGTGGACCCAGTGCCCCGCGCCCTTGATCGTCACCTCGCACGTGCGCGGGAAAAGCCGGCGCATCTCGGGTTCGTGCTCCGGCCGGATGTAGTCCGAACGCTCCCCGGCGACCCAGAGGACCGGATGGTCGAACGGCGGCTCGGACAGGTCGGGGAAACCGCCGATCACCGGAAGATCGCGGCGCAGCAGGTCGAGGTGAGCCTGCCAGGCGTAGCCGTGATCGCCCGCAGCCCGCAGGTTCTGCAGCAGGAACAGCCGCACCGCCGGGTCCGGGATGGATTCGCGCAGCCGTTCGTCGGCATCACCACGGCGCCGGAGGGTGGTCAGGTCCAGCGAGGCCAACGCGCCCAAAAGCTGCTCGAACTGCCCCGATCCCTCGCTGAAGGCCGGAGCGATGTCGACGATCACCAGCCGGTCGATCAGCTCCGGATGGCGCAGGGCGAGGACCATCGCCACTTTGCCGCCCATCGAGTGTCCGACGAGATGCACCGGACCGCTCACGGCGAACCCGTCGCGTAGGAAGGCCGCGACGGCATCGGCCATCCGGACGTAGTCGACGCCGTCGGTCCACGCCGAGCGGCCGTGGTCGGGCAGGTCGACCAGCAGTGAGCCGAACTCCGGTTGCAGGGCCTTGGCGATCTGGGTGAAGTTCTTCCCCTGCCCGAACAGGCCGTGCAAGAAGACGACCCGCCGGTCGCCGTCCCCAACCTCGGCAGCGTGGATCGCCGGCGGCGCTTCACTCATCGTCGAATCCCGCAGGGCGCGGGCCGGTGTAGTCCGGGCCGTAGGCGCCGGGCGCGGGACGCCGGGTTTTGGCGAGCGCCCGTTGACCGGGGGCCATGCGCCGGGCCGTGACGAGATAGGCGGTGTGCGAACCGGCTCCGTGTGCCGGGCGGACGGCCAAGCCCTCGGCGTGCCAGTCCCGCTCCAGCGTCTCCCAGGCGCGCGGCTCGGTGAACTCGCCGTGCTCGCGCAGCGTCTCGACGAACCGGGACAGCTGCGTCGTCGTGGCGACGTAACCGCAGATAATGCCGCCGGCGACGAGCCGTTCGGCGGCCAGCGGCACACATGTCCACGGATCGACCATGTCGAGGATCAGCCGGTCGATCTCGGCCTCGGCGACGACCTCGCGCACGTCTCCGACCGTGAGCGTCCAGGCCGGATGCTCCCCCACGATCTGGGTGACGTTCTTGCGCGCGATCTCGGCGAAGTCCTCGCGGATCTCGTAGGAGCCGACATGACCCTGCGGCCCGACCGCGCGCAGCAGCCACGACGTCAGGCTGCCCGATCCGGCACCGGCTTCGACCACGCGGGCACCGGGAAAGATGTCGGCCCATGCGAGGATCTGCGCGGCATCCTTGGGGTAGATGATCGCCGCGCCGCGCGGCATCGAGACGACGTACTCGCTCAACAACGGACGGAACACCTGGTACTCGCCGCCGAGGGACGCCTCGACGACGATGCCCTCGGGACGGTCGAGGATGTCGTCGTGGCGGATCTGGCCCTTCTTGGTCGAGAACTCCTTGCCGCGCACGAGCTGGATGTTGTGCTTGCGGCCCTTCGCGTCGCTCAGGCGCACCCACTCCCCCTCGGCGAAGGGGCCGCGATGGCTCCAGATGGCGGCGGACGGGGATGTCGTCATCGTCGGACTCCGGTTCGATAGGCGCGGTTGACAGTACGAGTGCGCAGGCTACCGACCACCTCGCCGGTCTCGTCGTCGACGACCGCGTAGACGTCGGCGGGCGCATGGGTCATGGCGCGCAGCAGGTCGCCGCCGTGCAGCGACAACGGCAGCCGCGGGCAGTCAGCCTCGGGTACGGAAGAATCGACGAGACGGCTCACCCGCAGGTTCTCGATGCGCCGGGCGCGATGGGCGAGGCGCAGCGACTGCGAGGAGCCGCGCCACATGAACACGCCGACCAGCGCGCACAGCAGGAAGTCCAGCCAGCCGGTGCGGCCGCCGCGCGTACACAGCCAGACGCCCACAACGAAACTCGCCGCAGCCGCGAGCTGGCCGAACCGCCCGGCAATGACGACGCCGATCCGCTCATTACCGGTGAGCGCCCAGCCGGCGGCGCGCACCATGCGCCCGCCGTCCAGGGGCAGCGCCGGAAGGACGTTCACCGCCGCGACCAGGAGGTTGATCGTGCCGAGGGCACCGGCGACCTTCGCCGGGTGGCCGTTGCCGAGGGCGGCTGCGGCAAGCATGCCGGCGAGGGCGAGGGCCAAGGAGGCGAGCGGCCCGGAGGCCGAACTGACGAACTCTTCACGGGCACTGCGGCTCTCGGAAGCGATCAGGGTCTCGCCGCCCAGCAGGTGCAGCGTCACCGACTGCACGAGCCGGTGATCGGCGCGAGCGGCGGCCACATGGGCGATCTCGTGGACGAGCACCGAGGCATACAACGACACAACGCCGCATGCGGCGACCAGCCAGGGCGATCCGTAGCCTGCGGTCGACAGCCGGGGCGCGAACAAGATCACCAGGAGCACGCCCATGAACAGCGCACCAGGGCGGATGAAGACCGGGACGGACCAGATGCGCCCCAGACGCACAGACCCCGGTGACGACATGGCGTCAACCTATCGCGGCACTTGCGGTGCTCGTTGCTGTCACCGGGGCTGGGTACCGTGCTGTCATGGACTCCGAGGTCGTGGTGCGCAGCAGGCTCAGCCCCAGCAGGGCGTCGGACTTCATCACCTGTCCCCTGCTGTTCCGCTATCGCACCGTCGACAAACTGCCCGAGCCGCCTGCGCCGGCCGCGATCCGCGGCACGCTCGTTCATGCGGTCCTGGAGGATCTGTTCGACCTGCCTGCCGCAGAACGCCACCCGGACCGGGCCGCCGAGCTGATCGCACCGGCCTGGGATCGCGTGGTCGGTGAGGATGCCCGTGCAGCGGAGTTCTCCGGTTCGGAGGACTTCGACGCCGCCGCCTGGCTGGATTCCGCGCTGCCGCTGGTGGAGTCCTATTTCGCTTTGGAGAATCCGCAGACGCTGGAACCGGCGGCCCGCGAGGTGTGGGTCGAACACCGCTCGGACGACCTGACGCTCGGCGGGATCGTCGACCGCCTCGACATCGCTCCCGACGGCCGTATCCGGGTCGTGGACTACAAGACCGGCAAGGCACCCTCGGAGCATTTCGAGGGCAAGGCGCTGTTCCAGATGCGGTTCTACGCGCTGTTGCTGTGGCGTACGCGAGGCATCGTCCCGACGCTGCTGCAGTTGATGTATCTCGGCGACCGCCAGATCCTGCGGCACGGGCCTGGTGAGGCTGAACTGGTGGCGACCGAGCGCAAGGTGCGGGCGATCTGGACGGCCATCATGCGTGCCCTCGACCAGGGGGCCTTCTCCCCCAGCCCGAACGGCCTATGTCGCTTTTGCGCCTTCCACGACCACTGCCCCGCCCAAGGCGGAACCCTGCTGCCGATGCCGACCGTCCGCATCGAGCCACCGGGGTCATAGTGGGACTGGCCCGGCTCAGGTGGTGAAGAGCGCGGTGATCGCTGCCGGAGTCAACCCGGCCAGGGATCCGGCCCGGCGGCGGTTCGGATGGTCGGGCACGGCCACCACGTGCGGGACGGCCAGGACCCGGCAGCCGGCGGCATTGGCCGATGCGGCACCTGTCGGGGAATCCTCGATGGCCAGACAGTCAGCGGCCTCGACCCCCAGCGCCTCGGCCGCCAGAAGGTACGGCTCAGGGTGCGGCTTGCCGTAGGTGACCCGATCGCCGCTGACGACTGCGGCGAAGGGGAGCTGTGCCGCGACGGGGTCGGCAATGACGCTGTACGACATCGTCACGAGCGCCTGAGGCACTCCCGCCTGCTCGAAGGCCTCGACCAGCTCACGAACACCGGGCCGCCAGGGCGTGCCACCGGCCAGGCCGCGACTCACCCGTGTCACGAGGAAGTCCACGATGTCGTCGACCGGCATGCTCGTACCGAAGTGACCTTGCAGGTGGCGGCCGGCGTCACGCAGGTCCGAGCCGATCAGGCCCGCAGCATCGGCCTCGCTCCAGGTCCCGCCGAGTTCGGCGGCCAGCTCCCGCTCGGCCGACATCCACAGCGGCTCGGTATCGACAAGCGTCCCGTCGAGGTCCCATAGGGCCCCGACGGGACGCCAGTGCGATGGTGTCGCGGAGATCAGCACTCGTCGGCGAGGAAGCTCTCCAGGTCGCTCGCGGCCTGCGAGGACTCGAGGTACTCATCCCCCCAGATCGCGTCCGGATCCTCCTCGATGGCATCGGCGAAGGACAAGAAGATGTCGACCCACTCGGCGACCTCCTCGTTGTCGTAGTCCTCGAACTCCTCGATCGTCTCGACCGCGTCGGTCAGGACACTCTCCTCGTCCAAGTCGGGGATGTACATGTTGAGGTCGTCTGCGGCATCGGCGACATCTTCGAGACCGTCGCAGTCGAGTTCGTCCGAGTCCTTCTCGTCGTCATCGTCGTCCGACTTCTTCTCGTCGTCATCGTCGTTCGAGGACTTCTTGTCCTCGCCGTCAGTGCTGGCCTGCTGAGAATCGTCGTCCTTGGTCAACGCCCACACCCCAACGCCGACGCCGCTGCCGATCAGCAGGAACGCGACGATGCCGAGGGTGATCCACAGGCCCTTCTTGGAGCCGCCCGAACCGCCCTGCGGGGCACCGGGGGCCGGGAAGCCGGCCGGGGGCACGGCCGCACCACCGGGAGGGGGCAGCGCGCCGCCCGGAGGCGGGAACGCTGCTCCGGGCGGGGGCGTCATCGGTGCGGCCGGGGTCGGCGGCGCGGCCGGCGGCAGGACCGCAGTCGGCTCGGCCGCCGCAGCACCGTTACCGCGACCAGCGATGGCGGCCTTGACGTCGTTGCCGCCGTTCTCGCCAAGCCAGGTCAGGAGGCCGGGGTAAGCGTTCGGGTGAGCCGCGATCAGCGGCCACAACTCTGGGTCACTCGTCAACTCCTGGAGCCGAGCCGGCGCAGTCGCCGGATTCGATGCCTCGGCGCGAGTCTCATCGGTAGCCATCAAAAATCCCCTCACATCATGCGGGCAGTCGCAATATAAGAAATCACCGTGAGCCTAATGCACTCACCGCTGCCGCCGACACCCCCGACACGTCTCGGGCGGCGACCGGCCGTTCCCGGCCGTTATGCCCGCTAAGAGGAACCCCGTGCGAGAAATGTTCCCCGGCCGGGGCGGCGTGACACAATGGGCGGGTACGACCTCAACGCCCACGCGAGCCCGCTGCCGGCTGGAGGTTCCCCGTCCATCGTTCTGGATCCGAGGAATCGCGTGACCGACAAGCTCACCACCGACGGCATTCGAGCCGCCTGGCGCCCCGACGCCACCGACGCTCTGACGCGGATCATGCGCGAGCGCCTGCTCGTCATCGACGGCGCGATGGGCACGGCGATCCAGCGCGACCGCCCCGATGAGGCGGGCTACCGAGGCGCACGGTTCGCGGACTGGCCCAGTGACGTCCAGGGCAACAACGACCTGCTCAGTCTCACCCAGCCGCACATCATCGACAGCATCCACCGCGAGTACCTGGCCGCCGGTGCCGACCTGGTGGAGACCAACACCTTCAACGCCCAGCGCATCTCGCTGGCCGACTACGGCATGGAGAAGTTCGCCTACGAGTTCAACGTCGCCTCGGCGCGGCTGGCCCGCGAGGCGTGTGACGAGTTCGCCACGGCGGACCGCCCGCGTTTCGTCGCCGGGGCCATCGGCCCGCTGAACCGCACCGGCTCCATCTCCCCCGACGTCAACGACCCGGCGGCGCGCAATGTCACCTTCGTCGAGATGGTCGAGGCCTACGACGAGCAGATCCGCGGCCTCGTCGACGGCGGTGCCGATGTGCTCATGGTCGAGACGATCTTCGACACGCTCAACGCCAAGGCGGCGATCTTCGCCATCGAGACCTTCTTCGAGGAGGTCGGCCGCCGTTGGCCCGTGGTCATCTCCGGCACGATCACCGACGCCTCGGGACGCACGCTCACCGGTCAGGTGACCGAGGCGTTCTGGAACTCGATCCGTCACGTCCGCCCGCTCATGGTCGGCCTGAACTGCGCGCTCGGCGGGCGCGAGCTACGTCCGTACATCGCCGAGCTGTCGCGAGTGGCCGACTGCTTCGTCCACGCCTACCCGAACGCCGGCCTGCCGAACTCCTTCGGCGAATACGACGAGGAGCCGTCGACCACTGCGGAGATCCTCGCCGAGTTCGCCTCGGCCGGACTCATCAACGCCGCCGGCGGCTGCTGCGGCACCACCCCGGCCCATATCGCGGCCATCGCAGGCGCGGTCGCCGACGCGACACCTCGGGTCCCCCCGGTGCTCGAACCAGCCATGCGGCTGTCGGGCCTGGAGCCATTCACCATCACCGAGGATTCTCTGTTCGTCAACGTCGGCGAGCGGACCAACATCACCGGCTCGGCGCGCTTCCGCAACCTCATCCGCGACGGCGACTACTCCACGGCGTTGTCGGTCGCGCGCCAGCAGGTCGAGAACGGCGCGCAGATCATCGACGTCAACATGGACGAGGGCATGATCGACGGCGTCGCCGCGATGCAGCGCTTCTTGCGCCTCATCTCGGGCGAACCGGACATCTGCAAGGTCCCGATCATGGTCGACTCCTCCAAGTGGGAGGTCATCGAGGAGGGCCTGCGCAACGTCCAGGGCAAGTGCGTCGTCAACTCGATCTCCATGAAGGAGGGCGAGGAGAGATTCGTCGAGCAGGCCCGGCTCTGCCGCAAGTACGGTGCGGCCGTCGTCGTCATGGCCTTCGACGAGGAGGGGCAGGCCGACAACCTGGAGCGGCGCAAGGAGATCTGCGCGCGGGCCTACCGCATCCTCACCGAGGAGGTTGGCTTCCCGGCCGAGGACATCATCTTCGACCCGAACATCTTCGCCGTCGCCACGGGCATCGAGGAGCACGCCTCCTACGGCATCGACTTCATCGAGGGCACCCGCTGGATCAAGCAGAACCTGCCGGGCGTCAAGGTCTCCGGCGGCGTCTCGAACGTCTCGTTCTCGTTCCGGGGCAACAACGCCGTGCGTGAGGCGATCCATTCGGTGTTCCTCTACCACGCGACGCGGGCGGGCATGGACATGGGCATCGTCAACGCCGGCGCCCTGGTCGTCTACGACGACGTCGACGTGAAGTTGCGCGAGCGCATCGAGGACGTCATCCTCAACCGCCGCCCCGATGCCGCCGACCGGCTGCTGGAGATCGCCGGCGACTACGCAGGCACCGGCCAGAAGGAGGAGGCCGCCGAGGCAGAGTGGCGCTCGCTCCCGGTGTCCGAGCGGATCACGCACGCGCTAGTCAAGGGCATCGACGACTACGCCGAGTCGGACACCGAGGAACTGCGCCTGGAGATCGCCGCGCGCGGCGGACGACCGCTAGAGGTCATCGAAGGTCCGCTCATGGACGGCATGAGCGTCGTCGGCGACCTGTTCGGCGCGGGCAAGATGTTCCTGCCGCAGGTCGTGAAGTCGGCGCGGGTGATGAAGAAGGCCGTCGCCTACCTCATTCCGTTCATCGAGGCCGAGAAGCAGCCCGGCGACGCCGAGCGCAGCAACGGTACGGTCGTCATGGCCACGGTCAAAGGCGACGTCCACGACATCGGCAAGAACATCGTCGGCGTGGTGCTGCAGTGCAACAACTACGACGTCATCGACCTGGGCGTCATGGTGCCGGCGCAGACGATCCTCGATGCGGCCAAGGAGCACAACGCCGACGTCATCGGCTTGTCGGGCCTCATCACGCCCTCGCTGGACGAGATGGTCAACTTCGCCGCCGAGATGGAGCGACAGGGCTTCGACATCCCGCTGCTCATCGGCGGTGCCACGACATCACGCGCCCACACGGCGGTCAAGATCGACCAGCGCTACCACGGCCCGGTGGTCTGGGTGAAGGACGCCTCCCGCTCGGTGCCGGTCGTGGCCTCGCTGCTGTCCGACGACCGCCGTCCGGCGCTGCTGTCGGACCTGCAGGCCGACTACGACTCGCTGCGGGAACGGCATGCGGCGCGCCAGGACTCGCGGCCGCTGCTGACGCTGGAGCAGGCGCGAGCCGACCGTACGCCAATCGACTGGAGCGGTTACACCCCGCCGGTTCCGCCCGCATTGGACGCCGACGGCACCTTCGTCCGGACGTTCACCGACTATGCGCTCGAGGAGCTGGTCGAGTATTTCGACTGGCAGCCGTTCTTCAGCTCCTGGGAACTCAAAGGCAAGTTCCCCGACATCCTCAACAACCCGGCCTCCGGCGAGGCCGCCCGCAAGCTCTACGACGACGCGCAGGCGATGCTGGAGCGGATGATCGCCGAGAAGTGGATCAGCGCGAACGGGGTCATCGGCCTGTTCCCGGCCAACCAGGTCGGCGGTGACGACATCGAGGTGTACGCCGACCACCACCGCGACCAGGTGCGCACGACACTGCATCACCTGCGCCAGCAGACCGAGCACCGCGAAGGGGTCCCGCACAAGTCGCTGACGGACTTCGTCGCGCCCAAGGAGACCGGGCTAGCCGACTATGTCGGTGCCTTCGCGGTGACCTGCGGGATCGGTGTCTCCGAGAAAGTCATCGAGTTCAAGGCAGCCCTCGACGACTACAGCGCGATCCTCCTGGAGTCGCTGGCGGACCGTTTCGCCGAGGCGTTCGCCGAGCGCATGCACGAGCGCGTGCGCAGGGAGTTCTGGGGTTATCAGCCCGCCGAGACACTCGACAACGAGGCGCTGATCGCCGAGAAGTACGTCGGCATCCGCCCCGCGCCCGGCTATCCGGCCTGCCCGGACCACACCGAGAAGCGGCTACTGTGGGACCTGCTCGACGTCAAGGCCAACGCAGGTATCGAACTGACCGATTCGATGGCGATGTGGCCGGGCGCTTCGGTCAGCGGCTGGTACTTCTCGCATCCGCAGTCCCAGTACACGGTGGTCGGGCGCATCGGCCGCGACCAGGTGGCCGAGTACGCCGAACGCAAGGGCTGGACGATGGACGAGGCCGAGCGCTGGCTGTCGCCCAATCTCGGCTACCGCACCGACGACGAGTAGACACGACGCCGGGACCGGTCATGGCGACGGGACCACCGGCGGCCTCGCCTTTGGGTCCATCGCCGATAATGGAAGGCCTATGAACCCCGACAAGGTCGACAAGATCCGCAAGCTTCTCGCGCTGGCGGAGGATTCGGCCGCCACCGCTGCGGAGGCCGAGACCTTTACCGCCAAGGCCATGGCGCTCATGGCCGAGTACGGGATCGACGAGGCTCTGCTGAGCGCCGCGCCCGGACAGGAGGCGGGGGTCAGCGACCGGCTGCTGCGCTTTGACGCACCGTTCGTGCGGGATAAATGCCTGCTGGCCTGTGTGGTGGCGCTGGCCATGCGCTGCAAGCCGATCATCCTCGGCACCGAACCGGCGATGTCGGTCCATGTCTTCGGGCTGGAAGCCGATGTCGAGAGCGTCGAGCTGTTGATGCGCAGCCTCATGGTGCAGGCGGCCCACGAGCTGATCCGGGCAGAGGTACCCAGGGGCGAGGACCTGGTGGCGTTCAAGCGCTCCTGGTGGGCCGGCTACGGCGCAGCCGTCGACACCCGGCTGCGTGAGATCGCCGAGACCACGATCCAGGAGGCCGAGGAACGCCACAGAGACGGTCCGTCGGTCGCGCTGGCGCTCGCGGACAGTTCCCACGCCATCGCCGACACGGTCGACCACCACTATCCGCACCGCGGCACGGTCACCAAGCCCGAGGTCTCCGGGCCGGGTGCCTACGAGGGCTACGTCTCGGGCCACCAGGCCGACCTCACCGGACTGTCTCCCGTCCTCGACCGCTGAGGAGGCCCGCCACCTAGGGAAGTGCTGATTTATAGGTCGGTGCCGCTCATTGAGGTGCGGAGCGAGGAACGAGCGGAGCCTCGAAATGAGCTGCGGTGGGGGTCCCTTCGAGGCTCGCAAGCTCGCACCTCAGGGACCGGTCAGCGGCGCACAACCCCAATAAGTCAGCGGATCCCTATGCTGGGGGCGTGAGCACTCCCGACATCCCCTCGCTACGCGATCCCTGGCTGATCGCCGCCTTCGAGGGATGGAACGACGCCGCCGATGCCGCGACCGGCGTCGTGGACCACCTCATCGAGGAGTGGGACGCCGAGGTGCTGATCCAGCTCGACCCGGAGGACTACTACGACTTCCAGGTCCACCGGCCGGTGCTGCGCAGCGGGCCGGACGAGACCGGATCGCGGCTGCGCTGGCCGCAGCCGACGATCTACTACGCCCGTCCGGCCGGTGCCGTACGCGATGTGCTGCTGGTGAGCGCCCCCGAGCCGAACTACCGGTGGCGCTCCTTCTGCGAGGCGATCCTCGGGGTCGCTGCGGCGGCGGGCGTCTCGGAGGTGCTGACGCTGGGCGCGCTGCTGGCCGATTCGCCGCATACCCGTCCGGTGCCGATCAGCGGTTCGTCCAACGAACTGTCGGACCGGTTGATCCCCGGTGTCGACGCCTCGCGGTACACCGGCCCGGTCGGCATCACCACAGCGCTGACCGAGGCGGCGACGCAGGCGGGTCTGCCCGCGCTGTCGCTGTGGGCGGCGGTGCCTCACTACCTGGCCGAACCGCCGTGTCCCAAGGCGACGCTGGCGCTGCTGGGCGCGGTCGAGGACGCCTTCGCGCTGGCGCTCCCCCAAGGCGTCCTCGACGAACTCAGCGAAGCCTGGCAGCGCGGTGCCGAGGATGCCCTCGACGGGGACGAGGAGATCACCGAGTACGTCCGGGCGCTGGAGTCCGAGCGCGACGAGAGCGAACTGCCGCAGGCCTCCGGAGACGCCATCGCCCGCGAGTTCGAGCGCTACCTGCGCCGTCGCCAATCTGGCGACGGACTCTAGAGAAGTGATGATTTTATTTCGGGTTGGGTGCCGTACCCAGTCCCTGAGGTGCGAGCGCAGCACACCTCGAAGGGACTCAAACCGCAGGCTTCGAGGCTCCGGCCGCAAGCGGCCTACGCACCTCAGCCAGCGCCTACCGACGCATGCTCTGAAGCGCTACCTCCCTGGAGCGCCGCGCTTTCAGGCGGTGGGGCCGGCCTGCCAGGCGCTAGCGAACATCTCGGCGACCGAATAGCGGACCTTCCAGTCCAGATCGCGGGCGGCCCGCTCTCCCGAGGCCACGATGCGCGCCGGATCGCCGGGGCGTCGCGGACCGATCTCCGGGGTGAAGTCGATGCCGGACACCTCTGCGGCGGCATCCATGATCTGCCGGACCGAGACCCCGTCGCCGCAGCCGAGGTTGTAGACGCGCTCCAGGTCGCGGCCCTCCAGCAGGGCCTGGGCCGCGACGACGTGCGCGTCGGCCAGGTCGGCCACGTGGATGTAGTCGCGGACGCAGGTGCCGTCGGGGGTGGCGTAGTCCTCGCCGTTGATGCGCGGCGTGCGGCCTTCGCGCAGCGCCTTGATGACCAGCGGGAACAGGTTGTGCGGGCTGGTGTCGTACAGGTGCGGCACCGCCGAACCGACGACGTTGAAGTAGCGCAGCGAGGTGTGCCGCATGCCCCAGGCGCGCTCGGCGTCGCGCATGAGCCATTCGCCGATCAGCTTGCTCTCGCCGTACGGCGACTCCGGCGAGGTGGGGGTGTCCTCGGTGACGAGGTCCACGTCGGGGGTGCCGTAGGTGGCGGCGCTGGAGGAGAACACGATGGCGTCGACGCCGCTGCGCTCCATCGCGGTGAGCAGGCTGACGGTGCCCTGCACGTTCTGCTCGTAGGTGTGCATCGGCCGCTCGACCGAGACACCGGCGTACTTGAAGCCGGCCAGGTGGACCACGGCCTGCACGTCGTGATCGCTCATCACCTGCTCCAACGCCGCAGTGTCGAGGATCGACGCCTCAACGAACGGGACCTCGCCGGGGACGAACTCGCGGTGACCGCTGGACAGATCGTCCACAACGACGCAGTCCAGGCCCGCCAGTTGGAAGGACCGCACGATGTGCGACCCGATGTACCCGGCTCCGCCGGTGACCACGATGCTCATAAGCATCGAGTCTAGGAGGCGGCCTCGTCGAGGCGTCGCAATGCCCCGAGGATCGTCTCGCGGTCGGTCGTGCGCCACATCGGCGGGAGTGATGCTGTCAGGAAGGAGCCGTAGCGCGCGGTGACCAGACGCGAGTCCAGCACCGCCACGACACCGCGGTCGCTCACCCGGCGGATCAGCCGGCCCGCGCCCTGCGCGAGCAGGAGGGCGGCGTGGCTGGCGGCCACCGCCATGAAGCCGTTGCCGCCGGACTCGGCCACCCGGCGCTGCCGCGCCCCCATGAGCGGGTCGTCGGGGCGCGGGAACGGGATACGGTCGATGACGACGAGCTGGCAGGTCGGACCGGGCACGTCAAGGCCCTGCCACAGCCCGAGGGTGCCGAACAGGCAGGTGCGCTCCTCGCGGGTGAACTGCTCGGTGAGTTCGCTCAGGTGCGCATCGCCCTGACACAGGATCGTCGTGTCGGGCAGTCGTTCCCGGACCGCTTCGGCGGCGGCATCGGCACCGCGGCGCGAGGAAAACAGGCCGAGGGTGCGGCCGCCGGCGGCGTCGATCAGGGCGACCAGTTCGTCAACGGTCGCCGGAGCAGGGCCGTCGCGGCCGGGCGCGGGCAGGTGCCGGGCGACGTAGAGCATGGACTGGCGGGCGTAATCGAAGGGCGAGCCGACGTCGATGCCGGTCCAGTCCTGCCCTGCGGGGTCGAGGCCGACCGACCGGACGACGGAGGTGAATGCACCGCCCACCGTGAGGGTGGCGCTGGTCAGCACCACGGTCCGGTCGGCGAACACCGTCGACGCCAACCGCCCGGCCACGTCCAGCGGCGCCAGGTAGAGCCGCGGCCCGGAGCGGCCTTCGGCGGCCCACAGGACGTCGTGCGGCCCGGCACCGGCCATCTTCTCGGCCACGGTATGCACCTCGTCGACGAGGCCGCGAGCCTGCTGCCGGGCGGCGTCCGGCTCGCCGCCGGCCTCCTTGGTCTCGGGGGCAAAGTCCGACAGGCAGGCGCGGGCGGAGTCCCGCACCAGGCTCACGACGTCGAGCAGTTCTTGACTCGGCGCGTCGATGCGTCCGGCCTCGGTCCGGGTCAGCACATCGGCCAGCGCGTCGGAGGCGTCCGCCAGGTCGTCGACGGCACGGCCGCCTCGGATGTGCGGGCGAGAGCGGCGGGCGGCCCTCTCGATGGCCGACGGCTCCAGTTCGACGGTGGCCGCCTGGGTGACGCGCGTCGCCAGTTCGTGCGCCTCGTCGATCACCACGACGTCGTGTTCGGGCAGTGTGGGGGTCTCGCCCTGGGCGTCGATGGCCAACAGCGAGTGATTCGTCACCACCAGTTGCGCCTGGTGCGCATCGGCCTTGGCCCGCTCGGCGAAGCACTCCTTGGCGTACCCGCAGCGCGAGGCCCCGAGGCATTCGCGGGCGCTGACGCTGATCTGCCGCCACGCTCGGTCGGTGTGCGACGGTGCCCGCTCCCGCTCCCCCGAGCCGTCGTGCGAAGCCTGGTCCTCGGCCCATTCGCGCAGCGCCACGACCTCCGATCCGAGCGTGCCTTCCTCGGGCAGTTCGATGAGGATCCCTTGGTCGTCGGGGACGCCGACGCGGACCCGATGCAGGCAGGCGTAATTCGACCGGCCCTTGAGTACGGCATGGGTCGGCACCGCGTCGAGGACGTGTTCGGCCGCCTCGATCAGTGCCGGGATGTCACGCTCGACGAGCTGATGCTGCAGGCTCAGTGTCGCCGTAGCGATGACGACGCGCTCGCCGTGCAGCAGGCTCGGCACGAGGTAGCCGAGCGACTTGCCGGTGCCGGTGCCGGCCTGCACCAGGAGATGACGCTCCTGTTCCATAGCGGCGGCGACGGACTCGGCCATCTTCGCCTGGCCGGGTCGCTCGGTGCCCCCGACGGCGGTGACGGCGGCATGGAGCACCTCGCGGACGCGACTCGGTTCGGCGGCGGGCATGCGCGTCACCCTAGCCCGGGATTCGGGGCCGGTTGCGTCGTTATCCACAGGTAGCGACGGGGGCGCGCTCACGAACTGGTCGAGTCGACCGGATCGGCCGTCTCCTCAGACTCCTCGGCGTCCGGGACTCCTGCGGCATGGTCGGTCTCCTCATCGACCGGATCGCCGTCGCCGTCTCCGGTGCTCTCGACCGGCTGGCCGTCACCGCGCGAGCGTGTCAGCCAGAAGACCACAGCAGCCACGACGAAGACCACGAGCGAGGTCCACACGTTGAGCCGCCACGGACCCAGATGGTTGACGTCGTCGATGCGCAGCTGCTCGATCCAGAACCGCCCGGCGGTGTAGAGCATCACGTACAGCGTGAAAGCGCGGCCGCTGGTGAACCGGAATCGCCGGTCGAGAGCGATGAGCACGGCTGCCGCAGCGAGGTTCCACAGCAGCTCGTACAGGAACGTCGGATGGAAGGTGGCGAACTGCAGGTAGTCCAGGGGGCGGTTCTCCCGGGCAATCTTCAAGGCCCACGGCAGGTCGGTGGGCTTGCCGAACAACTCCTGGTTGAAGTAGTTGCCGAGGCGGCCGACCGCCTGCGCGACGAGCAGGCCGGGAGCCAGCGCATCGGCAACCGCCCCCGGGGAGACCCCCGCCCGGCGCGCCGCGATGTAACCACCGACCGCGCCGCCGGCAATGGCACCCCAGATGCCCAGACCGCCATTCCAGATCTTCAGTGCATCAACCGCATGGCGGCCCTCGCCGAAGTACAACTCCGGATCGGTGAGCACGTGGTAGAGCCGCGCTCCGACGATGCCGAACGGGATGGCCCAGATCGCGACATCCGAGATGACGCCGGCCTCGCCGCCCCGACGCTGGAAGCGGCGCTCGCCGATCCAGATCGCCAGCAACGCGCCGATGATGATGCCCAGCGCGTAAGCGCGCAGCGGGAAGGGGCCGAAGTGCCAGACCCCGGTCTCCGGGCTGGGCAGGTAGGTCACCAGGGTGTTCACTTATCGCTCCATTCCGGTGCGCAGGTCACGAGTCAAAGTGGCGAGCGCGGCCAGTCCGGCCTGCTCGTCGGGGGCGTCCAGCAGGCAGCGCACGAGCGCCGAGCCGACGATCACCGCATCGGCGAACGCCGCGACCTCGGCCGCCTGCCGCCCGTTGCTCACGCCGAGGCCGACGCCGACCGGCTTGTCAGTGACCCGCCGCAGCCGGGCCACCAGCTCCGGTGCCAGGCTAGAGGTCTGCTCGCGCTGCCCCGTCACGCCCATAACCGCCGTGGCATAGATGAACCCGCTGGCGGCCTCGGCGGTCAGTTCGAGCCGTTCGTCGGTCGAGGACGGCGCCACGAGATAGATCCGGTCCAGGCCGTTCTCACGGGAGGCGCGGTCCCACTCGGCGGCCTCGTCGGGGATGAGATCGGGCGTGATGAGTCCGGCTCCGCCCACAGCGGCCAGATCACCGGCGAAGCGGTCGACGCCGCGACGTTCGACCGGATTCCAGTACGTCATCACGACCGTCGGCACGCCGAGCGCTGCGGTGGCACCGACGACCTCGAAAACGTCGTCGACGCGGGTCCCAGCCTGCAGAGCGGTCTCGGCGGCGGCCTGGATCGTCGGGCCGTCCATCACCGGATCGCTGTACGGCAGGCCGACCTCGACCAGATCGACACCGTTCTCGACCATCGTCGCGATGGCGCGGATCGAGGCGTCCACGCTCGGGAAGCCTGCGGGCAGGTAGCCGACGAGGGCCGCGCGGTTCTCGGACCGGGTACGGGCGAAGAGGTCGCCGACGGCGCTCATCGGGCCTCCCCCGCCTCGTCGAGCAGGCCGAAGTACTCCGCCGCAGTGTGTACGTCCTTGTCGCCGCGGCCGGACAGGTTGACGAGGATCGTCGCGTCCGGGCCGAGTTCGGCGGCCAGCTCGACGGCTCCGGCGAGGGCATGGGAGGACTCGATCGCCGGGATGATGCCCTCGGTCTTGCACAGCAGGTCGAAGGCGGCCATCGCCTGCGCATCGGTCGCCGGACGGTACTGCGCCCGGCCGGTGTCGGCGAGATAGGCGTGCTCGGGTCCGACGCCCGGATAGTCCAGGCCCGCACTGATCGAATGGGACTCGATGGTCTGGCCGTCGTCGTCTTGCAGGAGGAAGGAGCGCGCGCCGTGCAGGACGCCGACCTGTCCGGCCGTGATCGTGGCCGCATGCCGGCCGGTCTCCACACCGTCGCCGCCGGCCTCGAGGCCGAGGATGCGCACCTGCTCGTCGGGGACGAAGGCCGTGAACAGGCCGATGGCGTTCGATCCGCCGCCGACGCAGGCCACGACCGCATCGGGCAGCGCGCCGGTCAGTTCCAGGCACTGCGCGCGCGCCTCGTCGCCGATACCGCGCGTCAGCTCACGCACCATCGACGGAAACGGGTGCGGGCCGGCGGCGGTACCGAACAGGTAGTGCGTCGTGTCGACGGTGGTCACCCAGTCGCGCAGCGCTTCGTTGATGGCGTCCTTGAGGGTGCGGCTACCGGTGGTCACGGACACGACCTCGGCCCCCAGCATCTTCATGCGGGCGACGTTGAGCGCCTGGCGCTGCGTGTCGACCTCGCCCATGTAGACGGTGCATTCGAGATCGAGGTAGGCGCACGCGGTGGCCGACGCGACGCCGTGCTGGCCCGCCCCGGTCTCGGCGATGCAGCGAGGCTTGCCGATGCGCTTGGCCAGCAGCGCCTGACCGATGACATTGCGGATCTTGTGCGCGCCGGTGTGGTTGAGATCCTCGCGCTTGAGCAGGATGCGCGCGCCGACGGCCGCGCTGAACCGCCGGGCCTCGTACAGCGGGCTGGGCACATTGGCGTACTCGCGCAGCATGCGGGCCAGCTCGGCGGTGAACTCCGGATCGACCTGCGCGGCCTCCCACTCGCGGGTGATCTCGTCGAGTGGGGCGATAAGAGCCTCGGGCATGAAGCGGCCACCGAAACGGCCGAAGTGTCCAGGGCCGTCGGGAAGGGGAAGAACCACGGAATCAGCCTCGATGCTGCAGGGCGGGATGGGCACCGGCCGCCACGAGGTCGGCCACAGTGGCGCGCGGGTCGTCGTCGCGCACGAGCGTCTCGCCGACCAGGACCACGTTCGCACCGTGCCGGCCGTATTCGATGACATCGTGCGGGCCGCGCACGCCGGACTCGGCGACTGCGACCACGTGGGGGGGGAACAGGGGGGCCAGCCGGGCGAAGGTGTCCCGGTCGACCTCGAGGGTCTTGAGGTTACGGGCGTTGACACCGATCAACTCGGCACCGGCGTCGACGGCCCGCAACATCTCGGTCTCGTCGTGAACCTCGACCAGCGGAGTCAGGCCGATGGACCCGGCACGCTCGATGAGGCTCACCAGCGCGTTCTGCTCCAAAGCGGCCACGATGAGCAGCGCAAGGTCGGCACCGGCAGCGCGCGCCTCCCACAACTGGTAGGAGGTGGTGATGAAGTCCTTACGCAGCACCGGCACGTCGACGCGGGAACGCACTGCACGCAGGTCATCGAGGGTGCCGCCGAAGCGCCGCTGCTCGGTGAGCACGCTGATCGCCGCCGCACCGCCGGCGGCATAGTCGGCCGCCAGGGCTGCCGGGTCCTTGATACTCGCCAGCGGACCCTTGCTCGGACTGGATCGTTTGACCTCGGCGATCACCGACACGCCCTCAGCACGGAAGGCCGGCATCGGGTCGAGCGCTTCGGGCTGGCGGGCGGCGCGCTCCTTGACCTCGTCCAGACTCGTCGCGGCCATTCTCTGATCGAGGTCCGCCGCCACTCCGGAGAGAATCTCCTCAAGAACCGACATGGCACCTCCTCTGGGCCTCTGCGCGACCCCAGCCAGGCCGACCTCCCAAGGGTAGCCCCGCGAGCACGGCAAAAAGCCTCCGGGGGCCGGGCGTGGACCTTCACCCACGGGCGCTCGGCCCACAGCCGTCACCGAGTCCACTAGTATCGGCATATGTCGCATCAGGATCCGAACATCGCCTCCGGCCTGCCGAGCTACGGCTCGACCACACCTCCGCCCGGCACCTACCCGTCGGCCGCCCCCGGCGGGTATGGCATGCCGCCGCGCAATAACCCCAAGGCCATCTGGGCACTCGTCTTGGGCCTCGTCGCCTTCTTCTGCTGCGGGTTCATCACGGGCATCCCGGCGATCATTCTCGGTCTGCTGGCGAAGAAGGACATCGAAGCCTCCCAGGGCACGCAAACCGGAAAGGGCATGGCGATCGCAGGCCTGGTCCTGGGCATCCTCGCGGTGCTGTTCAACATCCTTATGGGGATCCTCTACGCCACGGGTGCGCTGACACTCGAATTCTCGACGTACTGATCGGTTCGTACGCCAGTGGGTCGGCGTACGCCCTAGGCTCTGCCTATGTCGAGCGATGGACCGCAGAACCCGTACACCGGCGATCAGCCGTCGTGGAGCAATCCTGAGCAACAACCCACGCCGCCGCCTGGCCAGCCCTACGGCTATCCGGGGCCACCGATGGTGCCCATGTACGGCTACGGCTACCCGATGCCGCAGGCGAATCAGAAGGCGCTGTGGTCGATGGTCCTCGGCATTATCGCGCTGGTCTGCTCGGTGTTCCTGTACTGCCTGTTCATCGCCGGTCTCGCCTGCGGCATCCCCGCGATCATCCTCGGGGTGCTGGCCAAGAAGGAGATCGACGCCGCGCGCGGGGCGCAGAGCGGCAGCGGCCAGGCCACGGCGGGAATCGTGTGCGGCATCGTGGCCATCGTCATCAACCTGCTGCTCAGCGGCCTGCTCATCGCCGTGTTCGCCACGGACGGCTTCGGCGATCCCACCTGGGACTACTGACCGGCAGCGACGCGGTTCAGGGGCGCAGGGCCGCGCCCCACGGCGTCCACCGGAAGACCGCGAAAACGATGACCGCAGCCCCGATGACGATCAGCCATGCCTTCGGCAGCCGGACCCAGGGGACGTTCTCGCCGCGCCAGCGGCGCGCGATCCAGACGACCCAGGCCACGCCCATGAACACCACGAAGGCGACGGCCATCGCATTGCTGCCGAGCGCGCCGGAGATGTCGCCGTGGGTAAGGTCGTTCATCGCGCGCAGGCCGCCGCAGCCGGGACATGGCTGGCCGGTGAGCAGCAGGAACGGGCAGACACCCCAGGAACCGCTGGTGTGCGGGTCGCGCAGGTGCAGTGCCAGCATCGCCGAGGCACCGGCGGCACCGATCAGTAGCGGCCCGCGTACGAGGTGCGCACGCGAGGGCGGTGCCGCGCCCGCCTGACTCGGCGGGGGCGGCGTCACCTCGCCGACGGGCAGGATCAGTGGTCCTTCACGCCCAGGCCCGCGACGGCCATGATCTTGCCGACCGGTGCGGCCAGCACGGCCAGCACGCAGCCCACGGTGAACACGATCCAGTTCGGCTCGGGGATCAGGCCGATGCCGCCGATGGCGATGCCCACGAGGGCGAGGAGAACGGCGGTCCAGGCAGCGGGCGAGGATCCATGCGACATGGGGAGGACTCCTGGGCGGTAGCAGGCGTACGTACGGACGGGGCCAGCCTACCGCTCGCTGCCCGGCTCGCCGGGATCGGTGGTCGGGTCCAGGCCGGCGTCGAGGGCCTTCCACAGGTCCGTCTCGGTGACCGCCGCAGCCGAGGGTGCCGCGTACCGGCTGCTCATCGCCGGCCACATTGCGGCGCAGCGTACGACCACCGCACCCAGCACCGCAGCGACCACGAACAGCGCCAGTGCGAGCAGGGAGCCGTGGTGGGTCACCGAGGTCACCTGGACGTCACGGGTGAACGCGACGCTCTCGGAGACGGCCGCGTCGACCACCCCCGCCGGATCGGTACGGCTAGCCGCAGCCCCGCCGAGCGCCGCCAGCGTGACGATCCCCCCGATGATCCGTCGCAGCCAGCCCGACGAGGCGACCACGGCCAGGCCCCCGGCCAGCACCACGACAGCCAGGCCGGGCACGAGCGCCGAGATCTCGGCACCCGTCGTCTCGATGGTCGCGCCCGCGCCCTGACCGTCACCGAGACGGGTCGTGACCCAGGTGCGGCGCGCCAGGATGAACGCCGCTCCCCCGGTGACGATCAGCGCGAGGACGACCGGGCCGTACCAGCGGCGCAGCCGTTCGGCGGACTCGGGCATCAGAGCAGCCGGTCCGCGTCGAAGCAGGTGGTCGCGCCGGTGTGGCAGGTCGGCCCGGCCGGTGTTGCGGTCACCAGCAGCGTGTCGCCGTCGCAGTCGAGGCGCACTTCGCGCACCACGAGCATGTGGCCCGAGGTCTGGCCCTTGACCCAGTACTCCGCGCGACTGCGACTCCAGAAGGTCGCGGCGCGCGTCGTCAGCGTGCGGTGCAGGGCCTCGTCGTCCATCCATCCCACCATGAGGACGGCCCGCGTATCGGCGTCCTGCACCACTGCGGCGACCAGGCCGTTGGCGTCGCGTTTGAGTCGGCCGGCGATGTCCGGATCGAGGGAGGAGGTCACGCCGCCATTGTGTCAGTGCCGCCCGGCGGTACCGTCGAGCACCGATCAGCGCAGGCCCAGGGAGGCCTGCGCGACCCAGCTCGCGTGCAGCCGTTCGTAGACGCCGCCGGCACCGACAAGGCTCGCGTGGTCGCCGTCCTCCACGAGTCGGCCGCAGTCGAAGACAAGGATCCGGTCGGCGTTCTCAGCCGTCGACAGCCGGTGGGCGATGGTGACGCTCGTCCGGCCGTCGAGAAGCCGGTCCAGCGCGCGGGTGGCACGCAACTCGGTCTGCGGATCCACGGCGCTGGTGGCCTCGTCAAGCACCAGCAGGTCGGGGTCGGCCAGCGCCGCACGGATGAGCGAGACCAGTTGCCGCTCCCCCGCCGACAGCGACTCCCCGCGCTGGCCGGCCGCAGTGTCGAGGCCGCGCGGCAGCGTCTCGAACCAGTCGAGCAGCTCGAGGTTCCCGGCGGCGGCCAGTAGTTCGTCGTCGGTCGCGCCGGGGTGCCCATACCGCAGGTTCTCGCGCAGGCTCGCATCGAACAAGAACCCCTCCTGGGGCACCATCACGACCCGCCGGCGCAGGTCCTCGAAGGGCACCCGGTCCAGGCTGACCCACTGCTCTGCGCCGCCGAGCGCCACGACGCCGCTACGGGGATCCATCAGCCGGGTCAGCAGCTTGGCGAAGGTGGACTTGCCCGATCCGGTCTCTCCGACGACGGCGACCCGCTGCCGGGGGACGATCTCCAGGTCGAGGTCGTGCAGCACCAGCGGCCCGTCGCCGTAAGCGAACTCCACCCGAGAGAAGCGGGCACCGAGGTCACCTGTGGGCAACGGCTGGCCCGACGGGCCG
The DNA here is from genome assembly GCF_047607065.1 of Aeromicrobium sp. Lineage (GTDB taxonomy): Bacteria > Actinomycetota > Actinomycetes > Propionibacteriales > Nocardioidaceae > Aeromicrobium. Next base: position 66,336 of record NZ_JASGDU010000057.1, read on the forward strand.
GGGTCGTCCACGTCGGCGGGTGTCTCCAGTAACTCGATGACGCGCCGCCAGGAGGCCACCGCATTCTGGGCGACGGTGATGACCTGGGTGGCCATCTGGGCCGGCCCCACGAACAGCGTCACGAGGAAAATGAAGGCGATCACCGTGCCGAGCGACAGGTGCCCGGCCAGGCCGAGACCGACGCCGAGGAGCAGCACTGCGGCATTGGCGATGCCGCCGACGAAGATCGCCGACGCGAAGGTCAGCGCGACGATGGTCTGCGCGCGCACATTGGAGGCGTAGGCGGCCTCGATGGCGTGGTCGATGCGCTCGGTGGTGCGCCGCTCGCTGGCGTAACTGCGCACCACCGACGCACCGACGACCGGCTCGGCAATGGCCGAGAGCAGGTCGCCGACCGCCGCGCGCACCCGGTCGTAGGCGCGCGACATGCGTTCGGCGAAGCCCCGCAGCGCGAGCACCAGCGGTACGAACGTCCCGAGGACCACGAGCGTCAACTGCCACGACAGGAACGCCATGACGACCGTGGCCACGATCATCTGTCCGACGCTCAGCACCAGGATCATGCCGGTGAACTGCAGGAACTGGGAGATCTGGTCGATGTCGGAGGTCACACGGGAGACGAGCGAGCCGCGCCGCTGAGTGTTCTGCATCAGCATCGACAGGTCGTGTACGTGCCGGAAGGCCCGCACGCGCAGCTGCGCCAGGCCCGTCTCGCTGGTGCGGAACAGCCGGTATTTGGCGTGGTAGGAGGCGATTCCGCTGAGCGCCAGGAGGGCGGCGGCCACCGCCACGGCACCGACGATGGCCCCGGCGTCCACGCCGGTTTCGCCGCCGAGGCCGGAGTCCACGGCCCGCTGCACCACGAGAGGCACGAGCGAGGAGCCGGCCGTGCCGAGAAGGATCAGGACCACCGTCAGAGGCCAGCCCTCGGTGATCGCCGGACTCAGCGACAGCCCCCGGACGATGACCCGCATACTGCCCTCGCGCCGTTCACTCATGGTCGACCTCCCGGATTCGCTCCCTGAGGTGCGAGGAGGAACGACGAGCCTCGCAGGGAGGGGTACGCGACCATGCGCCTGGTCCCTTCGAGGCTCCGGGCGCGAGGCGCCCTCCGCACCTCAGGGACCGGACACCGTTCACTCATGGTCGACCTCGGTCCGGGCCTCGTCATAGGCATCTACCAGGGCGCGGTAATCGGCCGAGCGCTCGCGCAACTCGGCGTGGCTGCCACTGTCGGCCACGCGACCGGCCGACAGGTGGACCACCCGGTCGGCCAGGGCGATGGTCGCCTTGCGGTAGGCGATCACCAGCACGGTCAGCCCGCCGTCGGCGCGCGACCAGCGTCCCAGCGCGGTGAGGATGCGCCGCTCGACATCGGGGTCGAGAGCGCTGGTGGCGTCATCGAGCACCAGGAGGCGAGGCCTGCGGATCACGGCGCGCGCGAGTGCGATCCGCTGCCGCTGGCCGCCGGACAGGGACGTCCCGCGCTCACCGAGCCGGGTGTCGAGGCCGTCCGGCAGCGCCGCCACGAAGCCGTCGGCCTGCACGATGCGCAGCACGTCCCACACGGCCTCGTCGTCGTAGGACTCGTCCCCGAGGGTGATGTTGTGCCGCACCGTGTCGTCGAACAGGAAGGTCGACTGCGGGGCCACCGTCACCGCAGCCGCCAGGGCCTCGTGCGTCAGCGTGCCGACCTCGCGGCCGTCGAGCAGCACCCGTCCGGCATCGGGATCGAGCAACCGGGTGACCAGCGCGACGAGGGTGCTCTTGCCGCTGCCGGTCGCACCGACCACGGCGGTCACCTCGCCCGGTGCCGCAACCAGGTCGACGCCGCGTAGCACCGGCTCGCCGGGCGCATAGGAGAACTCGACCCCGGTCATCTCCAGCCGCAGGGGTCCGCAGCCGTCCACGGAGTTCTCGCCATAGGCCATGCGCGCCTGCTCGTCGAGTACCGCGCGCACCCGCTCCCAGCCGACCACGGCACGCGGCAGTTCGGCCAAGACCCAGCCGAAAGCCCGCACCGGCATGGCGACCACGGTGAACAGGTAGGCCACCTGCACGAGATCCCCCGGAGCGATGGCACCGGACTCGACCCTGCCGATGCCGACAAGCAGCACCACCAGCACCCCGATGCTCGGCAGCGCCTCCAGCAGCGGATCGAAGACGGCGCTGATGCGGCCAGCGCGAATGCCCGCGTCCCGCAACTCCTCGGCGGCCGCGGCGAAACGGCGGGTCTCGTCGGCCTCCCGCCCGAGCGACTTGACCACGAGTGCACCGTCGAAGGACTCGTGGGCCACGGCCGACACGTCACCCCGCAGGCTTTGGACCCGCGCCATCACCGGACCCTCCCAGCGCTGGTAGACGACGTTGACGGCGAACAGCGCCGGGAAAACCACCAGGCCCACCACCGTCAGCACCGGGTCGGCGAGCAGCATCGAGACCACCGCGACCACGAGCATCGCCACGACGCCGATGGCCATCGGTAACGGCTGGAACACGCCCCAAGTCGCCTCCACATCGGAGTTGGCGTTCGACAGCAGCTGCCCGGTCGGATGGGATTGGTGCCAGCTCATCGGCAGATCCAGGTAGCGGCGGGTCACGGCGCGCCGGTCGCCGCGCACCAGCCGGTAGAAGACGATGCCGCCGACGAGACGCCGCCCGACCACGCCGAGGGTGCGCAGCAGCGCCGCCGACACGAACAGCAGCGCTCCGGCCGCCGACGCCCCGACCAGGAACTCCCCTTCGGCGAAGGAGGGCGTGATGACATGATCGGTCGCCCAGCCGAGCACCCAGGCGTCAGCGACCGTCGTCGCACCGAAGAGCACCGAGAAGACGACGGCCAGCGTGAACATGCCGCGCTCGCGGGCGATACCCCGGCGCATGACGCCGACCCCGCGCCGGGTCAGGCGCGAGGTGTCGTTCTGAGCGAGGGAGTCCAGGCCCGTCAACGGACGGTGTGGCCGGCAGCGCGCAAGGTGTCTTTCACCGCTCCGATGGTCAGGCTGCCGAAGTGGAACACACTCGCGGCGAGCACGGCGTCGGCACCGGCCTCCACCGCAGGGGGGAAGTGTTCGAGCTTGCCGGCACCGCCACTGGCGATCAGTGGCACCTGAGTAACGCCGCGGACCGCCCGAATCATTTCCAGGTCGAATCCGGCCTGCGTGCCGTCGGCGTCCATCGAGTTCAGCAGGATCTCCCCGGCACCCAGTTCGCTGGCCTGACGAACCCAGTCGACGGCGTCGATCCCGGCGCTACGCCGGCCGCCGTGCGTGGTGACCTCGAAGCCGCTGGGCTGGTCCGGCGCGCGCCGCGCGTCGACGCTCAACACCAGCACCTGATTGCCGAAACGCTGCGCGATCTCGGTGATCACCTCGGGGCGGGCGATGGCGGCGGTGTTGATGCCCACCTTATCGGCCCCGGCCCGCAGAAGCCGGTCGACATCCTCGACCGTCCGCACGCCTCCCCCGACGGTCAGCGGGATGAAGACCTGCTCGGCGGTGCGCCCGACCATGTCGTAGGTGGTGGCCCGGTCGCCGCTGGAGGCGGTGATGTCGAGGAAGGTCAGCTCGTCGGCCCCCTCGGCGTCGTACACACGGGCCATCTCCACCGGGTCGCCGGCATCAACGAGATCGACGAAGTTGACGCCCTTGACGACTCGCCCGCCGTCGACGTCCAGACACGGGATGACACGCACGGCCAGACTCACGCCGTTGAGCCTAATCGTCGCCCAGATGTTGCCAGGAGGCAGCCGCACAGGATCAACCCGAACGCCGCAGCCATCGAGACGGTCAATGTCTCGCCGAGCAGCACGATGCCCGCGACCACGGCAACGGCGGGGTTGACGTAGGTGAAGACCACCGCTCGGGAGGTGCCGACCTCGCGGATCAGCGCGAAAAAAAGCAGGAAGGCGAGCGCGGTGCAGAGCAAACCGAGGCCCACCAGCGAGGCGGTGACCTCCGCACTGGGACTCTCCGTCGGCCAGGTGAGCGCCGCCGGAATCGCGTAGACGGCTGCCGCGAGACCGAGGCAGACGGCCGTCATGGGCAGTGCCGGGATGTCGTTCAACTGGCGGACCATGATGAGCGGGGCGACGGCGTAGCAGACAGCCACCACCAGCACCTCGATGATCGCCTGCGGTGAATCGCCGCCGAGGCCAGGGAGCGCGAGCACAGTGACGCCGAGAAGCCCCACGCCGAGGCCCAGCCAACGGACCGCGCCGAGCCGCTCGTTGTCGCCGAGCAGGCGGGAGACGATCACGCCGATGATCGGTACCGCCGCGATCAACAAGCCGGTCATCGAACTGGACAACTCCTGCTCGGCGTGCGCGAGCAGCGCCCACGGCCCCAGGATCTCTAAGACGGCGAAGGCTGCCAGGGGCTTCCAGTGGTCGCGCAGCCAGGTCGGCCGACCGTGCCGCAACGCCAGCGGCAGCAGCATCAGAGCGCCGAGGGCGGTTCGCGCGAAGACCACCATCGGCACCGAGATGCCACCCTCGACGGCGACCTTGATCATCAGGTACGGGATGCCCCAGATCACGCTCATGGCCGCGAACAGCAGCCAACCGCGGCGTGTCATGCCGAGGTCGTCTGGCCTTGGGTCAGTGCCAGAGCCTCCTCCAACGTGAACTGGCCGGTGTACAGGGCGGTACCGGCGATGGCCCCTTCGACCCCGATCTCGACCAGACCCATGAGCGCACGGATGTCGTCCAGCGTCGTGACACCGCCGGAGGCGACGACCGGGCGGTCGGTGCGCGAGCAGACATCGCGCAGCAGGTCGAGATTCGGCCCCTGGAGCATGCCGTCCTTATTGACGTCGGTGACGACGTAGCGGGCACAGCCCTCGGCGTCGAGGCGGGCGAGGGTTTCGTAGAGGTCGCCGCCTTCGCGGGTCCAGCCCCGGGCCGCGAGCGTCGTGCCGCGCACGTCCAGGCCAATGGCCACCCGGTCGCCCCAGGTGGCGATCGCCTGGGCGCACCATTCGGGCTTTTCCAGGGCTGCTGTTCCGATGTTGACCCGGCGACAGCCGGTGGACATGGCCGCCTCCAGCGACTCGTCGTCGCGGATGCCGCCGGACATCTCGACGTCGATGTCGAGGCGGCCGACGATCTCGGCCTGGAGTTCGCGGTTCCGGCCGTGCCCGAAGGCGGCGTCGAGATCGACCAGGTGCAGCCACTCGGCACCGGCTTCCTGCCAGCGCAGCGCCGCCTCCACCGGGTCGCCGAAGCGCTTCTCGGAGCCGTCGACCCCCTGGACCAGCTGGACGGCCTGGCCGCCCTTGATATCGACGGCGGGCAGCAGTTCGAGGTAGGCACTCACGGCGCGATGCTATCGGTGGGCGGGTGCCGAACTCGGGGAGGTCTGGGGCACCGGGTCCCTGAGGTGCGAGCGAGGAACGAGCGGGCCTCGAAGGGACTCCGCCGAGGAAGCACCCGGTCATTTCGAGGCTCGACCGCTTGCGGCCTCGCACCTCAATGGCCGTCCTACCGGTCAGAAAGTGGCGAGCCAGTTCTCGAGGAGGCGGCGGCCTGCGTCGGCCGACTTCTCGGGGTGGAACTGGGTGGCCCACAGCGGGCCGTGCTCGACTGCCGAGACGAAGCGGTCCTGCGCGTAGCCGGTCCAGGTGACCTGCGGCTTCTTCAGCGGGGTGTCGCCGTCGAGTTCCCAGCGCCGCACGCCGTAGGAGTGGACGAAGTAGAACCGCTCGCTCTCGAGGCCGGCGAACATGAGCGATCCGACAGGCGGTTCAACGGTGTTCCAGCCCATGTGCGGGACGACGGGCGCCTGCAGCCGCTCGACCGTGCCCGGCCACTCAGCACAGCCTTCGGTCCGTACCCCGTGTTCGATGCCCTCCGCGAAGAGGATCTGCATCCCGACGCAGATGCCGAGCACCGGGCGGCCCGCGATGAGCCTCCGCTCGATCAGCCGCTGCCCGCCGGCCGCCGTCAGGCCGCTCATACAGGCCTCGAACGCGCCGACGCCTGGCACCAGCAGCCCGTCGGCCTCGTACGCAGCGACCGGATCGCCGGTCAGGACGGCCTCGGCACCGGCCCGCTGCACCGCGCGGACCGCCGAACGCACGTTGCCCGAGCCGTAGTCGAGCACCGCCACCGTCGTCTGAGCCACTACAAGGCTCCCTTGGTCGACGGGATGCCCGTCTCACGCGGGTCGATCTCGACGGCCTCGCGCAGCGCCCGCGCCAGCGCCTTGAACTGGCACTCGGCGATGTGGTGCGGGTCGCGGCCCGCAGTCAGGGTCATGTGCATCGTCAGTCCTGCATGGTGGGCGATCGACTCGAACACGTGCGAGGTGAGCGAGCCGGAGTACTGCCCGCCGATGACGACCGTAATCTGCCGCTCCGGCTCTCCGGTGTGCACGAAGTAGGGGCGTCCGGAGACGTCGACGGTGCAGGTGGCGATGGCCTCGTCCAGCGGCACGGTGGCGGTGCCGTAGCGGCGGATGCCGGCCTTGGTGCCGAGGGCCTCGCGCAGTGCTTCGCCGATGCAGATCGCGGTGTCCTCGACGCTGTGGTGGGCGTCGATGTGCAGGTCGCCCTCGGTCTTGACCGTGAGGTCGATCAGCGAGTGCCGCGCCAGCGCGGTGAGCATGTGGTCGTAGAAGCCGACGCCGGTGGAGATGTCGTGCTCTCCGGTGCCGTCGAGGTCCACCTCGACCACGACGTGCGACTCGGAGGTCTTCCGCTCAATGCGGGCCGTGCGGGTCATCACATGACCTCCTGGAGTGCGGCGAAGAACGTGTCCATCTCCTCGGGCGTGCCGATGGAGACCCGCAGCCATCCTAGGGGTCCGGTCTCGCGGATCAGGACGCCGCGGTCCACGAGCGCCTGCCAGAGGCCGTGGCGGTCCTCGAAGGTGCCGAAGAGGATGAAGTTGGCGTCGGAGTCGGCCACGTCGAGGCCCAGGGATCGCAGGCGCTCAGCGGTCCGGTCGCGCTCGGCGCGCAGCGCGTCGACCTGCGCCAGCAGCTCGCCGGTGTGCCGCAGCGCGGCCTCGGCGGTGGCCTGCGTGACCGAGGAGAGGTGGTACGGCAGGCGGACGATGCGCAGCGCGTCGACCACCGCCGGGGCGGCGGCCAGGTAGCCGAGGCGGGCACCGGCCAGGGCAAAGGCCTTGCTCATCGTGCGCGTGACGATGAGGCGGGGGAACTCCGCCAGCAGCTCCAGCGCGCTCGGGGTGCCGCTGCGGCGGAACTCCGCGTAGGCCTCGTCCACGACGACGATCCCAGGCGCGGCCTCCAGCACGGCGCGCGCGTGCGCCGGGTCGAGGGCCGTGCCGGTGGGATTGTTCGGCGAGGTGAGGAAGACGACGTCGGGCCGTTCGGCCTCGATCAGCGCGACGGCGGTGGCCGTGTCGAGGCCGAAGTCCTCGCGCCGCTGCCCGGCGACCCACCGGGTGTGCGTGTTGCGGGCGTACTCGGGGTACATCGAATATGTCGGGGCGAACGACAGCGCCGTCCGTCCGGGACCGCCGAAGGCCTGCAAGATCTGCTGCATGACTTCGTTGGAGCCGTTCGCGGCCCACACCCGCGAGGCGTCGATTCCGGCTGCCTCACGCGACAGGTAGCCCGCGAGCACCTCGCGCAGTGCCAGCGCCTCGCGGTCGGGGTAGCGGTTCAGGTCCAGGGCTGCGGCGCGGACGGAGGCGGCGATGTCGTCGGCGACCGCCGCGCTCGGCCCGTACGGGTTCTCGTTGGTGTTGAGCCGTACCGGCACGTCGATCTGCGGGGCACCGTACGGCTCCTCGTCGCGCAGTTCCTCGCGCAGGGGAAGCCAGCCGGGCACGCTCACCGGCGGGCCAGCCTGATCGACACCGCAGCGCCGTGTGAGGGCAGGTCCTCGGCCTCGGCGAGGGTCACCACCTGCGGGCCGATCTCGCGCAGGGCTTGTTCGGAGTAGGTAATGACCTGCATGTTCTTGCAGAACGCCCGCACCGACAGTCCCGAGGAGTGGCAGGCGCAGCCCGCAGTGGGCAGGACGTGGTTCGACCCGGCGGCGTAGTCGCCGAGGGACACCGGGCTGAAGGAGCCGACGAAAACCGCTCCCGCGTTGACGATGCGCGCGGCAACGGCCGGGGCGTCGGCGGTTTGGATCTCCAGGTGCTCGGCGGCGTACACATTGGCGACATCGACGGCCTGGTCGATGTCGCGGACGAGCACCGTGCCGGACTGCGATCCGGCCAAGGCAGTGCGGATGCGCTCGGCGTGGCGGGCGGCGTCCACCTGCGGGCCGAGGGCGGCGTCCACCCGGTCGGCGAGCGCCTCGCTGTCGGTGATGAGCACCGAAGCGGCCATCGGATCGTGTTCGGCCTGGCTGATGAGGTCGGCGGCCACCAGTTCGGCATCGGCACTCTCGTCGGCGATGATCGCGATCTCGGTCGGCCCGGCCTCGGCGTCGATGGCAACGGCGCCTTGGAGGTATCGCTTGGCCGCGGCCACGTAGATGTTGCCGGGGCCGGTGATGAGGTTGACCGGGGCACACTCGCCTGCTCCGTAGGCGAGCATCGCCAGGGCCTGTGCGCCGCCGGCGGCGTACACCTCGTCGACGCCGAGCATCGCGCAGGCGGCGAGGATCGTCGGGTGCGGCCAGCCGGCGTTGTCGGCCTGCGGCGGACTGGCCAGCGCGATGCCCGGCACCCCGGCGACCTGTGCGGGCACGGTGTTCATCACCACGGTGCTCACCAGCGGCGCGAGACCGCCGGGCACGTACAGCCCGACCCGCTCCATCGGCACGATGCGCCGCTCGACGGTGGCGCCGTCGGCCAGGGTTGTGGCGACGCTCTGCTCCAACTCGGCCTCGCAGGTGCGGCGCAGGCGCGCGATGGCGACCTCCAAGGCGTCGGCGATGGCCGGGGCCAGGCCGGCGCGGGCGGCGGCGATGACCTCGGCGGGTACGCGCAGGCTCGACGGACGGACCCCGTCGAAGCGCTCGCCTACCTCCAGCACGGCGTCAGCACCCCGCAGGCGGACGTCCTCGCAGATCGGCTGCACGGCCTCGAGCGCCCGTGCGACATCGACCTCGGCGCGCGGCACCGCGTCGCGGTACGGCGACTGCCATGCGAGGGCGTCCGGACTCGGGGTTACCTGGCGAAGATCGGTTCGACGGAGGAGCACCCCGCGATTCTAGTGAGCCGCCGCCTTCAGGAGCCGAGCGCGTCGATCAGGCCGGCGATACGCCAGCGCGGCGCACCGGGCGTGGTCCGGCGGACCACGCGCAGGTCGGCCTCGTCGCACCGGTCGTCGGCGGGATTCCACTGCACGTGGTGCCGGTACGGACGGACGACCTCCCGCCCGCCGAGCACGCCCCAGCCCGGACGGGCCAGTTCGGCCGCGATCTGTCCGGGCCGGACCCCGAGCCGCAGTGCCAGCCGCTCGGCGACCGCAGGGGTGTCTTCGCCCGTGTGAACGCTGAAGGCGCTGAGCACCCCGTCGAGCAGCGGTTTCATCACCGTCGACAGGGCAGTCGCGGGCTGCGCGCTGCGGTCGGTGAGCGTCAACGCCAGGCGGAAGCGTCCCTCGATCCGCGTGTCCGGCGGCACCGGGGTCGCCTGCCGCACCGCCCGCCAGACGGCAGCGAGGTCGCGGACATCGGCGACCTCCGCAGCGAACCGCACCGCGCTCGGCCCGCCCGCCCGAAGAGCCGTCGCCGGAACCATCTCATACCGAAGCCCATGACGATGGTCGGCCGACCGCGTGCGCCGCAGCGTAATGCCGTCGCCGGTCACGTGGCGGAAGCATCCGGTGCCGACGTTATAAACGAGGACGTTCTCCACGTCCACGAAGGCGTCGTCCGGGGCCGCATACGTGGCCTGCAGCACTGAACCCGGAGTCGCCTGCAAACCGGCGAGCGCCTCACGCAAACGGTGGCGGAACCGGATCTGCCAGTCCTTCGGCTCGAAGGCGAGCCGCCGTACCGACCACGCAGACACGACACCATCGTTGCGATCTACGTCGCCGAGGTCGCTCATGCGGGAGGGGTCTCCCCCTGCCGGTCACCGAGTTCACGGATCCGCCACGAGAATCGTCGCCGAACAGCAAGTCCGATCAACGCCAGACCCGCCAGGAGAGCCAGCAGCACGAGGAGGGAGGGCAGGAATCCGACCGGTGCCGCGACCTGTACCGGCATCGTCAGACGCTCGGCGGCACCGTCCGCGCTGACCCCGACCAGCGACAACTCGGCCTCCCCGACCGCAGTGCCGGCGGGCACCGGAGTTCGCGCCTCCAGGACACCGTCGGCACCGACACGGAATCGGCCCAGCAGCGTCGTGTCCTCCTGATACAGCGTCAGCGTGACCCACGTGTTCGGCTCGTATCCGGCCCCCGAGACATGCAGGTCCTGGCCGATCTTGACGACCGCCGCCCGGTCCTTCGTCGAACCCACGTCGAACTCGGCATAACTGGCGACGGGCCGCGCGTCGAAGACGAGATCGACGTCACCGGGGAACATCCACGACAACAGGTGCCGTCCCGAGGTGGTGTCGAGCGGTGCGGGAGACGTCGCACTCGTCGAGCGCTCGCGCCCCTGACTCCACTGCGCCAGTGACCCGCCCATGGCGGCGGTGCCGATGTCGTTGAGTTCCACGTGCTTGTCGATCGTGAGACCGGGTTCGTCAGAGCAGAGTGTGGCGTCCGCCTGACGCAGGGCCTGGGCCGCCGAGCTCGCGAAGTACACCTCATACCCGTCAGCTGCGGCAGCCTCGGCTCCGGCCGACATCTGCGCGTTCAACGTCCCGATCAGAGAGTTCATCATGCGCACCTCCCCGCCGTCGAACTCGTCGGAACAATCGCGCCCGTTCCACTCGTCGAAAACGTACGGGTAGGCGCTGACGACAACCGGAGCACCCCGCCCCAACCGGTCGGCCGACTCCTGGGCCACCAGTGCATAGAACCGGGCGAAGTCGATCTCCTGCGCGGCGCGAACGGCCGTGACGAACTGCGAGTCGGCCGGATCACAGTCGGCCTCGGCGCAATGCGCGATCAACTCGCTCAGCCCCACATCCTCGGCACCCGCGCTCACATGCACGACCGTCTCCTGGTCGCTGGAAGACACCTGGCCGACCTGCGTATCTGCGAGGGCGGTATCGACAATGTCACGTGTCGTCGCGCCCGGACATGCCAACGACTCTCCCTCGATCTTCGGTGTCGCTGCGGCAGCGTTCGTCGTCGCCAGGTCGTCTGGACACTCCGCACCCGTCGAGCCGGAGAACCCGTCGCCCAGGACGACAGCTCGTTCGCCGCCGTCCAGGATCTTTCCGGGGGTCAGGTCGAGGTCGTCGCGCTCGACCACCTCGAAGCCGTCCTCGACCTCGACGCTCTCCACGTTGTCGGCCCACCCGGTGACCCGCAAGTCGACCGGTCCGGTGGCCCCGGCACCCAGGGTGACCGATACCGTCCGGGTCACCGAGGCTCCCGGAGGCAGATTACCCAGAACGATCTGCGCCGACGGCGAAACCGACGGCGCTCCCACCGAAGAGTCGGCCAGTACCGAGAGGCGCGCCGCTTCGACGTCACGCGCAGACGGATTGGTGACCTTCACCGTCACCTCGGCGCGAGAGCCGGTGGCGACGGTTTTCGGCACCGCGACATCCACCTCAAGGGTGGCCAGTGACAAATCCTCGACCAGGTTCCAGAGTTCGTCCTCATCGGCGGATTCCAACTCGTAGAGGGTTCCCCCGGTCGCGCCCGAGACGCAGGCCAACTCGTCGCGTCCTGCCTCGGAACTGTTGAAGGCGATGGCCTGAACCGCGATCTCGAAGCCCTTGGCCACCGCTTGCTGGGCCGCCTCGCAGGGAGGTACCTGACAGTTCGATTCGCCGTCGGAGACCAACAGAATCGTCGCTCCGGTCCGTCCTTGCGCCTCCAGCGTGTCGACGACCTCCTGCAAGGCCTCACCGGTGGGTGTGCCTCCCGATGTCGTGATCTGGTCCACGGCGTCGAGCAGATGGCTGAATCCGGTGACCGGCTCGACGTTGACCACGAAGTTTCCGGCATCGCACGACGACGCGGGACCGGGGTAGGTGAACAGCCCGATCTCCGAACCGATGCTTTGGGCATCGAGGAGCTGATGCATCGCCGACTTGGCCTCCTCGATGCGCCCGCCGGCCATAGAACCGGAAGCGTCCATGATGATGACCAGCGGGCGGTCGCCCTGGCTGACGGCGCTGGTATCCGGAGGAGCACCGGTATCGGTAGGCCCTGCGGTGTCGGTTTCGGTGTCCGGGCACGAATCCGCGACGCAGCCGTCGCTGTGCCATTCCCAGATCCGGTGCCGGAACAACTCGGCCTCATCGGACTTCCAGTTCTCATCCAGCCCGAGGAAGTCGATGGCGACGCCGACAGACCCGAATCCGTAGAGGTCGAGGGCGGCCTCGGCCTGGTAACTGGCACCCGCATCGGTCTGCGGATTGGTTGCCGTCTCGGCGTTGTTGTGGGCCTCGCCCTCAGCGCTGGCGGTCAACTCCACCATCAGGCCGAGGTCGGCCGTCGGGCCGCTGACGTCGTAGATCATGGCCCGGAAGTTGTCGAACAGCACCGCCGAAGCGACCGCGTCCACCCGGAAGGACGCCTCCTGCGACTCCTTGGTGATACGGAAATCGTCGATCTCCCGGAACGCGCCGGTCTCGTAGGCAAAGCCGGTCTCGTGGGTGAAACCGAACAACTGCGTGACGGAGGCCTCGCCGGAGATGTGGGCACCGAAGCCGGCGTTGACGGTCGCGTAGAAGTTGATGAACACCGGCACGACGTGGATCGAGAAGCGAGCCGTCCCCAGTTTGACGGTGCGGTCGTCCTTGCTCGCCTGGGCGGCCTCGTCGGCCTGTTCTTTGAGTGATTTCGCGCGAGCCGCGGGTTCAGCGGCGGCCAGGTCCTCGTCGATACCGTGGTCGAAGTTGCCGGTGGTGTTGAAGGTGAAACTCTCGTCGAAGGTCTGTGTCTGGGTGATCTCCAGATGGTTGATCGTGACCTTCGGAGCCTCGAACCACGCCAGGTGTACCGAGGTGCGCATGGTGACGTTGACCGTCACGACGAAGGTCGCCTCCAATGCTGCGGTGAGGTTGGCGGCGGCCTCGGAGCGCTCGGGGCCGGAGACGTCCTTGTGCCACTGGCTTTCCCACTGCCCGTCGAAGACCGACTCGTCGTTGACGAAGAACGACAACTCGGAGGTGGTCTTGGCGTCGACCTTCTTCTTCGCGTAGGCGGCCGTCCCGGTGAATTTGCCGTCGAAGCGCAACCGTGCGATCTCGAAACTGTCGTCGAAGTCCAGTCCACGGGGCACATCGACTGCGGCGGAGGCTCCCCCGCCGGGCGGCGGCGGCACGACGGGCGACTGATCGCCGTCGACGCGGTAGGACGTCGACGTGCCGCTGGTCTGTTCGGTCAGCGGAATGGCCAGCTGTTGGTAGTCGACCTGGAGGAATATCTCGTCCAAGGTCGCCGGACGGGTCGTGATCTCCATGGCTCGTCCGTCTACCTGCCGCAGGGCTGTGACGTGGGCCATGCGGCCGTCCGGCAATTGGTCGCTGGGTTCGATGACGACGATATCGCCGACCACGAGATCGGCCTGCCCGGTCAAGGTGATGGTGTTGTCGGTGGCGGCGGCGACCTGGGCGGAGAAGTCCTGCCCGCCGACGACCGTGTTGTCGGCGATCACCGTGGTCGCCTCGCTCTGCGGGGCGGCGAGGTCGATGGCGACCGCATCGGCATCGTCATGGCCGGCATAGTCGACGACGCGCGCGGTGACGGTGTGCGCCCCCGGCGTCGCGCTGGTCCGCAGCGACCACGACCATCCGTTTGCGGTCGGCACCACGGCCGCCGAGCCGATGTAACGGTTCCCGAGGGTCAAGACGACCGAGCGCAGACTCGTCGTGCCGGTGACTCGCCCGCTGAAGGTCACGACACCCCCGGCCTCGGCCAGGTCGATGTCGGCGTCCTGCTCCGGCGAGTCGATGGTGATCTCGACCGTGCCGTCATCGTCCTGCGGGGCCGCGAACTGTCCAAGCCACACCGCAGGCGCGGAGACGGCGGCATCCGACAGCGGCTCGTCGGAGGCGATCACCGTGTGGCCGGTACCGGCCACCGGCACCGGGGTGATGTCTCTACCGTCGAGGGATCCGGTGCCGGTGAGCCGGGTCTCGGCCGAACTACTCACGACGTACAGGTCGACCACATCGGCCGGCGTGGGATCGTCGGTGGTCACCGCCGACGGCACGCCCAGGGCGAGTCCTCCCTCGACCACCGTGGCATCGGCCGCGCGATCCGCTCCGGCCGTCCAGCCGACAATCTCGACACTCAAGCCTTCGACCTGACCGTCTGCGGCCACCCAGATGCGGCCGTCGGCGTCGGTCGGTGCGGGTACGAGAACCGAGGCGAAACCCTGGTCGAGCGAGGCCACCGGGACGAGTCCGTCGGACGGACCCACCATGACCGAACCCGCAGCGCCGTTGGCGCGGATGTGCAGCCAGGCCCCGGCGACACCGCCAACGGACGGCACCTCGCCCAGCCCGGCCGGACTGATCCACGCCGGTTCAGCGGTCGACGGCACGGCCTGCCCGGCTGACGTCGACGCACTGAAGGCTGCCACGGGCGATACCGCCCGCGTTCCGCCGGGACCGGGCATCTCGTCACCGGTGCCGGTGAAAGCGGCGACGACGGTCAGGGTAACCAACACGCCGGCGTCGGCCAGCACCGTCACCTCGCCGTCGTCGCCCACATCGACCAATGAGGAGACCGAGCCGGTCCCTCCGGGCAGCGTCAGCGTCGGCATGGCCTCCGCCGAGGCCGTGTCGCCGGCGAGCCACACATTCGCCGGACCGGAACTCGTGGCGGTGACCTGCACCAGCCACGAGCGCGTCCCGGCGGCGATCCGGTCAACCTCGTCGAAGCCGCCCACCACCACGGTCTCGCCCGCAGCCACGGCACGCCCGGCGAGGAGCGGATCGGCCTGCACCGGAGTCCAACGGCCGACGGTGGAGGCTTTCTCCAACTTGCCGACAGTGCCCTCCTGCGCGGCGGCCTGTGTCCACAGGACCCAGACCACGCACGAGGCGATCATCACGACCAACGCCGTCACGGCCGCCGTCAGGACGACGATGCGGCGCTCAGCGCTCATGGAAGCCTCTGCAGTTGGTCATAACTGCCCAGCAGCTTGGCATCGAGCAGGACGACCTCGACCGAGGACCATGAACTGTCGTCGGTCCCGATTCGCTGGACCTCGATCGTCAGCGTCCCGACCCCCGACAGCGGTACGTCCAATGACACCGGCGTCGCCGAGCCGACCGTGACCGACCCCAAGGGAACACCGTCGCCGAAGACGCGCACGACCGCCTGGTCGCCCGGCTCGGGATCCTCCAAGGCGACCTGCGTCGTCAGGCGCGCAGCACCGGTGTTGAGCGCCCACGCTGCCGACTCGGCGCTCGAACTCGCCGACATCGACATGATCGAGGCATACTGCTTGCCGCCGAAGACACCGTCGCTCTCGTGGGAGACGTAGCCGTCGATCGCCGAGCGCTCCCCCAGCAGGCGCTCACCAGCCTTGTCTGCCACCGACAGCGTGATCGTCTCCGGCAGTGGCGATCCGGCAGCGGGTGACGACGCAACGACATTTCCGACCGTCGCGGCCGGGTCGTAGACCTTCTCCTGCAGAACGCGCGCGCCCATGCCGTTCAACGCATCGATGGCCTCGCGCAGTGTCAGTCCGGTCAGATCCGGGACAACCGCCGGGATCGAGACGATCAGGAGTACCGAGGTCGGGTTCGCGTGACCGAAGACCGGGGACTGCTGGACGACGATCCCGCTCGGCCCGGCTGCCGGGCGCTCCTCGGTGGAGATCACCGAGGCCGGGATGCCCGCGTCGACCAACGCCTGCGTAGCCTCTTCCCTGCCCAGGCCTCTCACGTCGGGCATGAGGCCCGCAGAGGCACCCCCGAAGTCCGGCACCGCAATGAGGACCGAGTCGGCGACCTGATGCTGCTGGGTGGCGTTGCCCGCGCGATTCGCGATCGCCCAGCCCGCGACGAAGGCGCTACACACGACGAGGGTCGAGCACAGGAGGACGGCTACGAGCCGCGCCCGGCGCGACGGGCGAAGGACGCTGCGACGCCAGCGCGTGAGCCGTGCCAGGAGCGAACTCCGTTGCTTGCGCGGCTCGGAATCAGCAGCGGGAGGGGCAGGAAGTTCGCGCTTCTCGGGTGCAGCGGGCCGCGGTACGGGAGGCGGGGGAAGACTCACAGGATGCTCCCGAAAAGTCCGGGAAGTATCCACAGAGCAAGGACCAACGAACCCGCAGCACCGGCCACCAGACCGAGCAGGACGCCGAGCAGCAGCGGCTTGAGCCTGCGCACGCCCGAGGCTTGCCCGGCGGGAGCCGGGAGGACCGGCACCGGCGCGGGCACCTCCGGGGCGGGTGCGGGCGGGATCGAGACGGCGTGGGGATCGGGGGTCACAGGCGATTTGTACCATCACTGAGCGGTGGCTGTGAAGACGTTCCTGATCGACCCGGCGGCTTGCCTCGAAGGACGGAAGCCTGCGGTGGCGGGTCATTTCGCCCTTCGAGGCTGCCCCTTCGTCGCAGCACCTCAGGACCCGGTGTGCTGCGCTCATACCGGGGTACCTCCCGCTGCTTGCGGGCGACAAGGACGGGGTTCCGCCTATCGCTTAGCGATGGAACGCCGACGAATTCTGACCTGACTACCATGACTCACGTGCCTTCTGCGTCCGACGAGAAAGCGCTCCAGCAGCCGGTGGTCGCGGGGGTCGTCACCGCGCTCGTCGGGTTCACCAGTTCGTTCGCCGTCGTTCTGTCGGGCCTGCGGGCGGTGGGTGCCTCACCGCAAGAGGCGGCCAGCGGCCTGCTCGCCCTCACCGCCGTCTTCGGGCTGTGCATGATCGCCCTGGCCTGGTGGACCCGCACTCCCCTGACGCTGGCCTGGTCGACTCCCGGTGCCGCGCTGCTGGTGAGCACCGGGCTGGTCGGCGGCGGCTGGCCTGCGGCCGTCGGTGCCTTCGTCGTCACCGGGGTTCTGCTGGCCCTGACCGGGGCCATCGGCCCTCTGGGCCGTCTCGCCGCGGCCATTCCCGTGCCCCTCGCCCAGGCGATGCTGGCCGGCGTCCTACTCGAACTCTGCCTCGCGCCGGTCGAGGCGCTCGGCGATGCTCCCTGGGCGGTGGTGCCGGTCGTCCTCGTCTGGCTCGCCGCGACCCGGTGGCTGCCGCAGTGGGCGGTGCCGTTGGCGCTCCTCGCGGCGCTGATCTCCATCGGCGTCTCCGTGGCGGTCTCGGACACGGCACTCGACGCCTCGGCGTTCGCGCCACAGCTGGCGTTCACGACGCCGGTGTTCACGGTAGCGGCGGTCGTCGGAATCGCCGTGCCGCTGACCATCGTCACCTTGGCCTCGCAGAACATCCCCGGTGTCGCGGTCATGCGCAGTTTCGGCTACGACGTCCCGTGGCGGCCGGCGATGCTGACGACCGGCCTCGGCACCAGCCTGACCGGCTTCTTCGGCGGTCACGCCGTCAACCTCGCCGCGCTGTCGGCTGCCCTGGCCGCCGGAGACGGTGCCGGCCCGCGAAACCGCCGCTGGATCGCAGCCGTCACTGCGGGTGCCGCCTACCTGGTGCTGGCCCTCACCTCCGGGACGCTGGTCGCGCTGACCGAGGCGGCCTCCTCCGGCATCGTCGAAACCGTCGCCGGACTGGCGCTCCTGGGCACCTTCGCCTCGGCGATCCTCGCTTCGCTGGAGGACGCCCGCCATCGCGCCAGCAGCCTGCTGACCTTCCTCGTGGCCGCCTCCGGGTTGCAGTTCGCCGGTATCGGCGGCGCGTTCTGGGCTCTCGTCGTGGGCCTGGCCGTGCGCGCGCTGCTGGAATCGGGCGAACGGGAGCGGCCATGAGCAAGGGCGAGTCGACCCCGGCCGTCGCGGCGCTCCTGACCGCCGGCGTCGATCACGTCCTGCATCCGTACACGCACGATCCGCGTGTCGCCTCCTACGGCCGCGAGGCCGCCGAGGCCCTGGACGTCGACCCCGACCGGGTGTTCAAGACACTGATGATCGACCTGGGCGGCACGCTGGCCGTGGCCGTCGTCCCGGTGAGCTGCACGCTCGACCTCAAGGCCGCCGCAGGTGCGCTCGGTGCCAAACGCGCGACGATGGCCGATCCGGTCGCCGCGCAGCGCGCCACCGGCTACGTCCTCGGCGGCATCTCCCCGCTAGGACAGCGCCGAGGGCACCGCACGGTCATCGACGAGACCGTCGAACTGTGGGACACCGTCCTCGTCTCCGGCGGGCGTCGCGGGCTGGACGTGGAACTGTCAGCGGCCGACCTGATCGACCTCACCGAAGGCATCGTCGCCGCCATAGCGCGCTGACGGCTCCCGTCCTCGGGGGTTCAAGCCGACCCCCGGCATCAGCCCGGCCAAGGTGGCCGCAGGCCAGGCGAGGAAGGCCGCCGGCAGGTTCAGCGTGAGCCGCGCCTGCACCGTGTCGCCTTCGGAAAGTCCAGCCACCGTCACCGGATCCGGCGGCCCGAGCACGATGCCGAGACGCCACGCCACCAGCGTCGCCACCCCGGCCGACAGCAGGCCCACGAACACCAGCGGCCAATCCACCTGGCGCGACAGCAGCCCGATGAGGAAGCCCAGCAGCAGCCCGCCGACGACCCCGACGGCCGCGAAGGCCAACGGAACGCCGATCTCCGTGGCCACCGCCTCCTGGCCCATCTGCAACTGCCCCTCGTGCACCGTCCAGAGGGCGGGATCGGCCCAGCGCGACCAGACCACCGCTCCCGCGACCCCCGCGAGCAGCGGCAGGACGAGCGTCAACGCCAGAGCGCGCCTCATGCGACGCACCTCGGGCCGAGCAGTTCTTTGAGGTCGGCGATGAGCGCCGAGGACTGGGTGACCCGGTAGTTGCGGTCGAGCCGCATCACCTTGGTACCGGCCGGACTCACGAGTTTGAGGTGCACGTCACTGGCTCCTGGGTGGGCGGCCAGCACCTGCTTGAGCCGCGCGATCATGTCGGGGGTGCAGCGGGCCACGGGCATGGTGACCGCGATGGGTGCCTCGGTGCCGCTGACGCTCATCGCCGGCATCGTGACCTCCGTCGCCATGAGGTCGACGCCTTCGTCCTTGCGGCGGATGCGGGCCTTGACCGCGACCACGGTGTCGTTGCGCAGCAGCTCGGCGGCCAGCGTGTAGGCCGCAGGGAAGACCATGACCTCGACCGAGCCTTCGAGGTCCTCGATGGTCACCGAGGCCCACGTGTCGCCCTTCTTCGACAATCGCCGCTGGACGCCGGTGATGAGGCCGCACAGCTTGACCGTCGACCCGTCGGACCGTTCGGTATCGGAGACGATCTCGCCGACCGTGCAGTCGCTGCTGGCCTTCAGCACGTGTTCGAGACCCAGCAGCGGATGATCGGAGACATACAGCCCGAGCATGTCGCGCTCGAAGGCGAGCAGCTGCGTCTTGTCCCACTCCGGCACCGGCGGAATGGTGATCGAGACCCCGCCGCTCGGATCGTCCAGTCCGCCGAACAGCGAGTCTTGACCGATGGCCGCGTTGCGCTTGAGATCGACGTGCTGGTCTACCGCCTCCTCCGCGATGGTCACCAGC
Organism: Aeromicrobium sp.; assembly: GCF_047607065.1. Classification (GTDB taxonomy): domain Bacteria; phylum Actinomycetota; class Actinomycetes; order Propionibacteriales; family Nocardioidaceae; genus Aeromicrobium. The sequence continues at coordinate 85,953 of NZ_JASGDU010000057.1, forward strand.
GCGCGCCGTCCGTGACCCATCGAGTCGAACGCGCCGGCCTTGATGAGCGAGTCGAGCACCCGCTTGTTGCAGACCGTGAGCGGCACCTTGTCGAGGAAGTCCGAGAAGTCGGCGTAGCGTCCCTTCTCCTCGCGCGCCTCGACGACGCCGGCCACGACGTTGTCGCCGACGTTGCGGACCGCCGACAGGCCGAAGCGGATATCGTCGCCGACCGAGGCGAAGGTGCCGATGGAGTCGTTGACGTCCGGCGGCAGCACCTGGATGCCGAGCCGGCGGCACTCGCTGAGGTAGACGGCGGACTTGTCCTTGTCGCCGCGGACACTGGTGAGCAGCGCCGCCATGTACTCGGCCGGATAGTGCGCCTTGAGGTAGGCCGTCCAATAGCTGATGACGCCGTAGGCCGCCGAGTGCGCCTTGTTGAAGGCGTAGTCGGCGAAGGGCACCAAGATGTCCCACAACTTCTTGATCGCGCCCTTGGAGAAGCCGCGCTCCATCATGCCCGCCTCGAAGCCGACGAACTCCTTCTGCAGCACTTCGCGCTTCTTCTTGCCCATGGCGCGGCGCAGATTGTCGGCCTGTCCGAGCGTGAACCCGGCCAGCTCCTGGGCGATCGACATGACCTGCTCTTGATAAATGATCAGGCCGTAGGTGCCGCCGAGGATCGGCTTGAGAGCCTCGGTCAGCTCCGGATCGATGTAGTCGATGTCCTGCTTACCGGTCTTACGCAGCGCGTAGTTGGTGTGACTGTTGGCACCCATCGGGCCGGGCCGGTACAGCGCGATGACGGCCGAGATGTCCTCGAAGTTGTCCGGCTGCATGAGCCGCAGCAGCGAGCGCATCGGGCCGCCGTCGAGCTGGAAGACCCCGAGCGTGTCGCCGCGGCCGAGCAGGGCGTACGCCTCCGGGTCGTCGAAGGCGAGGTCTTCCAGGACCAGGTCGACGCCCCGGTTGGACTTGATGTTGGCGACCGCGTCGTCGAGCACCGTGAGGTTGCGCAGGCCCAGGAAGTCCATCTTGACCAGCCCGAGCGCCTCGCACATCGGGTAGTCGAACTGGGTGATGATCGCGCCGTCCTGCTCGCGCTTCATAATCGGCACGACGTCGATGAGCGGGTCGCTGCTCATAATGACGCCGGCCGCGTGCACGCCCCACTGGCGGATCTGCCCCTCCAGGCCGAGTGCCGTGTCATAGATGGTGCGCACATCGGCGTCGACGGCGTGCAGGTCGCGGAACTCCTTGCCGTCGTTGTAGCGCGGGTGCTTGTCGTTGAACAGCTGCGCGAGCGGCACGCCCTTGCCCATGACGTCGGCCGGCAGCGCCTTGGTGATCTTCTCGCCGAGCGGGAAATCGTAGGACAGGACGCGGGTGGCGTCCTTGATGGCTTGTTTGGCCTTGATCCGGCCGAAGGTGGCAATCATGGCCACCCGGTCCGACCCGTACTTCTCGCTGACGTAGCGGATCACCTCGGCGCGCCGGCGCTCGTCGAAGTCGATGTCGAAGTCGGGCATCGAAGGGCGTTCGGGGTTGAGGAAGCGCTCGAAGATCAGGCCGTGGGTGAGCGGGCACAGGTCGGTGATGCGCAGCGCGTACGCGGCAATGGAACCCGCACCCGAACCACGGCCCGGTCCGACGCGGATGCCGTTGTCCTTGGCCCAGCCGATGAAGTCGGCGACCACGAGGTAGTAGCCGCAGTAGCCCTTGGTCTTGATGACCTCCAGCTCCATCTCGACGCGCGCGCGAACCTCGTCGGTGAGGGCCTCACCGGGGTACCGCGACTCGATGCCCCGCCAGACCTCCTTGACGAACCAGGACTCCTCGGTCTCCCCCGCTGGCACGTCGGCGCGCGCCATGTAGCCGCCGGTGGACTCGGTGAACTCGACCTCGCAGCGCTCGGCGATGGCCAGGGTGTTGTCGCACGCCTCCTTCAGGCCGTAGGAATCCTCCCACAGCGCGCGCATCTCCTCGGCGGACTTGATGTAGTACCCGGTGCCCTCTAAGGCGAACCGCTTGCCGCCCTGGGCGTAGGTCGGCTCCGACAGGCGGCTGCCGGAGTTGACGCACAGCAGCGCCTCCTGGGTGGCAGCGTCCTCGGGGTTGTTGTAGTGCGAGTCGTTGGTGGCGATGGGCGGGATGCCCAGCTCCTTGCCGAGGCGCAGCAGGTCGTCGCGGACCACCTTCTCGATGGACAGCCCGTGGTCCATCAGTTCGAGGAAGAAGTTCTCTTTGCCGAAGATGTCCTGGAACTCCGCAGCGGCCTTGCGGGCTTCGTCGTACTGCCCGAGCCGCAGCCGGGTCTGCACCTCGCCCGACGGACATCCCGTGGTGGCGATCAGGCCCTTGCCGTAGCGGTTCAGCAGTTCGCGGTCGGCGCGCGGCTTGAAGTAGTAGCCCTCCAGGCTCGACAGCGACGACAGCCGGAACAGGTTGTGCATGCCTTCGGTGCTCGTGGCGAGCATCGTCATGTGGGTGTAGGAGCCGCCGCCGGAGACGTCGTTGCCGCCTTCTTCCTCGCTGTTGCCCTTGCCCCAGCGGACCCGGCGCCGCTCCGAGCGGTGCGTGCCGGGCGTGAGATAGGCCTCCAGGCCGATGATCGGCTTGACCCCGTGCGCGCGGGCCTTCTTCCAGAAGTCGTAGGCACCGTGAACGTTGCCGTGGTCGGTCATGGCGATGGCCGGCATGCCCAGGCCCGCAGTCCGCTCGAACAGTCCGTCGAGCAGGGAGGCACCGTCGAGCATCGAGTACTCCGTGTGGACGTGCAGATGCACGAAGGACGAGTCGCTCGGCATCGCGGCGGAGGCCTCCTCATGGCGGATCGGCGGGGCAAGGGTGCCAGCCTAATCGAGGGTTCGGACACATCCGGCGACGGCACGCGAGGGACGCCGGGGACGCGCCCGCTGCGTCACTGACGCAGCAGCGCCTCGAACTCGGCCACCACGGACGTGACCTCGGCGGCGTGGCGCTGCTCGGCTTCGAGCATCGCCTCCTGCAGGGCCTGGATCTCGGCCTCGCGCTCGCTGATCGTGACGTAGGCCGCCTCCAGCTTGCGCGGCCGCTCGTCGATCTCCAGCAGTCGCGCCTTGGTCTTGGTCAACTCGTCCTCGCGCTCGACCAGCGTACGCAGCAGGGCCGCGACGCGCGCCTCAAACTCGGCCGCCGTGGCACGGGAGTGCTCCAGCTCGGCGCGCAGCATCTCGCCGCGGGCGTCCCGGTCGGCGACGAACTCGCGCAGCGTGGCGATCTCCACGTCGCGGGCGGCGATGGTCTCGCGGTAGCCGACCAGTTCGGCCTGCACACGAGCCAGGGCCACCCGAGTCTCCTCGAACTGCTTCTCGCGGTCGTCGAGGAACTCACGCAACCCCGTGGCCTCAGCAGTGCGCGCCGCGGCGATTTCGCGCTGCTGGATCAACTCCGCCTCGCGGTCGGTCAGGCGCGTCCGCCGCTCGGCCAGTTCGGACTCAGCCCACTCCAACTCTCGACGAACCTGTTCGGCCATGGTCTCGCGGGCCGTGACTGCGGCACGCAGTTCGCCCACCTCGGCACCGCGTGCAGCGGCCTCCTCACGCAGGGTGACCAGGTCGTCGTGGAGCCGGGATATCTCCGCGTCGCGGACCGCCACCTGGTCACGCAGGCGCGCAAGGTCGGCGCGCAGCACCGACGCTTGAGCCTCCAGGGCAGCAGAGCGGTCACGGTGATCGGCAGCCTCACTGCGGCTGGACGTCAGGTCCAGGCGTAGGCGGGCGATCTCGGACTCGCGCGCCGAGACCTCCTCACGCAGGCGGGCGACGTCACTGCGGGCCTGCGCAACCCGCGATTCCAACTCTCCGCGGCTGGTACGGATCTCGGCGATCTCGGCATCGCGGGCCGCAACCTGCTCATCGAGCTGGGCCTGGGTCCACGCCAGGTCACGGCGCAACTGGGAGGCTTGGGCCTCGCTGTCGGCCAGCGCCGCCCGTGCCTGCTCCAGTTCGGTCTCCAGCGCGTTGAGCTGACCGCGCTGCTCGATCAACTCGGCCTGAGTGGCGGTGAGCTGGCGGGCCATCTCGTCAGTCCCGGCGTGGTCGGCCAAATCACTGCGCAGGCGACTCAACTCCTCGTCGCGGGCGGCCAACTGGTCACGGACCTCGGTGAGCCGGACCTCCGAGCGCGTGAACTCCTCCTGGGTTCGGTCAATGTCTTCGCGCCACTGTTCAACCTGCAGGTCACGGTCGCTGACCAAGCGCCGCAACTCCGCGATCTGGGCGTCGCGGTCGCCGAGTTGATCGCGTTGTTCGGCGACCAACGCCTCCAGCCGCGTCAATTCCTCGCGCGCCCATGCCACGTCGGCATACATCTGCGCCGAGAAGGAGTCGTGGTCGGCTGCGGCATCTCGCGAGCGCGCCAGCTCGGCTTCGCGGACGCTCACCAGTTCGCGCTGCTCTGTCAGCAACGCCTCTAAGCGGTCGATCTCAGCCTGCGCCTGGGCCTGATGGTCGTGAAGGTCGGCGGAATCCGCGTCGCTGTCGGCCGCCGAGGCGCGCAACGCCTCCGGCGACGCTTCGCGCTCGGCGAGGGCCTGCGTCAGGTCGGCGACCCGAGCCTCCGATCGGGTCAACTCGCCCTGCGCCCACGTCATCTCCTCGCGCGCCTGGTCGGCGAACAGACCGCCGTCGGCGACCGACTCTCGCAACTCGGCGATCTCGGCATCGCGCGCGGATACGGCGGCGCGCTGCTCCTCCAGTAGCCCCTGGAGCCGGGAGACCTCCTCCGCGACGCTCTCGGCACCAGCCGCCCCGTCGGTCACGAGTTCGCGCAGTTCCAGCAACTCGGCGTCCCGCGCCACGACCAGTTCGCGCTGCTCATCCAGCAGAGCCTGGGCGCGTTCCAACTCGCCGCGAACTACATCGACCTCGGGATCGCCGTCGTTGAGCGCCTGACGCAACTGGACGATCTCGTCCTCGCGCTCGGTGGCTCGTCGCCGCTCGTCGGCCAACTCAGCCTCGACCCGCGCCAACGTACGGCGCGCGGCTGCGGCACCGGACTCTTGGTCGGAGAGCAACTGACGCAGATCGGAGACCTCGGCTTCGCGCTCTGCGGCCCGCTGCTGTTCGGCGCGCAACAAGTCCTCGACACGGGCCAGTTCGTCGCGTACTGCGGTATCGGCCTCCTGAGCGGCCAGCGCTTCGCGTAACTGGGTGATCTGGCTGTCACGGGCCTGAGCGACGAGTTGCTGTTCAACTAATTGCGACTCGATCCGTTCCAGCTCCGCGCGTGCTTCCTCCTCGACCTGGGGAACCAGTGCGGCCGTCTGGCGTAGTTCGGCGATCTCGGCGTCCCGCTGGGCCAGCAGGTCGCGCTGGGCGGCGATCTCGGCCTCGGCCTGCGTGAGGGCCTCACTCGTCTCGTCGGGTGCCGGACCCTGATGCGCACCGCCCTGACTGCGGGGGTTCCCCTCGGTCAGCGCCTCCAACTCGGCACGTAGATCGAAAACTTCGCCTCGCGCACGCGCGACCTGAGCGTGCAGGTCCGCCTCGGCCCGCAGCATCTTGTCTACCGTCGCGCGGAGACGTTCGACCTCCGATTCGCCCTGCGGCACCGCAGGGTCCCCCCGGTCGGCCCCATTCACGGCCGGAGCCACGCCCAAGGCCCGTTGGACTCGGTGCAGGATGTCCTCGTCAGTTTCGGCAGGCTGGTTCATGGAGTCTTCCGAATCATTTGTGTGCGGATCCATGGTAGGCGTCTCGACCGTCAATTCTGTTCATACGTGGACAGGAAATGTCCCATGCGTCCGATGGCGTCCGCGAGATCTCGTGACCATGGGAGCGTCACGATGCGCAGGTGGTCGGGATCCGGCCAGTTGAAACCGGTGCCCTGGGTGATGAGGATCTTCTCGGCCTCCAGCAGATCGAGCGCCAACTGCTGGTCGTCCTTGATGGCATAGACGTCGGGGTCGAGCCGCGGGAAGGCGTAGAGCGCGCCGCGCGGCTCGACCACGGTGACACCAGGAATCTTGCGCAGTTCGGTGACCGCCGTGTCGCGCTGCTCCAGCAGTCGTCCGCCGGGCAGAATCAGTTCACTGATCGACTGGTAGCCGCCGAGCGCCACCTGGATCGCGTTCTGCGCGGGCACATTGGGGCACAACCGCATCGACGCCAGCAACGTGATGCCCTCCAGGTAGTCGCGCGCACGCTCCAAGGGGCCAGTGACCACCAGCCAGCCGGCGCGGTAGCCGCAGACCCGGTAGGCCTTCGACAACCCGTTGAAGGTCAGCGTCAGCACGTCCGGGGCGAGGGAGGCGAGGGCGTGGTGCGTGGCGTCGCCGTAGAGGATCTTGTCGTAGATCTCGTCGGCCATGAGGATCAGGTTGTGCCGCCGCGCCAACTCGACGATCCGCTCGAGCGTCTGGCGGGAGTAGACCGCTCCGGTCGGATTGTTCGGATTGATGACGCCGATGGCCTTGGTGCGCTCGGTGATCTTGGACTCCAAATCGTCCAGATCGGGGTTCCAGCCGTTAGCCTCGTCACAGCGGTAGTGGACCGGCCGGCCGCCGGCCAGGTTGGTCACGGCGGTCCACAGCGGATAGTCCGGCATCGGCACGAGGACCTCGTCGCCGTTGTTGAGCAGTGCCTGCAGGGCGATCTGGATCAACTCCGAGACCCCGTTGCCGATCCACACCTGGTCGACGTCGACATGCGGGAAGCCTTCGACGAGCTGATAGTGGTGCACGACCGCACGCCGCGCCGACTGGATGCCTTTGGAATCCGAATAACCCGCCGATCCGGGCAGCCCGGCGATGACGTCCTGCAGGATCTCCGCCGGCGCATCGAAGCCGAACGGCTGGGGGTTGCCGATGTTGAGTTTGAGGATACGGTGGCCCTCGGCCTCCAACTGGGCGGCTCGGGCGCTGACGGGTCCACGAATGTCGTACAGGACGTCACGCAGCTTCTCCGACTGCCGCACCGAGGGACTCATGGGCCTATCCTTTCACTTCCTCACCCCGAACCTCACCCTTTCGGGGTCAGTTCAGGCCACGAATCGTGTCGAGTGCCCGCTGCAGGTCCTGCGGATACGGCGAGATGAAGGTCACCGGCTCCCCCGTGCGCGGATGATCGAAGCCCAGACCCACAGCGTGCAGCCATTGGCGCTCCAGCCCGACTTTCCGGGCCAGGGTGGGGTCCGCGCCGTACAGCGGATCGCCCACGCAGGGGTGCTTGAGCGCGCTCATATGCACGCGGATCTGGTGGGTGCGGCCGGTCTCCAGCTTGATCGTCAGCAGCGAGGCGTAGCGGTGCGCTTCCAGCGTGTCGTAGTGGGTGACGCTCGGCCGCCCGTCGGCGCGGACGGTGAACTTGAAGTCGTGCTTCGGGTGCCGGGCGATGGGAGCGTCGATGGTGCCCGTGTGCGGATCGGGGTGGCCCTGGACGAGGGCGTGGTAGGTCTTGTCGACCACTCGGTCGCGGAAGTACTGCTTCATCACGCTGTAGGCGTGCTCGGACTTCGCCACCGCCATCAGGCCGCTGGTGCCGACGTCGAGCCGGTGAACGATGCCCTGCCGTTCGGGTGCGCCCGAGGTCGAGATCCGGTAGCCGCGCGCGGCAAGCGCGCCGAGCACCGTGGGGCCGGTCCAGCCCACTCCGGGATGGGCCGCGACACCGACGGGCTTGTCGACCACGAGGAAGTCATCGTCGTCGTACATGATCTGCAGATCGTCGACCGGCACCGCAGTCACCTCGACCGGGCGGACCTGCGGGATGGTCACCTCCAGCAGAGCGCCAGGCCAGACCCGGTCGGACTTCGCCGGGACCGCGCCGTCGAGCACGACGTGGCCTTCGGCGACGAGATCGGCGACCCGCGAACGCGACAGGCCCAGGAGGCGCGAGACCGCGACGTCGATCCGCTCCCCGTCGAGTCCGTCCGGCACGGGGATGACGCGCACGGTATGCGCCGGCTCACTCATCGTCGTCACCGGCCGGTGCAGGCGTCCCGTCGAGAGCCACGCCCTGCCAGGACCGCCACAGGATGAGCACCGCCGCGACCGTCAGATAAATGTCGGCGACATTGCCGACGAACAGGCCGCCGTAGTCGAGGAAGTCCACCACGTGCCCGTGCAGCGGTTCCGGTTCGCGCAGCAGCCGGTCGGTCAGGTTGCCGAGGGTTCCGGCCAGCAGCAGGGCAATGGCCAGTGTCCAGGTCCGGTCGCGCAGTCGCGGGGCCAGTCGCACCACGACGATCACCACGACGATGGCCACCAGGCTGAGCAGCAGCGTCATCGACGTACCCAGGCCGAAGGCCGCGCCCGGATTGCGCAGGAACCGCAGCGACAGCGCACCGGGGATCAGGGTGATCGGATCGTGACCGTCGAGGCGGGCGACGGCCCACACCTTCGTCGCCTGGTCCGCTGCCCAGGCGGCCATCACCCCAGCCGCGAAGCGGGTCAGGACTCCCCGGCCGTCGACGGCCTCTGCGGCGCTCAGCGGCGTTCCTCGCGCTGCTTGCACACCAAGCACAACGTGGCCCGCGGGAAGGCCATCAGCCGGCCCGTGCCGATGGCCTTCCCGCACGACTCGCACTGCCCATAACTGCCGTTCTGCAAACGGTCGAGAGCCTTCTCGGTCTGGTACAGCAGCTCGCGCTGGTTGGCCGCGAGCGACATCTCGGCGTCGCGCTCCAAGCCCTTGGAGCCGACGTCGGCCTGGTCGTTGCCTGCCCCCTCCACTCCGTCGCGGAGCAGATCGGCCAGATCGCGCGCGGCCTGCTCCAACTCGCCGCGCAGGCGATCCAGGTCGCCGGTCAGCTCCGATTCGACCTCGGCGACCTCGGCATCGGTCCACGGGTCCTCGTCATCGCGGACAAGGAGCTTCGACTTCGACATGCGCCGGACAGTAGACGCCCGGAGGCCCCCTGGCAACCCGCCTCACCGTCGGTGCCCCAAGAGAATGCGCGGATAGGCGGAACCCGGTCATTGAGGTGCGAGCGCAGCACACCTCGAAATGACCCACCACCGCAGGCTTCGAGGCTCCGGCCGTAAGCGGCCTACGCACCTCAGCCAGCGCCTATCCGCCCAGGCCCCACGTTCTTCCCCATAGAATCGAGCGTGTGACGTCAGACGCCCACACCCCCTCGACCTACCGTCCGGTTCCGGCCCAGATCGACCTGGTCGCCCTCGAACACGAGGTGCTCGACCTCTGGGAGCGCGAAGGCACCTTCGCCGCGAGCCTTGACGAACGGTCCGAGGCACCGCGCTGGACCTTCTACGAGGGACCGCCCACCGCCAACGGCACGCCGGGCACGCACCACGTCGAGGCGCGCGTCTTCAAGGACGTCTTCCCGCGGTTCAAGACGATGCAGGGCCACCTGGTCGAGCGCAAGGCCGGCTGGGACTGCCACGGCCTGCCCGTCGAGATCGCCGTCGAGAAGGAGCTGGGCCTGGGCGGCAAGCCCGACATCGAGGCCTACGGCATCGCCGAGTTCAACGCGAAGTGCCGTGAGGCGGTGCTGCGCAATGTCGGTCAGTTCGAGGAGATGACCGACCGCATGGGCTACTGGACCGACATGGCCCACCCGTACCGGACGATGGACTCCGAATACGTCCAGAGCGTCTGGTGGGCGCTCAAGCGCATCTTCGACAAGGGCCTGCTCGCCCAAGACCACCGGGTCGCCCCGTACTGCCCGCGCTGCGGCACGACGCTGTCCGATCACGAGCTGGCACAGGGCTACGAGACCGTCGTCGACCCGTCGGTCTACGTCCGCTTCCCGCTGACGTCCGGCCCGCACGCGGGCGTCGATCTGCTGGTGTGGACCACGACGCCGTGGACGCTCGTGTCGAACACCGCAGTCGCGGCGCACCCGGACTACACCTATGCGCTCGCCGCCAAGGGCGAGGACCGCGTGATCGTCTTCGAGGGCCTGGTCGAGAAGGCCCTCGGCGAGGGCTGGACGGTCGAGCAGACCTTCGCCGGGCGCGATATGGAGCGGTGGACCTATCGGCGTCCCTTCGATCTCGTGGACGTGCCGGACGCACACTTCGTCGTGCTGGCCGAGTATGTGACCACCGACGACGGCACCGGCCTGGTCCACCAGTCCCCCGCGTTCGGTGCCGACGACATGGCGGTCTGCAAGGCCTACGGCCTGCCGGTCGTCAACCCGATCGAAGCAAACGGCCATTTCGGCGACGGCGTGCCGCTCGTGGGCGGCACCTTCTTCAAGGACGCCGACACCGCCCTGGTCGCCGACCTCGACGCGCGCGGCCTGCTGTTCGCCAAGCTCGACTACGAGCACTCCTATCCGCACTGCTGGCGCTGCCACACGCCGCTCATGTACTACGCGCTGCCGGCCTGGTACATCCGCACAACGCAGATCAAGGATCAACTGCTCGCCGAGAACCAGGCGACGAACTGGTTCCCCGAGACGATCAAGCACGGCCGCTACGGCGACTGGCTCGACAACAACATCGACTGGTCGCTGTCGCGTTCGCGCTACTGGGGCACGCCGCTGCCGATCTGGCGCAATGACACCGACCCGAGCAAGCTCGTGTGCATCGAGTCGCTGGCGCAGCTCTCGGAGCTGACCGGCCGCGACCTGTCCGGCCTGGACCCGCACCGCCCCTTCATCGACGACGTCACCTTCACCCTCGACGGCGAAGAAGGCACCTACCGCCGGGTGCCCGAGGTCATCGACGTCTGGTTCGACTCCGGCTCGATGCCCTTCGCCCAGTGGGGCTATCCGCACGTCGAGGGGTCGGCCGAGCGCTTCGAGCGCGCCTACCCGGCGCAGTACATCTGCGAGGCCATCGACCAGACCCGCGGCTGGTTCTACTCGCTCATGGCGGTCGGGACGCTGGTCTTCGACAAGTCCTCCTACGAGAACGTCGTCTGCCTGGGGCACCTGCTGGCCGAGGACGGCCGGAAGATGAGCAAGCACCTGGGCAACATCCTGCTGCCGATGCCGCTCATGGACGAGCACGGTGCCGACGCACTGCGGTGGTTCATGGCCTGCTCCGGCTCGCCGTGGTCGGCGCGGCGCATCGGCCATACGACGCTGACCGAGATCGTCCGCAAGGTGCTGCTGACCTACTGGAACACCGTCGCCTTCCACGTGCTGTACGCGCGCGCCGCCGGCTGGACGCCCGCCCAGGAGGCACCGGCGCCGGCCGAGCGCGACGTGCTCGACCAGTGGGTCCTGTCGAATCTGCAGGTGCTGACCCGTGACGTGACCGCCGACCTGGAGCAGTTCGACACCCAGTCCGCCGGGGCGCGGCTCAGCCGGTTCGTCGACGACCTGTCCAACTGGTACGTGCGCCGCTCGCGCCGCCGGTTCTGGGAGGGCGACGCCGGCGCGCTGGCGACCCTGCACGAGACCATCGACGTGCTCAACCGGCTGTTGGCGCCGCTGGTGCCGTTCATCACCGAGCGGGTGTGGCAGGACGTCGTACGGCCAGTCGACGCGACTGCGGCGGCCTCGGTGCATCTCGCGGCCTGGCCGGCTGCCGACGAGTCGTTGATCGTCGAGGGACTGGACGAGCGCGTACACCTCGCGCGGCGCATCACCGAACTCGGCCGGGCCGCTCGCGCTGAGGCGAAGGTCAAGGTCCGCCAGCCGCTGCGCCGCGCGCTCATCGCCTCGGCCGCGCACCGCCTGCTCGGCCCCGACCTGCTGGCGCACCTGGGCGAGGAGCTGAACATCGGCGGCTTCGATCCGCTCGGCGAGGCCGGCGCGGATCTGGTCGACTACACGGTCAAGGCGAACTTCCGGGCGCTGGGCAAGCGGTTCGGGAAGCAGACGCCGCAGGTGGCCGCCGCCATCACGGCAGCCGACGCCGGTGCCGTGGCTCAGTCGCTGCAGGCCGGCCAGACGGTGAACGTCGAGGTCGACGGGCAGAGCGCGGAGATCGGCGTGGACGACGTCATCATCGGCGAACGCCCGCGAGAGGGCTGGTCGGTGGTCAACGACCAAGGGGAAACCGTCGCCCTGGACCTCGAACTGGACGACGATCTGCGCCGCGCCGGCCTGGCCCGCGAGATCGTGCGCGCGGTGCAGGAGGCGCGCAAGTCCTCCGGCTTCGAGATCACCGACCGCATCACGCTGCGTTGGAGCGGCAGTGAGGCCGTGGCTGAGGCCTTCGCGGACCACGGGACGGAGATCGCTCGCGAGGTGCTGGCCGTGGAGGTCACCGCCGATGAGAGCGCGAACGCCTTCACCGAGGCCGACCTCGGCCTGTCCTTCTCCGTAGACCGCGCCTGAGGGACTCCGCTGGCTGGCGGCCCCGGTCATTGAGGTGCGAGCCTGCGAGCCTCGAAATGACCCACCACCGCAGGCTTCGAGGCTCACTCGTTCCTCGCTCGCACCTCAGCCAGCGGGACCTACTGGCGGACGTTCTAAGCCGTTCGCCCGCGCGCTACGGGCGTTGAGCGCGGGCCGTGGCGTAGAGGCAGACTGCGGCGGCGGTGGCGAGGTTGAGGCTCTCGGCGCGACCGTAGATGGGGATCGACACGACCCGGTCGGCCAGCGCACGGCGCTCGGCCGGGAGGCCCCAGGCCTCGTTGCCCATCAGCCAGGCGGTCGGCGCGGCCAGGTCCAGGTCGGCGTCGAACAGGCCCGCGTCTCCCCCGCCGTCGGCGGCCAGGATGCGCAGGCCCGCCTCGCGGACGGCCGAGAGCACCGCTTCGAGATCGCGTTCGAGCAGGATCGGCAGATGGAACAGGCTCCCGGCGGTAGAGCGTACGACCTTCGGCCCGAGGGGATCGACGCAGTCACCGGCCAGGATCACCGCGTCGGCACCGGCGGCATCGGCGCACCTGATAACGGCTCCGGCGTTACCGGGATCGCGGATGTCCGCGCACACCACGACGAGCCGCGCTCCGGCGAGGTCCGCGCCAGTGAGGGGGCGCAGGACAGAGCGGCAGCGGGCCACCATGCCCTGCGGGGCGACCGCATCGGCGATCTCGGACACGACCTCCTCGTCGACGACCTGCCAGTCCGGGGCGCTCGCGGCGATGTCGGCGTACCGCTCGGTGGCCCCGGCGGTGGCGAAGGCCTCGATGACGACCCCGGCGGCGACGGCCTCGCGCACGGCCTGGGGTCCTTCGGCGAGGAATTCGCCGGTCTTGGCCCGAAACGCCCGAGCGGCGAGCCGCCGGGCGTGCCTCACCCGTCCGCTACGGACGGTGAGGGACACCTCGGGACTCGCCACTCGGGCAGAGGACACGCACCGCTTCAGGCGGCGGCGTCGTCCTTGGGGGCATTGACGTCGGCCGGCAGGTTCTCCTTGGCCAGCTTCACCAGCGCGCTGAAGGCGGCCGGATCGCTGACGGCCAGCTCGGCCAGGTTCTTGCGGTCGACCTCGACACCCGCAGCCTTGAGGCCCTGGATAAAGCGGTTGTAGGTCATGCCGTCGGCACGGACGGCAGCGTTGATGCGCTGGATCCACAGCCGGCGGAAGTCGCCCTTGCGCGTCTTGCGGTCGCGGTAGTTGTAGACGAGCGAGTGGGTGACCTGCTCCTTGGCCTTGCGGTACAGGCGCGACCGCTGACCGCGGTAGCCCGAAGCGCGCTCGAGGGTCTCGCGGCGCTTCTTCTGTGCGTTGACAGAACGCTTCACGCGTGCCATCTGGATCTCCTAACGAATGGGGGAATGGGGCCGGTCAGAGACCGAGCAGCTTCTTGACCTTCTTGGTGTCGGCCTTCGAGACGTCGACCGTGCCGTCGAGGCGGCGCGTGCGGGTCGAGGGCTTGTGCTCCAAGAGGTGACGGCGGTTGGTCTGCTCGCGGCGGAGCTTGCCCTTACCGGTGATCTTGACGCGCTTCTTCATTCCCGAGTGGGGCTTGAACTTCGGCATCTATGCCTCCATGTCTGGGTCGAGGTTCTCGGAACGTCGACGTGGCTTCTTCTTGCTGACGGCGGTCTCATGGGCCTCGCGGTGCGCCTTGTCGGCGGCCTCGTCGGCCTCCTTCTGCGCAGCCTTCTCCGCGGTGACCTTGGCCTTCTCGGCCTTCACCTCGGCGAGCGCCTCGGACTTCTTCTTGTGCGGGCTGAGCACCATCGTCATGTTGCGGCCGTCCTGGCGCGCATTGGACTCGATGAAGCCCAGGTCCTCAACGTCGGCGGCGAGCTTTTGCAGCAGGCGGTAGCCGAGTTCGGGGCGATGCTGCTCGCGGCCGCGGAACATGATCGTGATCTTGACCTTGTCGCCGGCCTTGAGGAACCGCACGACGTGACCCTTCTTGGTGTCGTAGTCGTGCTGGTCGATCTTCGGGCGGAGCTTCATCTCTTTGATGATGGTGTTCGTCTGGTTACGACGGGACTCGCGGGCCTTCTGGGCGGCCTCGTACTTGAACTTGCCGTAGTCCATGAGGCGGCAGACCGGCGGACGGGCGGTCGGGGCGACCTCGACGAGGTCGAGATCGCTCTCGGCGGCCAGGCGAAGGGCATCCTCGATGCGGACGATGCCCACCTGCTCACCACCGGGTCCGACGAGTCGGACCTCGGGAACGCGGATGCGGTCGTTGACGCGCAGCTCGGTGCTGATGGATCCTCCTGGTGGTCGTGTGAGGGCCATGAGAAAGGCCCCCGTCTGAAAGACGGAGGCCATCACCACAACTCACATCGAGCACGCCAGACAGCACGTGAACAACGATGTGTTCGTTGACCCCGGAACCCGCAGGTTCACCTAGGTGGGAGATGGCCTCCACTTCCGCCATCCATCATAGCAGCGCCGCCCCCGCCGCAGAAATCCGCGTCGCCCCGCGCGCCGCTGTACCGCCATTCGCCAACGCTGCCGATGCGCTGAACCGAAAACTGTCAGTCTCTTCGGAGAAACTCCTTCATGCACGGACTTCGAGTGCCGTGCATGAAGGAAAAGACCAAGATGCTCCGCTGGCTGAGGTGCGAGTGAGGAACGAGCGAGCCTCGAAGCCTGCGATGACGGGTCCCTTCGAGACTTCGGCCACGAGTGGCCTATGCCTCTCAGAGACCGAGGTTCACCTAGCGGCGCACGTTCTATGGCGATGCTCGAAAGGAAAGTCATGGTCCCAGGACTGGAAATAGCCGAAGTTGTCCCGAATGAAGGCGCCGAGTTCGCGGGACATGATGCTGACCAGCGCGTTGGCGTCTCCCACATCCTTCTTCGTGAACACCCACGAGCGGTGGCTGATGTCGGTGGTGCGGACGAAGTCGACCAGGACGCGGAAGAGGGAGCGACGCTCCCGGACATCGAGCCACCGGTAGTCGCGTTCGCGGCGGATCAGCGGCCCGGTGTGAATGCCATGACCGGCCGGTAGACCGCGAGCAACGAGGGCATCGTGGATCTTGTCGAGGTGACCCGTGATGTCGTCGCTCTGGTCGTGGAAGACAAGGCTGATGACGTAGTACGGCGAGTGAGCCTCCACCGGGCCGAAGTCGCCAGACTCATCGATGAAGATGCTCAACTCGCGCAACGTAGAGTCCTGACAAACGACTTGAGGCGGGCATCGCCCGCCTCAAGGTGTGGCGAGGGATGTCCTCGCCTCAAGGGTGGACCAGGACCTTGCGGCCAGCCCAGTGATTCCAGATTAGCACGGAGCGCCTCCATGCTCGGTTCCAAACGTCACCGCGCCGCCAAGCGCGGATTCATTCAGGCGCTCGACGGGTTGGCGCAGGATGGTGCGGCGGCGCTCGGGCGGGACGCGGCGGAAGTCGCTGAGGTAGACCTCGTGGTGACGGCCGGCGAGCCGCAGCCCGTGCTCGGGGACGAACTCGTGGTGGAGGCGTTCGAGCACCGGCCCCTCCTCGTCGAAGGAACCGACGTGCAGAGTCTGGACGCACAACCCCTCGGCCAGCGTCTCGACCCGCAAGTCACCGATCCGGGGCGGGGTCTTCGTCTCCCCCACCCGCGCGACCACCTCATCGACCAGCGCCGGTTCGATCCAGTCCGGGACCCAGAGCAGCAACGTCCAGTCCCAGACCGACTTGTCGCGGGCCGTCGTGAACGCTGCCATGTCGCCGGCCGACCACAGGCCCTCCAGCGGCGGCACGACATAGTCGCGCCCGAGGTTGTTCTTGCTGGCGAACTTCAGACCGTAGGCCACCGGGTACAGCGTCTCGACCGCCGACGCGAACTCCGCCGCCGTGTTCGGGTCACCGTGGCCGTCGACCATGAAATAGCGAGTCTCGGGCAGGTCGAGCAGCCGGAACTCGCCCCGCCTGGCCCGATAGCCGTCCTGGGTCTTCTTGAGGTCGATCTTGTCCACCGCAGCCTCATCCCCTCACGGTAGCGACACGCGCGGAAACCCCCGCGAAACATCTATAGCGCACGATCAACCTATGCCCTGGCGCGTGCGCACGACCCTGGAGGACCGACCCGGCATCCTGGCCGAGGTCGCGCAGGCCTGCGGGCGGGCCGGCCTCAACATCGTCTCGATGCAGGTGTTCGGGGTAGCCGAGGGCGTCACCGACGAGTTCGTCGTGGACGGGCAGACCGACGAGTTGACCATCGCCCGTGTCTTCGCTGCGGCCGGCGGCACTCAGACCTCGGTGACCCGGATCGAGGACGGCAGGCTCGTCGACGGCCCGACCCGCTACCTGGAGGCGGTGCATCAGGTTCTCGAGGAGGGCCGCGACGTCGAGGAGGTCCTGCGCGACCTGCTGGCCACCGAGCCGCCGGACGTCGCCGACTACTCCGGTCACGACGTCCTCGATCTCGTCCGACGCGGCGGCACGACACTGCGCATCAGCCGCGCGGTGCCGTTCACGCCCGCCGAGCGCGCGCGGGCGCAGGCGCTGCTGTCGCTGGTCAGCGACGCCGGGGCCGACCTGCCGCTGATCGCCCCGTCGACCTCACAGCCGATCCCCCTGGTGCGTACCGCCACGCTGTCCGACATCGACGCCGTCGCCGCCCTGCACAGCCGGTGCAGCGTCGAGACCCTCTACGCCCGCTATCAGACCCCGCTGCGTATGCCCATGACCACGCGCATGGCCCGGCGGCTGGTCCTGCCCGAGGCCGGCGGTATCGCCTTGGTGGCACAGGCCGGCCTCGACATCGTCGGACACGCGGTGGTCGAACAATCCTCTGATCGCTGGACCTGTCAGGTACTGGTCGAAGACGCCTGGCAGGGGCGCGGGATCGGCTCGATGCTCGTGCGCCAGGCCGCCGCAGCGGTGCGGGAGGCCGGGGCTACCGCCCTGACCTTCCTGTCGGCCGGCTCCAACGACGCCCTGCTCCGGGCCGTCGGCGGCGCCGGCTTCGTCGCCCGGGTCGAGCGCCACGACGACACCGTCCACATCACCGTCCCGCTCAGGTAGCGGGACGCACCCAGGCAGTTCCGGCCTCGGTGCGCACCAGGGCGTCGCCGGCGGCCAGGTGGCCCAGGTCGTCGGTCTCGACGACCTGCCAGTGCGCCTGGCCGAGGTCGAGCACGAGAGCCGAAGCCCCCTCGGCGAGCGCCGACTGTGCGGCCGCCTGGCCGTACACCGGCACCGGGCGCGCCTGCGGGTTCCAGGTCTCCAGCCGGGCGACGCTGCTGAAAGCCAGCAACGCCCGCCGTCCATCGGCACCGGTCATCAGCACCGCGGCCATGTCGGCGTTCTTGTCGCCGCCGTCCGCGGCGCGCTCGCCGAGCACCGCCACGATCGGCACGAACACACGCGCGCCGCCGAGCTGCGCGAGCGTCGCCCACGGGTCCCCCAGCACCGGTACCAGCGCGGGGTCGACCTGACCGTCGTCGCCGGGAAAAGCCGGCTCGGCCAGCGACCGGTGTTCAAGCCCGCCCATCACACCACGCCCTCAACTGCGCGACGATCTCGCGGCCGCGGCCATCGGTGCGCTGAACGGCGAAGAGCATGATCCGCCGGTCGTCGGTGGTCACCAGGGTCGGCCACGGCGCTCCTTCGCGCATCGAGATGCCCTCGACCTGCTCCCAGGCGAGGCGATGGCGGCGATACCCGTTGAGCACGTCGATCCCCCGCTCATCAGCCCGCACGACGCTGCGGCCCACCCCGTGCAGGAGCGCGAGGGTCGCCAGCAGCAGCAGCGACATCGTCACCTTCTCCGACGGCGCGAAGCGCACATAATCGGGCAGGGCGCGCGCGAACACGACGATGCACACGAGCATCAGCACCGAGACGCCGTAGGCGACGATGCGCGGGCCTTGCGGGCGGACCGTCATGTCAGATCCGGCAGGCCAGGATGTCGGTGACGAGGATGCCTCGCGCGCCGAGGGCGTAGAGGTCGTCCATGACCCGCTGCGCCGCATCGCGCGGCACCATCGCCCGGACGGCCGACCAGCCCTCCCGGTGCAGCGGCGAGACGGTGGGAGACTCGATGCCGGGTGTCAGTGCGACCGCGGCCTCCACCTGCCCGGCGGGGATGTCGTAGTCCATCATCACGTAGGAACGCGCGACGAGGACGCTCTCGACGCGGCGGCGGAACACCTCGAAGCCGTCCGGCTCGGGGGTCTGCGCGCGGCGGATCAGGACGGCCTCGGAGGTGAGGATCGGGTCGCCGAAGACCGCCAGGCCCGCCTGGCGCAGCGTCGTACCGGTCTCGACGACATCGGCGATGGCGTCGGCCACGCCGAGCCGGATGGAGGTCTCGACCGCGCCGTCGAGGCGGACGACCGAGGCGCTCATACCCCGGTCGGCCAGATAGGTCTCCACCAGGCCTCGGTAGGAGGTGGCGATGCGGCGGCCGTCGAGCTGCTCTACCGACGTGATCTCGCCTCCCTCGGGCGCGGCGAAGCGGAAGGTCGACCCGGCGAAGCCGAGCGCCATGACCTCGTCGGCCTGCGCGCGCGAGTCGAGCAGCAGATCGCGGCCGGTCAGGCCGACGTCGAGGGTTCCCTCACCGACGTAGATGGCGATGTCACGGGGACGCAGGTAGAAGAACTCGACATCGTTCTCGGCGTCGACGCAGACGAGGTCCTTGGTATTGCGGCGCTGGCGGTAGCCCGCCTCGGCCAGCAGGGACGCGGCGGCCTCGGCGAGCGATCCCTTGTTCGGGACGGCAACTTTCAACATCAGGGAAGTCCTTAGAGGTGGGCGTACACGTCGTCCAGGGTGATGCCCGTAGCGAGCATCATCACCTGCGCGTGGTACAGCAACTGGCTGATCTCCTCAGCCGCGCGCTCGGCACCCTCGTACTCGGCGGCCATCCACGACTCGGCGGCCTCCTCGACCAGCTTCTTGCCGATCTGATGAACGCCCGCGTCCAGTTCGGCGACGGTGCCCGATCCCTCGGGACGGGTCTGGGCCTTATGGCTGAGTTCGGCAAACAACTCGTCGAAGGTCTTCATGGCGACCTCAGTCTAGGGGGCCGGGCGCGACCAGCGACCGCAGCACCGCGCGCAGGCCCAAGGCGGCCTCGGCTGCCTCGCGTCCCTTGTCCTCGCGGCTGCCGGGCAGGCCGGCACGGTCGAGTGCCTGCTGGTCGTCGTCGCAGGTCAACAGGCCGAAGCCGACCGGCACACCGGTATCGAGCGCCACCCGGTTCAGCCCGTCGGTGGCCGCAGCCGACACGTACTCGAAGTGCGGGGTGCCGCCGCGGATGATGACCCCCAGGGCGACCACCGCGTCGTAGCCGGCCACGGCGGCACCCTGGGTGGCCAGGGGCAGCTCGAAGGACCCGGGCACGCGCACGAGCGTCACCTCGCTCACTCCGGCGTCGGCCAGCGCCCGCTGCGCGCCGGCGATGAGGCCGTCCATGACCTCGGTGTGCCACAGGGAGGCGACGACGGCGACGCGCGCGCCCGCGCCGTCGGTGCTGAGTTCGGGGGCGCCGTGTCCGGCCATCAGAGGTCTCCTGCCGTCGTGACGAGCGGCAGGTCGTGCCCCATGCGCTCGGCCTTGGTGGTGAGGTAGCGAAGGTTGTGCTCGGTGGGGGCGATGTGCAGCGGCAACTGGCCGTCCACCGCGATGCCGTACTGCTCCAGAGCCGCAGTCTTGCCCGGATTGTTGGTCAGCAGCCGCACCGACCGCACCCCGAGGTCGCGCAGGATCTGCGCGGCGGCAGCGTAGTCGCGCTCGTCCTCGCCGAAGCCCAGTTCGAGGTTGGCGTCCACGGTGTCGCGCCCCTGGTCCTGCAGCTCGTACGCCTGGAGCTTGTGCAGCAGGCCGATGCCCCGGCCCTCGTGACCCCGCAGGTAGATGACCACACCGGCCCCCTCGGCGGCGATCTGCGCGAAGGACGCCTGCAACTGAGGACCGCAGTCGCAGCGCTGCGAGCCGAACACGTCACCGGTCAGGCATTCGCTGTGGACGCGGGTCAGCACACTGTCGGCTTCGACCTCGCCGTAGACGAGGGCGATGTGCTCGGCACCCTCGATGCGGTCGCGGTAGCCGAGCGCGGTGAACGCGCCGAACTCGGTCGGCAGGCTGGTCGTGGCTAGTCGCTCCACCTGCTGTTCACGGCGGCGCAGGTGGATCTGCAGGTCCTCGATGGACACCAGTGCGAGGCCGTGCTCGTCGGCGAAGGCGCGCAACTCGGGAAGCCGCTTGAGCGTGCCGTCGTCGTTCATCACCTCGCCGATGACACCGGCCGGAGTCAGACCCGCAAGCCGGGCCAGATCGACGGCTGCCTCGGTGTGGCCGGGGCGTTCCAGCACGCCGCCGGGCCTGGCCCGCAGCGGCACGATGTGACCCGGTTGAGTGATCTCGAACGGCTCGGTCGCCGAGTCGGCCAGCACCCGGCAGGTGCGGGCGCGGTCGGCAGCCGAGATACCGGTCGTGACCCCGTCGCGGGCGTCGATGGAGACCGTGTAGGCCGTGCGCAGCCGGTCCCGGTTGTGCGGCGTCATCAGCGGGATGGCGAGCCGGTCGAGGATCTCCCCGATCACGGGGGCGCACACCAGGCCGCTGGAATAGCGCACGAGGAATGCCATCAACTCGGGCGTCGCCTTACTCGCGGCGAAGATGATGTCGCCCTCGTTCTCCCGGTTCTCGTCATCGACGACGACGACGGCGCGGCCGGCGCGGATGTCGTCGATGGCCCGCTCGATGGGGTCCAACACGATCTCACTCATTCACAGATCCTTTGCGGTGGTCGAGCATGCGCTCGACGTACTTGGCCAGCACGTCGACCTCGAGGTTGACCCGGTCGCCGGGGCGCAGGTGGCCGAGCGTGGTGTCGGCGAGGGTCGTGGGGATGAGGGAGACGGAGAACTCGTCGTCGGTCACGGAAACCACGGTCAAGGAGACACCCTCGACGGTGATCGACCCCTTCTCGACGAGATAGTGCGCGAGATGGGCCGGCAGCGCGAAGCGCAACACCTCCCAGTGTTCGCTCGGCTCCCGGCCGACCAGCGTGCCGGTGCCGTCGACGTGGCCCTGCACGAGGTGCCCGCCGAGGCGCGCGCCCGCCGCCAGCGCCCGTTCGAGGTTGACCCGCGACCCGACGGTCAGGCCGCCGAGCGAGGTGCGGGCCAGTGATTCGGCCATGACGTCGGCGGTGAAGGTTTCCCATGTCGGATCGACCACGGTCAGGCAGCAGCCGTTGACCGCTATGGAGTCACCGTGACAGGCGTCGCTGGTCACCACGGCGTCACGCACGGTAAGCCGTACCGCATCGCCCTGGTGCTCGACGGCCGCAACGGTGCCGACCGATTCGATAAGTCCGGTGAACATCAGACGTAGGTCTCCCTCGGAGCCGGGCCGGGCGTGCCGATGATGCGGATGTCCGGGCCGATGGTGCACAGGTCGGTGATCTCGATGGGCCGCAGGTCGGCGAGTGTGGCGGCCTCGCCCTCCAGTGCCGCACGCCCGGAGCCGAGCATCGACGGTGCAATGTAGCCGATGACCCGGTCGATCAGGCCGGCCTTCCAGAAGCCGCCGGCCAGGCGCGGGCCGCCTTCGAGCCACACGTGACGGATGTGGTTCTCGGCCAGTTTGGACAGCACGACTTCGGGTTCACGCGACTGGATCAGCAGCGTGGGAGCGACCCGGTCGAAGACCCGGTAGTAGTTCGGGATCGTGGTTTCGCCGACGACCACGCGCAGCGGCTGACGGTCATAGGGCAGCGGCAGGTCATCGGTGTCGCGCACCGTGAGCCGCGGGTCGTCGGCGAGGACAGCGCCGGTGCCCGCGACGATGGCATCGCACTGAGCGCGGAATTGCTGCACGTCGCGGCGGGCGTCCGGGCCGGTGATCCATTTGCTCGAGCCGTCGGGGGCGGCGCTGAGGCCGTCCATCGTGGCGGCGTATTTCCAGGTCACGAAGGGGCGTCCGCGAGTGACCGCGAAACGCCAGGCGCGGTTCAGCGGCTCGGCCTCGGCGGCGAGCACCCCGGTCTCGACCTCGATGCCGGCGGCCCGCAACACGTCGGCTCCGCCGCCTGCCTCCGGATGCGGATCGGTCTCGGCGATGACGACGCGGCCGATGCCGGCCTCGATGAGGGCCTGGGTACACGGCCCGGTGTGGCCGATGTGACGGCACGGCTCGAGCGTGACCACTGCGGTTCCCCCGCGCGCTCGCTCCCCCGCTGCGGCCAGCGCCTCGGCCTCCGCGTGGTCGCCGCCGCGCACGGTCGCGCCGGTGGCGATCTCCCGGCCGTCTGCGTCGAGAACGACACAGCCGACGGTCGGGTTCGGCAGGCAGTTGCCACGCTCGCGCGCCACCTCGATGGCGCAACGCATGGCCTGGTGCTCGGTCTCGCTCGCCATATCGCTTCCTCGGTGTCAGACTCGCCGAATCCGGGGTCGCCTCAAGAGAGGTCAGGACTCTTCCCATCCGGACTTTGACCGTCGGTTCTGGAGTTCCACCAGGTCAGCCGTGCTCGTCGGCACGGGTCGCGGACTATCACCGCCGGCTCGGAATTGCACCGACCCCAGAGTCTGCGAGCGTGAACTCGTCTTCGGCGAGTCTACAAGGCGCTGTGAGAGGGGGTCAGTCGCCTCACCGCTCCCGCCGGGTTCACGACGCCGAGGGCGTCAGCGAGGATCGTGATCCTGTTCGGTTCCACGGTGTAGACGACGACATACTTCCGGCTGCGCGTCACCCGTGCGCGCAGGCCGCAGCGGCTTTGTCGCGCAGGGCGGCGACCATCGCCTCGGGGTCGTCGGCACCGAAGACGGCCGAGCCGGCGACGAACACGTCGGCTCCGGCCTGCGCGCAGCGTTCGATGGTTTCCAGGGAGACCCCCCCGTCGACTTGCAACCACACATCCGCGCCGCTGGCGGCGATCAGTTCGCGCGCGCGGCGGATCTTCGGCAGGCACAGGTCGAGGAACTTCTGGCCGCCGAAGCCCGGCTCGACCGTCATCACCAGCACCATGTCCAGCTCGGGCAGCAGGTCGGCATACGGCTCGATGGGCGTGGCGGGCTTGAGGGCCATCGAGGCGCGGGCACCCTGCGCGCGGATCTCGCGGGCCAGGCGCACCGGGGCGGCGGCCGCCTCGACGTGGAAGGTGATGCTCCCGGCACCCGCCTCGGCGTAGGCCGGTGCCCACCGGTCGGGGTCGGCGATCATCAGATGCGCGTCGATGGGCTGGGGGGCGGCCTTGGCCAGCGCCTCGATCACCGGCATCCCGAGGGTGAGGTTCGGCACGAAGTGGTTGTCCATGACGTCCATGTGCAGCCAGTCGGCGTTGGGGATGCGAGCCGCCTCGTCGGCCAGGTGCGCGAAGTCGGCGTTGAGCAGGCTCGGCGTGATCTGGATGCCCATGTCGCACGAGCCTAGCGAGTCACCAGTGCTTCCGGCCCAACGCTATGACCCGCTCGTAGGTAGCCCTGTTGACGGCGGCACCCTCGCGGCGCACCTCGTCGAGCACGAGCAGCCGGTCGACCCGGACCTCGCTGCGCCGTCCCTGACCATCCCAGTCGCCGGAACCGATGTCGAGCCAGATGTTGCCGTAGCGGTCCTCGCGGACTTCGCCGTCGTCGGCCCGGTCCTTGCTGGTCAGCGCGACGGCCAAATACGCCCGCCCGCGCCGGCCGAGGATGAGGACCGGGCGGTCCTTGCCCTGGCTGGCGTCCTCCTCGAACGGCACCCATGCCCAGCACACCTCACCGGCG
Organism: Aeromicrobium sp.; assembly: GCF_047607065.1. Lineage (GTDB taxonomy): Bacteria > Actinomycetota > Actinomycetes > Propionibacteriales > Nocardioidaceae > Aeromicrobium. Next base: position 109,901 of record NZ_JASGDU010000057.1, read on the forward strand.
TCCGGCTCCCCGTCGGAGTGCGGCGCATACTCGAAGCGGTCCGTTGCGGATCGGTCCGTCTGGGGGCGGTCCCCGCCGGGCTTCCGCTCGACCTGAGGCGTCGCACCGCCGTTGACGGACGTGTTCCCCTGCGAGCGCAGGTAGGCGATCAGCCACTCGAGCAGTTGCCGGATCAACTGTTTCACGGGAGCACCCTATCCAGGCTCAGCGTCGGCGCAGGAGGGCCACGAACATCACATCCGCGTCGTCGCGGTGCGGCCACCAGCGCTCCGACTCCCAGCAAAATAGGTGAGAGGACGCGCGGATAGGCGGAGCCGGTCATGGAGGTACGAGCGCAGCACACCTCCATGACCGAGCACTCGCCTATCTGCCCAATCTCTGAGGACTGCTTCTCGCACCATGTCGGAAGTTCCGAGCCACAGTGTCACCCGCGAGGCGGCTGGATCGGCCGGAGGTCCGACCGTAGCCTGGGGACGTGTCGCCAGTCCGTATTCAGCACTCCACCTTCTCCGTTCGCGAGCACCGTCTCGGCGCGCAGTACGCCGACCTCGCCGAGGCGAACGGGCTGATCCTCGGGGACTCCCTGGCGGTTCTGTCCAACATGCCAGATGGGGTGGCGCAGACGGTCGTGACGTCGCCTCCGTACTGGTCGCTACGTGACTACGGGATCGAAGGCCAGGTAGGACTCAATGAGACCGTCTACGCCTATATCGACTCCCTGGCCGACCTGTTCGACCAGGTATTCCGGGTCCTGCGCGACGATGGCACGCTGTGGCTGAACATCGGGGATTCCTACACTTCGGGGAACCGAGGCTGGCGTGCACCCGATAAGAAGAACCGCGCGCGGGCGATGAGCCTGCGACCGCCGACGCCCGAAGGGTTGAAGGACAAAGACCTCATCGGCGTGCCTTGGCGGATCGCCTTCGCCCTCCAAGAGCGGGGCTGGTACTTGCGCTCGGAGGTGATCTGGCACAAGCCCAATGCCCAGCCTGAGAGCGTTCGTGACCGGCCTACCCGTGCGCACGAGCAGGTGTTCCTCTTCTCCAAGTCGGAGCGCTACCGCTACGACGTGGACGCCGTGAAGGGGCCGAACGGTCGGCGACTCCGCAGCGTGTGGGACATCAAGACAAGGGCCAACAGGGCAGCTGCGGGCCACTTCGCCACGTTCCCCACTGGGCTAGTCGACAGGTGCATCAAGATCACCAGCACGCCGGGCGACCTTGTGCTCGACCCGTTCCTCGGCTCGGGAACGACGGCGCTATCTGCTGGGGCACTCAACCGGCGATTCTGTGGCGTGGAGCTGAACCCCGACTACCTCAACATGAGCCGTGAGCGTCTGATCGATGCTGGCTTCAAGGAGTCCACGCCTGAGCAGACAGACCACGTCCGTGCCGCGCTATAACTTCCCTCCGCCTGGCAAGCAGGTCTACGTCGCTGCGTTCCTGGCTCGGCTGCGGCAGACGGGTCTGCACGATGCCGTACGCGCTGCCGCGAGACAGATAGATGCGGCGGTACTTCGCTCAGAGATGACGACGTACACACCACCGACCGGCCTACAGGCGATCCAGGGCAGCGGCGTTCGAGACGAGGAAGTGTTCGCCGTGCCGTCGCTGTTGCGGCAGGCTCCTGGAACGCTGGCCTACTACCGGTTATTGCTCGGCGTCAGCCAGAAGCAGTTCTACACGACCAAGAGCGGCCTCAACATCTTCAAGCCGATGGAAGAGCGCCAGGAGATCACCCCAGCGGCGGACCCCGTGATGGGTGACCTCTGCACCGAAATGAACGATGCAATGAGCGTCCTCATGCGCGCGCTGCCGCAGGCGTCGCTCCGCCAGGACGTTGACCAGTTGCCGCTCCTGACGCTTGGCGCGCAGGCCGACGGGTCGTGGCGCGGCCAGATCGGCGCGACGGCAACCAAGGGCGTCTTCGAAGCGATGAAGGCTGTCGTCAAGGGCCAGGGCAAGCAGTACACCGAGACGGACGTGTCCATCACGGTCGTGAACAACTCCGGCCGAGAGGTCACGCTGGCGCTTGCCCCCGATCCAGACGTGGTCATCCGTGAGGACGTGCAGGGTTCGCTCGTCTACAAAGCCGCCATCGAGATCAAGGGCGGAGCCGACTACGCGAACATTCACAACCGCGTGGGCGAGGCGGAGAAGTCACACCAGAAGGCTCGCAACGACGGCGCTCAGGACTGCTGGACCGTCATCGACCTCAACCGCGCGGACATGACGATCCTGAAACGCGAGTCGCCTACGACGCGCGAATGGCTGGACGTGAACGACGTGCTGAACCACAGCGGACACGGGTGGCGGCGATTGACGACGCTGACCATCTCCGCGACGGGCATCTAGCGTCCCCAGCTGCCAGGCCGACTGGTGCCTGATCGGCAGCTACTGACAACCACGGCACGGGTTGAGGAGGGAAACGCTCCCCCTTCGAAGCTCGCGCTTCAGGCAACGAAGAGTCCAGGCTCAGCGGCGGCGCAGGAGGGCGACGAACATCGCGTCGGTGTCGTCGCGGTGCGGCCACCAGCGACTGATCCGCTCGAGCGTGGCGACGCCCGGCCCGACCGCTTCGACGACCTCGACGGTCTCGGCCGGTGACGGCGAGCAGGTGGCGTAGGCGACGATGCCGCCCGGCCGCACCAGATCGACGGCCCGCCGCAGGAGCGCGCGCTGCACCGGGACGAGGGCGTCGAGGTCTTCGGGACGACGACGCCACCGGGCCTCGGGGCGACGGCGCAGCGCGCCCAGGCCGGTACACGGGGCGTCGACGAGCACGCGGTCGAAGGAAGCACTCTCCCACGGACCCTCACGGCCGTCGAAGCTCACCACCTCCGCCTCGGGCAGCGCTCGCAGCGACTGACGCACCAATTCGGCCCGATGCTCCTGGATCTCGTTGGCGACCAGGTGCGCGCCCCGCTGCGCGGCGACGGCCGCGAGCAGGCCGGCCTTGCCGCCCGGTCCCGCGCACAGGTCCAGCCACCGGGCGTCGGGGCCGCCCTCCAGGGCTGCGTCGACGAGAGCCTTCACGACGAGTTGCGATCCCTCGTCCTGCACGGCGGCGAGGCCGTCGCGGACCTCGGCGATGGCTCCCGGATCACCGCCGGCATCCATCACCGCCGCCCACGGCGACAGCCGGCCGGGGGCACCGGGCAGGTCGGCCGGGTCGCACAGGCCGGGCCGGGCGACGAGTGTGACCTTCGGCGGCGCGTTGTCAGCCGCCAGCAGCTCGGGCAGCTCGGCGGCGCTGTCGACGAGCCTCAGGGCGCGGCGCAGCTCGGCCACGATCCAGGCCGGATGCGAGTGGCGGATCGCCAGCTCGGCGTCGCCGCTCACCCCTGCGGTGACGACATCCAGCCAGCCGTCGAGGTCGCGTTCGGCCATCCGGCGGCAGATCGCATTGACGAAGCCGGCGGGCCGGTGGCCGATCTCGCGCCGCACGAGGGCCACCGTGGTCGAGACCGCCGCGTGGTCCGGCACCCGCATCGCGAGGAGCTGATGGGCACCGAGTCGCAGCGCGTCGCGCACGGGCGGGTCGATCTCCCGGCCGGTCAGGTGGTCGATGATCGCGTCGTAGGTGCCCTGCCAGCGGATCGTGCCGTGCGTCAGCTCGGTGGCGAAGGCGGCATCGCGGCCGCTCAGCCGCTGCTCGCGCAGGAGGCGCGGCAGCAGCAGGTTGACATAGGCGTCGTCGTCGCGAACCGCTCTCAGGACCGCGAAGGCCGCCCGGCGAGGCGCATCGCTCATGCGAAGTGCTCCGGCGGATCGCTCAGGCCCCGGCCCCAGTCCGCCGCCGCCATCGGTTTGCGCCCGTGCGGCCGGACGATCCCGAGGAGCACGTCGTGGGTCGCGGTACCGACGCGGACCTCCTTCTTGCCGAAGGACACGTGCCCGGCCGGGAGGGTGTCCTCGTCGGTGAGGGTGACCGGTTCGATCTTGACCCGCAGGTCGCCGAGTTCGGTCCAGGCGCCGGGGGCCGGCGTGCAGCCACGGATGTGCCGGTCGACGGCGAAGGCGGGCCGGTTCCAGGCGATCCGGGCGTCGTCGGTGGTCAGTTTGGCCGCGTGGGTGGCGAGTTCGTCGTCTTGGTACTGCACGCCGATGTCGCCGTCCTCGATGTGGTCCAGCGCGTCGACGAGCAGGCTCGCTCCCTCGTCGGCGAGCCGGGCCAGGAGCGTTCCCGCAGTGTCGTCGGGGCGGATGCGCTCGGTGATGACACCGAGCACCGGACCGGTGTCGAGGCCGTCGGTCAGGCTGAAGACGCTGGCTCCGGTGACCTCGTCGCCGGCCATGATCGAGCGTTGCACGGGCGCGGCACCGCGCCAGGCGGGCAGGCAGGAGAAGTGCAGATTGACCCAGCCGAAGCGCGGGATGTCCAGCGCCTCACGGCGGATCAGCGCGCCGTAGGCCACGATGGGGCAGCAGTCCGGCGCGAGGTCGCGCAACCGGTCCAGGAACTCCGCATCGGACGGCGAGGCCGGCTTGAGCACCTCGATGCCGTGCTCGGCGGCGACCTGGGCCACGGGCGAGGCGACGAGGCTGCGGCCCCTCCCGGCCCGTGCATCGGGCCGGGTAACGACGGCCAGCACCTCATGGCGGCTGGCCAGTAGCGACCGCAGCGACGGTACGGCGGTCTCGGGGGTCCCGGCGAAGACGACTCTCATCCTGGCGAGTCTAGGGTGACTCGCCGCCGAGGGGAGACCCAGTCCGGGTGGACGCGAGGCGGTGGTCGCCGCCGACGAGCCGGGCCGCGCAGCAGGCGCTCAGCGCCTCAGAATGACGGCGGGTCAACGCGGACGCGCAGCGGAACGAGCCTGGCGGCGGAGCGCTCGCCTTGGGCGACTTTGAGCAGCCGCGCCAACGTGAGGCCCTCGGCGCGAGGGCACCGCAGGACCAGTCGTTCGGTATCGGCATCGAGCGGCACGGGTCCCAGAACCTCGGTGGCGGGTGTCCACGGGCGAGTGGCCCACACCGCGAGGTCGGCCGGAGCACCGTCGACCGTCACGAGTCGCCCGACCGGGGGCATCTTGGTCTCGGACCTCTCCGCCAGCTGGGTTCGAGCGGCACCCGCAGGATCGGCGCGCACGAGCCACTGCAGTAGCCCCGCCTCGCCGACCGCTACGACCGACCGGCCCGAGGCGATGGCATTGAACCACCGACGGTGCGCCTCTTCGATCACTCGGAGGTCGTCGCGCGCCAGCATGAGTCCGGTGTCGAGCAGGACGACCAGCGCGTAGCCGCCTGACACGCGCGGTTCGCCGCCTGGGGTGGCGAGGACGAGCGCGCGGTCCCCGTCGACGAGGTCGCGCACGTGGTCGCCACCGGAGGTGATGACCTCACGGTCGGGGAAGGCGCGGGCAAACTCCTCGGCGGTGCGGACGTGCCCGATCACACCCGAGCGAAGACGCGCGTCCCCGCACTCGGGGCACACCCAACGCGGCACGCCCTCGCCGCACAGCCGGCAGATCAGCGGTCCGGACGACGCGCCCTGCGCGAGCGGTCCCTCGCAGGCTCGGCAGCGTGCCTTCGCACGGCAGCCCTGACACGACAGCGACGGCCGGTAGCCGCGGCGCGGCACCTGCACCAGCACCGGCCCATCGGCTTTTCTGATGGCGTTGACGACAGTGCGCGGCAGCCGGATCGGCGTCCCGAGGTCGGCTGCGGGATCGACCACCGCGACGCGCGGCCATGCCTCGCGCCGGGTGAGGGTGTCCGGCTCCAGCGGACGGGCCCAGCCGGAGGCGAGCAGCGCCTGTGCTTCTGCGGTGCGTGCGTAGCCGCCGAGCAACAGGGCGGTCTGTTCGAGGTGGGCGCGGGTCAGCAGCACCTCGCGGGCGTGCGGATAGGGCGCGTGCGGGTCGGCGTAGAGGTCGTCGCCGTCGTCCCAGATTGCGACGAGGCCGAGGTCGCGGACGGGCGCGAAGGCCGCCGAGCGGGTGCCGAGCACCACCTGGACCTGGCCGCGCGATAGCGCAAGGAAAGAGCGGTAGCGGGCGGAGGGCTTCTGCTGGCCGGTCAGCGTCACGTGCCGCCCCTCCCCCAGCACCTCGGTGAACGTCTGGTCCCAGTGCGCGACATCGCGCACATCCGGCACGCAGACAACCGCGCCGCGCCCGGCCCTCAGGCCGGCGAGCACCGCCTGCGCCACGGCACGAGCGGGGTCGTGTGGGGGCAGCGCCGACCACACCGCGCGCGCCGGTCTGCCGTCGGCCAGCGCCGCGAGGAACCCGGGGGCGTCGGGATGGTCGGTCCACGCGCTCGCGATGGTGTCCCTTCGAGGCTCGCAAGCTCTCACCTCAGGGACCGAAAACTCCTTCTCTCCCTGAGGTGCGAGCGCGCCGCGCGCCCGAGCCGCGACAGGCGCGCTCTCCACCCGCGCTTGTCGCGGCGGGACAGCCAGCCGCAAGATGTCGCTCAGCGTCCCGGCGTAGCGGTCGGCAACGGCCCGCGCCAGCGCGAACACCTGCGGACTCAGCACCGGCTCGGCCGACACCGCCTTCGCGACGGGCGCGAGCTGGCCCTCGTGGTCCGACGCCGCGACGCGCGCGACGCAGAATCCCGCGACGAGCCTCCCGGCGAAGCGCACCTTCACCCGGGAACCGGGCACGACCTGGTCGTCCAGGTCGGCAGGGACGGCGTAGTCGAAGAGGCGGTCGAGGTGAGACAACGGCGTATCGACCACGACCCGCGCCACCGGAAACTCCACCTCGACGTCCACCCGCGCTTTCTATCAGGAAGGTCCGACCTTGCTTCCATCATCAACGACAGGCTGCGGGACAGACGTCAAGCCGCACCCCGACGCCGGAACATCCATCCCCACGGCAAGCCATGTTTCTCGCTTCCTCACACGGGATTACCCGTGAGTCAACGGCCTGAGCGGCGGGGGTGGTCGAAGAGACCCAACTCCTCGGCGCGTCGCACGGCGTCGGCCTGGCCGGTGACCTCCAATTTCCTCGTGATCGCGCGCACGTGGGTGCGCACCGTATTCACGCTGAGGTACATCTCGTCCGCGATGGCCCGTGTGTTCTTACCCTGCCTCAGGCCGTCGAGCACCAGGCGCTCTTTCTCAGTCAGCCGCACCTGCGGCATCGGGCCGGAGATCAGCTGCCCCGATGACGCCATGCCCACACGCTGAACGGTGGCACCGAGACGCGCGAAACGTTCGTCCAGCGCCGCGAGAGCGGCGATGTCCTCGGCGGGTACGAGTCCCAGCATGTTGCCGAGTGCATGGTCGGAGTAGGCCTCCGCCTGGCGCAACGTGGAGGCACTGGCCGCCGTCTGACCGCGTCGGCTCAGGACGCACGCCCGCAGGATGATCGCCGCCGCCGCGACTCGCTCGCCCCACCCATCGTCCAGCCGGTCGATCACCGTGACCGACTCCTCGTAACGCCCGGTCACCAGGCAGATGACTGCATCGAGCACCGATGCCGAAGGTTCGCAAATGTCACCCCGTCTCGCGATTTCGACCGCTCCGGCAAGATTGCCTCGCGACAACATTTCGAAGGCACCCATCGCGGCCCGCACCACCGTCGGCACCGACCCGCCCAGATCGCCCCCCCCCGACCGTGCCGCGTCTGGGTTCAGGATCTGGCTCGAGTTCGAAGAACTGGCCGTCCAACTCAGCGAGAGCCTTCAGGTCCGCGACCGCATCCGCCGGAGGATAGACCAGCCAGCGATAGCCGGCCAACGGGTCGGCTATCGGCATCTCGATCAGACTCCCCGGATGCCGGATACGGTCGATCACCTCCTGGGCCTGACTCCTGCGACGGCTCAGGAACGGGTCGGAGTACACCGAGGAGAGCGGCTGGCCACCCCAGGGGAGACTGCCGCACGCCAGCAGGGTGAGACCGGCGATCAGCTGCGGGTCTCCACCGACCCGTGCTTGGTCGTCGAACACGCTCTGCGCGAGTACTCGGGCCTCCTTGAGCCTGCCTTGCCGCGTCAACACTGCCGATAGCACGGCACGGGCCATCGCAGCGTCGGCGGGCCGCTTCTGCGACCTCACCCGCAGATGTCCCTCGATCTCGGCGAGCGCCCAGAGGGGGACATTCTCGTTGAGCAGGACGCGCACCGTCCCCAACCACAGATACCCGTTCTCTTCCCTCGGACGGAAGGCAGCCGTCGGAAGTTCGCCGATCTCACGAGCGATCTCCGGCGGCATGGTCTCGAATACGCTCAGGAAGCGTTCTCCCAACAAGCGGTCGGCTCGTGCGAAGTCGCGCGCCAGAATGTGCTGGCCGAACTCCCCGCCGTGATCGCCCATTTCACCGAGTCGGCGCGCGAGGCCGGCGCGGGTCCCCGACACCACCTGCGACCACTCGCACGCGGCCCGCCAGTAGCCGGGCTTCCACACGTGCTCTCCCATGCGCGAGGCATACGGGCGACGAAGGTGGACAGAGGACATGAGGGAGACGACCGTGTTCCAGGGCAAATCCGGGAAGAGCACCGAGATGTGGCCGTCGGTGAAGCGCGGCATCAGAGAAAGGGTTCGGAACACCAGCGGCAGTCCCGACCGCAGCACTGCCACGGGATACGTCACGACGATGTGGTCGTGGACGGCTTGCGCCGCCTGTCGCGCCGCCTCGGTCCACGCCCCGTCCCGCGAGCGGCTGATCGCGAGCGCCACGCCGAGCGGTGCGCCGCCGGTGTCTTCGTGGATCTGATCGATCTGGTTTTCGTCGAGCGAGGTCGCGTCACGGTGGGCGTCGCCCCGCGCCGCCGCACGAGTCTCCTCGGCCGTGAAGCGCAGAGTGCCGTTGAACAACTGGAGGACGTCCTGCGTCGGAGCGACGCCCACCGAGGGAAGCTCCAGGGGACTGAACGTCGTCACGATGAACCGCACGCCGCGCAGCGTGTCGAGGACCGCTGCCATCATCGCGCAGAACGCATGAACGTCAGCAAGGTCTAGATCGTCGATGACCACGGTGAAAGCACCCGCGCCGGACTCGACGGCCCGCTCGCTCAACCACTGTCGCGCCTGAACGGTGCCGTTCGCCGTGTGGAGGCCGAGCAGTCGTGCGAAGTCCGTGGCCTGGCTCGGCGTCCACACCGCGACGTACGGAACGCCTGTCTCGTCGAGTTCCTCAACGATCTGTCTCAGCAGCGTCGTCCGTCCCATCCCAGGAGATCCGCTGATGCCGACCCAGCGCGCGCCGGAGTAGAGGGCCTGGTGCACGAGGAGGTGACGGTGCACCTCCGGCGGCAGCGAGTTGCCGAACAGATGGTTCCAGTTCCCGGTGCCCGGACATTCGTACACGCTCATCAACCCCGCTGATTCGCCTCGGCATGACCATCACGACGTCGCTCACCGGTTAGCGACACTGCCTCCTGGGCGTCGGTCCGACCTCCCTGACCGGCGACCGCCTCCAGTCTGCAACCCGCACGGGCCTCACCTCCACGGACACCGAGCGATCACGTGGGTGAGATCAGTGGATGAGATTTCGCCTACCGGGCCTGAACAGGCAAAACGCGGATTGAAACGGTGGTTGAGTGTCACCGCAATGCCCTATGGGATACCCCGACAGCACGGCGCCTCCCGCCATGTGGTATCGGTCACACCGGTACCTGCCGACACGAAGGAAAACATCGTGACCTCACCCCGTCGACAGCCCCGTGAAAGCCGACGTCGGTTCGCCCGCGTCGCCACCTCCGCGCTCCTCATCACCGGAGTCGGCTCTCTGCCCCTCCTCGGAACCTCCCCGGCGAACGCCGAGACCGCTCCGACCACCGAGCAGGCGGCGACCGCCGCTCTGACGTGGATCGATGGCACTCAGAGCTTCTTCGCCTACACCGCCGCCGGCGAGACGCTCGATGTCAACTTCACCCCGGTCAACATCAAAATCGCCAACCTGAACTACGAGGGTCCGCAGGCACGCGCCAACCTCGTCAACAGCGTTCAGGTCACGGTGACCGCGCCCGACAATACGAGCGTGACCTGTACCCTCGACGACGGCACGGCGGTCTCGGTCTCCAACGCTGATCCGACCCCTGTCGCCGACCAAGAGGTGTGCGACTGGGACGATCTGCCGTCGGCCACCGCCGGCGTCTGGAAGGTCGACCTTGTTCGCGGCACGGAGCAGGCCGTCGTGAACACCCCCCTGACCTGGACCATCAGCGCGCAGAGCGATGGTGCCGATCAGCCCGGCCGTGTCTGGTCCGAGGACTACCAGATGACCCAGTACGGCCGTGCTGCGGGAGTACTGGCAGGCGTCCCGGCGGGTGTCGACTTCTCCCTGTGGTACCTCGGTGAGAACGGCTACCGCTACCAGGCCGACTACGGCAACTACAACGGCTACTCCAGCGAGTTCGCCGCCGACGCTTTCGGCGTGGTGCAGGGCGACACCTGCGAGTCGGCCTACCGCAGCGTGTCGACCATGTACATCAACGACGATGGCTCCGTCGACGGTGGAGCCGACGCTGAGGCCGACGGAGATGCCTCCTTCGACCTCAGCGCGGGGAACTGTGGTCCGCTCTACCACATTTTCTTCGAGTCCCCGGCAACCGATATGCCAGCCAGCGCTCAGCTCGGCGACGGCTCCACGGTCTTCGTGAATCCGGCCGTGACGACCCCCGTAGTCGACTCGCTGGTCTACGACGGAGCGACCGAGGATTTCTACATCGGCGACTTCAACGGCCTCGTCAGCAACTTCACCGGCAATGCCGAGCTGCACCTCGACATCGAGGACGACGGAACCGTCGACCGCACCTTGCCGGTGGCCGTGGGGTCGGACGGCTCCTTCAGCGTCACCTGGGACGGCGAGGACGCCGACGGCGAGCCGGTGCCGGTCACCACCCGCGTGAAGGTCTCGCTGAATGTGGACAAGGTCGGCGAGATCCACTTCATCCGCGTCGACGCCGAGCGCAGCGGCTCGCTGGCGATCACGCGACTCAACGGATCGAACCCCGGCCAGGTCGCCCTGAACTGGGATGACAGCAGCCTCGCGGCCGGAGAGCGCCTCTGCACCACCGATCCGCTGACCAGCCCCGAAGGCGGCGTCGACAGTTCCGGCGGTGTGCACGGCTGGGCCTGCGACGGCTACAGCATCAGTCAATTGAACTTCAACAACGGCACCAACGGCGGTTGGGGTGACGCACGGGTGATCGACGACTGGACCTACGAGGCCAGCCTGGCGGAGCCGTTCGTGTTCGTCTTGGGTCCCGACGACACCGCGTCGGCCACGGACGGCACCGACTCGGACGACTCGGCCGGTTCGACCAGTTCAGCCAGCTCGGCCAGCGACCTCCCCGGCACGGGTTCAGCGGCGTCCCTCATCGCACTCTTCACGGCGGTGATGACTGCCGCAACTGGTCTCCTCTTCTGGCGACGAGGCCGTCAGTCCGTCTGAGGACCCAGCGACACGTGGCCCCCACCCTCAGATGAGGGTGGGGGCCACGTGTCGCTGTCGCTGGGGAGCCTCAGAGGCCGGCGGCGGCCTTGAGCGCCTCGGCGCGGTCGGTGTTCTCCCAGGGGAGGCCCGTGCGGCCGAAGTGGCCGTAGGCGGCGGTCTGAGCGTAGATCGGGCGCAGCAGGTCGAGGTCGCGGACGATGGCGCCGGGACGCAGGTCGAAGACCTCCAGTACGGCCTTACGGATCACCTCGACCGGCACCGTCTCGGTGCCGTAGGTGTCGACGTAGAAGCCGACCGGGCGCGAGACGCCGATGGCGTACGCGACCTGCACCTCGGCCTTGGTGGCCAGGCCGGCGGCGACGATGTTCTTGGCGACCCAGCGCATCGCGTAGGCGGCCGACCGGTCGACCTTGCTCGGGTCCTTGCCCGAGAACGCGCCGCCGCCGTGGCGGGCGTAGCCGCCGTAGGTGTCGACGATGATCTTGCGACCCGTCAGGCCCACGTCACCCATCGGACCGCCGATGACGAAGCGGCCGGTCGGATTGATGTGGACGCGGTAGTCCGAGGAGTCGATGTCGTACTGGCCGAGCACCGCGTCGATGACGTGCTTCTTGATGTCGCCCGGCAACTGGTGCTCCAGATCGACGCCGTCCTCGTGCTGGGTGGAGACCACGACGGCCTCGACGCGCACGGGCTTGTCGTCATCGTCGTACTCGATGGTGACCTGGGTCTTGCCGTCCGGGCGCAGGTACGGCAGCGTGCCGTTCTTGCGGACCTCGGTCAGCTGCTCGGCCAAACGGTGCGCGATGGTGATCGGCAGCGGCATCAGTTCGGGCGTCTCGTCGCACGCGAAGCCGAACATGAGGCCCTGGTCACCGGCACCCTGGAGGTCCAGCGGGTCAGTAGCCCCGCCGACGCGGGCCTCCTCGGCGGTGTCGACGCCCTGCGCAATGTCGGGCGACTGCGCGTCGAGCGTCACCTGCACAGCGCAGGTCTCGCCGTCGAACCCCTTGACCGAGTTGTCGTAACCGATCTCGATGACCCGATCTCGGACGATGCGCGCGATGTCGGCGTACGCCTCGGTGGTGACCTCGCCGCCGACCAAGACCAGGCCGGTCGTCACGAAGGTCTCGGCAGCCACCCGACTCGCGGGATCCTGCGCAAGCAATGCGTCGAGAATACTGTCGCTGATCTGGTCGGCGATCTTGTCCGGATGTCCCTCGGTCACGGACTCCGAGGTGAAAAGTCGGCCCACTGATGCTCCTCAAGACGGTCGATGGCGGCACCGCCGCCGGCGCAGCAACCGAGGAGAGTCTAGAACGCCCGTCTCGTCAGATGGCCTCTCGTCCCAGCAGTCGGACGACCTGGGACCAGATTTCGTGCGCCAGCGCACCCTTGCTGCCGAGCGGCACGTCGTGCAATGCGCCGTCGGTCGACAAGATGACCGCCTCGTTCTCGGCACGTCCGAACACCTTGCCTTCGCTGACATCGTTGACGACCAGTAAGTCGCAGCCCTTGCGCGCGAACTTAGCGCGGGCGTGGTCGAGGACGCTGCCCCGCTCGTCGCCCGTCTCGGCCGCGAAACCCACGATGACCGGTGCCCGGCCCTCGGCGCGCGCCGCTACCAGTTCGACGAGGACGTCGGGATTCTCGACGAGTTCAATGACCGGCGCATGCCCGTCGGCGCGCTTCTTGATCTTGACGTCAGCGCATCGAACAGGCCGGAAGTCCGCAGGAGCTGCGGCCATCACCACCGCGTCGGCCTCGGCGGCATGAGCGAGGCTGGCCTGCCGCAGTTCCTCGGTAGTGACCACCTCAACCACCTCGACGCCGGCGGGCACGGCGGGCACCGAGAGGTTGGCACCAATCAGCGTCACCGAAGCGCCGCGTGCGAGGGCGGCCTCGGCGAGCGCCACGCCCTGCAGTCCCGAAGACCGATTGCCCAGGAAGCGCACCGGATCGAGGAACTCCCGCGTGCCGCCGGCGGTGACGACCACCCGGCGACCGGCGAGGTCGTGAGCGTGACCGGCCAGGAGCGCCAATGCGGCGGCATGAATCTGCTCGGGTTCGGGCAGCCGCCCCGGACCTGAATCGGCACCGGTCAGCCGGCCGACAGCCGGGTCGAGAACGGTGACACCGCGCCCACGCAAGGTGGCGACATTGGCCTGCGTGGCGGCGTGCTCCCACATCTCGGTGTGCATTGCCGGAGCCATGAGCACCGGGCAGCGGGCCGTCAGCAGCGCGTTGGTCAGCAGGTCGTCTGCCAGGCCCGCTGCGGCCTTCGCCAGCGTGTTGGCCGTTGCCGGGGCCACGACGACGAGGTCGGCGTTCTGCCCTAAGCGCACATGAGGAACCTCGTGGATCGTCTCGAATACGCCGGTCTGCACCGGGCGGCCCGACAGCGCCTCCCAGGTGGCACGGCCGACGAACTCCAGCGCGGCGTCGGTCGGCACCACGGTCACGCCGTGGCCTGCCTCGGTGAAGAGCCGCACCAACTGAGCAGCCTTGTAAGCCGCGACTCCCCCGCTGACGCCGAGGACGATCTCACCCATGGCGAGCCGGGACCGGTTCAGGCCTGCTCGTCGGCGGCGGCCGGGGCCTGGTCGACCACCGGCGCGGTCGGATCGACGTCCTCGACGGTCAGCAGGTCCGCGTTGATCTCGCGCATGGCGATGGACAGGGGCTTCTCCTGCACGTGGGTCTCCACGAGTGGGCCGACGTACTCCAGCAGGCCCTCGCCCAACTGCGCGTAGTAGGCGTTGATCTGCCGGGCGCGCTTGGCGCTGTAGAGGACCAGCTTGTACTTCGAGTCGGTCTTCTCGAGCAGGTCGTCGATGGGCGGGTTGGTGATGCCGTGGGCGACGGAGCGCGTGGTGGACACAGAACCTCCACAAGGGGGTCGGAGAAAGGCTGAGGGCTGACCGGTCAGCTCACCGGAGGAGCCGAACGGATCAACTCTACCAACTCCCGGCACGCGGCCTCGACATCGGTGTTGACGATGGTGGCGTCGAACTCCGGCTCGGCGGCCAGTTCCTCGCGCGCCGTCGCGAGCCGTCGCTCACGTTCGGCCTCGGTCTCGGTGCCCCGGCCGATGAGGCGTCGCTGCAGTTCCTCGAACGAGGGCGGGGCCAGGAAGCACAAGAAGGCCTCCGGCATGGCCGCGCGCACCTGACGGGCACCCTGCAGGTCGATCTCCAGCAGCGCGGGCCGTCCGGTGCGCAACTGCGTCTCCACGGCCGCGCGCGGCGTGCCGTAGCGGGCCGCGCCGTGGACCACGGCCCACTCCAGCAGTCCCCCGGTCTCGACCAAGCGGTCGAACTCGGCGTCGCTGACGAAGTGGTAGTGCTCTCCGTCGACCTCACCCGGCCGCGGCGCGCGAGTGGTGGCCGATACCGACACCCAGATGTCGGGGTGATGGCGCTTGAGGCACGCGGTGACCGTGCCTTTACCAACGGCGGTGGGGCCGGCGAGGACGACCAGGCGCGACGTCCCCGCAAGCGGATCGCCTGGGTCAGTCACGGTATCCGAACTCGCGCAGCAACGCCTGGATCTGGTTGGCACCCAAACCGCGCAGCCTGCGGCTGTGGGCGATATGGAGCCGCTCCATGATCTCGGCGGCTTTGACCTTGCCGACACCCGGCATCGACTGCAGTAGGTCGACGACGCGCAACTTGGCGACTACCTCGTTGGCCCGCGACTCGGCGATGACGTCGGCCAGTGAGGCTCCAGACGTCTTGAGCCGGTGCTTGATCTCGGCACGCAGCTGACGTGCCGCAGCAGCCTTTTCCAGGGCAGCCTGTCGCTGCTCGGCTGTGAGCTTCGGAAGCGCCACAATTTCTCCTTCACGTGCGGTGGAGTGATCCTACTGACTGCCTTGCTCAGCGGGCGTCTTGAGGGTGACGTCGCATGCGCCCTCGATGTCCTCGGCGATGAGCCGGCGCTGATCGGCGGTACCGGCGAACGCCTGATAGGCCGCCTCCAGCGCCTCGGTATCGGCTTCTGACAGGTCAACGACCTGATCGTGGGTCAACTCCTCGACCGGGACGCCGGCGACGGACTCGGCGGCCAGGAGGGCATCAATCGAGTCGGCGACAGCGGTGTACGCCTCACCGATGTCGGCCGGGGCGACCTTCTCGATGGCATGCAGTGCCGAGGCAGCAGCTGTCAGCGAGTCGGTCGTGACGGTCACGTCGTCGAGCGCGGCGCGGTGTCGTTCGACGACGTCGCAGTAGCCCTGGCCCGAGCCGCCGCAGCCGGCCAGGAGTGCCGTGGTCACGAGGAGCGCCGCTCCCCCGGGCGCGAGACGACCGATCACGTCACGAATATACGAGTTCGGCGTTGACTCGCTCGGCCGACGCGCGCAGGGCCGCCGGATCAGGGCCGGCTGCCAGGATGCCGCGTGAGGAAGAGGCGATGACCTGGGGCCAGACGTCGCCGAACAAGCGTCGCAGGTCGTCGGTCGTGCCGCCTTGCGCGCCGAAGCCGGGCACGAGCAGCGGGCCGTTGATCGCCAGATCTTCGCTCGTCTGCCCGATGGTGGCCCCGACGACCGCTCCCGCAGAACCGAGCGGCGCGGCCCCGGTATTGCGCCGCGCGAGGTCGGCGAGCACCGCGCCGGCCACGGTCTGTTCGCCGGTCGAGGCGTGTTGCACCGTGGGCGCGTCGGGGTTGGACGTCAGCGCGAGCACGAAGACCCCGGCATCGTTCTTCTCGGCGACCTCGAAGAACGGGTCGACCGACCGCAGCCCGAGGTACGGGCTGACGGTGACCGCGTCCACGGCCATCGGCGCATCGTCGTCGAGGTAGGCCTGCGCGTACGCAGCAGCCGTGGAGCCGATGTCGCCCCGCTTCACGTCCAGGATCACGAGGCTGCCGGTGTGCCGCAAGCCGGCGATGGTCCGTTCGAGCACCGCCACCCCGCGGGCACCGAAGCGCTCGAAGAAGGCCGACTGCGGCTTGACGAAGCCGACCCGTCCGGCGAAGGCTTGCACACAGGCGTCGGCGAACCGTTCCAGCCCGTCGAGGCTGTCGCCCACCCCCCATGCCTCCAGCAGCGAGGCGTGCGGGTCGATACCCACGCACAGCGGGCCGTAGGCGTCCGCAGCGGCCCGCATGCGCGACCCGAAGCTCATCGGGCCGCCCAGTCCTGGAGGGATCGCACTTCGAGGCCGCCCGCAGTGAGCGCCTCGATGCCCTGAACGGCGGCGGCGAGGCCCTGGACGGTGGTGATGCACGGGATGCCCTCGGCAATGGCCGCCGTACGGATCTCGTTGCCGTCCACGCGCGCATTGGCACCCGACGAAACCCCGTGCGGTGTGTTGATGATGAGTTGCACGTCGTGTTCGCGGATCTTCTCCACGATGGTCGAGCGGGTCTCCCCCGGCAGCGGCTCCTCGGCGAGTTTGCGCACCTCCGAGGCCGCCACGCCGTGCCGCCGCAACACCTGGGCGGTGCCGCTCGTCGCGAGGATCTCGAAACCGAGATCGGCCAGCCTCTTGACCGGGAAGATGATGTTGCGCTTGTCGCGGTTGGCGACCGAGACGAACACCTTCCCGCTCAGCGGCAGCCCGTTCTGCGCACCTGCTTGGCTCTTGGCGAAGGCCGTGCCGAAGCCGGTGTCGAAGCCCATGACCTCCCCGGTCGAGCGCATCTCCGGGCCGAGGACCGTGTCGACGTAGGTGCCCTCGTAGGTGCGGAAGCGGTTGAAGGGCATGACCGCTTCCTTGACCGCGATGGGCGAGGTGTCCGACAGCACGCCGCCGTCGCCCTCGGCCGGCAGCACGCCCGCCGCCCGCAGCTCGGCGATGCTCTCGCCGAGCATGATGCGCGAGGCCGCCTTCGCCAGCGGCGTGTTCGTGGCCTTCGAGACGAACGGCACGGTGCGCGAGGCACGGGGGTTGGCCTCCAGCACGTAGAGGGTGTCGGAGGCGAGCGCGAACTGGATGTTGATGAGTCCGCGCACCCCCACGCCCTCGGCGATGGCCTCGGTGGAGGCGCGGATGCGGTCGATCTCCATCGCGCCGAGGGTGATCGGCGGCAGTGTGCAGGCCGAGTCGCCCGAGTGGACGCCCGCCTCCTCGATGTGCTCCATCACCCCGCCGAGGAACAGCTCGGTGCCGTCGTAGAGCGCGTCGACGTCGATCTCGATGGCATCGTCGAGGAAACGGTCGACGAGCACCGGGTGCTCGCCGGAGATCTCCGTGGCGCGGCCGATGTAGTCGGCCAGCGTCGGCTCGTCGTAGACGATCTCCATGCCGCGCCCGCCGAGCACGTACGACGGCCGCACCAGGACCGGATAACCGATCTCGTCGGCGATGGCCTTGGCACCCTCGAAGGTCGTGGCCGTGCCGTGCTTGGGGGCCGGGAGACCGGCGTCGGCGAGTACCTGCCCGAACAGCCCGCGGTCTTCGGCCAAGTCGATGGCCGACGGGCTGGTGCCGACGATGGGCAGCCCCGCCGCCTCCAGGCCCTTGGCAAGACCCAGCGGCGTCTGGCCGCCCAACTGGACGATGACGCCTGCAACTGGTCCGGCCGCCCGCTCGGCGTGATAGATCTCCAGCACGTCTTCGAGCGTCAGCGGCTCGAAGTACAGCCGGTCGGAGGTGTCGTAGTCGGTCGAGACGGTCTCGGGATTGCAGTTGACCATGATCGTCTCGTAGCCGGCCTCCGACAGTGCGAGCGCCGCGTGGACGCACGAGTAGTCGAACTCGATGCCCTGGCCGATGCGATTCGGTCCGCTGCCGAGGATGATGACCGCAGGCTTCTCGCGCGGGGCGACCTCGGTCTCCTCGTCGTAGGACGAGTAGTGGTAGGGCGTCTTCGCCGCGAACTCGGCCGCGCAGGTGTCGACGGTCTTGTAGACCGGACGGATGCCGAGCGAGTGACGCACCCCGCGCATGACCTCCTCGGTAGTGCCGCGCAACTCGGCGATCTGGGCGTCGGAGAAGCCGTGCCGCTTCGCCTTGCGCAGCAGCTCGGGCCGCAGCTCGACGGCCTGGTGGATCTCCTCGGCCAGCTCGTTGAGCAGGTACAGCTGGTCGACGAACCACGGGTCGATGGCCGTGGCACGGTAGATCTCGCCGGGCCGGGCACCGGCGGCGATGGCGTGCATGACCTTCTGCAGGCGTCCGTCGTGCGGCCGGGCGATCTCGTCGAGCAGCGCATTTTTGTCGCCGGGGTT
The DNA here is from genome assembly GCF_047607065.1 of Aeromicrobium sp. Taxonomy (GTDB): domain Bacteria; phylum Actinomycetota; class Actinomycetes; order Propionibacteriales; family Nocardioidaceae; genus Aeromicrobium. The sequence continues at coordinate 128,434 of NZ_JASGDU010000057.1, forward strand.
GACCGGCCAGGTGAACTGCGAGCCGGAGCGTTCCAGCGAGCGCAGCGCCTTGCCGAGCGCCTCGGTGAAGTTGCGGCCGATGGCCATCGCCTCGCCGACGGACTTCATGTGCGTCGTCAGCGTGGAATCGGCCGCCGGGAACTTCTCGAAGGCGAACCGCGGCACCTTGACCACGACGTAGTCGAGGGTCGGCTCGAAGCTCGCCGGAGTCTCGGCAGTGATGTCGTTGGCGATCTCGTCGAGCGTGTAGCCGATGGCGACCTTGGCGGCGATCTTGGCAATCGGGAAGCCGGTGGCCTTCGACGCCAGCGCACTGGAGCGCGAGACGCGCGGGTTCATTTCGATGACCACGATGCGGCCGTCCTCGGGATTGACCGCGAACTGGATGTTGCAGCCGCCGGTATCGACGCCGACCTCGCGGATGACGCCGATGGCGATGTTGCGCAGCCGCTGGTATTCGACGTCGGTCAGGGTCATCGCCGGGGCAACGGTGATGGAGTCGCCGGTGTGCACGCCCATCGGGTCGAAGTTCTCGATGGAGCAGACGATGACGACGTTGTCGGCGCTGTCGCGCATGACCTCGAGTTCGTATTCCTTCCAGCCGAGGATCGACTCCTCCAGGAGCACCTCGGTCGTGGGGCTGAGCGCCAGACCGGACCCGGCGATCCGGTGCAGGTCCTCTTCGTCGTAGGCCAGGCCCGAGCCGCTGCCGCCCATGGTGAACGACGGGCGCACGACCACCGGATAGCCGAGGTCTTCGACGGCGGCGAGGCATTCGTCCATCGAGTGACAGACGGCCGAACGGGCGACCTCGGCTTCCCACTCGGCCGGCAGTCCCTCGACGATCCGCTTGAAGATCTCGCGGTTCTCGCCCTTCTCGATAGCCTCGATGGAGGCACCGATCAGCTCGCAGCCGTACGTGTCCAGAACGCCCGCAGCGTCCAGCTGCATCGCGCAGTTGAGCGCAGTCTGGCCACCGAGAGTCGCCAGCACCGCGTCGGGCCGCTCCGCAGCGATGACCTTCTCGACGAACTCCGGGGTGATCGGCTCGACATAGGTGGCGTCGGCGAACTCCGGGTCGGTCATGATCGTGGCCGGATTGGAGTTGACGAGGATGACCCGCAGGCCCTCCTCGCGCAGCACGCGGCACGCCTGGGTGCCGGAGTAGTCGAACTCGCAGGCCTGGCCGATCACGATGGGTCCCGACCCGATCACGAGGACCGAGGAGATGTCGTCACGCTTGGGCATCAGTTCTCCTGCTCGTCGAAGTCCGGAAGGTCGAAGGGCGGCGGCTCGCTGGCCCACTCGACCTCCTGGGTAGGGGGGATCGCATCGGCCTCCTCGGGCGGAGCCGAGGGCGGCTCGGTCTCGGTCGGCGGGGAGAACGCAGGGGTCTCGTCGGCAGACTCCTCGACGGGAGTCTCGGCGGCCTCCGCAGGCTCCTCAGCGGCCGCAGCCGGTACGACCGGCTCCGCCGGGGTATGCACGGCTTCGGCCGGCTCCTCGACCGGCGTGACCGCAGCCGGCTTCGGCTCGGGCGCCGGTTCCGGTTCCGGTTCGGACTCGCGGGCCTCGGGAGCCGCGCGGCGCGGACGGCTCATCAGCTCGGTGAACCGGTCGAACAGGTAGCCGGCATCGTGCGGGCCAGCGGCCGCCTCGGGGTGGTACTGCACGCTGAAGGCGGGGGCGTCGATCAGGGCGATGCCCTCGACCACCTGGTCGTTGAGGCCCACATGAGTCACCCGGCCGGGTCCGTACGGCGTCTCGAAGGAGCCATCCAGCGGCGCGTCGACCGCGAAGCCGTGGTTGTGGCTGGTCACCTCGACCCGGCCGGTCGTGAGGTCCTTGACCGGCTGGTTGATGCCTCGGTGGCCGTAGGAGAGCTTGTAGGTGCCCAAGCCCAGGGCGCGGCCGAACAGCTGGTTGCCGAAGCAGATACCGAAGTACGGGATGCCCGCCTGTAAGACCTCGCGCAGCACCTCGACCGGTCCGTCGGCGGCCGCCGGGTCGCCGGGGCCGTTGGAGAAGAAGACGCCGTCGGGACCACCGGGAGCCACTGCCGCGATGTCCTCGAAGGTCGCGCTCGACGGCAGGACGTGGACTTCGATGCCGCGCCGGGCCATGAGCCGTGGCGTCATGCCCTTGATGCCGAGGTCGAGCGCGGCGACCGTGAACAACTTCTCGCCCTCGGCCGGCACCACGTACGGCGAGGAGGTCGTGACCTCGGCCGACAGATCCGATCCGGCCATCGGCGGTGCCTGGCGCACCCGTGCGAGCAGGACGTCCGGATGGGTGGTGATCGAACTGATGCCCGCCCGCATGGCCCCCCGCTCACGCAGGTGGCGGGTCAGCGCGCGCGTGTCAATGCCGCTGATACCGACGATCTTCTGTGCCACGAGGAAGTCGTCCAGGCTCTCCTCGGCGCGCCAGTTCGACGGGATGCGGGCGGGGTCGCGCACGACATAGCCGGCGACCCAAGCGCGACTCGACTCGTTGTCGGTGGCGTTGACCCCGGTGTTGCCGATGTGCGGCGCGGTCTGCACGACGATCTGGCGCTGGTAGGACGGATCGGTCAGCGTTTCCTGATAGCCGGTCATGCCGGTGTTGAAGACGATCTCGCCGATGGTCTCGCCGATGGTGCCGTAGGCCTCGCCACGGAAGGTCCGGCCGTCCTCCAGAACGAGGATCGCCTCGGTGATGTTCGACATCGTCATGCACTGACCTCCTGCAGTTGGCCGCCTAGGACGGTGGGAACGCCACGCAAGAAGGTGGCGACGACGCGGCCGGGGAGCTCCCGGCCCGCGTACGGGGTGTTGCGCGACAGCGATGCGGTGTCGGCCGGCGTGATAGTTCGGGTGGCCGCCGGGTCGTAGAGCACCAGGTGGGCCGGCTCACCGGCCGCCAGCGGGCGGCCGTGACCGCCGCCGGTGCCGCTGATGCGGGCCGGTGCCGCCGACATGCGCTCGGCGACCTGCTCCCAGGTGAGCATCCCGGTGTCGACCATCGTGTGCTGCACGACCGACAGGGCGGTCTCCAGGCCGATCATGCCGAAGGCAGCGGCCGACCATTCGCACTCCTTGTCCTCCATGGGGTGCGGGGCGTGATCGGTGGCCACGATGTCGATGGTGCCGTCGGCCAGCCCCTCGCGGACCGCCGCCACATCGTCGGCGGTGCGCAGCGGCGGGTTGACCTTGTAGATCGGGTCGTAGGTGCGCGCCAGGTCGTCGGTCAGCAGCAGGTGGTGCGGGGTGACCTCGGCGGTGACGTCCCAGCCCTTGGATTTGGCCCAGCGGACGATCTCGACCGAGCCACGGGTCGACAGGTGGCACACGTGCAGCCGCGAGCCGACGTGGGCAGCCAGCAGCACGTCACGGGCGATGATCGACTCCTCGGCGACGGCGGGCCAGCCGGGCAGGCCGAGTTCGCCCGAGAGCACGCCCTCGTTCATCTGGGCACCCTCGGTCAGTCGCGGCTCCTGCGCGTGCTGGGCGACGACGCCGCCGAAGGCCTTGACGTACTCCAGCGCCCGCCGCATGAGCACCGGGTCCCAGACGCATTTGCCGTCGTCGGAGAAGACCCGCACGGTCGCGGCGGAGTCGGCCATCGCGCCGAGTTCGGCTAGCTGGGTACCGCCGAGGCCGACGGTGACCGCGCCGATGGGCTGCACGTCGCAGTAGCCGGCCTCACGGCCCAGCCGCCAGACCTGCTCGACGACGCCGGCAGTGTCGGCGACCGGATCGGTGTTGGCCATCGCGTGAACGCAGGTGAAGCCCCCTAGGGCCGCCGCCTGGCTGCCGGTCAGGACGGTCTCGGCGTCCTCGCGGCCCGGCTCGCGCAGATGGGTGTGCAGGTCGACCAGGCCGGGCAGCGCGATCAGCCCGGCAGCGTCGACCTCGACGGCCTTCCCGGCGTCCAGCCCGGCACCGATCTCGGCGATCAGGCCGTCGGCGATGACGATGTCGGCGGGTTCACCGCCCAGGATGCGGGCACCCCGGATGACATAGGACGGACTCATGCGTTCCCCTCACTCTCGGACCCGCCGACCAGCAGATACAGCACCGCCATACGGACCGCGACCCCGTTGGTCACCTGTTCCACGATGACCGACCGGTCGGCGTCGGCCACATCGGCGGTGATCTCCATGCCGCGGTTCATCGGACCGGGATGCATGACGATGGCGTGATCGGGCAGCCGGTTCATGCGGGCCGTGTCCAGGCCGTAGCGGCGACTGTACTCGCGGGCGCTGGGGAAGAACGAGGCGTTCATACGCTCGCGCTGGACCCGCAGCATCATCACCGCGTCGGCTCCTTCGAGCGCGCTGTCGAGGTCGTAGGAGGTCTCGACGGGCCAGGACTCGACGCCGACCGGCAGCAGTGTGGGCGGGGCGACGAGCGTGACGTGGGCACCGAGGGTGTGCAGTAGCAGTGCGTTGGACCGGGCGACCCGGCTGTGCAGCACGTCGCCGACGATGGTGACGCGCTTGCCGGCCAAATCTCCGCCATCGGTCCCTGAGGTGCGAGCTTGCGAGCCTCGAAGGGCGGTCAGGTGCTGGCGCATGGTGAAGGCGTCGAGCAGCGCCTGCGTCGGGTGCTCGTGAGTGCCGTCGCCGGCGTTGACGACGGCACCGTTGGTCCAGTCGGCTGCGGCGAGGCGGTGCGGGGCACCGGAGGCGTGGTGGCGGATGACGACCGCATCGGCTCCCATCGCCTGCAACGTCAGCGCGGTGTCCTTGAGGCTCTCGCCCTTGCTGACGCTCGAACCCTTCGCGGAGAAGTTGATGACGTCGGCGCTCAGCCGTTTGGCGGCGGCCTCGAAGGAGATGCGCGTGCGGGTGGAGTCCTCGAAGAAGAGGTTGACGACCGTGCGGCCGCGTAGCGTCGGCAGTTTCTTGATCGGCCGACGGGCCACGCCCAGGAGTTCGGCGGCAGTGTCGAGGACGAGGATGGCCTCCTCGCGGGTCAGGTCGCCGGCGCTCAGCAGGTGTTTCTTCACGCCTCGCCTCCCACGATGGCCACGAAATCCTCGCCGCCGTCGGTGTCGGCCAGGCGCACCCGCACCTTCTCGGTCAGCGCGGTCGGCAGATTCTTGCCCACGAAATCCGCCCGGATCGGCAGTTCCCGGTGGCCGCGGTCGATCAGCACGGCCAACTGCACCGCACGGGGCCGTCCGAGGTCGCCGAGCGCATCGAGCGCCGCCCGGATGGTGCGCCCGCTCATCAGCACGTCGTCAACGAGCACGACGATCTTGTCGTCCACGTCGTCGGGGGTCTCGGTGTGTTCCAGCGCGCGGGCGGGCTTGAGCCGCAGGTCGTCGCGATACATGGTCACATCGAGCGCGCCGGAGACGATGACGCGGCCCTCGACCTGGCTCATCTTGCCCGCGATGCGCCGGGCCAGGCCCACGCCGCGGGTGGGAATACCCAGCAGGACGAGGTCGGCCGATCCGCGGTTGCGCTCCAGGATCTCGTGGGTGATCCGGGTCAGCGCACGGGAGATCTCGGACGCATCGAGCACGATCCGGGCCGGATCAACCGAACCCGTGGCAGCATCAGACACGTCACCTGGCGTGACCATCTCGCTGACCTCCTTCTCCGCCTCACGGGACGGCCGTTAAAGGATGTCGACGGCCTCACCCTATCAGCAGGTGCCGAGCGACTGACCGATCAGATCAGCGAAGGCCTGCTGACCGGGAACCGTCGGGTGGACCCGGTCCGAAACCGTCAGTTCGGGACGCTGCGAGGCCACGGCGTTCCAGTCGATCAGGTGGACGTAGTCATGGGCAGCGGCCACCTGGTGAACGGCCGCCAGCGACTGATCGGACCACGAGTGGCCGGGCACATAGGGCGCGACGAGGCCCACCTGATGCCCGGCGAGTTCGTGAGTGACGAGGGCGTCGAGGTCGGCGGCATCGATGAGTCCGTTGGTGCCCGTGACGATGAGTACCGTCGGGTGCAACTGGCCAGCCGCGGCCGCCTCCCGCACCGCGCGGGCGACGTCGGTGTACTGCCAGCCGACGGCGGCGACGGCGGTCGTGCCCGGGCGGCGCTGCAGCAGGGCAGGGGCGATGGCGACGGTCACCGAGTCGCCGAAGGCGCTCAACGGAACATCGCCGGGCACCTCCCGGCAGGCCCGAGACGCTTCCTTCTGCTCCTCGATGGCTCCCGGCACGGTCTTGATGTCGTCTACCGATCCGACAACGACCTCCTGGCCCGCGCGCAAGATTTCGTCGACCTCGGACTCGGCCGGGGCCTGCCAGAGCGCGACGGTGGCGAAGAAGAGCGTCATACACGCAGCGGTGGCCACCAGGTGGACGCGCTTGGAGCCACGGGCCGTCCGGTCGCGCAGCACGACGCCCCAGCCCACGAAGGTCGCCCCGATGCCGTCGCGGCGCATGGGGGTTTCGAGGTAGCGGTAGGAGATCATCGCCGCGACCAGTGCCAGGAGCACTGCCGCGCCGGAGGCCACCTCGCCGTGTTCGGGCGGGGCGAGCCGCACCCCGAAGACGATCAGCGGCCAGTGCCACAGGTACAGGCCGTAGGAGCGTTCGCCGAGCCAGCGCAGCGGTGCCCACCCCAACGCGGTCGCCACCGCGCTCCGGTTGGCGGCGGCGTAGACCACGGCGACCGCAGCGAGGTTCGCCAGGCCTAGCCCGCCGAGAAAGGTCAGGTCACTGCTCCATTCGACCAGCGCCGCGAAGGCCAGAATGCCCAACAGGCCCAGCGCGCCGAGGACCGTAGAGCGGCGCGGTAAAGGTACCGGGTCCGTCGCGTCTCCGGTCAGCAGGTGCGGGGCGGTGCTCAACGCCAGTGCGGCACCCAGCAGCAGGCCGAAGGAGTGCGAGTCCAGGCCCATGTAGGCCCGGGTCGCATCGCCGTAGAGGAACAGGGCAGCCATCAGCCCTGCCGAGATGACCGCGAGCGTCGCTGTCGTGTGCCCGAACCGGCGGCGGCCGACGAGGGCGATCCCCGCCAGGAACATCAACGGCCAGAGCACGTAGAACTGCTCCTCGATGCCCAGCGACCACAGGTGGTTGAACAGCGGAGGCAGGTGGGAGTCCGAATAGGACCAGCCCTGGTGGATCTGGATCCAGTTGCTCGTCCAGGTGAGGGCACCGACCACCTGGCTGCGCAGGCTCGCGTCGGTGTCGCGGCCCACCCACACCGTCGCGGCGGTGGTGAGCGCGATCATCACGATCAGCGCGGGCACGAGCCGACGGACGCGGCGCACCCAGAACCGGCCCAGCCGCACACGATGGTCCGGGCCGGTCTTCTCGCGCAGCAGCAACGTGGTGATGAGGAAGCCGCTGAGCACGAAGAACACGTCGACGCCGATGAATCCGCCCGGAAGGCGCGCCGGGAAGGCGTGGTAGATCACGACGAGCGCCACCGCGACGCCGCGCAGTCCGTCGAGACCGGCCAGATGTGAGGACCCGGACGACGCCGACGCAGGCACCTCCGGTTCGGCCGTAGCCACCGCACTCACGCCATGAACCCCACAGAGCGGCGGAATCGGTCGGGACGAGTCGGGGCGTTCACAGGCATAACTCCTCTATCGAACCATGCCGAGGCGTCAGATTCATCTTGAGACACCGTGATGCGTGTCGCGGCGGCGGCCAGCGGCTCTTGGAATGTGCGCGGATAGACCCGCTGGCTGAGGTGTGAGCGAGGAACGAGTGAGCCGGGTCCTGAGGTGCGACGAGGAACGAGGAGCCTCGAAGGGCGAAGCCTGCGGTGGTGGTCCCTTCGAGGCTCACAAGTTCGCACCTCAGGGACCGGATTCCGCCTATGTGCGGAACCTCTTATTCGGCTTCGGGGGGCAGCGTTCCCTTCCTGGACTTCTCCACGAGCCGCCCGAGCACCCCGGCGACGAACTTCGGCGAGTCGTCGGTGCTCAGTTCGCGGGCCAACTCGACGGCCTCGCTGACCGCCACCGCGTCGGGGACGTCCTCGGCGTACAAGATCTCGTACAGCCCGAGCCGCAGCAGGTTGCGATCCACGCCGGGCATGCGCTCCAGGCTCCAGCCGCAGGCGTGCTCGGCGATCAGTGCGTCGATCCGCGCGGCATGCTCGGCCACGCCCTCGACCAGGCTCACCGTGTAGGCGTTGACCGGCGGGTGGTTGGTCTCCAGCCGCGCGGGCAGGGAGCCGCCGAGGGCCAGGCCCTGCAATTCGGACTCGAAGAGGATGTCGAGGGCGCGTTTGCGGTACTTGGTGCGTGCGCCCATCAGGACTTGACGCGGCCGAGATAGCTGCCGTCGCGGGTGTCGACCTTGATCTTCTCGCCGGTCTCCAGGAACAGCGGCACCTGGATCTCCTTGCCGGTCTCCAGGCGTGCGGGCTTGGTGCCGCCGGAGGAGCGGTCGCCCTGCAGGCCCGGCTCGGTGTGCTCGACGACCAGCTCGACCGACGCGGGCAACTCGACGTAGAGCACGCGGCCCTCGTTGGTGGCGACGACGGCGTTCTGGTTCTCCAGCAGGTAGTCGACCGCAGTGCCCATGCTCTCCGGGGCGATCTCGATCTGGTCATAGGTCTGGATGTCCATGAACACGTACGAGGTGCCGTCGTTGTAGAGGTACTGCATGTCGCGCTTGTCGACCGACGCCGTCTCGACCTTCGTGCCGGCGTTGAAGGTCTTGTCGACCACCTTGCCCGACTCGACGTTCTTGAGCTTGGTCCGCACGAAGGCGGGACCCTTGCCCGGCTTGACGTGCTGGAACTCGACGACGGACCACAACTGTCCGTCGATGTTGAGCACCATGCCGTTCTTCAGGTCGTTCGTGGTGGCCATCAGGCAATCTCCAACAAGTCGGTGGGGGCCGGCGTCAGCACCTCGGGATCTCCCGGAGTGACGCAGACGGTGTCTTCGATACGCACGCCGCCACGACCGACCAGGTAGACGCCCGGTTCCATCGTCAGCACGGTGCGACGGACGAGTCTACCGGTGCGCGCCGGGCCGAAGAACGGGTCCTCGTGAATGCGCAGGCCAACGCCGTGGCCGAGACCGGTGGTGAAGTGCTCCAGCCAGCCGGAGGCCTCCAGGTCGCCGCGCACGGCCGCGTCGACGTCGGCGGGGGTCTGTCCCTCCCGCAGGGCGGCCACCCCGAGCGCCTGCGCCTGCCGGACCGCGGCGTGAATCTCCCGCTGCCAGTCGGCCGCAGGGCCGATCACGACGGTCCGCGTGCAGTCGGCGTGGTAACCGCCGACCCGGGCGCCGAAGTCGATCTTGAGCAGGTCGCCGCGCCGCACGATGCGGTCGCTCGGGCTGTGGTGCGGGATGGCGGAGTTCTCCCCCACCGCGCAGATCGTGTCGAAACCGGGAGCCTCGGCCCCGAGGTCGACCATGAGCCGTTCGATACCGACCGCGATCTCACGTTCGCTGCGGCCGATCAGCGGCCCCTCCCAGGTGCGCCGCAGCGCCTCGACGGAGATCTCGCAGGCGGTCCGCAACAGAGCGACCTCGTCGGCTTCCTTGACTTCGCGGAGCCGCTCGACGAGGCGGCCGCAGGAGACCGGCGGGTGGTCGAGGACCTCGAGCAGGGTCGCGTGGGCGTCGACGGTCAGCTCGTGGGTCTCGACGGCCCACTGCCGCGCCGGCGCGAGCGCCATGGCCGGTCCCAGCAGCGTCTTGTCCACGACGACATCGACGCCGGGACATTCGGCGGCGGCCTGGTCGCGGTAGCGACCGTCGGTCACCAGCGTCGCCGCGCCGTCGGCGGCCAGCACCAGAGCGCCGTTCGAGCCGGTGAATCCGGTCAGGTAGCGCACGTTGACCAGATCGGTGACCAGCAGCCGGTCAGCGGGCAGCTCGCGCAGCGCGACCGCCGCGCGTCCCCGGCGGCCCGCATGATCTGCGGCCATCGCTCAGGCGCTCACCGCGCGGTAGACGTCGCGCAGCAGGTAGTCGTCGGTGACCGGCAGGATGCGCGGCGCGGCCAGGGCGGCGAGCACCACGAAGCGGAGGGTCGACCCGCGGGTCTTCTTGTCCAGGCGCATCGCGTCGAGCAGCTGCGGCCAGGCGTCGGCCCGGTAGCTGTTCGGCAGCCCGACCAGATCGAGGACCCGTCGGTGGCGCTCGACCAGTTCGTCGTCGATCAGCCCCTCGGCCTGCGCCAGTTCGGCGGCGAACACCATGCCGACACTGATCGCCTCGCCATGACGGATCGCGTAGTTCTCCTGCCGCTCGATGGCGTGGCCGAGGGTGTGCCCGTAGTTGAGCGCCTCGCGGCCGATGGACCCGCCCGTGCCGCCGGACTCGCGCAGGTCGCCCCGGACCGTGGCGGCCTTGACCGCGATCCCTTTGGTGATGAGTTCGGCCATGACCGGCGAGCGGACGTCGCTGGCGGCCTTCGGGTCGGCCTCGACCAGGTCGAGGATATCCGGGTCGGCGATGAATCCGCATTTGACGATCTCGGCCAGCCCGCTGCGCACCTCTCGCGCGGTCAGCGTCGTCAGCGCGTCGAGGTCGCACAGCACGCCGACCGGCTCGTGGAAGGCACCGACGAGGTTCTTGCCCTGGGCGGTGTTGATGCCGGTCTTGCCGCCGACTGCCGCGTCGACCATGCCGAGCACCGTCGTCGGCACGTTGACGAAACGCACGCCACGCAGCCAGGTCGCCGCGACGAAGCCGGCCAGGTCGGTCGTCGCACCTCCGCCGAGGCCGACGACGACGTCCGAGCGGGTGAAGCCGGCCTCGCCCAGCACCCGCCAGCACTCGGCCAGCACCGAGGCCGTCTTGGCCTGTTCGGCGTCGGGCACCTCGATGACGCGGACCGTCAGCCCGGCATCGGCGAGCGGCATACGCAGCGCGGTGGCCCGGTCGGCCACGCTCGGGGCATGGATGATCGCCACGCGCGCGGCGTCCTCACCGATCAGGTCGAGCACCCGCTCGCGCAGGCCGCGACCGATGACGACGTCGTACGGCTGGGCGGTCTCGACTCGGATGGTCACGGGTTGTTCTCCTCGATCAGCTTCAGCACGAGGTCGGCCACCTCGTCGGGGGTGTGATTGTCGGTCGGTACCGTCCAGCGGGCGAGGCGCGTGTAGACCGGGCGGCGCTCGTCGAGCAGTGTCTTCAACCGGCCGCGGACGTTGCCGACCAGCAGCGGTCGGCTGGCGTTGAGGCCGACTCGCCGGGCCGCGCCGGCGAGTCCGACCTCCAGGTAGACCACGGGATGCCCGGCGAGGCGTTCCTGGGTCGCCGCACTCAGCACGGCACCGCCGCCGAGCGACAGGACGCCGTCGTGCTCGGCCAGCGCGGCGGCCACGGCCTGCTCCTCCAACTCGCGGAAGAAGGGTTCTCCGTCGGTCAGGAAGATGTCGGAGATCTCGCGGCCTTGAGCGGCCACGATGTCGTCATCGGTGTCACGCAGGTCCACCCCGAGGCGGCCGGCGAGCGCCGTGCCGACGGTGGTCTTGCCGGCCCCCGGGGCACCGATCAGGACGACGACCGGTCCGCGACCTCTCGGCCCGTTCTCGCTCAACGGAACCTCAGGTGCGCCAGGTAGCCCTCGACGTTGCGGCGGGTCTCGCCGAGGGAGTCGCCGCCGAACTTCTCCAGCACGGCCTCGGCCAGGACCAGCGCGACCATCGCCTCGGCCACGATGCCCGCAGCCGGCACCGCGCACACGTCGGAGCGCTGGTGGTGCGCGCGGGTCTCCTCGCCGGTGGTGACGTCGATGGTGCGCAGCGCGCGCGGCACCGTGGCGATGGGCTTCATCGCGGCACGGACCCGCAGAACCTCGCCGGTCGTCATGCCGCCTTCGGTGCCGCCGGAGCGGCCCGAGGTGCGCCGGATGCCGTCAAGACCGGTCTCGCCGCCGGGCACGATCTCGTCGTGGGCCAGCGAGCCGCGGGTGCGGGCCAGCTCGAAGCCGTCGCCGAGTTCGACGCCCTTGATCGCCTGGATGCCCATGAGCGCTCCGGCGAGGCGCGAGTCGAGCCGCCGGTCCCAGGCGGTGTGGGAGCCGAGTCCCGGCGGAAGGCCGTGGACGACGACCTCGACCACGCCGCCGAGGGTGTCACCGTCCTTGTGAGCCGCGTCGATCTCAGCGACCATCGCGGCGCTGGCCTCGGCGTCGAAGCAGCGCACCGGGTCGGCGTCCAGCACCTCGACATCAGCCTTGCCCGGCAACAGCGCCGAGGCCGACTTCGCGGCACCGAGTTCGACCACATGCGAGACGATGGTCGCGCCGGTGGCCTGCTCGACGAACTGTGCGGCGATCTCGCCCAGGGCGACACGGGCGGCAGTCTCGCGGGCGCTGGCCCGTTCGAGGATCGGCCGGGCCTCCTCGAAGTCGTACTTCTGCATGCCGGCGAGGTCGGCGTGGCCGGGACGGGGCCGGGTCAGCGGGGCGTTGCGCTTGAGGCCGTCGAGCACGTCGGGATCGACCGGGTCGGCGGCCATCACCTGTTCCCACTTGGGCCATTCGGAGTTGCCGATGCGCAGGGCGATGGGGCTGCCGAGGGTCAGGCCGTGGCGGATGCCGCCGATGATCTCCAGGGCGTCGGCCTCGAAGGACATCCGGGCGCCGCGCCCGTGACCGAGCCGGCGACGGGCCAGGGCCGCGTCGATGTCCTTGCTGGTGACGGCCACACCGGACGGGATTCCCTCAAGGAAGGCGGCGAGGGCCGGGCCGTGCGACTCGCCTGCGGTAGACCAACGAAGCATGGCGCGATTCTCCCACGCCGCACCCGCACCGCCATCAGCCGCCGTACATGCGCGACGCCCATGCCGCCCCCACGACGGCGCCGAGGACGAGGTACTGGCCGAACGCCAGGCGCCTGCGGTCGGCCAGGCGCAGCAGCGACAGCACGATCCCGCAGAGCGCGCCGATGACGAATCCGGCGTACAGCCCGATGAGCGTGGCGTAGGCGCCGAGCGGCCCCAGGACGAGTGACAAGACGGCCGCGAGGCGCACGTCGCCGTAGCCGAGCGCGCCGCCGAAGAACTGTCCGATCTCGTGGAGCAGGCGGAAGGCCGCATAGACGACGACGTTGGCGATCAGCGCCGCCAGCAGGATCGCCGGGTCGCGCTCGATCCACGCGGCCAGGCCGACCAGCGCCCAGGTAGCCGCATACAGGGGCGCGACGATGGCGTAGGGCAGCAGCCGCGTGCGGATGTCGATGTAGGACAGCCAGGCGCCCACGCCGCTGACGAGAACCCACGCGGGAAGCAGGCCCGGGAGGTCGGTGGTCCAGGCGACGACCCCCGCGCAGAGCGCCGCCATGAGGGCCAGCACCGGGGCGAGCCAGCGCGGTCGCGCGAGGTCGGCGTAGGCGGGCTTGTGCGGGTCGGCATCCTCCGGCTCCGGCAGCCGCGCGATCACCCGCGGCCCGAGTCCCCCGACCAGCGCGGCCCCCGCCGCACACAGCACGATCTCCATGCCCGGAGGCTAGCGGGCATTCGGTCATTGATGAATCATCGTTTCCCCAAGCTCCCACCAGACGGGAAATGCCTCGAGGAACAAATCGATCTCGGCCCGTCGGATGCGGGGCGCTCCACCGTGAAGTGGCGGTGACAACTGTGCTATCAGCCAGAATGAAGGCGTGCTCACCGTGTGTCTTGTCGTCATCGACCGCTCTCCTCTGGCTGACCTCGTTGATGATGTTGTGCATCATCTGGTGGCCGCAGGGGAAACTGTCGCGCTGGTCGGGGTCGATTCTCCAGCCGAGGAGTACTCACCCGACTTCGGACCGGCGATGCCACTGGGTGCCGACGACGAGGCGGGGACTGTGGTCGCACTCGTAAACTGTCGAACCCTCGCCAGGCTCGCCGAGGACGATCCCGATCACGGCATCGCGTTGCTGCGCCGCAATCTGGAACAGCACGTCCCGACTCTTCTCGCCGTGAGCGACCTGCCGGACACGAGGCTCGATCCCGCCGCCTGGGCGCAGGTCGCCGAGTTCCTGTCCGGCACGACTGCCCGCTGGCTCTCTGTCCCAGAGGGGCAGATATGCGCCGCCACCGAAGCGACTCCGCCGCCTGCGGAGTTCGACCTCGATGAGCGCCTTTACCCGCCCTTCTGGGCCGAACCGTGGTCGTGGCAGGAGGCCTAAGGAAGTGCTGATCTTTGCGGCGACCCGGCTCGGCGGGTGGCCTGGCGGCTGGGATCGCGAAATCATGGGGTCGTGGACAGCGACCAGCCCTCCTTCACTGATGTCGAGTACGGCAACCGGCGA
>NZ_JASGDU010000058.1:0-3231 GCF_047607065.1 Aeromicrobium sp.
ATGATCTCCTCGGCAGACTTCAACTCATCCCTTTGTCGCGCGTCGGGTTTGATGGAGGGGTGCAACCATGATGCGGGGATTCCTTCCGGGTGTTGCTCCCCTCCATCAAACCCGACGCGCGACAAAGGGATGAGTTGAAGTCTGCCGAGGAGATCATGAAGATTCTGAATGCCTATGACCTGACCGGGTCGTTGCGTGATGCCGGGGAGTTGGCGGGGTGTTCCCCGAACACGGTGAAGCACTATGTCCAGCGGCGTGCCGCGGCCGGTGTGCTGGATCAGGCCGCGCTGCGGCCGATGCTGATCGACGAGTTCCTGCCGAAGGTCGAGGAGTGGGTCGATCGGTCCAAGGGCAAGGTTCGTGCCGACGTGGCGCACGAGAAGCTCGTCGCGCTGGGATATACCGGGTCTGAGCGCACCACCCGCCGAGCGGTCGCGAAGGTCAAGGCGTCTTACCGCGCCGGGCATGTGCGGGTGCACCGGCCGTGGGTCACCGAGCCGGGGATGTGGCTGCAGTACGACTACGGCGACGGCCCGGTCATCGACGGTGTCAAGACGGTGCTGTTCGTCGCTTGGCTGGCCTGGTCGCGCTTTCGGGTGGTGCTGCCGTTGCGGGACAAGACCATGCCGTCGGTGTTCGCTGCACTCGACGTGACGTTCCGGCGGCTGGGTGGGGTGCCGACCTATGTGTTGACCGACAACGAGAAAACCGTCACGGTCGAGCACATCGCCGGCATCGCGGTCCGTAACCCGCAGCTGGTCGCGTTCGCCGAGCACTACTCGGTGAGCGTCCACACTTGCGTGCCCGCGGATCCGGCGTCGAAGGGCGGGACCGAGTCGAGCGTGAAGATCAGCAAGGCCGACCTCGTCCCGAGGGACACCAACCTGCTGGGTGAGTACGGCTCGTTCGCCGAGCTCGAGGCGGCGTGCGAGGTGTTCTGCGAGAAGGTCAACACCCGTCCGCACAGGATGACGAAGCGGCCGCCGGTCGAGATGCTCGCCGAGGAACGGCTCCGACTGCACCCGGTCGCGGCCACCGTGCACACGGTGGCGTTCGGCACCACCCGGGTCGTGCCGGCCAACACGCCGATGATCACGTTCGAGTCGGGCCAGTACTCGGTCCCGCACCAGCTGCTGGGTGCGACGGTGTGGGTCCGGGCCCACGGTGTCGGCGAGGACGAGCAGGTGATCATCGTCCACGTCGACGACGGCCCTGATGGGAAGGGCCCGGTCGAGGTCGCCCGCCACCACCGGGTGACACCGGGCAGCCCGAGGATCGACGAGGCCCACTTCCCGCCCCAGCCCGAGGGGCCGTTGGAGCGGCGGCCACGCGCGAGGAACGCCGCGGAGTCGGAGTTCCTCGACTTGGGCGAGGGCGCGAGGTTGTGGCTGATCGAGGCCGCCGCCGCTGGGACACCGCGGATGCGGGTCAAGATGAGCGAGGCACTGGCGTTGGCGAAGCTGTTCGAGGCGAGCGAGGTCGACTGGGCACTGGGCCACGCCGCGGTCCACGGCCGGTTCGCCGAGGCCGACCTGTCCTCCATCCTCGACCACCACGCCCGCACCCCGAAGAGCGGGGAACACCGGGCCAGTGAGGACTCCTCGCTGACCCAGGGCACCAGTGCGTGGGCGCGACTCGGCCAACAAGACGGGCAGGCCGTCGACGGCGAGGGCGAGGTGACCAGATGACGACCAGAGCCACCACGCCCCCGCCGATGTCGGCTCCGCCGTTGCCAGCCGACCTGGAGGACCTGCTGCGCCGGCTGCGGCTGCCCCACATCCGTCGCCACGCCCCCGAGATCGTGGCGACCGCGAAGGCCCAACGCTGGGAACCCGCCGAAGTGTTGAAGGCCCTGTTCACCGAAGAGATCGCCGGCCGGGAACGCTCCGCGCTGGCCACCAGGCGCGCAGCTGCCGGGTTCCCGACCGGGAAGACGTTCGAGGCCTGGCAGCCCGAGGTCTCCTCGATCCCCGCACCGACCCAACAGGCGCTACGGACCCTGGAATGGGTGCATCGCCGAGAGAACCTGGTGGTGTGTGGTCCGTCAGGGACCGGGAAGACGTTCCTACTGGAGGCGCTCGGGCAGCAGGCCGTCGAGCAGGGGCTGAAGGTCGCCTGGTTCACCCTGGAAGACCTCGGCGTGCTGCTACGCCGCCACCGTGCCGACGACACTGTCACCAAGGCCATCGCCCGCGTCCTGCGTGCCGACCTCGTCGTGGTCGACGACATCGGGCTCCTGCCCGTAGCCGCGGACGCCGCCGAGGGGCTCTACCGGCTCGTCGACGCCGCCTACGAGAAACGGTCCATCGCGATCAGCTCGAACCTGCACCCCTCCGGGTTCGACGAACTTATGCCCAAGACCCTGGCCACCGCCACCGTCGACAGGCTCCTGCACCACGCCCACGTCTGCCAGACCAGCGGCGACTCCGTCCGGCTCACCCAAGCACTCGCCGGCCAGGGGGTGAACCCCTTGGCCTGACCACCCCTGGCCGGTGGCGGCCGCAGCCCCCATGGGCAGATCCCATGGCCGCCACCGTTCAGATCTCGTGACCGCCACCGTTCAGGTTTCAAGACCGCCACTGATCAGTTCCAGATGGCCCTTGACACTGATGTGTCCTGGGTTCCACGGAGTCGCAGATTTCTTGGATTCTGGTGCTGCTTGAGAACTGGAGGACGAGATGGGACGACGGGGTTACCCGGCCGAGTTCAGAAGACGGGTGCTGGATCTGCTGGCCTCGGGTCGTAGCGTGGCGAGCGTCGCTGCCGATCTGGGTATCAGCGATCAGACGATCTACGGCTGGCGCCAGCAGGAGCGCATCGACCGCGGCGAAGCGGTCGGGCCGACCAGCCCGGAGAAGGCTGAACTCGCGGCAGCGCGGAAGAAGATCGCGCAACTGGAGACTCAGCTGGCGGTGGCCAGCAAGGCGGTGGAGGCGCTCAAGGCCGACGCGGAACCAAAAGGCGGTACGCGGCGGTCGAGGTGATCGCCGCCGCAGGGCTCCCGGTGCAGGTCGCCTGCCGGGTGCTCGGTGTGGCGGAGTCCGGGTTCTATGAGCAGCGCTCTCGGCCGCCGTCGGAGCGGGCGGTGCCACACGCCTGGCTGACGGATCTGATCACCCAGGTCCATGCTGGCTCGCACGGCCGCTATGGCGCCCGCCCGGTGCACGCCGAGCTCACCATGGCCCGCGGCATCGCTGTGGGGCATCAACAGGTGGAGCGGTTGATGCGCCG
>NZ_JASGDU010000059.1:0-75819 GCF_047607065.1 Aeromicrobium sp.
CGTAGGCCGCTTGCGGCCGGAGCCTCGAAGCCTGCGGTGGTAGGTCATTTCGAGGCTCGCAAGCTCGCACCTCAATGACCGGGTTCCGCCTATCCGCGCGGGTTTTAAAGGTCCCGCACACTCCGCCAACGAGACGTGCTCCGCCGGCCCCCGGCTCGCCGGGGCGAGGGGCGGACGACGGAGCACATCCGGTGACGCGGTGAACGACTCAGCGAGCGGCGCTGCCCTCGACGTAGTCGGCGTCGGACTGCTTCCACGCGAAGTGGGCGCGCAGGTTCTTGCCGGTCGTCTCGATCGGGTGACCGGCCTCCTTCTCGCGCAGCTGCAGGAACTCGGCCGCGCCATTGTCCTGGTCGGCGATGAAGCGCTCGGCGAAGGCACCGGACTGGATGTCGGCCAGCACCTCCTGCATGCGCTCCTTGACCGAGGCGTCGATGACGCGCGGGCCGGAGACGTAGTCGCCGTACTCGGCGGTGTCGGAGATGCTCCACCGCTGCTTGGCGATGCCGCCCTCCCACATGAGGTCGACGATGAGCTTCAGCTCGTGCAGCACCTCGAAGTAGGCGATCTCCGGCTGGTAGCCGGCCTCGGTCAGCGTCTCGAAGCCCGCCTGGACCAGGTGCGACACGCCGCCGCACAGCACGGCCTGCTCGCCGAACAGGTCGGTCTCGGTCTCTTCGGTGAAGGTCGTCTTGATGACGCCGGCGCGCGTGCCGCCGATGGCCTTGGCGTACGACAGCGCGAGGTCCCAGGCCTTGCCGGTGGCATCCTGCTCGACACCGATGATGTCGGGGATGCCGCGACCGGCGACGAACTCGCGGCGCACCGTATGGCCGGGGGCCTTCGGGGCGACCAGCAGCACGTCGACGCCCTCGGGCGCGGTGATGTAGCCGAAGCGGATGTTGAAGCCGTGGCCGAACACCAGGGCGTCGCCGGCCACGAGATGCGGGGCGATCTCCTCGGCGTACAGCGAGCGCTGCACCTGGTCGGGCGCAAGGATCACGATAACGTCGGCCTCCTCGACGGCCTCGGCCACGGGCAGGACCCGCAGGCCCTCGGCCTCGGCCTTGGCCTTGCTCTTGGAGCCTTCCTTCAGGCCGATGCGGACGTCGACGCCCGAATCGCGCAGGTTGAGGGCGTGGGCATGGCCCTGGCTGCCGTAACCGATGACCGCGACGTTGCGGCCCTGGATGATCGACAGGTCGGCATCGTCGTCGTAGAACAACTCGGGCACGTTCTCTCCTTGGGTGGGGTATTCAGGACACCTGGGTGCCGGGCACGGCACGCAGGCTGCGGTCGGTGATGGAGCGGGCGCCGCGGCCGATGGCGACGCGGCCGGACTGGGCGATCTCACGGATGCCGAACGGTTCGAGCACCCGCAGCATCGCGTTGAGCTTGCCCGAATCGCCGGTCGCCTCGATGGTGACGGCGTCGGGGGCCACGTCGACGACCTTGGCGCGGAACAACTGCACCGTCTCGAGCACCTGGCCGCGGGTCGCCGAGTCAGTCTTGACCTTGACGAGCATGAGTTCGCGCTCCACGGCCGTCGAGGTGTCGAGTTCGACGATCTTGAGCACGTTGACCAGCTTGTTGAGCTGCTTGGTCACCTGCTCCAAGGGCAGCTCGTCGACGTTGACGACGATGGTCATGCGGCTGATCTCGGGGATCTCCGTCGGGCCGACCGCCAGCGACTCGATGTTGAAGCCCCGGCGCATGAACAGGCTGGAGACCCGCGCGAGCACGCCCGGCGTGTTCTCCACCAGGACCGAAAGGGTGTGTTGGGTCGTCATCAGAGTTCGTCTGCCTCCCAGTCGGGCGCGAGGTCGCGCGCGATCTTGATGTCGTCGTTGCTCGTGCCGGCGGCCACCATCGGCCAGACCATCGCGTCGCGCTCGACGACGAAGTCGATAACGACCGGCCGGTCGGTGACGGCCATCGCCTTCTCGATCACCTGATCGATCTCGTCGACGGACTCGCAGCGCAGGCCCACGCAGCCGTAGGCCTCGGCCAGCTTGACGAAATCGGGGATGCGCAGCGCGCCGATACTCTCCGGACCGGTGTTGAGGTCGGTGTTGGAGTAGCGGCCGTCGTAGAAGAGGGTCTGCCACTGGCGGACCATGCCGAGCGAGGAGTTGTTGATGACCGCGACCTTGATCGGAATGCCCTCGATGGCACAGGTAGCCAGCTCCTGATTGGTCATCTGGAAGCAGCCGTCGCCGTCGATGGCCCAGACCACCCGGTCGGGGGCACCCACCTGGGCACCCATCGCCGCAGGCACCGCGTAGCCCATCGTGCCGGCACCGCCGGAGTTGAGCCACTGGCGCGGGCGCTCGAAGTCGACGAAGTGCGCCGCCCACATCTGGTGCTGACCGACGCCTGCGGCGTACACGGCCTCGGGGCCGGCGATGGCGCTGAGCCGTTCGATGACGGTCTGCGGTGCCACGCCCTCGGCGGGAGCCTCGTAGGCGACCGGGTACTTGGCCTTGAGCGCGGCCATCTGCGCACGCCAGGCGGCATAGTCGCCCCGCTCGCCGTCCTCGGCCAGCGCGCCGAGCACCCCGAGGAGATCGGCGATGACCTCGCGGCAGTCGCCGACGATGGGCACGTCGGCGTGCCGGTTCTTGGAGATCTCCGCCGGGTCGATGTCGGCGTGGATCACCTTGGCACCGGGCGCGAAGGAGTCCAGATTGCCGGTGACCCGGTCGTCGAATCGCGCGCCGAGGCTGACCAGCAGATCGGCCTTCTGCAGCGCGGCCACCGCCGCGACGCTGCCGTGCATGCCCGGCATGCCCAGGTGCAGCTCGTGACTATCGGGGAAGGCACCGCGGGCCATCAGCGTCGTCACGACCGGGATGCCGTAGTCCTCGGCGAGCCGCAGCAGTTCGGCCGAGGCGCCGGCCTTGATGACGCCGCCGCCGACGTAGAGCACCGGGCATTCGGCGTCGATCATCATGCGCGCCGCCTCGCGCACCTGCTTGCCGTGCGGGTGCGTGGTCGGCCGGTAGCCGGGCAACGCCAGCTCGGTCGGCCAGGCGTACGGAACCTCGGCCTGCAGGGCGTCCTTGGCGATGTCGACGAGCACCGGGCCGGGCCGGCCGGTGCCGGCGATGTGGAAAGCCTCGGCGATCACGCGCGGGATCTGCGTCGCGTCCGTCACGAGGAAACTGTGCTTGGTGATCGGCATGGTGATGCCGCGGATGTCGGCCTCCTGGAAGCCGTCCGTGCCGATCAGGTGCGTGGAGACCTGACCGGTGATCGCGACGATGGGCACCGAGTCCATGTAGGCGTCGGCGATGGCCGTGACCAGGTTGGTCGCGCCCGGCCCCGACGTCGCCATGCAGACGCCCACCCGGCCGGTGACCATCGCGTAACCCTGCGCAGCGTGGCCGGCACCCTGCTCGTGTCGCACCAGGATGTGCCGGATCGAGGAGTCGAACAGCGGATCGTAGGCCGGCAGGATCGCACCGCCGGGAATCCCGAAGATGACCTCGACTCCGACCTGCTCCAGCGAGCGAACGAGGCTCTGGGCACCGCTCAGCGTCGGTGCCTCGGCGTCAATCGACGAAGGAGAGTTCGTCTGGCCCGTCATGGTGTGTCCTTCGGTGGTGCTGGTCGATGGTCAGGAGAATCCGGCCGGTGCGTCACATCTAGCCCGTGACATAAAAAAGCCCCTCGGCCCGAGGGCAAACGAGGGTGACGTGCGCCCCGGCGGGGCGATCACGTCATACGGATACGAGAGGAAGCGCGTACACGCGCCCCAGTCTGACCCGCCGATCCCTCCTGGTCAAGTTCCGAGACACTTGATACCACGATGTGGACGGCGGCGGGTCCTCCGGCGTCCGCCCAACCCGCCACCGCCTTACCATGAATCCCTCAGACCGCGCATAGCGTCGGCCCGTCAGGAAGAAGCGCCATGACCACCTCCGCCCCGCACCGGCTCGCCACCGGCCTGCTGCTGACCGCCCTCACCGCTGCGGCCCTGGCCGCATGCTCGGGCGAACGCCCAGACCCGGCCGACCTGAAGAAGGGGCTGACCGCCGACTCCTCACTCTTCCCGGTCGCCGAACAGCAGGCTGCGTGCGCCGCGAAGCTGCTGACGAAGTCCGACCTGTCCGACGAGGCGCTGCGCGCCATCGCCGACAGCGACGCCGACTACACCTTCACCGACGAGGAGACGTCGGACCTCGGTACTCTTCAGGTTCACGTTCTGACCGATTGCGCTCCGTGAGCCGCTCCGACTGCCGCCGATCGCCGAAAAGAAAGAAGCTCCCCCCCCAATGAAGACTCCCCTCCTCACCGCCGTTGCGGTCGCCGTCCTCGCTCTGGCCGGAGCGTGCGGAGACAGTGATCCGAAGTCCGACCCGACGAGCAAGGCCGAGGACAAGCGCCCCAGCGCCAGCGACATCTCCGAGGCCCTCTCCGCAGACGATGCCGACCCCTTCGAGATCGAGGGTTACGACGAGGTCGCCGACTGCATCGCCGAGGCGATCTACGACTCCAAACTGTCCGACGACGAGGTGCAGAACATCGTCGACGGCCAGGAGTACAACATCGACGAGGTCCGCAGCAGTTTCACGACGGCTGTCGTCTGCCAGCGCGAGGGCCGCCCCACCAGCGACGAACTCGCCGACACCTTCGAGAGCCAGAGCAGCGACAGCCTGCCCATCGACCGCGCGGGTGCCGAGTGCATGGCGGGAGTCCTGCTGAACTCCGCCATCTCCGACGAGACCTTGCGAGACATCGCCGACGAGATGATCAACATCACCGGCCTCACCGTGAGCATGCCCAGCAGCGACATCGAAGCGTGGCAAGCCATCACCGACGACGTGGTCGCCTGCCTTGCGTGACCGCGTGCCGCCCCGCTTTGCGCGCGCGACGCGGGGACGGCACAATGTGGCCCAAGAGCGGCACCACGACCGCGTAACCACCAGGAGCATAGGGAACTGCGAATGAAGAAGATCATGGCCATCACTGGTGCCAGCGCGGCGCTGATGTTCACTGCAGCCTGCGGTGCAGACCGTCCCACCGAGGCTGAGCTCTCGAAGACCATCGAGAGCCAGAGCAGCGACAGCCTGCCCATCGATGGCGACGCCGCCGACTGCATCGCCAAGTTGCTCGTCAAGTCCGATATCTCCAACGGCACGCTGGCCGATATCGCCGACGAGGAGATCAAGGTCACCGGTTACACGGTGCGCATGCCCGAAGATGACATCAAGGCATGGGAAGAGATCACCGACGACGTCGTCGCGTGCGTCATGTGATCTGCCTGCATCGATGACGGCGGCCCGTCCCGGATCTTCGGATCGGGGACGGGCCGTTGCCGTTGGGCACTTCGGCCGAGCCAGGTCCCTTTGAAGGGTGCTGCGCTCGCGCCTGCGGGGTTGACCTCGGTCCCTGAGGTGCGAGCTTGCGAGCCTCGAAGGGACTCCACCGTCGCAGGCTTCGAGGCTCACTCGTTCCTCGCTCGCACCTCAGCCAGCGGGGCCTACTGGCGGACGTTCTAAGGCGCGTAGGCCACCCGAGACTGAGCCTTCTACCAGGGGGAGGGCTCGTAGTCCTTGAGGAAGACGCCGTACAGGTCCTGCCCCGCCTCGCCGCACACGATGGGGTCGTAGACGCGCGCGGCCCCGTCAACGAGGTCCAGCGGTGCCTTGAAGCCCTCGGCGGCCAGCCGCACCTTGGTCGTGTAGGGACGCTCGTCGGTGATCCAGCCGGTGTCGACGGCCGTCATCAAGATCCTGTCGGCCTCGAACATCTCCTCGGCGCTCGTGCGGGTGAGCATGTTGAGCGCCGCCTTGGCCATGTTGGTGTGCGGGTGCCCCGCACCCTTGTAGCGCCGGCCGAACTGGCCCTCCATCGCCGAAACGTTGACCACGTACTTGCGCCGCGCGCGCGAGGCCGCCATCGCCGGCCGCAGTCGGCTGACGAGGATGAACGGCGCGACACTGTTGCACAACTGCACTTCCAGCAGTTCGAGCGCATCGACCTCGCCGACGGTCTGCACCCAGCTATTGGTGTCGACGACATCGGGCAGCAGTCCCCCGGCGTCGATGCGGTCGACGTCGGCCGACCCTGCGGTCAGCGCGATGGCCGTCAGTTCGTCGGCGGTGGTCGCGTCGGCGGCCAGCACCGGGTGCGCTTCCACCGAGCCGACCAGGGCGGCCGGATGGGCGTCGCTGGTGTGCCCGAAGGTGACCAGCTCGACCGGCGAACCGGCCGGCAGCGGCTGCGTCTCGGCCTCGGCGAGCGCCGAATAGGCACCCGGACGGCGTTTGACGGTCTGCGCGGCGTTGTTGATGAGGATGTCCAACGGCCCTGCGGCAGCGACATCGTCGGCCAGGCCGATGACCTGGGCCGGATCGCGCAGGTCGATACCCACGACCTTGAGCCGGTGCAGCCATTGGTCGGCGTCGGGCATCTGCGAGAACCGGCGCACCGCATCGCGCGGGAAGCGGGTGGTGATCGTCAGGTGGGCGCCGTCGCGCAGCAGCCGCAGGGCGATGTACATGCCGATCTTCGCCCGCCCGCCGGTCAGCAACGCCCGGCGGCCACTCAGGTCGGTGCGGGCGTCGCGCTTGGCGTGGCTGAAGGCGGCGCACTGCGGGCACAACTGGTGATAGAAGGCGTCGACCGTCGTGTACTTGTTCTTGCAGATGTAGCAGCCGCGCGGAACCAGCAACTCCCCCGCCGTCGCGCCCGGCGCGCTGGAAACCAGCGGGATACCGGCCGTCTCGTCGTCGATGCGGCTGGCCGATCCGGTCGCGGTCTGCTCGACGACGGCCCGGTCGGCGGCGTTGACCGCATCGCGCTTCACCTGGCGGCGATGGCGCTTGGCGTCCTTGAAGAAGGTCGAGGTCGCCCGGCGCAGGGCGACGAAGTCCGGATGCTCGTTGTCGAGCTGCCCGGCCTCCTTGAGCACCCGCAGGGCGATGTCCAGGTCGTCGGGATCGATGCTCACCGAAGGAGGCTATCGACCTCGAACGTCACCGGGAACGGACGGGTGAGCGTGACTGTCTGCCCCGCGCGCCAGGTGCCCAGTTCGGTGTAGACATCCGCACCGGGTTCGAGGCATAGGCCGTCAGCGCCACCTCCGGATCGATCTCGACTCGCCAGTACGCGCCGATGCCCGCAGCCGCGTACTGCGCGGGCTTGGTGATGCGATCGGTCGTCAGCGACGACCGAGACGACTTCGACGGCCAACAGAATGTCCGTCGGCGCGAGCCATTTCCCGGTCGGACTGACGTCGGAGCGCACCACCACATCGGGCTGACGGTAATTGCGGGCACCGAACTGCACCCCCATCTCGGCCGCCGGCAGATATTCATCTCCCAGTTCTCGCGACGGAACCCGGACGAGCCGCGTCGCGATGCGCGGATAGGCGCTGGCTGAGGTGCGTAGGCCTCTTGCGGCCGGAGTGGGGGCACCTCCCTGCACGAAGTGCTCCTGGGATCGAAGCCTGCGGTGGTGGGTCATTTCGCCCTTCGAGGCTGGGGGCACCTCCCTGAACGGAGCGCAGCGGAGTTCTCGGGGGACTCCTTCGTCGCAGCACCTCAGGACCCGGCTCGCAAGCTCGCACCTCAGTGACCGGCCCCGCCGAACTGCGAAATCTCGTAGGCTGCGACGGTGAGGCTTCCGATCCCCGCCGCAGCACGCACCGTGATCGACGGCGGCGAGCGGCTGCTCACCTACGAGATCGCCCAGAGCACCGTCGGCGAGAACCGGATCGGCATGACCGGCCGACCGCAGATCATCGCCCGCGTCCATTGGCGCCTGTGGCGCTATCTCAACCCGCTCAACTGGGAGACGCCGCCCATCGAGTTCGACGAAGGCGTCGCGCAACGCTGGGTCGCCGGGATCGGGACCACCGGAGGCACCGACTCGCGAGCGACCCGCGCCCGGCAGGCGATGGAGGCCGTGGGCGCGGGAGGAGGCGTCCTCGTGACCGATCGACGCCTCCTGCTGGTCGCCCTCCCCCACGGCGGCAACCCCGTCGTCCACCTGGCGCTGCCGCGCCACGACGTCGCCGAAGCCCGGTGGAGGCCGCGGCTGTTCATGGCCGGCCGGGTCATCGTGCGCTTCACCGACAGCTCGACCCTCGCCCTCATGTGCGGAATGCTCTCGCCCTTCGCTGCCCGCCGGCTGCGGCGCGCGCTGTCGACACCATCCTGAGCAGACGCCGCTTACGCGGCGGCGCGGGCGTTCATCGACCGGGGCTAGCCGGTCCGTCCGGATGCTTGGCGATCCACTTGCGCGCGGCCGCGTAACCGGCGTCGTAGAGGGACTGCTGCTGCTCGCGGCTGAGGTCGAAATCCGTCCAGCGCACGCCCTTGGGCCGGGCGAAGATCGTCCGCTCGGCGTCACGGGGATCGTCCAGGTGACGGATCTGCGTCGAATCGACCGTCGTGTAAATGAGGCTGCGCAGCATCGAGATCGGCCCGGTGACCGGTACCGCCGGGGCGCGCTCACTGGCCCGCGAACTCAGCCGGACGCCGATGGTCGGCCAGCGCGCCGGCTCGTCGTCGGTACGGTCGAAGGCCGCCACCGGATAACTCTCCAGCAGGGAGCCGTCGGCCAGCGTCGACTCGCCGTACCGACCCTTGAGCCGGACCGGCTCGAACAGGAACGGGATACCCGACGACGCCCGCACGGCCACCGGCACCGAGAACCGGTCCGGGTCGATGCCGTAGGCCGGCAGATCCCACGGAATGCGCAGGACCCGCTGACGCGACAGGTCGCTGGTGGTCACGACGAGCCGCGAGCGATGCCGCAGGTCAGAGTCGGGGTCCTCGATCACCAGGTCGCCGAAGGTCCGCACCCCGAGGTCGCCCAGCACACCGCGCAGCCAGTCGGTCAGGTGTGAGCCGCGGTACATGCCCAGGTGGAACAGGATCCCCCAGGCGTCGGCCACCCGCGGCAGACGGCTCAGCCGGTCCATCGGCGGGCGCCGGTCGAGCATGCGCCGGTAGTCGAGGGTGCGGACGATTTCGTCGGCGCCGCTGAGTGGTTCGCCGGCCTGCTGCATCGCCGCGATCACCGAGCCGACGATGGCTCCTGCCGAGGACCCGGCTACCCGTTCGAAGCGCCATCCCGCCTCGTCCAGCGCTGCGGCGGCTCCGACGAGGGCGATGCCTTTGACTCCGCCGCCTTCGAGGACCAGATCGGCCGAGCGTCGTGAATCGGGCATGTCCCGACTCTAGGCGTGGCAGTATGCAGCCTGTGATTCAGCCCGCACTCGTCCACTTCCACGATGTCGTCAGCGCCGACGGCACCACGCTGCGCGCCTGGGGCAACGACGGCGACGGGCCGCAGGTCGTCATCTCCAACGGCCTCGGCACCAACCCCTACGCCTGGCCGACGATCCTGCAGCCCGACAGCGGCCTACGGGCGGTGGGCTGGAACCACCGCGGCATCGGCGGTTCGGAGCGGCCCGCCTCCGGCCGCATCGACGTCGAGGCGCACCTGGACGACCTGGTGGCGGTCATGGACGACGCGGGCATGGAACGCCCGGTCATCGTCGCCTGGTCCATCGGAGTCAACGTGGCCTTCGAGTTCGCCGTACGCCACCCCGAGCGGGTAGCCGGCATCCTGGCGGTCGCGGGTGTCCCCGGCTCGACCTTCTCGACGATGCTCGAACCGTGGAAGGTGCCCCCGCCGGTCGCCGAACAGATCATGGTCAACCTGGCGCGCGTCACAACCGTCACAGGACACGGGCTGGCCCCCTTCACCAGCCGTATCCCGTGGACACGGTTCTCGGTCAATCTGCTCAAGATGGCCGGCCTGTTCTCCTCCGAGGCCGACAGTGCCGTGCTGCAGTCGGTCGTGCAGGAGTTCTGCACCTCCCATCCGGCCTGGTATGCGCATCTGGCGCTGGAAGCCGCGCGTCACGACCGGGTCTCGCTGTCGCAGGTGACCGTGCCGACGACGCTCATCGCCGGCACCAAGGACCTGCTGGCCGGGCCGGGCGCGATGCGCAGCGCGGCCGAGCGCATCCCCGGTGCCCGCTACCGGATCGTCGAGGGCACGCATTTCATCCCCGTGGAGCGCCCCGATGTGGTCCTCGACGAGCTGCGCCGCCTGATCGAGCGCGTGCGCGAATAAGAGATTCCGCAGATAGGCGGAACCGGTCATTGTCCCCCGCAAGCGGGAGGGGACACCAGTGCGCGTGCAGCACACCGGGTTCTGAGGTGCTGCGACGAAGGAGTCCCCCGAGAACTCCGCTGCGCTCCGTTCAGGGAGGTGCCCCCAGCCTCGAAGGGCGAAATGACCACCACCGCAAACTTCGCCCTTCGAGGTTCGGCCGTGAACGGCCTCACACCTCAGGACCCGGCTCGCTCGCACCTCAATGAGCGGCATCAACCTGTAAATCAGCGGATCCTCCGTGAACCTCGACCCCTGGAGGTGCAGCGAGGAACGAAGACGCGCGGTGCCTGTGGAAGGGCGTTTGACGGCGGCCTGACGAGCGGTGAGGCTCGGAGCAGGGTCGATCAGGGGGTGGTGAGGCACCATGAGTGTCATGGAGACGTTGCAGGTGGAGGGGCCGTGGACGGTGGCCCAGCGAGATGCGCTGCCCGATGACGGCCGCCGGTACGAGGTCGTCGACGGGGTGCTGCTCGTGAGTCCGGCACCGCGACCCGCCCATCAGGGCGTCGTCGCCCTCCTGTGGCACCTGCTACACGACGCCGCGCCGTCCGGACTTCGGGTGTACTTCGCACCATTGGATGTCGTCTTGGCCGGCGACACCGTGGTCGAACCCGATGTGCTCGTGGCACCGCGCGAGGCGTTCACCGATCTCAACCTCCCGTCGGCCCCGCTGCTGGCTGTCGAGGTGTTGTCGCCCGGCACCCGCATGATCGACCTCAATCTGAAGAAGCAGCGTTACGAACGCGCCGGCATCCCGTCGTACTGGGTCATCGACCCCGACACCCTGGTACTGACGGTCTTCGAACGGCGCGACGGCACCTACGCCGGCGTCGCGGAGGTCGGACCCGGCCAGTCCTGGACCGCCGAGCGTCCCTTCCCGGTCACGATCACGCCGGAAGACCTGCGCTACTGACCGGATCAGCCGAGTTTGTCGAGGATCAGCTCGCGGACACGGGCGGCGTCGGCCTGGCCCTTCATCTCCTTCATCACCGCGCCGATCAGTGCGCCGGCGGCCTGCACCTTGCCGTCACGGATTTTGCCGGCCACGTCCGGATTCGCCGCAATCGCACGATCCACCGCCTCGCCCAGGGCGCCGTCGTCGGAGACGACCTCCAAGCTGCGGGCGACCACGACTTCCTCGGGCGTGCCCTCCCCGGCGAGCACGCCGTCGAACACCTCGCGGGCGAGCTTATCGTTGATCCGTCCGGCGTCGATGAGCGCCTGGATGCCGGCCACCTGCGCCGGGCTGATCGCCAGCTCGGTCAGATCGACCCCGGTGTCGTTGGAACGGCGCGCCAGCTCGCCGAGCCACCACTTGCGGGCGGCCTGCGGCGCGGCACCGGCCGCGATGGTGTCGGCGACCAGATCGAGCGCCCCGGCACCGATGGTGTCGCGCATGTCGAGGTCGGAGAAACCCCACTCGGCCTGCAACCGCTTGCGCCGCTCGGCCGGCGGCTCGGGCAGCGTGCCGCGCAGCTCCTCTACCCATTCCTGTGACGGCGCGACCGGCGCGAGGTCCGGCTCGGGGAAGTAGCGGTAGTCCTCGGCGTCGGACTTCTCCCGGCCCGGTGACGTGGAGCCGTCGGACTCGTGGAAGTGTCGCGTCTCCTGCACGACCTTCTCCCCCGCGTCGAGCAGGCCTGCGTGGCGGCCGATCTCGAAGCGCACCGCCCGCTCGACCGAACGGAAGGAGTTGACGTTCTTGGTCTCGCTGCGCGTGCCGAGCACGTCGGAGCCGGTCGGCTTGAGCGACAGGTTCACGTCGGCGCGCAACGACCCCTGGTCCATGCGGGCATCGGAGACGTCGAGCGCCACCATGAGGTCGCGCAACTGGTTGACGTACGCCCGCGCGACGGCCGGAGCCTTGTCACCGGGCACCTCGATCGTCTTGGTGACGATCTCGATGAGCGGGATGCCCGCGCGGTTGTAGTCGAGCAGCGAGTGGTCGGCACCGTGGATGCGGCCGGTCGCGCCGCCGACGTGCAGCGATTTTCCGGTGTCCTCCTCCATGTGCGCCCGCTCGATCTCGATCCGGTACGTCTCGCCCTCAACCTCGACGTCCATGTAGCCGTCGAAGGCAATCGGTTCGTCGTACTGGGAGGTCTGGAAGTTCTTCGGCATGTCCGGGTAGAAGTAGTTCTTCCGGGCGAACCGGCACCACTGCGCGATCTCGCAGTTGAGCGCCAGGCCGATGCGGACGGCCGACTCGACGGCCTTGGCGTTGACGACCGGCAGCGCGCCGGGCAGGCCCAGGCACACCGGGCAGACCTGGGTGTTCGGCTCGGCACCGAAGGCCGTGGCGCAGCCGCAGAACATCTTCGTCGCGGTGTTCAGCTCGACGTGGACCTCCAGGCCCATGACCGGCTCGTAGCGGGTCAGCGCGTCCTCGAAGGAAACCATCTTGCTCATCGGACGACCTCCTCCAGGGCGGGGGCGGACACGAGGCGCTCCAGGGCGGCACCGGCGTTGTAGAGCCGATCATCGGCCATCGCCGGAGCGAGGAACTGAGCGCCGACGGGCAACCCGTCGG
The DNA here is from genome assembly GCF_047607065.1 of Aeromicrobium sp. Classification (GTDB taxonomy): domain Bacteria; phylum Actinomycetota; class Actinomycetes; order Propionibacteriales; family Nocardioidaceae; genus Aeromicrobium. The sequence goes on from NZ_JASGDU010000059.1 coordinate 12,671, forward strand.
CCAGGCCGATGGGCACGCTGATGCCCGGCACTCCGGCGAGGTTCGCCGGGATCGTGCAGACGTCCTCCAGGTACATCGCCAGCGGGTCGGCCGACTTCTCGCCGAGCCTCCAGGCCGTCGCCGGGGCCGTCGGCGACAGCAGCACGTCGACGGTCTCGAAGGCGGCCGCGAAGTCGCGCGCGATGAGCGTGCGGACCTTCTGTGCCGAGCCGTAGTAGGCATCGTAGTAGCCGCTCGACAGCGCGTAGGTGCCCAAGACGATGCGGCGCTTGACCTCGTCGCCGAAGCCCGCCTCACGGCTGGCGGCCATGACCTGCTCGGCGGACGGATCGCCGCCCGGCAGCACCCGCAGGCCGTAGCGCATCGCGTCGAAACGGGCGAGGTTGCTGGAGACCTCACTGGGCATCACCAGGTAGTAGGCGGCGATGCCGTGGACGAAACTCGGGCAGGAAACCTCGACGATCTCCGCCCCCGCCTCGGCCAGTTTCGTGACGGCCTCGTCGAAGCGGGCGCGCACACCGGGGGCGAAGCCCTCGCCGCCCAGTTCGGCGATGACGCCGATCCTCAAACCCTCGACATCGCCGCGACGGGCCGCTTCGACGACCGACGGCACGGGCGCGTCGATGCTGGTCGAATCCATCGGATCGTGACCGGCGATGACCTCGTGCAGCAGCGCCGCGTCGAGCACCGTGCGGGCCATCGGGCCGACCTGATCCAGGCTGGACGCCATCGCGATGACACCGTAGCGCGAGACACCGCCGTAGGTGGGCTTGACGCCGACCGTGCCGGTCATGGCACCCGGCTGGCGGATCGAGCCTCCGGTGTCGGTGCCGAGGGCCAGCGGCGCTTCGTACCCGGCGACCGCCGCCGCCGAACCACCGCTGGAGCCGCCGGGGATGCGGGCGGTGTCCCACGGGTTGCGCGCCGGGCCGTACGCGGAATGCTCGTTGGACGACCCCATCGCGAACTCGTCGAGGTTGGTCTTGCCGAGGATCGGCAGGCCCGCAGCACGCAGCCGCGAAACAACCGTAGCGTCGTACGGCGGGACCCAGCCTTCGAGCATTTTCGAGCCGGCCGTGGTGGGCTGGCCGGTGGTGTTGATGAGATCCTTGACCGCGATGGGAACGCCCGCGAGCGTCGGCAGGCTCTCGCCTGCGGCCCGGCGCGTATCCACATCGGCCGCAGCCGCGATGGCCCCCTCGGCATCGATGTGCAGGAAGGCGTTCAGTGCGTCGTCGACCGCCGCGATGCGGTCGAGGTGGGCCTGCGTCGCCTCGACGGAGGTGACGTCACCGGCGGCGAGCGCGGCGGCAAGGTCGGCGGCAGTACGCCGGGTCAGATCTCCCACGATCACTCCTCCCCCAGGATCTTCGGGACGAGGAAGCGCTGCTCCTCGCTGGCCGGAGCACCGGCCAGCGCCGCCTCGGGCGTCAGGCCCGCTCGCACCTCGTCGACGCGGAACACGTTCGTGACGGGCACCGGATGGCTCATCGGCGCGACGTCGCCACCGGCGGACTCGACCACGCTCTGCACGGCGGCAACATGGTCGAGAATCGCGGGCAGCTCGGCACCGAGACGGTCGAGTTCGGTATCGGTCAGGCTGATGCGGGCGAGGCTCGCCAGATGGGCGACGTCCTCACGCGAGAGGGGCGACGACATGCGTCTCCTGGGTCGGATGGGCAGTACCGCGCCATCCTAGTGCTCCTCGCGCTGCTCCTGATCGCGGCGCTCGCGCTCGTCGAGCTGGCGCTGTAGGTCCTTGACCTGCCGACGACGGCGGGCGGCCAGGATCGACGTGATCGTTCCGGCAGTCACGAGGACGACCGCCACCGCCGCGCCGATGGCCGAGGCCGTCCGGAATCCGGGGCCGTCGACGTCGAGGATGCGCTCGCCGGCGTGGGCCGCACGACTCGTTCCGAGAACCACCGACAGGGTGAGCCAGTTCGGGATCGCCAGGAGAACGGCGATCCCGACGAGTACGCCGCGCCACGGCCAGGAGAAGAAGGGGCGGCGCACCTGTGCCAGAACGACCAGGGGCACCGCGACGAAGACGAAACCATAGAACAGCCCCCAGAGCGTGCCGCTGGCCATCGAGCCGTCGACGCGGTCGGCGATGCGCTGCGCCCACCACCGGGGGAAGAAGGCCAGCGCCAACCGGTAGGCGACGTAGCCGAGCGCGAGGGCCACGAGCAGAAGCAGGATCCGCTTCGGCCAGCGGTTCGGGTCCTGCGGCCTTTGCCATGCCGGCCGCGAGGATTCGGGCTGCAGTGACGGCGTCTCGGGCGTGCTCATGGAGTTCATCATGTCAGCCGCAGCGGCTCCGGGGGCGATTCCACGGGAGGCCCGCCGGGCAAGGCGTCTTCGTGGTGGTGAACCGCCCGCTTCCAGCGTGCTCCGCTCTGCCGCCGAACCGGCTATTTCCGCCCGTGCCTTCCTGGACAGTGAAACGAAATCCACTGCGTTGCCTCACGATCAGGCATCGCATAGGCGGAAGTCGGTCGATCCGGCTGACTCTCCACGGATATCAATCCGAGGCGGCGAGTCCTCCGCCGTCTAGCCCGAAGCTGCCGCCGAGCACGTCGAACACAACGATCAAAAAGGGTGGTCCTTCGGTGGTCATGGGTCTCCCAGTCCGTTGGCCGAGGCCCGACTCACGAGTCGGTCAGTACCGCCGGCGAGGATGCGGAGCCATCCGTGGTCGATCAGAAGGCCAGCACAGTTGTACGCGAGCGCGCCCAGGGTCGACCCCGTGGTGACCTGGGGGCAGGGAGCGATTCCACAGCCCGAGCCTCATCGATGTCCAGTACCTGAACCAGCACGATGGCCGATCCGACGACGGCTGGCAGGAGCCTGCGGTCTTTTCAAAGCAACACCGAGCATCGCCGCCCAGTTCTCACACGTTGAACCGAAATTCGACCACGTCGCCGTCGGACATGACGTAGTCCTTGCCTTCCATGCGGACCTTGCCGGCGGCTTTGGCGTCGTTCATCGAACCCGCCGCCACGAGATCGGCGAAGGAGACCACCTCGGCCTTGATGAAGCCCTTCTGGAAGTCCGTGTGGATGACGCCCGCAGCCTCCGGAGCCGTCGCGCCCTTGCGGATGGTCCAGGCCCGCGCCTCCTTCGGCCCGGCCGTCAGATAGGTCTGCAGGCCGAGGGTGTCGAAGCCGACGCGGGCGAGCTGGTCCAAGCCGGGTTCGGTGATACCCAAATCCGCCAGCATCTCGGCGCGCATTGCCTGCGCCTCCTCGTCGTCACCCAACTCGACCAGCTCGGCCTCACTCTTGGCGTCGAGGAACACCGCCTCGGCCGGTGCCACGAGATCGCGCATCTTCGCCTTGAGGTCCTCATCGGCCAGCTCGTCGGCATCACAGTTGAACACGTAGAGGAACCGCTTAGCTGTCAGCAGGTGCAGGTCGCGCAACAACTCCAGGTCGAGGCCCGCCTTGAGCACGCCCGTTCCGGCCTCCAGCGCCTCCTTGGCCTTCTTCGCCTCCTCCAGCGCCGGAGCGAGCGCCTTGTCGCGGCGGGCTTCCTTCTCCAGGCGCGGGATCGCGTTGTCGACGGTCTGCAAGTCGGCCAGCACGAGTTCGATGGTGATCGTCTCGATATCGCTGCTGGGGTTGACCTCGCCGTCGACGTGCGTCACGTCCTCGTCGCGGAACACCCGCGTCACCTGGCAGATCGCGTCCGACTCGCGGATATGGGACAGGAACTTGTTCCCCATGCCCTCGCCCTCGGACGCACCGCGCACGATGCCGGCGATGTCGACGAACTGCACCGTCGCGGGCAGGATGCGCTCCGAGCCGAAGATCTCGGCGAGCTTGGCCAGCCGCTCGTCGGGGACGCCGACGACACCCACATTGGGTTCGATCGTCGCGAACGGATAGTTCGCCGCGAGGACGTCGTTCTGGGTCAGGGCGTTGAAGAGGGTGGACTTGCCCGCATTGGGGAGTCCGACGATGCCGATGGTGAGAGCCACGACGCATGAGCCTACTGGGCATATCGGACACTCCAGCGATCAGTGCAGCGGCAGCCGGTACAGCCGGCGATCCCGGCCTGCCAGGGATCGGGATAGTTCCCCGAGTTCCTCCGACCCCAAGCACCGGACTACCGCCAGAGGCCGACCGCCGGGAGTCGGAACACGGGAGTCCGTCAACCCGGTATTCGTCGTGAAAACCGCCATTGGCACCGAGCGGCGGTGCCCCTTGCGCTTCCTCATGTGTCCGACACGACCCCCACTCTGCCGCTCAGGTCCGACATCGTGACCCGTGCCCGGCTACCGTCGGAGTATGGCCGTCCTCGCCCCCATCACGACGCTGGCGCAGCGCGACCTGACTCCGGGCATTGCCGTGCTCGGCTCGGCCGGCCTCGTTCTGGCCATGACAGTGGCCGATCTGCTCGACGGCAGCCTCGGTGCCTGGACGACCCTCGGAATCCTCATGGCTGCCGCCACCGTGCCGCTCGCACTCGCGCGCCCGCACCTGTGGAACGCGATCTTCTTCCCGCCGCTGCTGCTCGGCATCGCCATGCTGCTCGTAGCCTTCTTCGTTCCCGGAGCCATCGTGCCCGACGGCATCCCGGCCACGGCGACACCCGGCGGCCGGGCGCTCGCGGGCTTCGTCGACCGGGGTGTGGCCCTCGCCGTCGCCGAACTGGTCACCCTGGCGACCATCGGCCTGCGCTACCTCGGCCGCGAGTGAGCAGTTTCGCGGATAGCCGCTGGCTGAGGTGTGTAGGCCGCAAGCGGTCGGAGCCGGGTCCTGAGGTGCGACGAGGAACGAGGAGCCTCGAAGGGCGAAGCCTCAATGACCGAGTTCCGCCTATCCGCGTTCTCAGGCTTGGGCCTTCTTGAGGTCGCGGCGCAGCTCGGGCGGCAGCGCGAAGATCAGGCTCTCGTCGGCGGTGCGGATCGCCTTCGCGTCGCCGATCCCCCGCTCGGCGAGGTAGGCCAGCACGTCCTGCACGAGGTCGTCGGGAACGGAGGCCCCCGAGGTGACGCCCACGGTGCTCACACCGTCGAGCCAGGCCTCGTCGATCTCGCTGATGTCGTCGATGCGGTACGAAGCCTTGGCACCGGCCTCCAGCGCCACCTCGACGAGGCGGACCGAGTTGGAGCTGTTGGCCGAGCCGACCACGATCACCAGATCGGCGTCCTGTGCGATCTCCTTGACCGCGACCTGCCGGTTCTGGGTGGCGTAACAGATGTCGTCGCTCGGCGGGTCCTCCAGCTGCGGGAACTTCTCGCGCAGCCGACGCACCGTCTCCATCGTCTCATCGACGCTCAGCGTGGTCTGGGACAGCCACGACAGCCGCGTTCCCTCGGGGAACTCCAGGCCGTCGACGTCATCGGGATGCTCGACCAGGGTGATGTGCTCGGGAGCCTCACCAGCCGTGCCCTCGACCTCCTCGTGACCGGCGTGCCCGATGAGCAAGATGCGGTAGCCGTCCTTGGCGAAACGCTTGGCCTCGTGATGCACCTTCGTCACCAGCGGGCAGGTGGCGTCGATGGTCTTGAGGTCGCGCTCGGCGGCCTGCTGGTGGACCATCGGCGACACACCGTGGGCGCTGAAGACGACGGTCGCCCCCTCGGGTACCTCGTCCAGCTCCTCGACGAAGACCGCCCCCCGTGCGGCGAGGTTCTGCACGACGTGCTTGTTGTGGACGATCTGCTTGCGCACGTAGACCGGCGCGCCGTACAGGTCGAGCGCCTTCTCGACGGTGATGACCGCGCGGTCGACGCCGGCGCAGTAGCCGCGGGGGTCGGCGAGCAGCACTTGACCGCCGACCGGAGGCATACCCAGTTCAACCGTGGAAGACACAGCGCCATCGTAACGGGCCTGTCGGTGGCCGCCTCTAGGGTGAAGGCATGGCCTTGGACACGAGCGCGGACTCCCCCGCCCCGCTGCGCACGATCTCGCAGGCGATGGACGAGTACATCGGCCGGCTCGGCGCGGTGTGGGTGGAGGCCGAGGTCGCCCAGCTCAATCGCCGTCCGGGCATGTGCTTCCTGACCTTGCGCGATCTGGAGGCGAAGGTCTCGATGAGCGCCAAATGTCATGTCAGCGTGCTCGACTCCTGCCCGGTGCCGGTCACTGCGGGCGCACGGGTCGTGGTCCAGGCCAAGCCCGCCTTCTACGGCCCCAACGGCAGCCTGTCACTCGATATCCGGGAGATCCGCCCCGCAGGCGAGGGCGAACTGCTGGCCCAGTTGGAGCGCCGCAAACAGCTACTCGCCGCCGAGGGTCTGTTCGAGGCGCGCTGGAAGAAGCCGCTGCCGGTGCTACCGCTCGGCATCGGACTCATCACCGGACGCGCCTCGGCGGCCGAGCGCGACGTCGTCCAGAACGTGCGGCTGCGCTGGCCCGCCGCGCCGCTGCGGGTGCGGTACTCGCTCATGCAGGGCACCGAGTGTGCCGGCGGCGTCATCGACGCGCTCGGCGAACTCGACGCCGATCCTGCCGTCGACCTCATCGTCATCGCACGCGGCGGCGGATCGGTCGAGGATCTGCTGCCGTTCAGCGACGAGGCTCTGGTACGGGCCGTGTTCGCCTGCGCCACGCCGGTCGTGTCGGCCATCGGGCACGAACCGGACACGCCGCTGCTCGATCTCGTGGCCGACCTGCGCGCCTCGACCCCCACCGACGCCGCCAAGCGCATCGTGCCCGACGCCGCTGCCGAATCCGAGCAGATCGCGGCCATGCGCGAGCGGGCGCAGTACGCGATGCGTCGGCTTCTCGACCGGGAGTCCACCGCGCTGGCGGCCGTGCGCAGCCGACCTGCGCTGGCGCGGCCGAGCGTGCTCATCGACGCGCAAGCCGAACTCGTCACCGAGGCCCGCGACCGGGTCCGGCGCGCGCTCGGGCATCGTCTCGACCGGGCGCACGACGAGATCGGTCATCATCTGGCCCGGGTTCACGCCCTCTCCCCGCTGGCCACGCTCCAGCGCGGCTACGCCGTGGCCCGGCACCCCGACGGCACGGTCCTGACCTCGGTCGGCGACGTTCCCGAGGAGTTCTCGATCCGTCTGGCCGACGGGCACATCGCGGCCCGCCGCGTCTCGATCACTCCGACCACCTCCGACAAGGACCCCGCATGAGCGACACCCCCGACCTCACCTACGAACAGGCCCGCGACGAGCTGGTCGCCACGGTGCAGCGCCTCGAGACCGGCGGAACGACGCTGGAGGAATCACTAGCCCTGTGGGAGCGGGGCGAGGAACTGGCACGGGTCTGCCAGCAGTGGCTCGACGGAGCCCGCGAACGCCTCGACACCGCCGTGACCCCCGCCGACCCCGAATCCCCGGCCTGACTACCGGCGTGTCTCGCCTGCGTATCCGACGACCACGATCTGGTGGTTGACCGCCGAATGCAGATAGGACAGCAGATGGCATTGGGCGAGTAGTCGCGGTATCCGCTGGTCCCGCTGCCGAGATTGCCGAGCCAGGTGACACCGCACGCATAGTGGTGGTTCATTGCAGGACCTCCGAGAGGCGGTAGCCAACGACCTCGTCCAACTGCCGGTAGGTACACGATTCCGGCTCCCGGTCGATCCGCCAGCGTTTGAACTGGGCGGTGTGCCGGAAGCGGGCCTCCTCTCCCGGTCCCTCCATGTGCTCGTAGCCGACCTCGGCGACGCGGGTTAGCGCGATGGGCACGAAGGAGAGGTCTTTGCCCGCCGACCAGCGGTTCTGGCCCATCGCGAGGGCGCGCCACGGGTGGTCGGCGAGATCGACGGCCTCGGCCGACAACTCGGCGGCGAGTTCGGCCCGGCGGGCGGCGGTGAACGACGCGCACACGCCGACGTGATGCAGCGAACCGTCGGAGGCATACAGGCCCAGCAGCATCGAGCCGAGCAGCGGTTCGTCGGCGGTGGAGTTCTTGTGGAGGCGGTATCCGGCGACCACGACGTCAGCGGTGCGTTTGTGCTTGATCTTGAGCATGGTGCGTCCGCCCGGCGTATAGCCCAAGTCGAGCGGTTTGGCGATGACGCCGTCGAGTCCGGCTCCTTCGAACCGGGTGAACCACTCGGCGGCCACGTCGGCGTCGGCGGTCACGCGGGTGAGGTGGATCGGCGGGACGACACCGGCGAGCAGGCTCTCGGCACGGGCGCGTCGCTCCCGCAGCGGCAGATCGAGCAGCGACTCGTCGCCGGACGCGAGCAGATCGAAGACGACCAGGCGCGCGGGCATCGCCTCGCTCAGTTCATCGATGCGTGACTGCGCCGGATGGATACGGGCGCTGAGCAGGTCGAATTCGAGGCGATCCCCCGCGACCACCACCAGCTCGCCGTCGACGACACACCGTTCGGGCAGGTGTTCGCGGGCAGCGGCGACGATCTCCGGGAAGTAGCGCGTGAGCGGCTTGGTCGACCGGCTCGTGAGCTCGACCTCGTTGCCGTCGCGGAACACCAGGCAACGAAAACCGTCCCACTTCGGCTCGTACAGGAAGCCCCCGGCCTGGGGCAGGCGCGGCGTCGACTTGGCCAGCATCGGCTGAATAGGCGGCATCACAGGCAGGTCCACGACTCGACCCTAGATCCCGCCGGATTTAGAGATTCCGCAGATAGGCGGAGCCGGTCATGCAGGTGCGCCCTTCGAGGCCCCTCCTTCGTCGGGGCACCTCAGGATCCGCGCAGCACACCTCGAAATGACCCGCCCACCGCAGGCTTCGAGGCTCCGGCCGCAGGCGGCCTACGCACCTCAGCCAGCGCCTATCCGCGCGTCCGTAGGCACCTCTAGACTGTGCCGGTGCCTGCTCCCGCCGTCGAGATCCGCGATCTCGTGATGCGCTACCGGGAGCGGACGGCGGTCGACGGCCTCGATCTCGACGTTGAGGCGGGTTCGGTGACGGCGATCCTCGGACCGAATGGTGCCGGTAAGACCACCACCATCGAAACCTGTGAGGGATTCCGCGCGGTGCAAGAGGGCACCGTCCGCGTGCTCGGCCGCGACCCGCGCGACCCGGAACTGCGGCCCCGCATCGGTGTCATGTTGCAGTCCGGCGGGGCCTGGTCGGGATCGCGGGCCGACGAGATGCTGCGGCACATCGCCGCCCTGCACGCCCATCCGCTCGACGTCGACGCGCTCATCGAACGGCTCGGCCTCGGCTCCTGCGGCCGCACCCCCTACCGCCGGCTGTCCGGCGGCCAACAGCAGCGTCTCTCCCTCGCGATGGCCATCGTCGGACGCCCCGAGCTGCTCTTCCTCGACGAGCCGACCGCCGGCCTCGACCCGCAAGCCCGCCGTGCCGCGTGGGATCTGATCGACGAACTGCGCGACCACGGCGTCACCACCGTCCTCACCACGCATTTCATGGACGAGGCCGAGCAGCTCAGCGACACCATCCACATCATCGACTCCGGCCGCGTCATCGCCTCCGGCACACCCGACGAACTGACCCGCGAGAGCGCCCGCGGAACGCTGCGGATCACCGCCGAACCCGGCCTCGACGTCGTCTCGCTCATGCACGCGCTCGGCTACGAGACGAAGGCCGAGGAACGCACCGACGGCTCCTACATCGTCTCCGGCGACATCGACCCAGCCCTCCTCTCAGCCGTCACCGCCTGGTGCGCCGACCAGGACGTGCTGGTCGAGTCGATCCTCGTCGAACAGCAGACCCTCGAAGACCGCTTCCTCGATCTGACCGGACGGAGCCTGCGATGAGCCTCGACGTCTCCCCGAAACCGGGAGCCGCGCCGGCCGCCGCGATGTTGCGGGCGCAGACGCTCATGGAACTCAAGCTCATGCTGCGCAACGGCGAACAGGTGCTGTTGACCCTCGTCATCCCGCTGCTCCTGCTGTTCATGGGCACCCGCGCCGACAGCATCGTGGACCTCGGGCCGGGCCGCACCATCGACATCATCGCCCCCGGAGTCATCGCGCTGGCCGTGCTCTCGACCTCCTTCACCTCGCTGGCCATCAGCACCGGATTCGACCGACGATACGGCGTGCTCAAGCGACTCGGGGCTTCTCCCCTGCCCCGCTCGATCCTGCTGCTGGGCAAGGTGGGTGCCGTGGCCGCCGTCGAAGCCATCCAGCTCGTCGTGCTGACCGTCGTCGCCCTGCTGCTCGGCTGGCAGCCGCAGGCGGCCGGCTGGCCGTGGATGATCGCGCTCGTCGTCGCCGGGACGGCCGCCTTCGGCGCGCTCGGCCTGCTCATCGCCGGCACGCTACGCGCCGAGGCGACGCTCGCAGTCGCCAATCTGGTCTACGTGCTGCTGCTGGTCGGCGGCGGCCTCATGGTGCCGCTCTCGCGCTACCCCGAGGCGGGGCGGCGCGTCATGGAGCTGATCCCCTCCGGAGCCATCGGCCAGGGCCTGCGTGACGCCTTCGCCGGCGAGCCGGCCCTCGGAGCGCTGCTCACGCTGACCGGCTGGGCCGTGATCGCCGGTGTCACGACAGCCCGCACCTTCAAGTGGGAGTGAACGTGAACGTCAGGTTCTGGGCATGGGCCTCGGTCGTGGCCAATATCGTCATCATCTTGACCGGCGGGCTGGTCCGGCTGACCGGTTCGGGCCTGGGCTGTGACGAATGGCCCAAATGCACCGAAGACTCCTGGACGGCACACGGTTCCCTCGGCATCCACGGTGCCATCGAGTTCGGCAACCGCCTATTGATGTTCGCCCTCATCGGGGTGGCCGCCACCACGTTCCTCGCCGTGTGGCGCTGGTCGGGCACGAACCGCTCCCTGCGCCGTCACGCGGCCGTGCTGACCGTGGGGGTTCCGTTCCAGGGCGTCATCGGCGGCATCGTCGTCCTGACCGAACTGAATCCCTGGATCGTCGCACTGCATCTGGTGCTGTCGATGGCGCTGGTCGCCGGGTCGATCTGGCTCGTGCAGCGCGTCGGCGACCGGCCGCCCGTGGCGATCTCGCCGCGCCTGCACGCCCTCGCATGGGCCACCTTCGCGGCGTTGCTCGTGGCAATCTACCTCGGCACCATCGTCACCGGTTCCGGCCCGCACGCCGGCGACGAAAAGGCCCCGCGCAACAACCTCAACCCCGAACAGTGGAGCAAGATCCATGCCACGAGCGTCTGGCTGCTGGTCGCCCTGACCGTGGCCCTGGTCGTTCTCCTGCGCTCACGCATCGTCGCCATCCTGCTGCTCGCCGAACTCGCCCAAGGCACCATCGGCTACGTGCAGTACTTCACCGACCTGCCGATCGCCCTGGTCGCCGCCCACCTCGTCGGCGCGGCAACCCTGCTGGCCATCGCGACGCGGATCGTGGTGGGGGTCAGGGGAACCGACGTTGCTGCGCGCACGTGACGCACTCCATCGGCCGACGAGGCGCGCGACGCCCGGAAGTAAGAGGTTCCGGCGATAGATCCGCCGGCTAAGGCGGTCCCTTCGAGGCTCGGCCGCGAGCGGCCTCGCACCTCAGCGACCGGCCAACAGCACACAACCCGAATACATCAGCACTCCCTCAGCCGATGAACGGATCGGCTGCGGCGGCGACGAAGAGCAGGGCGAGGTAGGCGTTGCTGAGGTGGAACAGGCGCATCGGCTTGATGATGCTCAGTTCCTCGGTGTCGCGCGCGCGGCTCTGCAGGTCGTAGGCCTCGACCAGGAAGATCACCCCGAGCACGATGGCCGCCGACGGGTAGAACCACCCGGTCTCGGCCACCGGCCACAGCGCCAGGGACGTGGCGAACATGACCCACGAATAGCCGACGATCTGCCGGGCCACCTCCCGAGAGGAGGCCACCGAGGGCAGCATCGGCACATCGGCCGCCGCGTAGTCCTCGCGGTAGCGCATGCCGAGCGACCAGAAGTGCGGCGGCGTCCAGAAGAAGACCACACCGAACAGCACGACCGGTGCCCAGGCGAGTTCGCCGGTGACCGCGGTCCAGCCGATCAGTGCCGGGAAACAGCCGGCGGCTCCCCCCCAGACGATGTTCTGCGGGGTGCGCCGCTTGAGCAGCATCGTGTAGCCGACGACGTAGAACACATTGGCCGCGAGCGCCAGCATCGACGACAGCCAGTTGACGAACATGCCGAGCCACAGTGTCGACACGACGCCCAGCACCAGGCCGAAGACCAGCGCCCGCTGCGTCGAGACCTGGTGGCGCGGCAGCGGGCGACGCGACGTACGGCGCATCTTCTGGTCGATATCGGCATCGACCACACAGTTCAGCGCGTTCGCGCTGCCGGCCGACAGCGTGCCGCCGACCATCGTGGCCACGACGAGCCACAGATCGGGCACGTCGCGGGCCGCCAAGAACATGACCGGCACCGTCGTCAGCAACAAGAGCTCGATGATGCGCGGTTTCGTCAGCGCGACATAGGCGGCGACGACATCGCGCACCGATGCCGTCCCGGTCTGCTGCTGTTCGGCATCGACAAGACTCACGTGACCGATTCTAATCCACCCGAGTAGGCTCGATGTGACCCACGGTCCGCCCTTCCGAGGAGATCTGCTCGTGACCTCTGCCCCCGCCCCTCTCGACTGGTCCGAACTCGACGCGCGTGCCGTCGACACCGCCCGTCTCCTCGCCGCCGACGCGGTGCAGAAAGTCGGCAACGGCCACCCCGGCACCGCAATGAGCCTGGCCCCTGCGGCCTACCTGCTGTACCAGAAGGTCATGCGGCACGACCCCGCCGATCCGGCCTGGATCGGCCGGGACCGGTTCGTCCTGTCGTGCGGCCATTCGAGCCTGACGCAATACGTGCAGTTGTACCTCGCCGGTTACCCGATGAGCCTGGACGACCTCAAGAGCCTGCGCACCTGGGGCAGCCAGACCCCCGGCCACCCGGAGCACGGACACACCCCCGGCGTCGAGGTGACGACCGGCCCGCTCGGCCAGGGCATCGCCAACGCCGTCGGCATGGCGATGGCGGCTCGCCGCGAGCGCGGCCTCCTCGACCCGGGTGCCCCGGCCGGACAGAGTCCGTTCGACCATCACGTCTACGTGCTGGCCTCCGACGGCGATGTGCAGGAGGGCGTCTCCGGCGAGGCGTCCTCCCTCGCCGGGCACCAGGAGCTCGGCAACCTCACGGTGATCTACGACGACAACCAGATCTCCATCGAGGACGACACCGACGTCGCCTTCAGCGAGGACGTCGCCGCCCGGTACGCCGCCTACGGCTGGCACGTGCAGACCGTCGACTGGCGGGCCGGTGCCGAGTATCGCGAGGACGTGCCCGCCCTGTGGGAGGCGATCTCGGCGGCGCAGGCCGAGACCGGCAAGCCGAGCCTGATCGTCCTGCGCACGATCATCGCCTGGCCGGCGCCGAACGCGCAGAACACCGGAGCCTCCCACGGTTCGGCCCTGGGTGCCGAGGAGATCGCCGCCACCAAGGAGATCCTGGGCTTTCCCACCGGGGAGAGTTTCGTCGTCGAGGACGCCGTGCTCGCCAACATCGAGGCGTCGCGCGAGCGTGGACGGGCCGCCCATGCGGCCTGGGCCACGGGTTTCGACGCCTGGAGCGCCACCCACCCCGAGGCTGCGGCGCTGCTCGACCGCCTGAGCGTCCGCGAACTGCCCGACGGCTGGGACGCCGACCTGCCGGTCTACGAACCCTCCGAGAAGGGCGTCGCCACACGGGTCGCCTCCGGTGACTTCCTGACCGCCGCCGCGCCGCACCTGCCCGAGTTGTGGGGCGGTTCGGCCGATCTGGCCGGCTCGAACAACACCACCCCGAAGGGCCAGCCGTCCTTCCTGCCGCCGCGCCGCTCGACCGGCAAGTTCACCGGCGACTGGTACGGCCGGGTACTGCACTTCGGCATCCGCGAACACGCGATGGGGTCGATCCTCAACGGCATCGCCCTGCACGGCCCGACGCGGCCCTACGGCGGCACCTTCCTCGTCTTCAGCGACTACATGCGCCCGGCGGTCCGGCTCTCGGCGCTGCAGCAACTGCCGGTCACCTACGTCTGGACGCACGACTCCATCGGCCTGGGCGAGGACGGCCCCACCCATCAGCCGGTCGAGCATCTGGCCTCGCTGCGAGCCATCCCCGGCCTCGACGTCATCCGCCCAGCCGACGCCAACGAGACCATCGCCTGCTGGAAGGCCGTCGTCGCCCAGCACGAGCGTCCGGCTGCCCTCGCGTTGAGCCGCCAGAACCTCCCGGTCTTCCCGCGCGGCGGCGAATGGGGCGAGGCCTCCCTGGCCGCCCGCGGTGCCTACACGCTGATCGACACCCCCGGCGGCGAGCCGGACGTGATCCTCCTGGCCACCGGATCGGAGGTGCAGCTCGCCGTGGCCGCCCGCGAACAGCTGGCCGCTCAGGGTGTCGGCGCGCGGGTCGTGTCGATGCCGTCGCGCGAATGGTTCGAGGCCCAGGACGCCGAGTACCGCGACAGCGTCCTACCGCCAGCCGTCCGGGCGCGGGTCGCGGTCGAGGCGGGCGTAGCGCTCGGCTGGCGCGAGTTGGTCGGCGACGCCGGGCGCATCGTCAGCCTGGACCATTTCGGCGCTTCGGCCGACTACCAGCGTCTCTACTCCGAATTCGGCATCACCGCCGAAGCCGTTACCGAGGCCGCCACCGCATCCCTCGCCGCCGCTCGATAGGAGCACCGATGAACGCACGACTGCAGGCCCTGTCCGATGCCGGAGTCTCCCTCTGGCTCGATGATCTGTCCCGCGAGCGCCTCGACTCGGGCAACCTCGCCGCGATGGTCGCCGACAGCAATATCGTCGGCGTCACCACCAATCCGACGATCTTCGCCGCCGCGCTGGCCGACGGCACGCGGTACGCCGGTCAGGTGGCCGAGTTGAAGGCGGCCGGCACCGACGTGGGCGAGGCGATCTTCGAGTTGACCTGCACCGATGTTCAGCGGGCGTGCGATGTGCTCCGTCCCGTCTACGACGCCACGGGCGGCGTCGACGGGCGCGTGTCCATCGAGGTCGAGCCGGGTCTGGCCCGCGACACCGAGGCGACCGTGGCGATGGCGCAGCAGTTGTGGGAGCGCGTCGACCGGCCGAACGCGATGATCAAGATCCCCGCGACCGAGGAGGGCCTGCCCGCCATCGCCGAGACCATCGCGCGCGGCATCAGCGTCAACGTGACACTGATCTTCGCGCTGGAGCGCTACCGCGGGGTCATGGACGCCTACCTCGACGGCTTGGAGCGGGCTGCGGCCAATGGGCACGACCTGGCGGGCATCCACTCGGTCGCCTCGTTCTTCGTCAGCCGCGTCGACACCGAGGTCGACCGCCGCCTGCCCGCCGACAGCCCGCTGCGCGGCACCGCCGCCCTCGCCAACGCCCGGCTCGCCTACGCGGCCTACCAGGAGGTCTTCGAGGGTGAGCGGTTCGCGGCCCTCGCCGCCGCCGGAGCGCATCCCCAGCGTCCGCTGTGGGCGTCCACCGGCGTCAAGGACCCGGCCCTGCCCGACACCCTCTATCTCAGCGAACTCGTCGTCGCCGGAACAGTCAACACGGTGCCGGCGAAGACCCTGGAGGCTTTCGCCGACCACGGCGAGGTCCACGGCGACACCGTGACCGGCACCGCCGCCGAGGCGCAGCAGACCATCGACGCGCTGGCCGATGCCGGCGTCCCTTACGAGGAGGTGGTCGAGGTGCTGGAGACCGAGGGACTGCAGAAGTTCGACGATTCCTGGTCCGATCTCGTGTCGACCGTCGGCGACGCACTCGCGGGGGCCTGATCGTGGGAACCGTTCACGTCTCGGCTCCGGTCCGCGCCTACGAGGCCGTGCTCCGGCGGCTGGTGAAGGACAAGTTCGCGTCGCGGCTCGGTGCCCGCGATCACACGCTCTGGGGTCCGGCCGCCGAGGCGGAGGCCGCGCAACGGCTGGCCTGGATCGACCTGGCGAAAACCTCCCGGCCCCTGCTGCCGCGCATCGCGGCGGCGCGAGACGACTTCAAGAGCGCCGGACTCGATCACGTCGTGCTGTGCGGGATGGGCGGGTCCTCCCTGGCACCCGAAGTCATCTGCGCGAGCGCGGGGGTCGCCCTGACCGTGCTGGACTCCTCCGATCCGAGCATGGTGCGCCGCGCCGTCGCCGACCGCCCGGAGAACACCGTCGTCGTGGTGGCGAGCAAGTCCGGCGGCACTGTCGAAACCGACAGCCAGCGCCGCGCTTTCGAGCAGGTGTACGGGGCGGCGGCCCGCGATCACCTGGTCGTCGTCACCGATCCCGGTTCGCCGCTGGACGAATACGCGACTGCGGCCGGATACCGCGTCTTCCGTGCCGATCCGCAGGTCGGCGGGCGCTACTCGGCGCTCTCGGCCTTCGGTCTCGTCCCGTGCGGGCTGGCCGGGGTGCCGTTGGCTCCGCTGCTGGAGCAGGCCGCCGCCGTGCATGAGGACTACACCGGCGACTCGGTGGAGAACCTCGCGTTGCGGCTCGGTGTCCTGCTCGGGGTCGCCGCCGACAACGACGTCGACAAACTCGTCCTGGTCGATCACACCGGCCATGGCATCGGCGACTGGATCGAACAACTCGTCGCCGAGTCGACCGGCAAGGACGGACGCGGCATCCTGCCGGTCGTCGCCACGCCGGAGGCCGTCGGCGCTGTGACACCGGACTGCCTCGTGGTCGCCATCGGCACCGAAGAACTGCCCGACTGCCCCTCCGGATACGCCGCAGCCATCGACCTCGACCTCGGTGCACAGATGCTCCTGTGGGAGGTCGCTACGGCCGTCGCGGGCGAGATCATCGACATCAATCCCTTCGACCAGCCCGATGTCGAGAGCGCCAAGAAGGCCGCCCGCAGCCTGCTCGGCGGTGACGTCGAGTTGCCCGCCCCAGCGGCCGTCGACGGAGTCATCGAGCTGTTCGGCACCGAGGCCGCCACCGCCGAGGACGCCCTGACCGAACTGTTCGCCGCCGTGGACCCGGCGGCCGGCTACCTCGCGGTCCAGGTCTACCTCGACCGCTGGTCGCACGCCGACCTGGCGGCCGTCCGGGTGCCGCTGAGCGAACGGCTCGGCCGACCGGTGACCTTCGGTTGGGGTCCGCGCTTCCTGCACTCGACCGGCCAGTACCACAAGGGCGGTGCCCCGACCGGGGTCTTCCTTCAGGTCACCGGTGCCAACGATCCCGACCTCGAGGTCCCGGACCGCGACTTCACCTTCGGCGGATTCATCACGGCCCAGGCCGTCGGCGACGGGCAAGTGCTCGCCGAGCGCGGGCGTCCTGTGCTACGGCTGCACCTGACCGATGTCGCGCAGGGGCTGGCCCGGCTGCGCGAGTTGCTGGCGTGATCGTCACCGACGATCCGGCCGGGACCCTGGCCGCCGCGTTGACCGAACGCATCGCCGCAGTACAGGCAGGCGGTAACGTCGCGCGTATCGCCTTGACCGGCGGGACCATCGCTGCCGAGGCATACCGGCGACTCGGCCCCGGTAAGGCCGACTGGTCGCGGGTCAAGTTCTGGTGGAGCGACGAACGTTTCGTGCCCGAGGGACATGCGGATCGCAACGCCGTCCAGGCGCGCGAGGCATTCCTGGACCGGCTCGCGGTCCCGCCGGAGCATATCCATCCGATGCCGGCGCACGGCTGCGACCGGTCGATGGCCGACGCTGCGGACGACTACGCGACGAGCCTGCCCGAGGGCGGCTTCGACGTCATGCTGCTCGGCCTCGGACCCGACGGGCATGTCGCGTCGCTGTTCCCCGGCTTCGCCCAATTGACCGAAACGCGCCGCCGGGTCGTCGAAGTGTTCGGCTCCCCCAAGCCGCCGCCGGAGCGGATCACGCTGACCTATCCGGCCCTCAACGACGCCGATGCCGTGTGGCTCGTGGCCAGCGGCGAGGGCAAGGCCGAGGCCGTTGCCCGCGCGTTGGCCACCGAAGGCAGCGTGGCCGAAACCCCCGCCCGCGGCGTCCAGGGCCGGGCCGAGACCCGCTGGTTCCTCGACCCCGCCGCAGCCTCGAAAGCGGACCTCACCGGCCCCTGAGGTTCACCTACCGGCGGAACCTCTCAAAACACGCGCCCATAGGCCCGCTGGCTGAGGTGCGAGCGAGCCTCGAAGCCCCGCTGCGGGTGGGTCCCTTCGAGGCTCGCAAGCTCGCACCTCAGGGACCGAATTCACCTATCCGGCGGAACCTCAGAAGATCAGTTCACCGGACTTGCGGCGGGAACGAAGCAACTGCAGCGCTTCGTCGAGGATCTGCTTGGCCTCGTCGTCGCTGCGGCGTTCTTTCACGTAAGCCAAATGCGTCTTGTACGGCTCGGTCTTCGGCGCGGTCGGCCGGTTCGCGGCATCAACGCTCGCCGGCAGGCCGCAGCGCGGACAGTCCCACGAATCGGGTACATCCGCTTCGACCGAGAACATCAGCGCCGTCTCGTGGTCGTTCGCGCAGAAGTACTGCACACGCTGCCGGGGGGCGGCCTCGCCGCGCTCGGCCTCCCCCATCGGCCCCGAGCCGATGCGGCTGCCGCGGATCGCTCCGGCAGCCACTAGCTGTTCACCTTCAGCAGCAGGCCGAGGGCGAACACGCACACGACCCACACCACCGCGATACCGACGGTGATGCGATCGAGGTTGCGCTCGGCCACCGACGAGCCGCCGAGCGAACTGGAGACGCCGCCGCCGAACATGTCGGACAGGCCGCCGCCACGCCCCTTGTGCATCAGGACGAGCAAGATCAGCAGCAGGCTGCTGATCGCCAGCACAATCGAGAAGAGCAGGATCACGAGACAGGCTTCCTGTAGGTCGGTTTCGGGTTCAGATCGTCGGCAGGGCGTAAAAGCGCGCGATGCCCGCGAACTCGTCCGCCTGCAGGCTCGCACCACCGACCAGGGCACCGTCCACATCGGGCTGGGCCATGATCGAGGCGACATTGGCTGCCTTGACCGATCCGCCGTACAGGATACGCAATCCCTCGGCGGCCTCGGGCGAGAAGGTCTCCGCGACACGCCCGCGGATGGCGGCGCACACCTCCTGAGCGTCCTCCGGCGTGGCGACCTCGCCGGTACCGATGGCCCACACCGGCTCGTAAGCCACCACCAGGCCGGCGACCTGCTCGGCGGTGAAACCGGCCAGCGATCCGTCGAGCTGCGCGAGCGTGTAGGCGACATGCTCGCCGGACTGCCGGACCTCCAGGCCCTCGCCGACACAGACGATGGGCGTCATGTCGGCGGCGAGCGCCTTGGCGGCCTTGGTGTTGACCACGGCATCGCTCTCGGCGTGGTATTCGCGCCGCTCGGAGTGCCCCACCACCACGTAGGAACAGCCGAGCTTGGCCAGCATCGCCGCACTGATCTCGCCGGTGTAGGCACCGCCGTCGTGCTCGGAGACGTCCTGGGCACCGTAGCGGATCGACAGGCGATCTCCGTCGACGAGCGTCTGCACGCTGCGGATGTCGGTGAACGGCGGAATGACGACGACCTCGGACTTCTCGAAGTCGTGCTTCTTGTCCTGCAGGGTCCAGGCGAGCTTCTGGACGAGCACCACGGCCTCTTGGTGATTGAGGTTGCTCTTCCAGTTGCCGGCCATCAGCGGGGTACGGGTCATCGTGACTGCTCCTCCAGGACGGCCAGGCCCGGCAGGGTCTTGCCTTCGAGATATTCCAAGCTGGCACCGCCACCGGTCGAGATGTGACCGAACTGGTCGTCGGCGAAGCCCAACTGACGCACGGCTGCGGCCGAGTCGCCGCCGCCCACGACCGACAACCCGTCGGTCCGTGTCAGCGCCTCGGCGACCGCGCGGGTGCCGCCGGCGAACGCCTCGAACTCGAAGACGCCCATCGGCCCGTTCCAGAAGACGGTCTTCGCTCCCCGCACGTACTCGGCGAACACCGCCGCCGAATCCGGGCCGATGTCCAGGCCCATCTGATCGTCCGGGATGGCATCGGCCGCCACCACCGTGGCCGGCGCGTCGGCGGCGAACGCCGGGGCGACCACGACGTCGGTCGGCAGCAGGAGATCGACCCCGGCCGCCGCAGCTCGCTCGATGTAGCCACGGGCGACGTCGATCTGGTCGGCTTCCAACAGTGACGAGCCGACGCCGTGACCTTGCGCGGCGAGGAAGGTGAAGACCATGCCGCCGCCGATGAGCAGGCTGTCGGCCTTCTCGATGAGGTTGTCGATGACGCCGAGCTTGTCGGAGACCTTCGAGCCGCCCAGCACCACGACGTACGGACGCTCCGGCGACTCGGTCAGCCGGCGCAGCACCTCCACCTCGGCCTGCACGAGGTCACCGACCGCAGCCGGGAGCCGGGTGGCGACGTCGTACACACTGGCCTGCTTGCGGTGGACCACGCCGAAGCCGTCGGAGACGAACATGTCGGCGAGGGCCGCCAACTGGTCGGCGAAGGCACCCCGCTCGGCGTCGTCCTTGCTGGTCTCACCGGCGTTGAAACGCACGTTCTCCAGCACTGCGATCTGGCCGTCGGACAACTCCGCAGCCACCCGCTGCGCCTCCGGGCCGACGGTATCGGTCGCGAAGGCGACCGGCCCGCCGAGCAGTTCGGAGAGCCGAGCGGCCACCGGAGCCAGCGAGAACGCCGGATCCGGCTCGCCCTTCGGGCGGCCGAGATGCGCCGTTACCAGCACTCGCGCCCCGGCCTCGGTGAGGCGGCGGAGCGTCGGCAGGCTCGCGCGGATGCGGCCGTCATCGGTGATAGTCGCGCCGTCGAGGGGCACGTTGAGGTCGCTACGGACGAGCACCCGCTTGCCGCGGAGGTCGCCCAGGTCGGAGATCGTCTTCACGGTCGAGGGACCCCGCAGTTCAGCGGGAAGTGCCGACGTGCGCGACCAGGTCGACCAGGCGGTTGGAGTAGCCCCACTCGTTGTCGTACCAGGACACGACCTTGACCTGGTCGCCGATGACCTTGGTCAGGCCCGAGTCGAAGATGCTCGACGCGGGATCGGTGACGATGTCGGTGGAGACGATGGGGTCCTCGGTGTAGGTCAGGAAGCCCTTCATCGCGCCCTCGGAGGCGTCCTTGACGATCTGGTTGACCTCTTCGACCGTGGTCTCGCGGCTCGCGGTGAAGGTCAGGTCGGTGGCCGAGCCGGTCGGCACCGGCACGCGCAGCGCGTAGCCGTCCAGCTTGCCCTTCAACTCGGGCAGCACGAGGCTGACGGCCTTCGCGGCCCCGGTCGAGGTCGGGACGATGTTCAGCGCGGCGGCGCGGGCGCGGCGCAGGTCCTTGTGCGGCGCGTCCTGCAGGTTCTGGTCCTGCGTGTAGGCGTGGATCGTCGTCATCAGGCCGCGCTCGATGCCGAGGGCGTCGTTGAGGGCCTTGGCCAGCGGCGCGAGACAGTTGGTGGTGCAGGAGGCGTTCGAGATGACCGTGTGCGCCGCCGGGTCGTACAACTCGTGGTTGACGCCCATGACGATGGTGATGTCTTCGTTGCTGGCGGGCGCGGAGATGATGACCTTCTTCGCGCCCCCGTCGATGTGGGCCTTCGCCTTGGTGGCGTCGGTGAAGAAGCCGGTCGACTCCACCACGATGTCGACGCCGACGGCGGCCCAGTCGAGGTTCGCCGGGTCGCGCTCGGCGAAGGCGGCGATCTTCTGGTCGCCGACGGTGATCGAGGTGTCGTCGTAGGTGACGTCGGCGTCGAGGCGACCGAGGATCGAGTCGTACTTCAGCAGCGTGGCGAGCGTCTTGTTATCGGTGAGGTCGTTGACGGCGACGATCTCGATGTCGGCGCCTGCGGCACGCGCCGCCCGGAAAAAATTGCGGCCAATGCGGCCAAAGCCATTGATGCCAACGCGAACGGTCACGGCGTGATGCTCCTGAAAGTGGATGTACCAAGGTCAGAGGCCAGCCTAACGGGGCCGGTAGGCCGTCGCGACTGCGGTGGCCTACCGGCCGTTCTCATACGCGCTCCCGTTCATGCGTCGCCCAACTCGTCGAGCGTCGCCTCGGTGTTCGGGATACCGCGCTCGGCGGCGGTTTTGTCGGCCATCGCCAGCAGCCGGCGGATGCGCCCAGCGATGGCGTCCTTCGTCAGCGGCGGCTCGTGCAACTGGCCCAACTCCTCCAGGCTCGCCTGACGATGCTCGACCCGTAAGGCGCCCGCGAGGCGCAGATGGTCGGGTACGTCGTCGCCGAGGATCTCCAGCGCACGCTGCGCCCGTGCTCCGGCAGCCACTGCGGCGCGGGCCGAGCGGCGCAGATTGGCGTCGTCGAAGTTGGCGAGCCGGTTGGCGGTGGCGCGCACTTCGCGGCGCAGTCGTCGCTCCTCCCACGCCAGCAGCGTCTCGTGCGCGCCGAGCCGGGTCAGCAGGGCACCGATGGCCTCGCCGTCACGGATGACGACTCGGTCGAATCCCCGTACCTCCTTGGACTTCGCCGAGATTCCCAAGCGGCGCGCAGCCCCCACGAGCGCCAGCGCCGCCTCGTGGCCGGGGCAACTCACTTCGAGCGCCGACGAGCGACCTGGCTCGGTCAGTGATCCGTGGGCGAGGAAGGCACCACGCCACACCGACACCGCATCGCACGACGCCCCTCCGACGACCGCAGGCGGCAGCCCGCGAATCGGGCGGCCGGCACCGTCGACGATGCCGGTCTGCTGGGCCAGGGCGTCTCCCCCGGCACTCACCCGCACGACATAGGTGGTGTTCTTGCGCAGGCCGTTGGGCTGCAAGACAACGATGTCGCTGCGATGGCCGTAGACCTCGGCGATGTCCTTGCGCAGGCGGCGCGCGGCCGCTCCGCTGTCGAGTTCGGCTTCGATCACCACCTGACCGGCGACGAGGTGCAATCCCCCGGCAAAACGCAGGATGGAGGTCACCTCGGCCTTGCGACAACAGGCCTTCGTCACGGTGGTGGCCACCAATTCGGACTTCACCTGGGAGGTCAACGCCATGCGGGACACTCTATGCCGGGGTCAGAAACCCGCCGAACGCCTCGGCCAGCCGGGCCGCGTCGTGCTGATCGCTGCCGGGCGAGCGAGCCACGTCGGCCACGATCAGGCGCGCCCCGAGTTTGCCGGCCATGGCCTCGAGGCTGCCGGCCGCGTCGACCACACTGCGGTCGGCAACCACGGCGTCGAGGCCGAGTTCGGGCGCATGCGCCGCGAGCACATCGAGGTGGTCGGTGGCGTTCAGGCCCGCCGTCTCGCGGTCGCCGCGCAGGTTCAGCACGAGGGCGCGCCGCGCGCGGGTGCGCAGCAGGGCATCGCGCAACTCCGGCACCATCAACGTCGGCATGACGCTGGTGAACCAGGATCCGGGACCGACAACGACCCAGTCGGCCTCCTCGACGGCCTCGACGGCCTCCGGGCAGGCCGGCGGATCATGCGGATCGAGGCGGACGCTGACCACCTGGCCGTCGACCGAGGCAACCTCTGCCTGCCCCCGCACGACGGTCAGCCGGTCGGGTGCGGAGAGGAGATGAACATCGGCCTCGATGTCGAGCGGGACCGCTGCCATGGGCAGCACCCGGCCTTGCGAGCCGAGCAGGTCGCCCACGAGGTCGAGGCCCGCGACGTGATCCCCCAGTTGATCCCAGATCGCGGCGATCAGCAGGTTGCCGAGGGCGTGTCCGCCAAGCGGGCCGTCGCCGGCGAAACGGTGCTGCAGGACGCTGGCCCACTGCTGCCCGCGGTCATCGTCGCCGCTGAGCGCCGCCAGGGCCATGCGCAGGTCCCCCGGCGGCAGGATGCCGAACTCCTGGCGGAGCCGCCCGGAGGAACCGCCGTTGTCGGCGACGGTGACGATGCCGGTGAGTGCGGGCGTCAGCCGGCGCAAGGCGGTCAAACTGGCGGCCAGCCCGTGCCCGCCGCCGAGGGCCGCCACCCGCAGCGGACCGGCGCTCATTCGCGCCCCAGGTCGCGGTGGACGACGAGCGTGCTGACGCCGTGGGCGCGCAGCCGCTCGGCGAACGCCTCCGACATCGCCACCGAGCGGTGCCGGCCGCCGGTACAGCCGATGGCGAGGGTCAGGAAGTGTTTGTCCTCGTGGAGGAAGCCGTCGGTGAGCAGCGAGATCAGCTCCTCGTAACGGTCGAGGAACTCCACCGCCCTCGGCTGGCCGCGCACGAACTCGCGCACCGGGTCGTCCAGGCCGCTCATCGGACGCAGCTCGGGGTCCCAATACGGATTCGGCAGGAAGCGCATATCGGCCACCATGTCGGCGTCGATAGGGATGCCGTATTTGAATCCGAAGGACATCACCGAGGCCCGCAGGCCGGTCGACCCCGGCTCGCCGAACGCCGCCCGGAGCCGCTGGCCGAGCAGGTGGACGTTGAGCGACGTTGTGTCGAGGACGAGATCGGCACGCGCCCGGACCCGGCGCAGTAACTCGCGCTCCTTGACGAAGCCGTCCATGAGCCGGCCCTCCAGGCTGAGCGGATGAGGGCGGCGGGCCGCCTCCTGCCGGCGGACCAGAACCTCGTCGGAAGCCTCCAGGTAGAGCACGCGCGTTGGCAGCCCGCGCTGACGCAGGCGCACCAGGGCGTCGTCCAGTTCGCCGAAGAACGAGCGGGAGCGCGCGTCGACCACCACCGCGAGCAGGTCGATGTCGCTGGCCGCCTCGACCGTGTCGAGGGTGCGGTCCAGCAGGATCGGCGGCAGGTTATCGATGACGTAGTAGCCGAGTTTCTCCAGCACCTTGGCCGCCGTGCCGCGACCGGCCCCCGTCATGCCGGTGATGAGCACGACCTCGTTGAGCTTGGTCATCGCGGGACCTCCTGATTCACTCCTCGACCACCTCGCCAGTGGCAGTGTTGATCGCCACCGTACTGGGTGTCTGCGCGAGCGCCTCGGCAATCACCGCCGCAGTGGCCGGACCGATGCCCGGAACCTCGGCGATCTGTGCCGGATCGGCCGCACGCAGCTTCTTGAGCGAGCCGAAATGCTTCATCAGCGCCGCCCGGCGCGACGGCCCCAGGCCCTCGATACCGTCGAGCGCGGAGACCGTCATCGAGCGGTCGCGGCGCTTACGGTGGTGCGAGATCGCGAAGCGGTGTGCCTCGTCACGCACTCGCTGCAGCAAGTACAGGCCCTCGCTGGAGCGGGGGAGGATGACCGCATACTCGTCGTCGGGCAGCCAGACCTCCTCGAGCCGTTTGGCCAGGCCGACGAGGGCGATATCACTGATACCAAGTTCGTCGAGGGCCCGTTGCGCGGCGGCCACCTGGGGCGGTCCGCCGTCGACCACGACCAGCGACGGCCGGTAGGCGAAGCGCCGCCGCCCTTCCTGCGGTTCGTCGGCGACGGCTTCCTCGCGCTGGCGCCGGAAGCGCCGGGTGATGACCTCGTGCATCGCCGCGACGTCGCTCTGGCCCTCGTGGCGCACCACGAACCGGCGGTACTCGGACTTGCGCGGCAGTCCGTCCTCGAAGACCACCATCGAGGCGACGATCTCGGTGCCCTGGAGGTTGGAGATGTCGAAGCATTCGATGCGCAGCGGTGCTTCGGGCAGCGCCAGGGCCTCCTGCAGTTCCTCCAGGGCGCGGCTGCGGGTGGTGAGATCACCGGCCCGCTTGAGCTTGTGGCGGGCGAGCGCCTGCTGGGCGTTCTGCTCCACGGTCTCCATGAGCCGGCGCTTGTCGCCGCGCTGCGGCACCCGGAACCGCACCGGCCCGCCGCGCTGCTCGGCCAGCAACTCCTCCAGCGCGGCGGTATCGGCCGGGAGGACGGGGACGAGCACTTCGCGGGGAACCGCCGTCGGCGCACCGTCCTCGTAGAGCGCCATCACCGCGCGCTGGACGAGTTCGGGCAGGTCGGTGTCGGCTGTGGACGCGCCGGCATCCGTGCTCGCAGCCGACGGCAGCGGTGCCGGCCGGTCGGCGACCCAGCCGCGCTGCCCGCGGATGCGCCCGCCGCGCACCGAGAAGATCTGGACGGCCACCTCCAGCGGATCCTCGGCGAAGGCGAGCACGTCGGCGTCGGTGCCATCGGCCAACACCACGGCCTGCTTCTCCAGCACTTTGTCGATGGCGGCCAGGTCGTCGCGGTATTTCGCGGCCAGCTCGAACTCCAGGTCGTCGGAGGCCCGCTGCATCTTGGCTGTCAGGTCACGGGTGATGACGCCGGTGCTGCCGCCGAGGAATCCGAGGAAGTCCTCGACGATCTCGCGGTGTTCTTCGGGACTGACCCGCGCGACGCACGGCGCGGCGCATTTGCCGATGTCGCCGAGCAGGCAGGGCCGCCCGCTGACCCGCGCGCTTCGGAACACCCCGGCCGAGCACGAGCGCATGGGGAAGACCCGCAGGAGGGTGTCAACGGTGTCGCGGATGGCCCAGGCGTGAGAGTACGGGCCGAAGTAGCGCACCCCCTTGCGCTGAGCACCGCGCATGACCTGGACGCGCGGAAACTCCTCACCCACGGTGACCGCGAGCCACGGGTAGGACTTGTCGTCGCGGTATTTGACGTTGAATCGCGGATCGAACTCCTTGATCCAGGTGTACTCCAGTTGCAGCGCCTCGACCTCGGTGGCGACCACCGTCCATTCCACGGACGCGGCGGTGAAGACCATGCGCCGGGTACGTTCGTGCAGGCCTGCGGGATCGGCGAAGTAGGAGGTGAGCCGTTGCCGCAGCGACTTGGCCTTGCCGACGTAGATGACGCGCTGCTCGGCATCCCGGAACTTGTAGACGCCCGGATCGGTGGGGATCTCACCGGTCTTCGGGCGGTAGGTCGCGGGATCGGCCATGCCGTCAGACTACGACCGTGGACCGACAGAATCGGCCGCGTGGAGGCGCGAGGGCGTCGCCGCGCTCCTGTCCGAACAACTGGTCACCGGGGAACTCGGCCTTGACCTGGGCGATGATGGCCCGCGCCTCCTCCACCGTGAGTTGCCAGCCCGGTTCGCTACCGCTGACGTCGGCGAACTCCCCTTCGTCGTCGCGTAAAAGCCTCAAGCCCGGCAAATAATCAGCGACCACATCAGCCACGTTCGCTGTCATTCCCCCATCGACATCTGTCATGCGACCAGCCCGCCGCTGGCGACCGACGGGAATCAAGGAATGTGTTCGCCGAGCAGGGGCTTGAGGAAGTGGCCGGTGTGGCTGGCCTCGACGAGGGCGACCTCCTCGGGCGTGCCCTCAGCGATCACCATGCCGCCTCCGCTGCCGCCCTCCGGACCCATGTCGATGATCCAGTCAGCGGTCTTGATGACGTCGAGATTGTGCTCGATCACCACGACCGAGTTGCCGTTGTCGACCAACCGGCCGAGGACCAGCAGCAGTTTGCGGATGTCCTCGAAGTGCAGGCCCGTCGTCGGCTCATCGAGGACGTAGAGGGTGCGACCGGTGGACCGCTTCTGCAGCTCGGCGGCGAGCTTGACGCGCTGCGCCTCACCACCGGACAGCGTCGGAGCCGGCTGGCCGAGCCGCACATAGCCCAGGCCGACATCGACGAGCGTGCGCAGGTGACGGGCGATGGCCGGGATGGCCTCGAAAAAGTCGACAGCCTCCTCGATGGGCATGTCGAGCACTTCGGCGATGGTCTTGCCCTTGTAGTGGACCTCCAGCGTCTCGCGGTTGTAGCGCGCGCCGTGACACACCTCGCACGGCACATAGACATCCGGCAGGAAGTTCATCTCGATCTTGATCGTGCCGTCGCCCGAGCACGCCTCGCAGCGGCCGCCCTTGATGTTGAACGAGAAGCGCCCCTGCTGATAGCCGCGCATCTTGGCCTCGGGCGTCTGGGCGAACAGTTTGCGCACGTGGTCGAAGACGCCCGTGTAGGTGGCCGGGTTCGAGCGCGGCGTGCGACCGATGGGCGACTGGTCGACGTGGATGACCTTGTCGACCTGATCGAGTCCGTCGATGGTGCGGTGGCGGCCAGGGATCGTGCGCGCACCGTAGATGCTGCGCGCCAGCGACGTGTAGAGGATGTCGTTGACCAGCGTGGACTTGCCCGAGCCGGAGACGCCCGTAACGGCGACAAGCTGGCCCAGTGGGAAGGTCACGTCGACGTCGCGCAGATTGTTCTCGCGTGCACCGCGAACGGTCAGTTCACGGCCCGGCTGGCGCGGCCGACGAACCTGCGGCACGGGGATCTTCTCGCGCCCCGACAGGTACTTGCCAGTGATCGAGTCCTTGCTGGTCAGCAGCTTCTTGACCGGCCCGGAGACGATGACCTCGCCGCCGTGCTCGCCGGCCCCCGGACCGATGTCGACCACCCAGTCGGCCACGGCGATGGTGTCTTCGTCGTGCTCGACCACGATCAGCGTGTTGCCGAGGTCGCGGAGGCGTTCGAGGGTGTCGATGAGCCGGCGGTTGTCGCGCTGATGCAGGCCGATGGACGGTTCGTCGAGCACGTAGAGCACGCCCACGAGTCCGGCGCCGATCTGCGTGGCGAGCCGGATGCGCTGCGCCTCACCGCCCGAGAGCGAACCGGCCGCCCGGTCGAGCGAGAGATAGTCGAGGCCGACGTCGAGCAGGAACTGCAGGCGCTCGTGGATCTCCTTGAGCACACGCTCGCCGATCTGCCGCTCGCGCTCGCTCATGGCCAGGCCCTTGAGGTAGTCGGCGGCCTCGGCGATGGACAGGCGGGCGACCTCGGCGATGTTCTTGGGACCGAGGTCGGGGTGATCGAGCAGCACCGCCCGGATCACCGGCTTGAGGCGGGTGCCGTCGCAGGCACCGCACGGCACTTCGCGCATGAAGCCCTCGAGCCGTTCGCGGTTGGTCTCGGACTCGGTCTCGGCGTGGCGGCGCTGCACGAACTCGACCGCGCCGTCGAAGACGGTGTCGTACTCGCGGCGTCGGCCGTAGCGGTTCTGGTAGACGACATGCACCGAGCCGGGGCGGCCGTACATGAGCAGCTTCTTGACCTCGTCGGACAGGTCGCCGTAGGGGACGTCGGTGCGGAACCCCTCCTCGCGGGCAAGGGCCTGAAGGATGCGCAGGAAGTAGTCCGACATCTGGTTGTAGGACCAGGGGGCGATGGCACCGTCGTCGAGTGACTTGGCGGGGTCGGGCACGACCAGTTCCGGATCGACCTCCATGCGCACGCCGAGGCCGTGGCACTCCGCGCAGGCACCGAAGGGTGCATTGAAGGAGAACGAGCGCGGCTCCAACTCGTCGACCGCGAGCGCATGGTCATGGGGGCAGGCGAGTTTCTCGGAGAAACGGCGAGTGCGGCCCGCATCGTCGTCGGGCAGGTCAACGAAGTCGACGATGACCAGGCCGTCGGCCAGCCCGAGGGCGGTCTCGATGGACTCGGTGAGCCGCTGCTGTGCGCTGCGCTTGGCCTGGAGCCGGTCGACCACGACCTCGATGGTGTGCTTCTTCTGCTTGGCGAGCTTCGGCGGCTCGTCGGCGAGCAGGTGCGGCTGGCCGTCGACGACCGCCCGGCTGAAGCCCTGCGACTGCAGTTGCCGGAACAGGTCCAGGTACTCCCCCTTGCGGCCGCGGACGACCGGCGCGAGCACCTGGAAGCGGGTGCCCTCCGGCGAGGCGAGGATGCGGTCGACGATCTGCTGCGGGGTCTGCCGGGTGATCGGCTCGCCGCACTCGGGGCAGTGCGGCCGGCCGGCACGGGCGTAGAGCAGGCGCAGGTAGTCGTAGACCTCGGTGATCGTGCCGACCGTGGAGCGCGGGTTGCGGGAGGTGGACTTCTGGTCGATGGAGACCGCCGGCGACAGGCCCTCGATGAAGTCGACATCGGGCTTGTCCATCTGGCCGAGGAACTGGCGGGCGTACGCCGACAGCGACTCCACGTAGCGGCGCTGCCCCTCGGCGAAGATCGTGTCGAAGGCAAGCGAGGACTTGCCCGAGCCGGACAGCCCGGTGAACACGATCAGCGCATCGCGGGGAAGGTCGAGGGAAACGTCCTTGAGGTTGTGCTCGCGGGCACCGCGGACGACGATCCGGTCGATGCTGGAACGGGGGGACGACGACGCTCGAGTGGCCACCCAATCAGCCTAGCCACGGCCTCGGACAGTTTTCGGCCGCGCGTGAGCAACCTCTCCCTGAACGGCACGCCGTCGTCGTTCAGCCGCGTCGGCGAAGCGTCATCTGGGCCGCGATGAGATCGCGGCTATGCCGGTGCTGCGCGTCCCGCTCGAAACGGTCGGCCGCAAGAACCTCCACAATGCGCCCCCGATGCATGACGGCGATCCGGTCGGCCAGGTGCTGAACGACGCCGATGTCATGTCCGATCAAGAGCTGGGCCATGCCCGACGATGCTCGGAGACGGCGCAGCAAATCGAGAATCTGGCGCTGCGTCGCGACGTCGAGCGCGCCCGTCGGCTCGTCCAGGACCAGGACATCGGGAGACACCGAGAGCGCTCGGGCAATGACCACCCGTTGCAGTTCGCCGCCGCTGAGTTCGCCCGGCAGCCGGTCGGCGAAGCCCTCGTCCAGCCCCACCTGCTCCAACATGGCTCCGACCGAGCCGCGCGCCCGAGCCGCAGAAACCCGGCACAGGTGACGTAGGCCCTGCTCCAGGAAGACTCCCATCGTCATCCGAGGACTGAAGGCTGCGGGAGGATTCTGGAACACCATCTGGACATGCCGGTGAACCCTACGGCCTTCACGGCGGCGCATCACCTCGACCGGCTCCCCGCCGATCAGCACCTCCCCGCGACTCGGACGAATCAGCGACGCCAGCATCCGGGCCAGGGTCGTCTTCCCGCTCCCGCTCTCGCCGACCAGTCCAAGGCATTCCCCTTCATGCAGGCTCAGATCGACCGACGACACGGCATCCACCCGAGCAGGGCCAGATCCGAAGGACCGTCCCAGCCCGCGAGCGGCCAGCACCTCCTGCCCATCGCCGGGCGGACGTGTCGGGCACTGCGGGCTATTCACGTCACATCCCATTCGACAAGCTGCCTGGTGTAGGGATGCCGTGGATCGCCCACGACCTGCTCGGCGCTCCCGATCTCCACGATCCGGCCGCGATGCATGACCGCGATGCGGTGCGCCAACCGGTAGGCCAGTCCCACGTGATGAGTGACCAGAACGATGCTCACGCCGTCGTCGCGGTTCAATTGCGCCAACTGGTCGGCTACGTGCTTCTGCGACACCGCGTCGAGAGCGCTGGTCGGTTCATCGGCCAACAACACCGGCGGCTCCAGACTCATCACCATCGCCAACGCGACACGTTGCATCATGCCGCCGCTCAACTCGAACGGATAGGCCTTGAGCACCCGGTCGGGGTCCTCCAGCCGTAGCCGCGACAACGCGGCGCGCATCACCTCGTCCCGCCCCGCCCGCGACGAGGTGCCGTGGACGCGAAGCATGTCGCCGAACTGGGCCGCGATACGCCGGTTCGGATTCATGAACTGCACCGGATGCTGGAAGATCATCGCCACATCCCGGCCGAGTTCGAGTCGAAGCCGCCCCCGGAACAGGACCTGACCACTGCGAAGACGGGCGGTGTCCGGCAACAGGCCCATGACGGCCCGTAACAACGTCGATTTCCCGCTGCCGCTCTCCCCGACGATCACGAGGATTTCACCCTCGCCGACGCTCAGTGAGATGTCGTGCAGCGCATCTGGACCCTCGCCATAGGCCAAGGTCAGATTCTCGACGCGCAACAGCCCGTTCATGTCCGTGCTGCCGGACACCGCCCGCCTCCTAGCCCTCAGTCGTTGATCGTCAACTCATTCGTGATGAAGTAGTAGTCGATCGGATGAGCCAGCACGTTCGACACCTCGCTCGACGACGCCACGACATTGGCCTGCGACACCGTGTAGATATCGACCGCGTTCTCCAGCATGTAGGTTTGCGCCTCGCCGACCAGTTTCGCCTTCGCCGCCTGATCGAACTCCTGGCTGATCGCATCGACCATCGCATCGAATTCCGGATCGTTGTAGTGCCCGTAGTTGGTCTCGCTGCCCGAATGGTAGAGCGACGTCAGAAGCCACCCCGGATCGCCCGTCGACAGATACTGGGTGTTGCGCTCCTTGATATCGAAATCCCCCGTGGCCTCAACGTCGTCGAGGTTTTCGACCAGGTTGAGTTCGAGTTCGATCCCCGACTGCTTGAGCATGTCCTGAATAGCCTCATTGAAAGCAGTCATGTCGGCCAAGTCGTAGGTCAACTCCAGATGGAGATTCTGTCCGTCCTTGTCGACGTATCCGTCGGCATCGCTGTCGGAGAATCCGGCCTCGGCGAGGTGGTCGGCCGCCGCGTCCTTGTCGAACTCATAAGCCGGCACCTCGCCATACCCGTAAACCTCGAGGGGGAAGGGGGCCGCAGCCACCTCGGCGTCGTCGCCGAGGACTTCGGCCAACGCCTCATAGTCGAGGCTCTCGGCAATGGCGCGGCGCACATTGGCATCGGCTAGGTAGGGGTTGTCGTAGTTGAACTGGAGGGCGCGCGAGCGAATGCCCCGAGTCTTCGTCAGCTCGTACTCGTCATCGCCTGAGAAAGTATCGAGGTCACCGGCAGCGATCCGCTGGACGACATCCACGTCCCCGGACTGCAACGCCGCCGCGCGCGTGCTGTCCTCCTCGATGTTGACCACAGTGATCGTGTCGAGGTCCGACGCACCGTTCCAGTAGTCGTCGTATCGTTCCAGCTCGATCTTCTCGTCCGGCTCGAACGAGGTCACCTTGAACGGCCCCGACGCGATCGGCGCGTTTTCGTAGTCGATTCCCTCGCCCACGGCAACGACCGTGAACAGCGGCTCGGAGATCGCGTTGAGGAACGATGCCTGCGGCCCGTCGGTCGAGAAGACGACATCCTCGCCGTCGACGGTGATGTTGCTGATACCCGTACTGGTACGGGCGCGCTCGGCCAACCCGAGCACGCGCTCGAAGGACGCCTTCACCGCTTCCGCGTCGACAGGATCGCCGTTGTGGAAGGTGACCTCCGGGCGGATGTGGAACCGCCAGGTCGTGTCATCGACCATCTCCCAGGAGTCGGCGATCTCGCCGACGATCTCCAGGTTCTCGTCGATGGTCACCAGGTTCTCGCCGATACCGGCCCGGCGCACCGTCCAGCCGTTGTATTCGACGGCAGGATCGAGATTCGTGCCGAACCAGTACAGCGCCGCGTCGACGTGCTTGGGACCGTTGTTCGACCCCCCGCCGGAGCAGCCCGCGACCAGCAAGGTCGCCGATAGAACGGCCAGGATGACCGCCTTCAGGATGTGTTTTCTCATGTTCTCCCTTTCTTGTGGAGTCGTGCCACAACGCCCCCAGAACGGGGTCGCTGAGAATCTGTGCGCGCGCGAGCCGTGAAGCCGCTGCGGCGGTCGGTCATCGTCTGGGGCTGGAGAAGATCCCTGAGCCGGTCGCCGAGGAGACTGAAGACGATGACGTGCAGGACGATGACCAGGCCAGGACTGGCCATCATGTGCGGGGCGGTCTGGATGAAACGGCGGCCTTCGGCCAGCATGAATCCCCACTCCGGGGTCGGCGGCTGCGAGGCCAGCCCCAACAACGACAAGCCGGCCAGGTTCAGGAGGCACTCGCCGAAGCCCTGCGTCACGATGACGAGGGTGTGGGGCAGCACGTTGGGCAGCACATAGCGCCCGAGGAGTCCGGCCGGGCCGACCCCGCTCAACGTGGCCTGGGCGATGTAGTCCGCGTTGCGGATCGAGAGCACCATCGCGCGGCTCACCCGGGCGTACTCGCACCAGCCGATAGCGGTCATCGCGATGATCGTGTGCGAAAGACCCGGACCGGTCATGCCGACGAAGGCGATCACGAACACCAGGGAGGGAAGCGCCATCGTCATGTCGACCAGCGCGGAGACGGCCAGATCCACCCGCCCGCCGATCCAGCCGGCGACCATGCCGATCCCGATCCCGACAGCCGAGGAGATCGCCAAGACCACGAAGACGATCAACAGCGACGTGCGCCCACCGTAGATCAAGCGCGACAGGACACAGCGTCCGAGTTGATCGGTTCCGAGCGGGAACTGCCAACTGCTGCCAGCGAGGATGTGGTCGTAGTCGGTCTTCAGCGGATCGTGCGGTGCCAGCACCGGCGCCAGCACCGCCACCGCGATCAGGCTGATCGCCAGCACGCTCAAGACGAGGAACCCCGGCGATTCCGACAACCTCCTGACCGTCCGGTTCATCGTGTTCCCGTCGCTGCACGGCGTGCCTGCGGGTCAATGGCACGGCCGAGAAGATCGACCGCCGCATTGGCGACCACGAAGATGACCGACACCCAGGTCACGTAGGCCATGAGTACGGGGTAGTCGCGGACCGTGGTCGCCGCGACGGCCATCTTCCCGATGCCTTGCCACGCGAAGATCGACTCCACGATGGTGGCACCGCCGAGAAGCGCGCCCACGCTGAGTCCCACCAACGGCAGCACGGAGATCAGCGCGTTCGGCAGGACATCGCGCCAGAGGACCAGGTGCCGGGGAACGCCGCGCGCGATGGCTCCCACCACATAGTCCTTGCCGAGTTCTTCCAGGAGGCTTCCCCGCAGCCGCCGTACGTAGAGCGCGGCGAGCCAGAACGTCAGGGTCGCCGTGGGCAAGATGATGTGCCGGGGTGACGAACTCCCCATGACCGGCAGCCACGACCACCGCACGGCGAACTGGTACATCAGGAGCAGCCCCACCCAGAAACTCGGCATCGCCGCACCGCAGAACGAGAACAGCCGCACGAGAGTGTCCGGCCAGCGTCCGTGATAGCAGGCCGCCACCAGGCCCATCGGCAGCGCCAGCATGATCGTGGTGACCAGCGTGGCGACCGCGAGCCAGATCGTCCGCGGCAAGCGGCGCAGGACCTCCGTGCCGGCGTCCGCGCCGTAGGCGTAGGACTCGCCGAAGTCTCCGTGGATCGCGCCGAAAAGCCAGCGCGCGTATTGCACGAGGAAGGGGTCGTTCAGGCCGGCGGCCGCCCGCTCGCGAGCCAGTACGGCCGGATCCGGGGTGATGCCCAAGTAGCTGTACTTGGCGGTGATCGGGTCGGAAGCGGAGAAGTGCGCCAGGGCAAAGGTCACCAGGGACACGAAAAGCAGTGTCGGCACCACCAGCGCCAACCGCTTGGCTGTATACGACAGCACCGTGGCGACCCACCTCTCCGTACGCGCGGAGAACGCGACAGGAGATGGAAAGCCCAACGATGGGAAGTCCAGCCGGATGGCGCGTCCGTATGACTTACTGCCCGGCTAGGTATCTGACTCAGGTCCTTATATTTCAGACCCTCACAGTGGCGCGACCGTCCCGGATTCTCACCGGGTTCCCTCACACCAGACGGCCCGAAGGTACCACAGATACGGAGTCGTCGGCACCTTCGCGGGCCTCTATGATCGCCCCGTGACGTACACCGGAGAAGTCGAGGTCGGCGGCCCGGCCGACGTGCAGGACGCCAGCGATCTAGAGATCACGAAGTTCGCGGTCGGAGACCTGGCGAACAACGTCTACCTCCTGCGCTGCACCCTGACCGGCGAACGCGCCCTGATCGACGCGGCCGACGACGCCGAGCGCATCCTCGCCGAACTCGACGGCGCTCCCCTGGCCCGCATCGTCACGACGCACTGGCATCCGGACCACTGGAACGCGCTCGCGGCCGTCCGCGAAGCCACCGGCGCGGAGACCCTCGCCAGTCCGGTCGACGCCGAGCACATCCACGTGCCGGTCGATGTCACGGTCACCACGGGAGCGCGCGTGCGCGTGGGATCGTGCGAGTTAGAGGTCCTCGAGATCGCGGGGCACACCCCCGGTTCCATCGCGCTGGCCTACGACGACCCGGACGGCATCGCCCACCTGTTCACCGGCGACTCGCTGTTTCCCGGCGGCGTCGGTAAGACGTGGTCCGAGGAGGACTTCGCCACCTTGATCGACGAGGTGGAGTCCAAGATCTTCGCCCGCTTCCCCGACGACACCCGCTTCTACCCCGGCCACGGCCCCGACTCGACCCTCGGCACCGAACGCCCCCACCTCCCCCAGTGGCGCGAGCGGGGTTGGTGAAGCGCGGCGCTCAACTGCCGTCCCAGGGGTTGTAGAGCACGAGACCGGTGTCGTCGAAGTCGCGGGCATTGCGCGTGGCGAGGGCGTGACCGCCGACCAGGCAGATCGCCGCGATCATCGTGTCCTCGACCGACACGACTCGCCCGCGCGCCTCACGAGCAGCCCGCAGCCGCGCATACTCCGCAGCCGCGCCGTGATCGTAGGCC
Organism: Aeromicrobium sp.; assembly: GCF_047607065.1. GTDB lineage: Bacteria > Actinomycetota > Actinomycetes > Propionibacteriales > Nocardioidaceae > Aeromicrobium. The sequence continues at coordinate 48,582 of NZ_JASGDU010000059.1, forward strand.
AGCACGCGCCCGCCCGCGCCGGCCGCCATGCTCGCCACTCCGCTCACAAGCGAGTCCCGCCACCTGCCCGGAGCGAGGCGGTTGACGCCGTACAGCAGCTCACCGATCGTGACGGCCGTGATCGCCACCTCGCCACGATGGTCGGCCAGCCACTCCACGACTCGCGGTTCGGGCATCGGCCGCAGCGGTTCGGACAGGACATTGGTGTCCAGCACAATCACGACAGGTCCACCTCGCGGGCCGCTAAGCGTTCCGGCAACTCGAACTCGCCCCGCACGCTCTCGGCCAGATCCAGCCAGTCACCGATGAAGTCCACCTCGCCGTGCACCGCAGTATGCAGAATCTCGCGTACCTCAGCCTCCATGGACCGATTGCGCCGCGCCGCACGCTCCTTCAGGGCGATGCGGGTGCTCTCCGGCAGGTTGCGAATCGTCAGGGTCGCCATCGCCACCACCTCCGACAGCAATGCTAGCAGTCTTACACCGCCACGGGGAGGTACTGCCAGCCGCGCAGGACGCGATTGGGGCGGCGGCGAGCCACACCGTCGGGCCGCAGGCCGGGGAAGCGGGCGAACAACTCCTCCAGCGCGACGCGCCCCTCCAGACGCGCCAACCCGGCACCCGGACAGAAGTGCGCACCCGAGGAGAACGCCAGATGCTGCCCAGCGTTGGCCCGTGTGACGTCGAACCGCGCCGGATCGGCGAACACCTCAGGGTCGCGATTCGCGCCCGCCAGCATCACCAGCATCGTGGTGCCGGCCCGGACCGGCTCGCCCTGCACCTGCGTGTCCTCGTACGCCTGCCGCACCGTTAACTGGACCGGCGACTCCATCCGCAGCGCCTCATCGACCGCCGTCGCCCAGCGCGAGGGATCCTCGCGGAGCACGGCCCGCTGGTCGGGATGCTCGAACAACAGCCCAACGGCGTTGCCGATCAGGTTCACGGTCGTCTCGAATCCCGCGCCCAGCAGCAACAGCCCCATCGCGCGCAGCTCGTGGGTCGTCAGCGCGTCCTCACCCTCCAGGTCGACGAGGCGGCTCATCAGGTTGTCCTCGGACTCGCGCCGCAGCCGCTCGACATGACCGTCGAACCAGGCGTGCAGCTGCCCGACTCCCGCGACGACCCGGCGGTACTCGCGCCACGACATCGTCGGATCGAGCAGCCGGGCCGCATCGTCGCCCCACCTCAGCAGGTCGTCGTGCTGCTTGGCCGGTACACCGAGGAGGTCACCGATGATGACGACCGGCAGCCGAGCGGCATACTCTCCGACCAGATCGACCGATCCCCTGCCCTCGATCTCGTCGAGCAGCCGACGGGCGACGCCTCGAACGCGGTCCTCCAACGCCGCCACCGACTTGACCGCGAAGTCGTGGGACACGAGCCGGCGGTAGCGCGTGTGCAGCGGCGGATCGACGGCGAGCATCGACGGCGGATCGAGCGGGCCGTACTGATCCACACGCATCAGGGACCTGCGCAGCCGCCGCCACGCGGGAGGCATCGGGGCACCGCCGTCGGCCACGCCGAAGGCGGTGCTGCGCAGGATCTCGGTGCAGGCCGCGTGGCTCACGGTGCCGGACACGACCTGGCCGCGCACGATCACGCCGGTGTGCCGCAATGACTCGTACCCCGGATACGGGTCGGCGCGTAGCTCCGGGTCCATCTCGAGCCGGGCGAACGGATCACCCCTGCGCACCCCGACCCGCAGGCCCGCTCGGGCGATGCCGTGGCCCAGCGCCCACGAGGCCCACTCGGCGCCCGGCCAGCCCGCTCTGCGCCCGGGTTCTTCGGTCCACGCCGCCGTGGTCGTTCGCGGCGACGTAGCCGATGTCAAGATGTCCATGACTCGACGATAGGTCCGTACTCGCTGCTCGGCATCGTCCCGCAGGAGGCATCATCTCTCCTACCGCAGCAGGAGGACGCCGCAGGCTGATAGGCCTAGGCTTCCTTCCATGACTGCCGTACTGCGCCGGGCGGGCGGCTCGTGGCTGCGACGCTTCGAGGGGAAGTCCGGGCGTCACGGTCTGGCCTATCCGTGGTGGATCGCTATCGCCGCCCACGTCATGCTCGTGTCCTGCCTCTGTGTGGCCCTGGTCCAGCGCGATCTCGTCCTCCCGCCGTCGTGGCTCCTGCTGGCGGCCGTGCCGATCGTGCTCCCCGACCTGCTCCAGGGAACCATCCGCCCGTGGGTGCCGTGGTGGCTGGCCGCCCCGTCGGCCGTCGGCGGGATCGCCTGGCTCATGACCGCCGGGCCGGCCGTCGACCCGACCCGCGATCTCGCCCCTGCGGTGCTGGCAGTGGCCGTCGCGCGGCTGACCGCGACCGACGGCTGGCGTGCCGGCGGCCTCACGATGGTGGCCGGCATCGTGACCGTGGTCGCGGTCGGCACCGCCTCGACCGTCCCTGCCGCGACGACGGTCGTCTTCGGCTTCCTGGTCTTCGGCTTCCTCATCGGCTGCATGCTGCGCTGGCTCATGCGGGCGCTCACCGCGGAGCGGGCGGCCGTATCCAGCGAGCGCGAGCGGGCGACGCTCGCCGAGCGGGAGCGCATCGCGCGGGAGATCCACGACCTCGTCGCCCATTCGCTGTCGGTGACACTGCTGCATGTGGCGGGCGCACGGCAGGCGCTCCTCGACGACGATGACGACGACGCCCTGGCGGCACTGGCCGACGCCGAGCGGGTGGGTCGGGGCGCGATGGCCGACATCCGCGCCACCGTCCGGCTGCTCTCGGACGAACCCGCCCAGCGGCACGCGCTGCCTGTGGCCGCCGATCTGCCCCGCCTCATCGAGGACGTGCAAGGGGCAGGGCTGCCCGTCGACTGGGAGGCGACCGGCAACCTCACGTCGCTCGACGCGACGACCGGGCTGGGTCTGTACCGAGTGCTGCAGGAGTCCCTGGCGAACGTCGCGCGGCACGCTCCCACGGCGACCGCACTCATACGGCTGAGTATCGACGAGGGCATGACCCGTCTGACCGTGACGAACCGGCTCACCTCGTCTCGGCGCGGCGACGGCCTCGGCTCCGGCATCGACGGCATGCGGGTGCGGGCGGCCCAGCTCGGCGGCTCCCTCGTCGCAGGACCTGACGGCGACGCATGGCGGGTCGACCTGACGGTGCCGTCGGAGGTAGCTCGATGAGCCAGGTCCGCCTCGTGCTCGTTGACGACCAGGAGCTCGTCCGCTCGGGGCTGCGCCGCATCCTGCGCCGCCGCGACGGCTTCGAGATCGTCGCCGAGTGCTCCGACGGCGACGAACTGCCCGCCGCCCTGGCCCATGTCACCGTGGATGTCGTCGTGATGGACCTGCGCATGCGGCGGGTCGACGGCATCACCGCGACGCGGCGGCTGCGTGCCGACCCCGGTGCGCCGCCCGTGCTGGTACTCACGACCTTCGATGACGACGAGATGCTCTCGGGTGCCCTGCGAGCGGGCGCAGCCGGATTCGTCCTCAAGGACACCCCGGCCGACGACCTGATCCGCGCGGTGCGGGCGGTGGCCGGCGGCCGGGCATGGCTCGACCCGGCGGTGACCGCCCGGGTGCTCACCGCCTACCGCCGGTCACCGGCGCCTTCCGGCGAGGCCGCCTCGACCCTGACCTCGCGTGAACTGGAGGTCCTGCGAGCCATCGCACGGGGGCTGACGAACCGCGAGATCGCCGACGAACTCGTCATCTCCGAGTTGACCGTCAAGAGCCATGTCGGACGTATTTTCAGCAAACTCGACCTGCGTGATCGCGCCGCCGCAGTCGTCTATGCCTTCGAGCACGGCCTGGCGGGCACGGCATCTGACCGGCCTCTCAGAGCCTGACGGGCAGTTCTTCCACGCCGAAGACGAACGACAGCTGGCGGAAGGCGAGTTCGGACTCCGGCCGGTCGAGGGCCAGGTCCGGGAACCGCTTGAGCAGCCTCGGGAAGACGATGCGCAGTTCCATGCGTGCCAACTCGGCCCCGATGCAGCGGTGGATGCCGTGCCCGAACGCCAGGTGTCCGCTCGCCGGGACCCGGTACGGATCGAAGCCGTCGGGGTTCTCCCCCGCACTCTTCGGGTCGCGGTTGGCACCCGACAGCGAGGCCAAGATGACGTCACCGGCCTTGATCTTCGTCCCGAACAACTCCATGTCGGCCTTGGCGAAGCGCGGGAAGGCCACCTGCACCACGGCGAGGTAACGCAGCAGCTCCTCGACCACCTGGTCGACCTGCTCGGGTGAACCGTCGCGCACCAGCGCCGCGTACGCGGGATCGCGCATCAAAACGATGGTGCCGAGCGCGATCATGCCTGCGGTCGTCTCGAATCCCCCGGTGAAGACGCCGTCGGCCAGGCCCGCCAAGTCGACGTCACTGATCGCGTCGCCCTCGTCGCGGATGATCTGGCCGATGAGACCCGGCCCCGGCTCGATCCGCTGCCGCGCGACCGCATCAAACAGGAACTCGCGCTGCGCCGACACCGCGCCGAACGCCGCCGCCGCGCCGTTGGTCGCGTCGAAGCGGGCGCTGCCGAGGCCCGCGAAGGTCTCGCGGTCCTCATAGTCCAGGCCCAGCAGATCGCAGATGGTCTGGAAGGGGATCGGGAAGGCCAGGTGCTGGGCGAGGTCGGCCACCCCGCCGTCGGCCGCGGCCGCCTTCTCCAGCTCGTCCAGCTGACGCTCGACGATGCCTTCGATCATCGGCTCCAGACGCGCCAGCCGGCGCATCGTGAACTCCGGCGTGATGATCTTGCGCAGCCGGGTATGCAGCGGCGGGTCGGTGAAACCCAGGCCGCCCACGTCGTCGGCCGTCGCCGGGCCGTGGCCGGAGAACAGGTGACGGATGTCGTTGGAGTACGAATCGCGGTCGGTGAGAATCGCCCGCGTCTGTTCGTATCCGGTGACCAGATAGGCGGTGAAGTCGAACGGCAGGTCCAGCGGCACGAGCGGCTGCGTCTCGCGCCACTGCCGGATCTGCGGCAGCGGATCGGTGCGGTCGCGCTGCAGCGGCACCTTGGTCTGCTCGGGCAGGAACGAGATCGTGGACAGGTCGATGCCCTTGCGGCGGATCCGACGCACCACGAGGGCGCTCACCCAGCGTTTCACGACGGCGGGCACGGGCAGCGATAGCGTCGACACGTCAGCAACCTACACCGGAGTCTGCTCCCGTAGACTGGCTCGGTGGTCAGCACTCCGGTTCCCGACACGCTCACGGTGACCCGTCTGGAGTGCCGGGACCCGCTCTGGTCCGGCGGCACGATCCGCCTTCGGTACGCGGCCCTGGCCGGCGAAACGGTCGCCGTCGAGTTCACCGAGGTCATCGAGTTGCCAGCCGGACTGGATCACGTTCCCGCAGCGACGCTCGATCCGATCCTGCGGCTGCTGTCGCTGGCGGCCTCGCTGAGCTACTTCAAGGCGTTCGCTCCTGCGGCCGTGGCGGTGCCGTCGGGCCTGACGCCGCGCGAACGGCACTTCCTCGCCGATGTCACCCGCCACGGACTCGGCGAGTTCGCCTACGTGAACCGGATCCCGGAAGTCTTCGAGACTGTCATCGAGGCACCGGAACTACCCGAGCAGGCTGCCGAGCAGGCCTCAGAGCCGGGTGAGCCGCGCCGGGCGCTCGTGGCCGTCGGCGGCGGCAAGGACTCCATCGTCTCCATCGAGGCGCTGACTGCGGCCGGCCTCGACGTCGGGCTGTTCGCGGTCAACTCCTACACCCCCATCAGCCGCACCGCCGAGGTCGCCGACATACCCCTGACCTCTGCGCGCCGCACGCTCGACCCGGCGCTGTTCGCCCTCAACGAGGCCGGCGCACCCAACGGGCACGTGCCCGTGACCGCCGTGAACTCGCTCATCGCCGTGCTGACCGCGCTCGCCTGCCGGTTCGACACGGTGGTGTTCAGCAACGAGGCCAGCTCGTCGTTCGGCAACGTCGACTGGGAGGGCCAGCAGATCAACCACCAGTGGTCCAAGGGCATCGAGTTCGAGCGGCTGCTGCGCGAGAGCCTGCCGGCCGGTGCGCCGCAGTACGTCTCGCTCCTGCGTCCACTGACCGAGCTGCGGATCGCGCGACGCTTCGCCGAGCACCGCGCCTATCACCGGGTCTTCACCAGCTGCAATCGCGCCTTCAAACTGCGCGAGTCCGACCGGACCTCATGGTGCGCCGACTGCCCCAAGTGCCGTTTCGTCTTCTTGTGCCTGGCACCGTTCCTGGAGCGCGAGGCCCTGCTGGACATCTTCGGCGGACGGGACATGTTCGCCGACCCGGCCCAGCACGGCGGCTTCCTCGAACTCCTCGAACTCGACGGGCTGCACAAGCCGTTCGAGTGCGTCGGCGAGCCGGCCGAGTGCCGGGTCGCGCTCGGGCTGCTGCGCGAACATCCCGGCTGGCGCGATCACCCCTTCCTCGCGCTGCCGCAGATCGCCGCCGTGCCCGTCGATCCGGCCGAACGCGAGGAGGCTTTCGCCTTCCGCGAGCACGAGCACTTCCTCACGCCGAGTCTCGAAGCGGTGGCCCGTGCGGTATGACGACCTCGCCGATGCCGCAGTTGTCATCTGGGGGGCCGGGCGCGAAGGCCGGGCCGCGAAGGCGGAACTGACGCGGCGCGGCATCGACGCTGCGGTAGCGGTGACCGGCGACGGCCCGCCGCCCGCTGACCTGCCTACGGTGCACGGTCCGGCGGCCCTCGACCTGCTGCGTTCGGCCGATGTCGTCGTCAAGTCCCCCGGGGTCCCCCATGCCTCACCGGAGTTCGCGGCCCTGCACGCGGCCGGTGTCACCGTCACCTCGCTGACCGACCTGTGGCTGGCCGAGAACCGGGATCGCACCATCGCGGTCACCGGCAGCAAGGGCAAGAGCACCACCTCGGCGCTGATCCATCACCTGTTGAACGCCTCCGGCATCCCGGCCTCGCTGGTCGGCAACGGCGGCACCCCGGTCACCGAGGACGACCGGACGGCGGCCGACGTGGCCGTGGTGGAGATCTCCAGTTACCAGGCCGCCGACCTGACGACATCGCCCCGGATCGCGGTCCTCACCTCCCTGTATCCGGAGCATCTGCCCTGGCACGGCGGCTACGAGCAGTACGTCGCCGACAAGCTCAACCTCATCGCGCACGCACCGCGGATCGTGGTGGTGCCCGATGCCGGCGAGATGACCCGCCTGGCCCGCGAGCAGGTCTCCGGGGACACGCGCCTCGTCCGCCCGGCCGATCTGGGCCTGACGGTCACCGAGTCCGGCATCACCTGGCGCGACGCAGGGGAACCGCTGCCGGCTGGCCGGGTTCCGCTGCGCGGCACGCACAACCTCGGCAACGTGGCCCTGGCCCTGGCCGCCGCCTGTCTGTTCGCGGACTTCGACGCCGCCGCACGGGCACGCGCGCTCGCCTCGGTAAGCGACTTCGCGCCGCTCACGCACCGCCTGGAGACGGTGCCGTCAAACGACGGGCGCACCTGGGTCGACGACAGCCTGGCCACCGCTCCCGAGGCCGTGGTCGCGGCGCTGGAGACCTATCCCGGCACCCGTGTCACGCTGATCGTCGGCGGGGCCGACCGCGGACTGTCCTTCGCGCCGCTGCTCGACTACCTCGCCGGCCGACCGGCCGCCGCGCGCGTCCACATGATCGCCGTCGGCCCCGTCGGTGCCCGCCTCGCCCGCGATCCCGGTGCCGCCGGCGTGGGGCTGCAGGTGGCCGCCGACTTCGCCGAAGCGCTGCACCTGGCCCGCCACGACGACGGTCAGATCGTCCTGCTCTCCCCCGGAGCGCCCAGCTTCGACGAGTTCGCCAACTACGAGGAACGGTCCGCCGCCTTCCGCCGCGCCGCCCTCGCCGAACCGCACCTGTAGCCTCATCCGGGTGATGACGCGAGTTCGGTCCCTGCGCAGAGAACACCTGGTCATCGGCACGGTTGCGCTGTTCTTCGGCGTCGGCTTGATCGTCATCAGTGCCACGTGGCCGGAGGCCTTCGGTGTGTTCATCGCCATCGGCGGTGTCGTCGGCGCTCTCATGGTCCTGTACGAGGTACGGCTCACCAAGCAGATCGCCCAGGCCGAGTTCATCCGCGACCTGCAGAGCGGCTTCGCCAGCGACGAGAACATCGGCACGCTGTGGAAGAAACTCCTGCTCAAGGAACCGATCACCGAGGCCGACCGGCCGCTCGTTAGCAGTTACCTCACCTTCTTCGAGACCCTGCACCTGCTGGTCTCAAGGGCGCGCTCGAACTGCCACTGACCGACGATCTGTTCCGCAATCGCTTCTTCACCGCCATCGGCGACAAGGGCATCTTGCGCACCGCGCTCATCAAGCAGGCCGGGGCCTTCGCCAACATCCACGACCTCATCGAGACCTGGCACCAGCACATGCTGTCGACCGGCGTGCCGATCCACGACGGCTACTACTCCTACATCGAAGAACTCAGCCGGGCCAAGGGATTCGATATCGACGATCTCGCCGTCGGCGACCTGCCCGACCTCATGGCGCTGCAACTCGATGTCACCGCCGCGCTCGGCGACGGTGCCATGCTGCGCGCCAACGACGAGGACATGCTGCGCTCCTGCCTCAGCGACCACCTGACCCTCGGCGCGCGATGGCGCGACAGCGGCGACCTGGCCGCTGCGGCGATCCTCTACGACGGTGGCACCGGCGAGGAGAGCATCAAGAAATACCTCACCGACGATCCCGACGAGATCGCGGGGACGATCAACCTCAAGCTGGTCCTCACCTCCCCCGACGCACGGCATCAGGGACTGGCCCGCACGCTCATCGAACTGCTGGAGCAGCGCGCCGTCGCTGCCGGCAAGCGCGAGATCCTATGCACGATCCACCCGGGCAACAAGGCGAGCCAGGGGCTGTTCACCCTGCTGGGCTATGAGCGGGTCGCCAAGGTCACGACGAGTTACGGCCTGCGGCTGGTCTTCGCGCGGTCGCTGCCCTCCCTCACGAAGCGCTGGTCCCGCTGACCCTTCCGGCGTAAGAACGTGCGGGATCGGCGCATCGCACTCAGCCCCGCTCAGGCGTCCTCGGACTCCAGCGGGTCGCCGTCGGGTGCCAGGCCCGCGCGCACCCGGCGTCCCGAGACCACCAGGCTGACCACGGCGGTCACGCCCAGCACGCCGACGATCACCACCAGGCTGACCGGGGTGGGGATGTCGGGCACCTTCACGTGCTCACCACCGTTGATGAATGGCAGCTTGTTCTCGTGCAGCGCGTGCAGCAGCAACTTGACGCCGATGAACGCCAGCAGCACCGCGAGTCCCTGCGACAGGTAGATGAGGCGCGTGAGCAGGTCGCCGAGCAGGAAGTACAACTGGCGCAGGCCCATGAGCGCGAACACGTTCGCCGTGAAGACGAGGTACGGCTCCTTCGTCAGGCCGTAGATGGCCGGGATTGAATCGAGCGCGAACAGCAGGTCGGTCGTGCCGAGCGCGATGATGACCAGGAACATCGGCGTGATGGCCTTCTTGCCGTTCTCCCGCACGACGAGCTTGAGGCCCTCCCAGCGCTCCGACAGCGTGAACCGGCGCCGCGCGAAGCGGACCACGGCGTTCTCGGCGTCGTCATCGTGCTCGGTGTCGGTGACCAGGTTGATCGCCGTGTAGATCAGGAACGCGCCGAAGATGTAGAACACCCACGAGAACTGGTTGATGGCGACCGCGCCGAGCGCGATGAAGATACCTCGGAAGACCAGGGCGATGATGATGCCGACCAGCAGCGCCTCCTGCTGGTACTTCCGGGGCACCTTGAAGCTCGCCATGATGATGAGGAAGATGAACAGGTTGTCGACCGACAGGCTGTACTCCGTGAGCCAGCCGGCGAAGAACTGCAGACCGAAGTCCTCGTTCTTGCCCGGGCCGTCGTGGTACGCCATGACCCAGATGCCGAAGGCGACGGCCATCGAGACGTAGACGGCCAGGTAGACCGCGCACTCCTTGACCGACGGCTCGTGCGGCTTGCGGGCGATAATGACGATGTCGAACAGCAGCACCGCGATGGTCACCGCGACGGTGATAGACCATTCGAGCGTCGAGACGTGCATGGACGGCCCGCCGGCCGCAGCCGAGGCGGACAAGGCAAGGGATGAGGCGAACACCAGGTTCCTCCGGTTCGTAGATAGCAGACGTACCGGAGGTCTCTTCCATCCGCGACGCGGACCCGCAGCACCGGACGAAAACGTCGTGATGACGACACTGCGGCGAAGGAATACTCCCCTCCACGAGACAGTCTATGCCTCAGCGGCGATCATGCCGCGCAGCTCCTTCTTCAAGTCGCCGATCTCGTCGCGCAGCCGAGCAGCGACCTCGAACTGCAAGTCGGCTGCGGCGACCCGCATCTGCTCGCTCAGCGACTCGATCAGGGCCGCGAGATCGGCCGACGGCAGATGTGACAGATCGGCCCGCGACTCGCCGAGCGGCACCGCCGCCCCCCGGCGGCGATGGTCGCCCGTGGCGGCCAGCAGCGCGTCGGTGTCGGCGTCCTCGCGGGCGAGCATGTCGGTGATGTCGCCGATCTTCTTGCGCAGCGGCTGGGGGTCGACGCCGTGCGCGGTGTTATAGGCGATCTGCCGCTCACGCCGCCGGTTGGTCTCGTCGATGGCGAAGGCCATCGAGTCGGTGATGCGGTCGGCGTACATGATGACCTGGCCGGAGACATTGCGCGCCGCACGGCCGATGGTCTGGATCAAGGAACGGGTCGAGCGCAGGAAGCCCTCCTTGTCGGCGTCCAGGATCGCCACCAGGCTGACCTCGGGAAGGTCCAGCCCCTCGCGCAGCAAGTTGATACCGACCAGCACGTCGTACTCGCCGAGGCGCAGCTCGCGCAGCAGTTCGACCCGGCGCAGTGTATCGATCTCGCTGTGCAGATAGCGGGTCCGGATGCCGGCCTCGACGAGATAGTCGGTGAGGTCCTCGGACATCCGTTTGGTCAAGGTGGTGACCAACACGCGCTCGTTGCGTTCGACCCGCTCGCGGATCTGGCCGATGAGGTCGTCGATCTGCCCCTTCGTCGGCTTGACGATGACCTCGGGGTCCACCAGACCGGTCGGGCGGATGATCTGCTCGACCACCTCGCCCCCGGTCTGCGTCATCTCGTAGTCACCGGGCGTCGCCGACAGGTAGACGGTCTGGCCGGTGCGCTCCAGGAACTCGTCCCAAGTGAGCGGACGGTTGTCCATAGCGCTCGGCAGCCGGAAGCCGTGCTCGACCAGCGTGCGCTTGCGGGACATGTCGCCCTCGTACATCGCCCCGATCTGCGGCACCGTGACGTGCGACTCGTCGAGCACGAGGACGAAGTCCTCCGGGAAGTAGTCGAGCAGGCAGTTGCCCGGCGAACCCGGCTCGCGCGCGTCCATATGCCGCGAGTAGTTCTCGATGCCGCTGCACGTGCCGACCTGCTGCATCATCTCCAGGTCGTAGGTGGTGCGCATGCGCAGTCGTTGCGCCTCCAGCAGCTTGCCTTCGGCGCCGAGCTCGGGCAGCCGTTCGTCGAGTTCGGCCTGGATGGACTGCATCGCCCGCTGCATCGTGTCGCTGCCCACCGCGTAGTGGGTGGCCGCTCCGACGTACAGCTCGTCGTCTTCGCTGAGCACTTCGCCAGTGAGCGGGTGCAGGGTCATCAGCCGTTCGATCTCGTCGCCGAAGAACTCCACCCGCACCGCATGCTCCTGGTAGACCGGGAAGATGTCGATGGTGTCGCCTTTGACCCGGAAAGTGCCGCGCGTCGAGGTGACGTCATTGCGCACGTACTGGGCCTGGATGAGCGTCTTCAGCAGATGCTCGCGCGGCATCTCCTCGCCGACCTTGAAGCCGATCATGCGCTCCAGGTACTCCTGCGCCGATCCGAGGCCGTAGATACACGAGACCGTCGCCACGACGATGACGTCCCGCCGGGTCAGCAGCGACCACGTGGCCGAGTGCCGCAGCCGCTCGACCTCCTCGTTGATCGAAGAGTCCTTCTCGATATAGGTGTCGGTCTGCGGGACGTACGCCTCGGGCTGGTAGTAGTCGTAATAGGACACGAAATACTCGACGGCGTTGTCGGGGAAGAACTCCCGCAGCTCGTTGGCGAACTGGGCCGCGAGGGTCTTGTTGGGCAGCATGACGAGCATGGGCCGCTGCAACCGCTCGGCCAGCCAGGCGACCGTGGCGGTCTTGCCGGTTCCGGTGGCACCCATGAGCACCGAGTGCCGCTCACCGGCGTCGATGCGCTGCTGCAGGGCCTCGATGGCCGCCGGCTGATCGCCCCCCGGCTCGAAATCGGAGACGACCCGGAACGGTGCCACCTGCCGGCTCAGTTCAGACAATGCCCTCATGCCGCCGAGCCTACGGCGACCCACTGACAGAATCTCCCGGCGCAGGGTAAGAGATAGCGCCAATAGGCAGCCGGTCATCGAGGCGCGAGCGCAGCACACCTCGAAACGACCCACCACCGCAGGCTTCGAGGCTCCGGCCGCAAGCGGCCTACGCACCTCAGCCAGCGGACCTATCCGCAGAACTCCTGAGCTGTGAGGGCGGCCTCAAAACGCCCACGTCTGGCGGGGGTGGCGGGTATTTCCTCTAGGCTCGACGGCATGGGAGTCGACGAGCGACGGGCCGCCAGGCGGCGCGAGATCATCGCCGCGACCCGTGCCCTGTTCGACGAACGCGGGGTGCGTGACGCGCAGATCGAGGACATCGCCCGGTCCGTCGGCATCAACCGCGCCATCATCTACCGGCACTTCACCAGCAAGGAAGAGCTGTTCGCCGTCACGCTGATCGAGTACCTACGTGAACTGGAGACCTCCTTCACCACCGCCGTCCGGCCCGGCGATGCTCCCCGCAAGCGCCTGGCGGCCATCGTCGCGGCCTTCTTCGACTACGGCATCGCCCATCCGGCATTCGTGGACTGCGCTCAGACCCTGCTGCGCCGCCGAGGCACCGAACTGCAAGAAGAGGTCGGCAGCGAGGTCCTCATCGGCCTCGGTACCGCGATCAGCGCCTGCCTCGGTCCCCTGGTGTCGACCCTCGGCGACGGCACGCAAGCCGGTGACTTCGAGGTGGCCGATGCCTCGCTGGCGGCCAATCTGCTCTACGCCCAGGGCCTCGGTGCGCTCAATCTGGCCCATCTGCAGTGGTCGATCCGCAAGCACAACACCGGTGTCCCGGTCGTCGACGACGTCGCCACCGACACCCTGCGCACGCTGATGATCCACGGTGCCGTGGCTATGGCAACGGGGGCCACACCGAAACCGGCGTGACCCCCGTACCGAGGTTCCTTCGAGGCTCGTTTCCGGGTCCTGAGGTGCCGCGAGGAACGAGCGGCCCGAAGGACGCACCTCAGAGAGCGGTTGCTCAGCTCTCCATGATTGCGACGACGCCCTGGCCGCCGGCGGCGCAGATCGAGATCAGGCCGCGCTTGCCCGGACCGGCCTCGTGCAGCAGCTTGGCCAGGTTGGCCACGATGCGGCCGCCGGTCGCGGCAAACGGGTGCGCTGCGGCCAGCGAGGAACCCTTGACGTTGAGCTTGCTGCGGTCGATCGAGCCGAGCGGCTTGTCCAGACCGAGCTTGTCCTGGCAGAACTCGGCCGACTCCCACGCGGCGAGCGTCGAGAGCACCTGGCCGGCGAAGGCCTCGTGGATCTCGTAGAAGTCGAAGTCCTGCAGGCTCAGGCCCTGGCGCGCCAGCAGGCGCGGCACGGCGTAGGCCGGCGCGAGCAGCAGCCCCTCGGCACCGCTGACGTAGTCGACCGCAGCGGTCTCGTAGTCGACGAAGTACGCCTGGACGGTCCAGCCGCGACGGGCGGCCTCCTCCTCGGAGGCGAACAGCGCGACCGAGGCACCGTCGGACAGCGGCGTGGAGTTGCCCGCCGTCATGGTGGCCTCGTCGCCGAGCTTCTTACCGAAGACCGGCTTGAGCTTGGCCAGCTTCTCGACCGTGGAGTCCGGGCGCAGGTGGTTGTCCTTCTCGACGCCGTTGAACGGCGTGACGAGGTCGTCCTGCCAGCCCTCGTCCCAGGACTTCGCCAGGTTCTGGTGCGAGGTGGCGGCCAGCTCGTCCTGCGCCTCGCGGGTGATGCCCCACTGGTGCGTCGTGATGGCCTGGTGGTCGCCCATCGACAGGCCGGTGCGCGGCTCGGCGTTGCGCGGCTGGTCGGGTGCCAGGTAGCCCGGACGGATCTTGGCCAGCAGCTTGACCAGGCCCTTCTTGTCGCCCTTGGCCGACAGCTGGTTGGCCTCGATGAGGATCTTGCGCAGTTTGTCGTTGACTGCGAGCGGGGCGTCCGAGGTGGTGTCGGTGCCGCCGGCAATGCCGCTCTCGATCTTGCCGAGCGCGATCTTGTTGGCGACCTGGAACGCCGCCTGGAGGCCGGTTCCGCAGGCCTGCTGCAGGTCGGTGGCGGGGGTCTCGGGCGACAGCTTGGAACCGAGGACCGTCTCGCGGGTGAGGTTGAAGTCACGGCTGTGCTTGAGCACCGCGCCGGCGACGACCTCGCCAACCCGCTCGCCCTCCAGGCCGAAGCGCTCGACCAGGCCGTCGAGGGCGGCGGTCAGCATGTCCTGGTTGGAGACGTTCGTGTAGACGGTGTTGCTGCGGGCGAAGGGGATACGGTTGCCGCCGATAACGGCGACGCGGCGGATCTGCTGGCCACCGCTCTGGGGAGCCGCAGCGGGGGCGGCGGTCTCGGCCGGTGCCGTCGCGGCAGCCGTGGTCTTCGCGGCGGGGGCCTTCTTGGCCGGGGCCTTCTTCGCGGGCGTGGTGCCTGCCATGTCGGGGACTCCGTTCGGGATGGTCGATGATGGTACGAGAACGTGACGCGCACCTCGTCGCGCCGGAGTGGACCGGCACTGTCACACGAGGTTACAGTCAGGTATCGGTTTCAGATACCACCGGTATTCGAGAGATAGGACACATTCCCGTGAGCGATCGCTATCAGGACCTCGCGCACAACCCCGTCGGCAAGTTCCTCGTAAAGAACCTGGGCCTGCCGAATCCGCCGTACCTCGATCGCTACACCGGCGGTGCCCTGGTCAAGGGCACCGTGCTGACCGGCAGCGCGACGAAGACGAGCGCCGTCGCGAAGGAGATCACCGCCGCACTCAAGGCGCAGGGCATCGAGGCCACCGGCGTCCGCGCCGACGGCAAGAAGTACAAGGGCCTGGTCTTCGACGCCTCCGGCATCGACTCGGCTGCGGGCCTGGTAGCCCTGCAGGAGTTCTTCACCCCCGTCCTGCGCCAGCTGGCCCCCTCCGGTCGCATCGTCGTCGTCGGCTCACTGCCGGCCGAGGCAGCCTCCGAGGGTGCGGCCCTCGCCCAGCGCGGCCTGGAGGGCTTCACCCGCTCGCTCGGCAAGGAGGTCGGCGGCGGTTCGACGGTCAACCTCGTCTACGTCGCCAAGGGTGCCGAGAAGGCCCTCGCTTCGACGCTCGGCTTCCTGCTGTCGCCCAAGTCGGCATACGTCTCCGGCCAGGTCATCCGCATCGGCACCTCGGAGCTGAAGAAGGCCGACAAGGTCGCCGACCTCACCAAGCCGCTCGCCGGCAAGGTCGCGCTCGTCACGGGTGCCTCACGCGGCCTCGGCGCCGCCGAGATCGAGGCGCTCGCCCGTGACGGTGCCACCGTCATCGGCCTGGACGTCCCGCCTCTGGAGGACGACCTCAAGGCCGTCACCGAGAAGCTGGGCGGCGGCTACATCGTCGGCGACATCACCGCTGCGGACGCCCCGAAGACCATCGCGGACTACATCGAGCAGCACCACGGCGGCGTCGACATCATCGTCCACAACGCTGGCATCACCCGCGACAAGCGGCTCAAGAACATGAAGGCGGAGAACTTCGCCCTCGTGGTCGACATCAGCGTCGGCGCACCGCAGCGCATCACCGACGAACTGCTGGAGCGCGGCCTCATCAACAAGGGCGGCCGCATCGTGGGCATCTCGTCCATCGCCGGCATCGCGGGCAACAACGGCCAGACCAACTACGGCGCGGCCAAGGCCGGCGTCATCGGCTGGATCACCGCGCTGTCGGAGCGTGTCGCCGGCCAGGGCATCACTGCCAACGCCATCGCGCCGGGCTTCATCGAGACCGACATGGTCAAGACGATCCCGCTCGGCATCCGCGAGGCGGGCCGCCGCATGAACTCGATGTCGCAGGGCGGCCAGCCGGTCGACGTGGCCGAGGCCATCGCCTGGTACGCCAGCCCCGGCTCGCAGGCCGTGACCGGCAATGTCGTGCGCGTCTGCGGCCAGAGCCTCCTCGGTGCCTGACGTGGCGACCCGCACCTTCGACAAGGCTCCCGCCACGGTGCCGCTGATGCTCAAGGCGGCGCTCCCGGCCCTTCCCGTGGTCGGCGGCCTGCCGGGCGTCAAGCACGCCTCCGGCGAAGCGCCCGACCTCGTGCTGCGGCGGACGGGCGTGACGACCGATCCGGCCCACCTGGAGCGGTACAACCAGGTGTGCGGTTTCGGCTCCGGCGCGACTCTTCCGGTCACCTATCCGCACATGGCGGCTTTCGCGCTGCATATGAGTCTGATGACCGACACCGCGTTCCCGTTCGCGCCGATGGGCCTGGTCCATCTGCGCAACACGATCACGCAGCACCGGCCCCTCGGTATCGGCGAGACGTTCGACGTCGCCGTCCGTGCTGCGGACCTGCGCCCGCACCCCAAGGGCCGGCTGATCGACGTGCTGACCGACGTCACCGTCGGCGAGGAGGTCGTGTGGAGCGAGGTCACGACGCTGTTCGCCCGCGGCAAGGGCGGTGCGCCGGAGCAGACCGAGGCACCATTGGAGGGCCTGGAGGCGCCGTCGGGCGTCGTGCAGTGGAAGCTCGCCGGCAACCTCGGCCGCCGCTACGGCGCGGTGTCGGGTGATCGCAACCCGATCCACCTGTACCCGCTGACGGCCAAGGCCTTCGGCTTCCCGAGCAATATCGCTCACGGCATGTGGACCAAGGCCCACGCGCTCGCAGCACTGACCAACCGGCTGCCGGACGCCTACCAGGTCGACGTGGAGTTCAAGAAGCCGATCCTGCTGCCTGGCACGGTCGTCTTCGGCTCGCGCTCGCGCGACGGCGAGATCGACTTCGGCGTCGTCGGTGCGCGCAAGCCCGTCACCCACATGGTCGGCCGCACCACCGCACTGTGACCTGACCGAACAGAGAACCTCCCCGCCGACACGTCACGGCGGGGAGGTTCTCTGGGTTCCGGCGGCGGCACAACCATCGCCTGACGGGTCTCGATGCGGGATTCATGGAGGTAACGTCGTCACCATGACCGACATCGATCCGATGGACTACGGGGCCGACCCTTGCTACCACGGACGACCGGCCATTTCGGTCGCACTCCAGATCTTCGGCAAGTACGCCGACCAAGGCGCTGGTCGCATCTACTGCGCGACCGGCAGTGACCAGGAGACCCCGTGCCTGATCGAATGCGATGGCCGGGGCGACATGAGCACGTACTACTTCGGCACCACCGCCTCCGACGATGGTCTTGCTTACGACGGATACGCCATCTCCTACGCGGAGGCACAAGACCTCGCCGAAGACACCTTCGACAACTACGACCCCCAGTTCCAGGACGTCCGGAGATAGGCGGCACCGGGTCATCGAGGTGCGAGCGCAGCACCTCGATGACCCGCCATCGCAGGCTTCGATGCTTCGGCCCCAGACGGCCTACGCACCTCAGCCAGCGGCTCTCCGCGCACGTTCCAACTCGCAAGTAACTAAGAAACTCCTGTGTCGTTAGTCACACGACACAGGAGGTCTCTTTTGCCCATCCGCCATCTCGTCGCTATCGGCGCGGCAACGGCCGTGGTCGCCCTCTCGGGTGCCACCGGGGCCGTCGCCGCCCCCGTGTCCGCCGATCTGCCGCAGGCTCCGGCCTCCGGGTGGGAGCCGCGCCCGGAGGACTATCCCGACACCGTCACCGAATCCGACCTCTCGATCCCGATGTCGGACGGCGTGGAACTGCTGGGCGACCTGACCCGGCCCGTGGACGCGAACGGCGACGTGGTCACCGAGCCGCTTCCGGTCATCATCACCATCACCGCCTACAACAAGGTGATCCAGGGCAGCGGCGGCAGCCCGCTCGGTGGCGGATCGAGCGGGTTCCTGGTCAAGCGCGGCTACGTGCAGCTTCTGGTGGACGCCCGTGGCACCGGCACCTCCGGCGGCACTTGGCAGGTCTTCGGCGAGCGCGAACAACTCGACGCAAAAGAGGTCGTCGAGTGGGCAGCCGCCCAGCCGTGGAGCAACGGCTCAGTCGGCATGAGCGGACCGTCCTACATGGGCATCACCCAGCTGTTCGCCGCCGGGCAGAACCCGCAGGGCCTCAAGGCGATCTTCCCGCAGGTGCCGAGCGCCGAGGTGTACCGCGATGTGGTGGCCTCCGGGGGCCAGGTCGACGTCGGCTTCATGCCGATGTGGCTCGGCCTGGTCGCTCTCACCGGCACCGTCCCACCGACAAGCGGAGAAGTCTCGCCCGAGGTCGTCTTGCAAAACTTCCTCGAACACGTCCTCGGCACGACCGGCACCCTGGAGTTACTGCTCAACGCCTTCTCCGGCGGCGAGCGCGCCTACGACGGACCCTGGTATCAGGAGCGCTCGACGCTCCTGCAGGCTGTGCCGAACATCACGGTGCCGACCTTCCTCGTCGGCGGCCACTACGACCTGTTCCAGCGCGGTACTCCACTGATCTTCCAGCAACTGAAGGAACAGGGCACGCCGGTCAAGATGCTGCTCGGGCCGTGGGACCACCTGCAGGGATCGACCGGCCCCGGTGTTCCAGACGCCGGCTATGGGTCGCTATCGGAGTTGCAGTTGCGGTGGTTCGACCGTTACGTCAAGGACTTGCCCGACCCGACGCTCGACAGCGACATCCCCGATTTCACCTATTACGAGTTGGGATCGGGCAAGTGGAAGCAGCGTGACGCCTACCTCGACGAACAGCGCGCGCAGGTCTACCACCTGTCCGGCACGTCCTCGCCGGGCACACCGGGCCAGCTCGTCGACGGCTCCGAGGTCACGGCCGGGGAGTCGCTGGTCGCGCCGCTGGCGGCTGCGGGCCTGTGTACCCGCTCGGCTACCCAGTGGACGGCGGGCTTCTCCAACAGTCTCCCGGTACCCAACCCCTGTAACGACGACAACCAGTACAACGACGAACTCGGCGTGATCTTCCAGACCGAGCCGATGGCGCAGGACCTACAGATCCTCGGCCCCATCGGCGCACGCTTGTACTCCTCCAGCGTAACCGGGGACGGATTGCTGTCGGTCCACGTGTCGCTGGTCCATCCCGACGGGACGGTCGAACGGCTGACCGGCGGCTGGCAGACGATCTCGATGAACGCCACCGACGAGGCGAAGTCGGTGAAGCTCGACGGGGAGATCATCCAGCCGTGGCATCCGTTCACCGCAGAGTCCAAGCACACCTTGGCTCTCGGGGAGATCGAGCCGGTCGACGTCGAAATCTTCCCGACCGGTGCCGTCATCCCGGCAGGATCGAGCCTGCGCATGTCGGTGCAGTCCTTCGACCTGCCGCACCTGCTGCCCACGCTGGAGAACGTGCCCGCACAGGCCGGAGCGATGATTACCATCTACAACGACGCCGAGCATCCGTCACGCCTGGTGCTCCCGGCGCTGTCCCCCGTCACGCCGGGTACAGAGCATCCCGAGACGCCGGTCACGGGCCAGCCCACGGAAGCGACGGCCGCCGCGACGTCGAGCGTGGGCAGCGGCGGCGGCTACGCAGGGACGGCGGCCGACCGGCTGCCGTCGACGGGCAGCCCGGTCGGGGCGCTGCTCGTGCTGTTCGCCGCCGTCTGCCTCATCGGTGCCGGGAGCGCCTCGTTCCTGCGGCGGTTCGGTGCCGTGAGCGCCGCCGATCTCGTGCGCAGCCGGTTGGTGCCGTAGAGCCGCGTCGACGGGTAGGTCCCACCCTTCGGAGTCGCTCGCTCTGGGTTCCGCCGAACCTATGTCCAAAAACATTCTCATGCATACGTACAACTTTGCTACGCTAGGAACATGACCTCGATCACACTGGGCAGAGAAGGTTCGTAATGCTCCACCGGCTTCGCCACGCCGCCGCGCTCGCCCTCATCGCCTCGCTGATGACTCTCGTCCCGTCATCGCCGGCCGCAGCCGAACCCGTGTCGCAAGACTTCCAGGTCGCCATGTCCGACGGCGTCGAACTCACCGCCACCCTCACCTCCCCCGACGAGAACTGGGAGACGCCGCGGCCGACGATCGTCGAGTTCAGTCCCTACGGCAACGACTCGCAGACCTTCGTCCCGGACGACAACTACAACCGCGTCCTCGTGCAGATCCGCGGCACGGGCGACAGCAAGGGGTCCTTCGACGCCCTCGGCCCCGTCAACCAGGCCGACGTCCCCCAGGTCCTCAACTGGATCTGCTCCCAGCCCTGGAACGACGGCAATGTCGGCATCCACGGGTTCTCCGCCAGCGCCATCATCATCTATAACTCGATGTGGCAGGAGTTCCCCGACTGCGTCAAAACGATGACACTGCGTTCGGGCACCTTCGAGTTGTACCGCGACCTGCTGGTGCCCGGCGGCGTGTTCAACTTCGCTCCCGGCGCGGCCGTTCTCGCCATGATCGGTACCCCGGCGATGCTGCAGTGGCCGGATCGTTTCGACGACCCGGCCAGCTGGCCGGACTGGTTCGCCGGCATGTTCACCTCCGGCCTCGAAGTCGGCTTCATGCACCCCACGCTCGACGAGTTCTGGCAGCAGCGCGGCTTTCGAGGGGACGCCAACGGTCTCCCGATCATGGCCGTCAATGGCATCTTCGATGTCGAGTCCCGTGGTGCCTTCCAGGGCTATCAGGAATTGCGCGACAACGGTTCGCAGTTGGTGTTGAAGGGCGGCCACGACGGCTTCCCCGCAGGCACCGACTATGGCGAAAGTGACATGCAATCCTGGTACGACTACCACCTGCGCGGCATCGATAACGGCATCACAGAGCAGCCGCGAGTCCGCGTGCAGATGTCCAATGGCGACCGGCAGTCCTTCATTCAAGACGGCGATTTCGTCTACCGCGAATTCGACGACTGGCCGGCCCCCGGCACGGTCTGGGAGTCGCTGAGCCTCGACGCCAGCATGGAGGATGCCGCAGACCCTGTCGCCAACGACGGAAGTCTGACGCTCGGCGAGGCTCGTGAAGCGGAAACCCAGGTCTACGAACCCTTGGTCACCAGCCCCTTGGTCACCGATGTCCCCACAGCTTCACTCGTGGACAACGGCGGTGCCCACCTGCTCACCGGTAGCCTTCCCGGCGTCTCCGATCCGGACGGACTCGTCATCATGCCGGGCCTGAGCTACACCACCGCCCCCCTCTCGGAAACCGTCATGGCGGCAGGCCCTCCGACACTCGAGATTCGCCTGGGGTCGCTCAATGCTGAGACGCCGATCTGGGCCATGATCTCCGATGTCTTCCCCGACGGCACCTCCCATCCGCTCACGGTCGGACGGCTCAACTCCTCGTTCCCGAACGTCATCGAGGACGAGTCCCTCAAGGATGCGAGCGGCCAGATCGTGCAGCCCTACGGTGATTTCAGCGAGAAGACGATGTTCGCGAGCCTACCCACCGCCCCACTCCTGTACCAAGTGGAGCTGTGGCCCATCGCCAACCAGTTCCAGGAGGGCCATCGCATCCGCCTCGACGTCCTCGGCGCGTCCGCGTTCTCGACGCTATCGGCCACCGGAGGACTCCTGCCGAACACCGTGGAGGTCGGCGGCGACAGTGGCTCACGCCTGCTGTTCCCGGTGCTTCCCGAGAGCGACCTGGCCTCCGCCCTCGGAGTCGACACCCCGACAGTGACCCCGCCGGATACGGAGAACCCCGGAACCCAGGTCCCCGGCGGCACCGACCTGCCCGGAGGCAGCGGCGAGGTGAATCTCGACGGCAGTAGTTCGGCGACAAATGCGGCTAGCGGCGGCTCGGCCGAAAGCGGGGCACTGAGCGGCTTGCTGCCCAACACCGGAGCCTCCCCCTGGAGTCCGTTGGTGCTGCTGACCGCTGCCTGCTCAATCGTGGCCGGCACCCGCATCCTGCGCCCCCGCCCCTGACCGGGGGGAGGTCCCGCCTACCCGTGCAGGACCTCGGCGGTCGGGCGGATCAGGCCCTCCTGGGCAGCGGTGGCGACCAGAGTCCCGGACACGTCGAAGACACGCGCGAGGCTCAGCCCCCGTGCCCCGGACGCCGACGGCGAGGACTGGTCGTACAGCAGCCACTCGTCGGCCTTGATCGGCCGGTGAAACCACACCACATGGTCCAACGAAGCAGCCTGCAGTCTCGGGTCGCCGATGTAGATCCCGTGCGGGACCAGCGAGGCCCCGAGCAGGCTGAAGTCGCTGATATAGGTGAAGGCGGCATTGTGGAGGCGGGCCTCGTCGGGCAAGGCCCCCGAGGCCCGGAACCACAGCCGCTGTACCACCAGATGTGACGAGGCCTGCTTCTCGACCTCACTGCGGTTGTCGCCGACGTAGCGCAGGTCGAACGAGGACCATTCGTCGCGCCAGCGGTCGAAGTTTCCGCCGCCGCGCGCCTTGACGATCTCGCCCAACTCGATGGACTCCTCCGGCCCCGGAACCACGGGCATCGGGTCTTGATGATCGAATCCGGATTCGGCCACCTGGAACGAGGCCGTCATGTAGAAGATGATCTTCCCGTGCTGACGGGCAGCGACCCGCCGGGTGGTGAACGATCCACCGTCGCGCACGTTCTCGACGTCGTAGATGATCGGGATGCTCGGGTCACCGCCGAGAATGAAGTAGATGTGCAACGAGTGGATATGCCGGTCGTCCGGCACCGTCTGCTGCGCGGCCACGACCGCCTGCGCGGCGACCTGGCCGCCGAAGACCCGCGGCATCATCGAGCGTGCGGGCTGTCGCCCGCGGAACAGGCCGACTTCCAGTTGCTCGAGTTCCAACAGATCGAGAAGTTCGGTCAACGAAGCAGGCACGCCTACGATCCTAGAACGTCCGCCTACAGGTCCGCTGGCTGAGGTGCGAC
Source organism: Aeromicrobium sp. (assembly GCF_047607065.1). Lineage (GTDB taxonomy): Bacteria > Actinomycetota > Actinomycetes > Propionibacteriales > Nocardioidaceae > Aeromicrobium. The sequence goes on from NZ_JASGDU010000059.1 coordinate 71,541, forward strand.
GAGCTTGCGAGGAGCCTCGAAGGGTGCGAAATGACCACCACCGCAAGACCAGTCTCAGGACATGTCGCCGTCGTGGTGGTGGCGGGCGAGGTACTCCTCGAACTGCCCGGCCAGTTCGTCGGCGCTCGGCAAGGCGTCCTCGCTGGCCAGCAGTGACTGCGCGGCACCCCGCGTGAAGGCGTCGTACTGCTCTTCCAGGCCGACGACGAGGTCGGTGCCGTGCTGATCGGCGATCTGCCGCTCGATATCGACCATCGCGCTCGCGTGACGTTCGCGCAAGCCCGTCAGGTCCACGCGCAGACCCAGCCTGTCGGTGATCGCCTCCAACAGGGCGACAGCCGCCCCCGGATAGTCGACCTGCGCCAGATAGTGCGGCACGTGCGCCACATACCCAGCCGCGTCGTAGCCCCACGAGCCGAGCCGGTATTCCAGCATCGACTGGGCAGAGGAGGGCACGGTCAACTCCGCCGACCACAGGTTCGTACGGTCGACGAGTTCGGGCGCGGTGCCGTGCGCCGTGACCAACAGCGGCCGTGTGTGCGGCACGCCCATCGGCACGGCGGCCAGGCTCAGCGTGAGATCGATGCCGAGGTCTTCGATGACCTCGCGCGTCTCTGCGGCAAACCGCTCCCACAAGAAGTCCGGTTCCGGTCCGGACAGCACGTAGTAGGCGCGCCCCTCCTGGTCGTGCTCGCGCACCACATCGAGCCGGGGCGCGTCGTAGTCAAGGTAGTGGTCCTTGGCGAAGCGCAGGGTCGGACGCCGGGCGCGATAGTCGAGCATCGCGTCGATGTCGAAGGAATGGACGACCTCGCCGTGACCGGACAACAGGTGTTCGACGGCCAGCCGCGGACCCGAACCGGCCGACAGGAAGCCCTCCAAGGCCACGATCAGCACGGTGGGTTCAGGCATGCCGGGAGCCGGCTCTTCGCGTCGCAGTAACCACTTCATCGTCAACCCCGGCTCAGCCTCGGTTGTTCCCCGGCCGGCGGGCCAGGAGCGAACGGATGTCGTCGGCGATGGCCTGCGCGCTCAGGCCGAAACGTGCCAGCAGCGTCTCGCGTTTGGCGTGCTCGGGGAACTCCTGGGGCACGCCGTGGACGCGCACCGGCACGTCGAGGTCCGGTGCGTCGCTGACGGCCTGCAGGATCGCGCTGCCGACGCCGCCCTGGCGCCCGTTGTCCTCGACACTGACGATCAGCCGGTGACCGGCGGCCAGGTCGAGCAGCGCCGGCGGCAAGGGCTTGACCCAGCGCGGGTCGACCACCGTGGCCGCGATGCCGTCGGCCGCGAGTTCCTCGGCCGCTTCGACGGCGGTGTGGGCCATCGCACCGACGCCGACGATCAACACCTGCGGATCGCCCTCGCCCCGGTACAGGACGTCCACGCCGTCGATGCGTTCCAGAGCGTCCAGGTCAGGCGGGACCGAGCCTTTGGAGAAGCGCACGACCGAGGGCGCGTCGGCGATCTCGACAGCTTCACGCAGCGTCTCGCGCAGCCGGGCACCGTCGCGCGGGGCGGCCAGGTGCAGGCCCGGAACGATCTGCAGCAGCGACATGTCCCACATGCCGTTGTGCGAGGCACCGTCGTCGCCGGTGATGCCGGCGCGGTCGAGGACGAAGGTCACTCCGCAGCGGTGCAGGGCCACGTCGAGCAGCACCTGGTCGAAGGCGCGGTTCAGGAAGGTCGCATAGACCGCGACGACCGGATGCAGCCCGCCCATCGCCATACCGGCGGCACTGGTGACCGCGTGCTGCTCGGCGATGCCGACGTCGAAGACCCGGTCGGGGAACTTGTCGGCGAAGGCGTCCAGGCCCACCGGGTACATCATGGCCGCAGTGATGCCGACGATGTCGGGGCGGGCGTCGGCGATGCGGACGATTTCGTCGCGGAACACCGAGGTCCAGCCGGCCGGTGCCACGGTGAGCGCATCGCCGGTCTCCGGATCGAAGGGCACCGACTGGTGCATCTGGTCGTTGTCGTTGTCGACGGCGATGTCGTAGCCCTGGCCCTTGGTCGTCAGTACGTGGACGAGCACGGGTCCGCCGAAGCGTTTGGCCGCCGCGAGCGCCAGCTCGACGGCCTGCCGGTCGTGGCCGTCGACCGGGCCGATGTACTTCAGGCCGAGGTCCTCGAACATGCCCTGTGGCGCGAGCGCGTCCTTGACGCCCTTCTTGACGGCGTGCAGGGCCTCGTAGGTGAGTTCGCCGACCTTGCTGGACCCCTTCAGACGGGTCTTGATGGCGCTCAGCGTCGGCTCGTACCGGGGGCTGGTGCGGATGTCGGTCAGCCGGTTGGCCAGGCCGCCGACGGTGGGCCGGTAGGAGCGGCCGTTGTCATTGACGACCACGACAAGGCGCCGGTCGGGGTGGGCGGCGATGTTGTTGAGTGCCTCCCAGGCCATGCCGCCGGTAAGGGCACCGTCGCCGATCACCGCGACGACATGCCGGTCAATGCCGGTCTGCTCGTGCGCGCGTGCCAGCCCGTCGGCGTACGACAGGCTGGTGGAGGCGTGGGAGTTCTCGACCCAGTCGTGCTCGGACTCCGCGCGCGAGGGGTAGCCCGACAGGCCGCCCTCGGTGCGCAGCGAGTCGAACTGGCCGGCGCGGCCGGTGAGCATCTTGTGGACGTAGGACTGGTGGCCGGTGTCCCACACGACCTTGTCCGCAGGTGACTCGAAGACCCGGTGGATCGCCATGCCCAACTCCACGACCCCGAGATTGGGGCCGAGGTGGCCGCCGCAGGCCGCGACTGCGGCGATGAGGCGTTCACGGATCTCGACCGCCAGCGCGGTGAGTTCGGCATCGCTCATCTGCCGCAGGTCTGCGGGTCCGGTGAGGTTCTCGAGCAACGCCATCTGGTCAGTCTATCGAGGCGCGCCGGTACCGTCCGCGCACGTGCGCCAGGGCGTCGGCGGCGGCCACTTCGGCGTGCTCGATCACCGCCTCGACCAGCAGCGACCAGCCGATCTTCCGCCGCGCCTCGTCGACCCGGACGCCGAGCCATCCGGCTGACCCGACGAGCACCGGACCCCACGCGGTGTCGGTCCAGCTGCCGGTCGTGAAGGGGCCGCCGGGCGCGGGGGCGAGGCCGGCGAAGACCTCGGCGAGCTGGTCCTGCCCGCCGGCGAGCACCGAGACGGTGAGGGTGTGCGCTCCGGCGGCCAGCCGCTCCCCCAGGTCGGAGTCGGGGTCGATCAGCCCGATGACACGCGCCGGGTCGCCGTCGGCAATGAGCACCGAGGAGACCGTCAGCCCGGCCCGCTCCCGGCCGGACCCTGCGGCCCAGATGGTGACCGGTGCCGGCATCCTCCCGCGCACGCGCCGCACCGGGTCCCGCTCCGGCTCCGGCGTCGCGAAGGGATGGTCGGTGTGGATGGTCATGCGGTCAGCGTCGCACACGCACCTCAAAGCTTCAGCGACACTCTCTCAGGCTATTGTCAGCCTTCAGAGCGCGCGGCTACTCAGCGACGCGTGCCTCAGAAAGGAAAGTATGTCTCAGAACACTCCCCCCCCCGGTAGGCCATAACACTCTCCCGCCGCAACACTTCTCAGCGAAGGCCGATCCGAAGAACGGCATGGGCGTCACGGCGTTGGTGCTCGGCATCATCGGAGCCTTGATGGGCCTGATCCCCCTGTTCTTCCTCGTCGCCGGCATCCTCGGAGTATTGGCGATCGTCTTCGGCATCATCGGCATTTCCCGTGCCAAGCGCGGAATCGCCACCAACAAAATCATGTCCTGGTTCGGCCTCCTCCTCGGCGTCATCGCCGTCATCTTGATGTTCGTGGGCATCGCGATCATCGACGACGCCTTCAACGGCGAGTCCGACGATGCGCCTGGGCGTCACCAGAACCCGGTGGACATCGTCGAGGGCCAGCCATTCGAGGTCGACGGATTCTCCTATTCCGGTGGCTGGTCGGTGACCGAGGACTACGGGATGGTCGGCATCGAAGGACTCTCCGTCACCAACAACCGTGGCGAGAACGACAGCCTTTTCGCAACGGTGAAGTTCTGGAGCGGCAGCACCGTGCTTGCCGAACTCACCTGCCACAGCGGCGACATCGCCCCAGGAACAACAATCGCCGATGTCGACTGCGGTGGACTTGACGAACTTCCGAACGGGTACGACCGCATGACCATTGAGGACTCCTTCTAAGGAAGTGCTGATCTTTGCGGCGACCCGGCTCGGCGGGTGGCCTGGCGGCTGGGATCGCGAAATCATGGGGTCGTGGACAGCGACCAGCCCTCCTTCACTGATGTCGAGTACGGCAACCGGCGA
>NZ_JASGDU010000060.1:0-16064 GCF_047607065.1 Aeromicrobium sp.
CAACGGTTCCATCACCGACCACACCTCGTCAGAGATCTCCTGCCGCATCACCGTTCAAGACTCACCCACGCGAAGACGAAACCACTTGATCAACACGCCCTAGGAGCCGGACCCGGCCCCTGAGGCGCGGGAGCCGCTCCACCCGCGGACGCCTAGGCTGGCGCGCATGAGCGAACGCCCGAGCAGCACCCCCCGCATCATCGACCGCGCCACCGTGATCGACTGCGGTTTCGCCACGATGCAGCGCTGGGCTATCCGCATCGTCGCCATCGCCGCTGCCGCCTACATCCTCGGCTGGGTCGTGGGGCGCACCTGGATGGTGTGGTTCCCCGTCGCGCTGGCGCTCGTCGTCTCCACCGTGCTCGCGCCGCCGACGTCGTGGCTGCGCCGCCGCAAAGTACCCGACGGACTCGCTGCGGGCCTGGTCATGGTGACGTTCGTCGGCATCATCGTGGCGGTGATCGCGGTGCTCGCCCCGCAGGTCGCCGGGCAGGCACCGGCCATCGCCGACAAGGCCAGCGACGGCCTGCTGCAGATCCGCGACTGGCTACGCGACGGCCCCTTGAACGTCAGCGACGGGCAGATCACCAATGCGATCACCGCAGTTCAGGAGAAGTTGCAGGAGAGCGCCTCGGCCATCAGTGCGGGCGTCTTCTCGACCATCAGCGCCGCGACCGGCATCGTCGTCAACCTAGTCGTGACCTTGATCCTGACCTTCCTGTTCATCAAGGACGGCCACCGCTTCCTGCCCTGGCTGGCCACCATCGGCGGCCGCCGGGCCGGCGAGCACACCGTCGAGGTGCTGGACCGGGCCTGGAACACGCTCGGCGGCTTCATCCGCACGCAGGCGCTCGTGTCGTTGATCGATGCGGTCATCATCGGCGGCGGCATGTTCTTCGTCGGCGTCGAGCTATGGCTGCCGCTGGCGGTCGTGACCTTCTTCGGCGGCTTCATCCCCATCATCGGCGCGTTCGTCTCCGGCGCGCTCGCGGTGCTGGTGACGCTCGTGACCAACTCGCCGCAGGACGCCCTGATCGTGCTCATCATCGTCGTGGCCGTGCAGCAGCTGGAGGGCAATGTGCTGTCGCCGTGGCTGCAAGGCAAGTCGATGAACCTGCACTCGGCGGTCGTGCTGCTGTCGGTGACTGCGGGCGGATCGCTGTTCGGCATCACCGGGGCCTTCTTGGCCGTGCCGGTCGCCGCGACGGTGGCCGAGGTACTGCGCTACCTCAACGAGCAGATCGACGACGAGGTCGGGCCGGGGGCACCCCCGGAGGACTCCCACGCCGCCGAAGAAGCCGAACCCGCCGACGCATAGGCGCAGGCTGAGGTACGAGGCCGCAAGCGGTCGGAGCCGGGTCCTGAGGTGCCCCGACGAAGGAGGGGCCTCGAAGGGCGAAGCCTGCCGTAGGCGGGTCATTTCGAGGCTCGCAAGCTCGCACCTCAATGACCGGTTCCGCCTATCCGCCCATCGCCCTACAGGCCGGTGTCGGACAGGGCCAGGGCGTCGAGCACCGCACGCACGAGCGGGACCTCGTGCGTCCGGTAGACCCCCGTGCCGCCGAGGTGCGCCAGGACCGCATAGAAGCCCTCCGCACTGCGGAAATGGTCCTCGAACACGTCGAAGGCGTGCGGCAGCGCATGACAGATCGGCCATCCGAGGCGGCGCAGCCGGAACGAGTGCAGCAGCGTCGTGGCCTGATAGCGAGCGCGGCCCAGATGGTCGTCCATGCGGAAGCCGAAACCGATCCCCGGATCGATGGCCAGATGCTCCACGCCCAGTTCGCGCGCCCGGGCGATCCGGGCACCGAAGCCGTCCAGCATCGACGGCACCGGATCGGCTTGCACGTCGCTGCCGTCGAGCGACCGCGCGTGCGCGCCGAGCACGTGACACAGCACCACGGTCGCCCCGTACTCGGCGGCGAGCGAGAACATCGCATCGTCGTGGTGCGAGCCGGTCAGGTTGACCACGACCGCTCCGGAGGCCAGGGCCGCGCGCACCACGGCGAGGTCATAGCTCTCGATGGAGACCGCGATCCCTTCGGCGGCCAGCGGTTCGATGACCGGGGCGAGCGCCCGCAGCTGCGCCGCGACATCCACGAGTCCCGCGCTCGGACGGCTCGACTCCGCGCCGATGTCGATGACGTGCGCACCCTGGGCCGCCTGGACGCGCGCCTTGCGCACCGCGGAGGCCGCACCGACCGCGATGCTCTCGCGGTAGGCCGAGTCGCGCGAGAGGTTGACCACCCCCATGAGCACCGGCTCGCGGTCGGTGTCGATCAGCCGGTCGCCTAGGCGCAGCGGCGCGACCGGCCGGGCCAGGTCATCGGCGTGCTCGGCGGCCAGGCGCGCAAGTTCGGCCAGGGCGATCATCGCGGGCCGATCAGGTAGCGGGCCATGAGGAAGCCGTCGGCGGCGAGCAGGTGCACCAGGTCGGCTCGCACCACTTCCGGCAGTACGGCGGTCGTCGGCGACTGCCCGGTTCCGGCGAACACCGGCGAGACCGTGATGTCGGCCTCGTCGACCATGCGGGCCGCCACGAGGTCACGCAGCAGGTTCGGGCCGCCCTCACAGACGATCCGCGGGAGGCCGCAGCCGGCCAGGGCGTCGACGATGCCGCGCGGGGAGACCTCCGGCAGCACCACGACCTCGGCGTGCTCGCGCGCGGCGGCGAGCCGCCCGGCATCGGCTCCGGCCCCGGTCAGGACGAGGGGGCGCTGCGCGGACTCGGCCCAGACCGGCAGCTCCCACGGCAGATCGAGCGATCCGCTCACGACCGCGAGCGTCGGTGCCGGAAGCTGGCCGGCGGCGCGGCGGCGCTCGGCGTCGGCGGGCTTGGCGCGCATCGGCGAATACTCCTCGGCGCGCAGCGTGTGACTCCCGACGAGCACGGCGTCGGCGAACCGCCGTACGGCATCGAAGACCGCCCGATCCGCCGTGGAGGACACCGATCCGCTCAGGCCGTCCGGCCCGGCGGCGGCCCCGTCGAGCGTGGTCACCATCATCGCCCGCACCCACGTCCCCTCCGGCCAGGGATAGGCCGTAGCGACCTCATCGGCATCGAGCGGCCGGCCCGGCGGCACGTCGATCCCGTAGACCGCCCGAAGGACGGGAGGCGAGGCGGACGGCGTGGGGGAACTCACCTCGCCACCCTAGGGGGTGACGCCCCTAGGGTGGGGCCGTGAGCCATCTGGTCTTCTCCTACGGGACCCTCGCGCAGGCCGGCGTGCAGCTCGAGATCTTCGGCGGCCCAGTGCCCGCAGACCGCGACGCCGTCGTCGGCTACACCCTCGGCGAAGTCGTCATCGACGATCCCGCAGTCGTGGCGCTCAGCGGCGCGGCGGTCCATCCCGGACTGATCGCCAGCGACGATCCGGGGGCCGAGGTCGAAGGTGTCGTGCTGATGCTCGACGACGCGCAGCTCGCCGCCGCCGACGACTACGAGGTGGACGCCTACCGGCGCATCGCGGTGCCCCTGCGGTCGGGCCGGACGGCCTGGGTCTACGCCCTGGCCTGAGAGTGGCGGGCGAGTCCCTCGAAGCCGCGCCGAGGCCGCCCGACCGGCCGCCGGGCGACGGTGCCCGGCGGTATACGGGGCCGATATGGCACGATGCCCTCCAGGGTGCCTGCGTCTTGGCACCTTCTCAACGGAGAGGAATCCTACGGGCGATGACTGACATCGACGAGACACTGGACGCGGCAGGGCTGACCAACCCGCACGTCCGCGAGTACGTCAAGCACTGGGCCGGGGTCACCGGCGCGGAGCGCATCGAGGTAGTCAACGCCAGTGACGACGACCGCCTCGTCGCCGAGGCCCTCGAAGCCGGTGAACTCCTCCCGGCAGGCGAGGGGCGCTACTACTCGCGCAGCTACCACAAGGACACCGCGCGCGCCGAGGAGCGCACCATCGTCGCCACCAGCGACGAGGCCGACAAAGGCGTCTACAACAACTGGCGACCCGCTGCGGAGATGACCGAGAAACTCGTCGGCCTGATGACCGGCGCGTCTGCGGGCAAGACCATGTACGTCATCCCCTACCTCATGGCACCGAAGGGTTCTCCGCTGGAGAAGTTCGCTGCGGGCGTGGAGTTGACCGACAACCGCAGCGTCGTGCTGCAGATGATCCGCATGGCGCGCGTCGGCGTCGACTACATCAACGACCTGGGCGACTCGTTCGTCCGCGCGGTCCACGTCACCGGCGACCTGCCGAACCTCGGCCAGGGCACCCCCGACGACCAGCGCTACTTCGTGACCGTCGCCGACGAGCGCACGATCCTGCACTACGGCTCGTCCTACGGCGGCAACGCACTGCTGGGCAAGATCGCCCACGGCCTGCGCCAGGGTGCCTACGACGGCTGGAAGAACGGCTTCCTCGTGGAGCAGTTCATGCTGCTGGGCATCGTCGACAAGGAGACCGGCAAGAAGTACCACATCTGCGGCGGCTTCCCGTCGGCCTCGGGCAAGACGAACCTGGCGATGACGCTCGCGCCCGACGCGCTGGGCGACCGCTACTACGTCGAGTTCTACGGCGACGACATCGCGTGGCTGTGGGTCGGCGACGACGGCAAGCTCTACGGCATGAACCCGGAGAACGGCGTCTTCGGCGTCGCGAAGGACACCAACGAGCTGACCAACCCGACCGCGATCGACTCCATCGTTCCGGGCACCGGTGCCATCTTCACGAACGTCGCCTACAACACCAAGACCCAGGAGGTCTGGTGGGAGGGCCGCGGCGACAAGCCGGCCGACCTCGACGGCTGGCTGGACTGGAAGGGCGAGGCCATCGCCGACCGTTCCCCCGAGGAAGCCGACGACCCGTGGGCGCACCCGAACAGCCGCTTCACGACGACGCTCGACCACGTCCCGAACGTGGCGGCCGACTACGAGGAGCCGGCGGGCGTGGAGATCCACGGCGTCATCTTCGGCGGCCGCACCCGTGACCGCGAGCCGCTGATCCGCGCGATCAACGACGTCGCCGAGGGCGTCTACGACGGCCTCACGCTGGGCGCGGAGGCCACTGCTGCGGCCGACGGCCTGGAGGGCGTGCTGCGCTACGACCCGATGTCGATGCGTCCGTTCATGGCGTACGGCGAGGGCGACTACGCCGCGCACTGGCTGGAGGTCTTCAGCCGGACGACGACCAAGCCGATCTTCGCGCACGTCAACTGGTTCCAGCGCGGCGACGACGGCCGCTTCCTGTGGCCGGGCTACCGCGAGAACCTGCGCCCGCTGGTGTGGCTGATGCAGTACAAGAACGGCGAGGTCGAGGGTGTCCAAACGCCCGTCGGCGTGCTGCCGAAGCGCGAGGAGCTGATGCTGGAGGGCCTCGACGAGCAGGCGCTGGCCGACCTCGACACGATCTTGACCATCGATGTCGACCGGTGGAAGCAGGAGATCGGCTACCGCGAGGAGCATCTGGCGCAGTTCGACCGGCTGCCGGAGGAGATCTGGGAGGCCCACCGCCGCGTGGCCGCCGCCCTCGACGCCGCCGAGTGAGGCGTCACTGACGTCCGGAACGGGCGGGCTTCCCTCGGGGAGTCCGCCCGTTCCGTATTCTCGGACCGAGGGAAGGAGCGCAGATGGACGACCCGCGCGAGTTCGTGGGAACGTGGTCCTTCGAGCGCGACATCGACGACCGGCTCGGCCCGGCGCGCCGCGTCACCGGGATCACGACGCTGGATCTGACCGACGACGGCCGGGTGCGCTGGTCCGAGACCGGCCAGATGACCTGGGACGGCGGCGCGACACCGATCTCGCGCACCCTGTTCGTCGAGCGACGAGACGACCGCTGGTGGGTGACGTTCGACGACGGCCGCGACTTCCACCCGTGGAGCATCGGTGAACCGGTCGTGCATCCCTGCGGCGACGACACCTATTGCGGGCGCATCACCGCCAACGAAGGCCGGTGGTCGCTCACCTGGACCGTCTCCGGCCCGGCGAAGGACTACACGATGACCACCCGTCTGACGCGGCGTGCAGAGCCCCCGACAGGATTCGAACCCGCGACATCTTCTTTACAAGAGAAGCGCTCTACCGACTGAGCTACAGGGGCATGCGGCACGAAGCCACCCGAGTATCCTAACGGCGCGGCATACTGGGGCGGTGACCGACGGCGACCACCTCCTGCGGGCGACCCGCGACCTGCCCGCCCCCTTGGCCCTCATCGACCGCCAGGCGCTCGACGGCAACCTCGCCGACCTCGCCCGGCGCGCTGCGGGAGTGCCGCTGCGGGTGGCGACCAAATCCGTGCGGGTCCGCTCGATCATCGACCAGGCCGCCGCACACCGCGCCTTCGGCGGCCTGATGACCTACTCCCTGGCCGAGAGCGTCTGGCTCGCCGACCTCGGCCACGACGACATCCTGCTGGCCTATCCGAGCGTCCACGCCGCCGCCCTGCACGACCTCGTCGCCGAGCCGCACCGCCGGGCCGCCATCACCCTCATGGTCGACTCGGCCGACTCCCTCGACGCCATCGACGCCGTCCTCGGCCCGGCGCACCCCGCGATCCAGGTCTGCCTCGACGTCGACGCCTCGCTGCGCCTCGGGCCGGTCCACCTCGGCGTGCGCCGCTCCCCCGTCCACACCGTCCGCCAGGCCCGCCGCGTCGCCGAGGAGATCGCCTCCCGGCCCGGCTTCACCCTCACCGGCCTGATGTTCTACGACGCGCAGATCGCCGGCCTGCCGGACTCCTCCCCCGCCATCCGGCTGGTGAAGAAGCGCTCTGCGGACGAACTCGCCGACCGGCGCGGTGCCGTGGTCGCCGCCGTGCGCAAGATCGCCGACCTGCGCCTGGTCAACGGCGGCGGCACCGGCTCCCTGGAAGTCACCGGTGCCGATCCGGCGATCACCGAGATGACCGCCGGATCGGGGCTGTTCTGCCCGACCCTGTTCGACCACTACGACGCCTTCGAGGCCCGGCCGGCGGCCTTCTTCGCCCTCGATGTCGTCCGCCGTCCCGCGCGCGGCATCGCCACCTGCTTCGCCGGCGGCTACATCGCCTCCGGCCCGGCGGGCACCTCCCGCGTGCCCCAGCCGGTCTACCCCGAGGGCCTGTCGCTGATCGGCACAGAAGGCACCGGCGAGGTGCAGACTCCGGTGACCGGCCGCGCGGCACACAAACTACGTCCCGGCGACCGGGTACTGTTCCGGCACGCCAAAGCTGGCGAGATGTGCGAGCGGTTCGATGCGATCCACCTCGTCGACGAAACCGGCCAGGTCGACACACAACCCACCTACCGCGGCGAGGGGAAGAACTTCGGATGATGTCCCGCAGCAAGAGCATCTGGAGCAACTGGGCGGGCAACGTCCAGACCAAGCCGGCCATGCGCGCGCACCCGGCCTCCACCGCCGAAGTCCAGGCAGTGCTCGCTCGCGCCGCCCGCGACAACCTGACGGTGAAGGCTTACGGCGCGGGTCACTCGTTCACGCCCATCGCGGCCACCGACGGCATGTGCGTGAGCCTGGACCAGATGACCCGTGTCCTGGCCCACGACAGTGCCACCGGCCAGGTCCGCGTGCAGGCGGGCATCTCGCTGCACGAGTTGAACCCACGACTCAAGGCGCTCGGCCTGGCCCTGCCGAACCTCGGCGACGTAGACCCTCAGTCAGTAGCCGGCGCGATCTCCACCGGGACCCACGGCACCGGCGGCCGCCGGCACGGCATCGCTGCGGCCGTGGCCGCCGTGCAGCTGGTCACCGCCGACGGTGACGTGCTGGAGATCGGCCCGGACCACCCGTGGCTCAAGGCCGCCGCCGTGAGCCTCGGCGCGCTCGGTGTCATCACCGAGGTCACCTTGCAGTGCGTCCCGGCCTTCCTGCTGCACGCCCAGGAGGAACCCGCCCGCCTGCCGGACCTGGTCGAGCGGCTCGACGAGCTGGCCGGGGAGAACGACCACGCCGAGTTCTACTGGTTCCCGCACACCGAGAAGGCGCTCCTCAAGCGCAACAACCGCGTCCCCGACGGCACCGCGCCGGCGCCCCTGGGCCGCCTGCGGCACTGGTGGGACGACGAGTTCCTGTCCAACTCGCTCTACGAGCGCGTACAGCGCATCGCGGTGAGCCGTCCGTCGTGGATCCCGCGGATCAACGCGATCTCCGGTTCGCTGCTCGGTGCCCGCTCCTACACCTCGGACTCCTACGACGTGTTCGTCTCGCCGCGGCGGGTGCGCTTCCGCGAGTCGGAGTTCGCGGTGCCGCGCGCGGCGCTGCCGAGCGTGATCGACGAGTTACAGGCCTGGTTCGCGGCCAAGCACGACCTCGTGTCGTTCCCCATCGAGGTGCGTTTCGCGGCCGCCGACGACGTCTGGCTGTCGACCGGACACGAGCGCGACAACGCCTACGTCGCGGTGCACCAGTACCACCAAAGTGATCCCACGGCTTATTTCGCCGCCGCGCAGGACATCTTCACCGCCCACGAGGGACGCCCGCACTGGGGCAAGATGCACACCCTCGACGCGGCCTACTTCGCCGAGCGGTACAGCCGTTTCGGGGACTTCCTCGCCGTGCGCGACGAGGTCGATCCGCAGCGGCGGTTCGCCAACGCCTACCTCGACCGGGTGCTCGGCACCTGAGAGATTCCGCCGCCAGGTCCCGCTGGCTGAGGTGCGCCCTTCGGGGTGGTCATTTCGAGGCTCGCAAGCTCGCACCTCAATGACCAGCTACGCCTATCTGCGGAATCCCTAACTCAGCGGTTCCCTCAGGACGTCGAAGGGCCTCGACCCGCAACAGCGGATCGAGGCCCTTCGGCGAGACAACCGTCAGTGCATGACGACCGGAGCCCGCTCTTCCCCGTCGGCCAGAGGCGACTCCTCCTGCTTGCGCGGCAGGAAGGCCACCGGGATCAGCGTCACCGCAATGATGCCCAGCGCCACCCAGTACGTCGACGAGAACGCCGAGGCCATGTCACCGCTGACCGTGGCCTGGAAGGCATCGCCCAGCTTCTGTGCGGTCTCGGCCGCCCAGGACGGCGGTGCCACACCATCGCGCTCGGCATCGGCCAGCGCCGTCGCCGCCGACACCGCATCGGAACCCTTCAGGTGGTTGGTGAGCACGACCGACATGATCGCCACGCCGACCGAACTGGCGACCTGCTGGATCACGTTGATGAGCGTCGAGCCACGAGCCACATCGTGCGCCTTGAGCGTCTTGAGCGCCGAGGTGAAGATCGGCATCATCGTCGAACCCATACCCAGGCCCAGCACGAACAGCCAGGCGATGAGGTGCCAGTACGGGGTGTCAGGACCGGAACTCTGCGACAGGCCGAACATGCCGAGGAGGATTGCGAGGAAACCGACCGGCACGATGCGACCGACCGGGACCTTGTCGGCGAGCATGCCGGCAACAGGCATCGTCAACATCGCACCGATGCCTTGCGGGGCGACCAGCAGGCCGGCCTTCAGGACGCTCTCGCCGCGCACCTGCTGGAAGTACGTCGGCACGAGCAGCAACGCGCCGAAGAACGCGCCGGCGAACAAGAACATCACGATCGTGGAGACGGTCAGGTTGCGGTCCTTGAACAGACTCAGGTCGAGAAGCGGATGTGCCGGCTTGAACGAGTACAGAACGAACGTGGTAATCAGCACCGCACCGATCAGGCTCGGCACGATGACCTCGGCGTCGGCGACCGTGCCGGCCGCCGGGATCGACGAGACGCCGTAGAGGAACAGCGCCAAGCCCGGCGACATCAACGCCATGCCGATGAAGTCGAACGACTCGCTCGGCTCAGGAGCGTCCTGCGGCAGGATGCGTGCGGCGTAGACCAGCGCTGCGAGGCCGAGCGGCAGATTGATGAGGAAGACCCAGTGCCACGAAGCGACATCGATCAGCCAGCCACCGAGGATCGGGCCGAGGATCGGGCCGAGGAGCATCGGCACACCGAGGATCGCCATCAGACGGCCCATGCGGTGCGGGCCGGCAGCCTTGGTCATGATGGTCATACCGAGCGGCATCAGCATGCCGCCGCCGAGGCCCTGGAGCACCCGGAAACCGATCAGCGACTCGATGTTCCACGCCGTCGCGCACAGCGCCGAGCCGAGCGTGAACAACGTGATCGCCGTCATATACAGCCGCTTGGTGCCGAAGCGGTCGGCCGCCCATCCCGTGACCGGGATGATGGCGGCGAGGGCGAGTGTGTAACCGGTGACAGTCCACGCGACCGTCGAGTAGGCGTCGACCTTGAAGTCGCTCTGGAACGTCGGCAGCGCGACGTTGACCACCGTGATATCGAGGATCGACATGATCGATCCGAGCACGACGACACCGGCCACCAGGAGGAGTTCCTTGGTGATCTTGTCGTCGTCGGGTACTGCAACTGATTCGGTCATAGAGGATTCTCCTGAGCCTCGGGGGTTGACGGGTTCGCTCGCAGGAGGTCCCCGGCGAGCAGGGGTTCGAGTGCCGCCGAGAGGCGGGCACAGTGGTCAGCGGGAATCCGGCCGACGACTTCACGGAGGGCTTGCGCTCGCCGTTCTCCGTGGACGACCGCGAGTTCCATGCCGCGCGGCGCGAGCGAGACGAGCTTGACCCGCCGGTCGGTCGGGCTTTCGCGCCGCTCGACCACCTGCAGCTTCACCAGCCGGTCGATCACCCGGCCCTGGGCCGCCACCGAAATACCGATCTGCTCGGCGATGGCCGAGATGGCCATCGGCTCGGGGGCCGCAGCCAACACGAAAACCGTGCGAGCCTGGTTGAAGGTCAAGTCGATATCGACCGTGAGGTCACCCGCGCGCATCTGCATCACGCACATGACCCGCTGCAGGAACTCCTGGAGTTGGTCGAAAAGCACGTCCGATGGTTGCGTCACAAATCGAAATACTAACCGTTGAGCAACCTTTGCGCATCCGCAGATGCTGCGAGATGGATCACATCGCTCGATTTTCGGCCTCCCCGCATGTCCCCGTAGACTCCTCGGCGGCGCCCTCGCCATTCTCGACGCCCCTACAACGACCGGATGTCCCTTCATGCCCCTTCGCCAGGACCTGCGCAATGTCGCGATCGTCGCCCACGTCGACCACGGCAAGACCACGCTCGTCGATGCCATGCTCCAGCAGCAGGGCGCCTACGCCGAGCACCAGGAGGTCACCGATCGGGTCATGGACTCCGGCGACTTGGAGCGCGAGAAGGGCATCACGATCCTCGCCAAGAACACTGCGGTCCGCTACGCCGGTCCGGGTGCCCCCGAGGGCGGCGTGACGATCAACATCATCGACACCCCCGGACACGCCGACTTCGGCGGTGAAGTCGAGCGCGGCCTGTCGATGGTCGACGCGGTCGTGCTGCTCGTCGATGCCTCCGAGGGACCGCTGCCGCAGACCAGGTTCGTGCTGCGCAAGGCGCTCGCGGCGAAGATGCCGGTGATCCTCGTGGTCAACAAGGTCGACCGCCCCGACGCACGCATCTCCGAGGTCATCGACGAGACGATGGACCTCTTCCTCGACCTGCTGCCCGAGGACGCCGGCGACGACGCCCTCGACTTCCCCATCGTGTTCGCCTCGGCCAAGGCCGGCCGGGCGTCCCTGGAGCAGCCGGCCGACGGCGGCCTGCCCGAGGCCGAGAACCTCGTGCCGCTGTTCGAGACAATCCTGCAGAACGTACCCGCCCCGTCCTACACCGAGGACGCCCCGCTGCAGGCGCACGTCACGAACCTCGACTCCTCGCCGTTCCTCGGCCGCCTCGCGCTGGTGCGGGTCAAAGAGGGCGAGCTGAAGAAGGGCCAACAAGTCGCGTGGATCAAGCGTGACGGTTCGACCGAGCGGGTCAAGATCACCGAGCTGCTCGTCACCGAGGCGCTGGAGCGCAAGCCGGGCGAGAAGGCCGGGCCGGGCGACATCGTGGCCATCGCGGGCATCTCCGACATCAACATCGGCGAGACGCTGGCAGACCCGGAGAACCCCGTCGCCCTGCCGCTGATCCACGTCGACGAGCCGGCCATCTCCATGACCATCGGCACCAACACCTCTCCGCTCGCGGGGCGCGAGAAGGGCACCAAGGTCACCGCTCGACTGGTCAAGGACCGCCTCGATTCGGAACTGATCGGCAACGTCTCGATCCGCGTGCTGCCGACCGACCGGCCCGACGCCTGGGAGGTACAGGGACGCGGCGAGCTGGCGCTGGCGATCCTCGTCGAGCAGATGCGCCGCGAGGGCTACGAGCTGACCGTCGGCAAGCCGCAAGTCGTCACGCGCGAGATCGACGGCAAACTGCACGAGCCGGTCGAGCGCCTGACCATCGACACTCCCGAGGAGTACCTGGGCACCATCACGCAGTTGCTGGCGGTACGCAAGGGCCGCATGGAGCAGATGGTCAACCACGGCACCGGCTGGGTGCGCATGGAGTTCCTCGTGCCCGCGCGCGGTCTGATCGGCTTCCGCACCGAGTTCCTGACCGACACCCGCGGCACGGGTATCGCCCACCACGTCTTCGAGAAGTACGAGCCGTGGGCCGGCGAGATCACGACCCGCCCCTCCGGCTCCCTCGTAGCCGACCGTGCGGGTGCCGTGACCTCGTTCGCGATGACGAACCTGCAGGAGCGCGGAACACTGTTCGTCGAACCCGCGACCGAGGTCTACGAGGGCATGATCGTCGGCGAGAACTCCCGTGATGACGACATGGACGTCAACATCACCAAGGAGAAGAAGCAGACGAACATCCGCTCGGCGACGTCGGACAACTTCGAGAAGGTCATCCCGCCGAAAAAGCTGTCGCTGGAGCAGTGCCTGGAGTTCTGCCGCGAGGACGAGTGCGTCGAGATCACCCCGTCGAACGTCCGCATCCGCAAGGTGATCCTGAACGCGAGCGAGCGGGCCCGCGCCGCCAAGCAGCGCCGCTGAGCACCGGTCACATCACAGGACGCCGCGCGGGCGGAACTGGATCGAGATGCGCGGCCCGACGGGTTTGGCCGTCTTGAGCACCGCGTGATCCCAGGTGCGCTGGCAACTGCCGCCCATGACCAGCAGGTCGCCGTGCCCGACCCGAAAGCCGATGGCCTCACCGCCGCCGCGCGGACGCAGGCTGAGCCGGCGCGGCGCGCCGAGGGAGACGATGGCGACCATCGTGTCCTCCATCCGGCCGCGGCCGATGCGGTCGCCGTGCCAGGCAACGCTGTCGCGCCCGTCGCGGTAGTAGCACAGCCCGGCCGACACGAACGGCTCGCCGAGTTCGTCGGCGTAGTGCTCCTCGAGTGCCTCGCGCATGGCACTCAACGCCGGGTGCGGCCAGGCGTCACGTGGACCATACGTGGCCAGCAGCCGCGGCACGTCGACCACGGAGTCGTACATCTCGCGCCGCTCGGCCCGCCACGGCACCTCGGTCTGCAGGTGCAGGAACAGCGGATCTGAGCCGCGCACCCACCCCTGGCGCACATCGACCCACGCACCCTGCCCCAGCTCGCGCCGCTGCACCGCCGCGCCGAGCGGCGTCAGCGACACGCTCGTGTCCACGTCGAGCAGCGAACCCTGGAAGTACACACCCCCAGCATAGCCCGAGATCGAACGGATGTTCTATGAGGTGGGGTCGCGCGGGACCCGTCGAGGCTCGGGCGCGGGGTGCCCTCGCACCTCAGAGACCAGGCCGGACCGCTGTTGCGGTCATTCTCAGTACGACGAGCCGCGCAACTGGGCCAGGTACACCAGCGCCGCCACAGTCCCGGCGAGGTTGAGCATCCCGAGCGGATACCACCAGATCAAGTGGGCCGCGACACTCAGGCCCAGGATGAGCAGCCACGCGCCCTTGGACAGCGTCTCGGCACGCACGAAATCACGCGGTGCCCGGGCTAGGCAGTCGCCCACGGCAAAGGCCTTGACGACGAACAGCACCGCCGTCAGCGCCAGCGAGATCATCGACTGCAGAGAACCGATTTCGAACACGGGCACACCCTAGAGGTTCGGCCTGCGGGAACCCCGTATCAGGTGGGTCCACCGGCGGCGGTAGGGACATGACTCAGGGGCAGACCTCCCCGAGAGAAGAGGTCTGCCCCTGCTGGTCGTGCGAAGCCGAACGGCGTCAGGCCTTCTTGGCCGTCGTGGTCTTCTTGGCCGGAGCCTTCTTCGCGGGCGCCTTCTTGGCCGGAGCCTTCTTGGCCGTCGTGGTCTTCTTGGCCGGAGCCTTCTTCGCGGGCGCCTCCTCGGCCGGAGCCTTCTTGGTCACCTTGGCGACGGTCTCCTTGGCCTTGGCCTGAACGTCCTCGACCGCCTCGGTGGCGGCCTCAACGGCGTCCGAAGCGGCCTCCTCGGCCTTGCTGCGGTAGGTCTTGAGCGCGGCCTTGACGTCGTCGACCGACAGACCCTTGACCGCAGCGACGAGTTCCTCGCTCTTCTTGGTCAGCTCGGCGTAGGCGGCGACGGCCTTGTCCTTGGCCTTGCCCTGCAGCTCAGCGATGTCGACGTTCTTCAGCTCCTCGGTAAGGCTCTTGACCTCATCGACGATGTTCTTGATCTGCTCGTTCACGGAATCGGTGATGCTCATGGTGCTGTGTCCTCCTGGACGTGATGGGTGTTGTTCTCGGTCCGCTCGGATGCGTCCCGTGTCTGGTCCTGCTGGTCGTCGTCGGCGGCACCGACGAAGGAGCGGTAGATGTCGATCAGGCTTGACTTCTGCCGTTCGGTCAGACGCGGGTCGAGGGCGATGGCGTCCTCGACCATTCGAGGTCCGCTCGCGTCCGCGTCGAGAATCCCGGCGCGGACGTAGAGCGACTCGGCCGAGATGCGCAGTGCCTTGGCAATCTGCTGCAACACCTCTGCCGACGGGCGGCGCAGTCCTCGTTCGATCTGGCTGAGGTACGGATTGGAAACATCCGATTCCTCGGCCAGCTGCCTCAACGAGAGCCGAGCCTGGCGACGCTGCTCGCGGAGATACTCGCCGAGTCCTCCGACGGTTCCCGCAACCGTGCCCTTGACAGCGCCGGTCACGCTGTCGGTTGCGGTCAACTTCGCCATGACTCCATCATGCTTGCAATAGTTAGCGCTTGCAAGCGGTTAGGGAAGCGACATGCGTCACACCGTCGCAGCCTCAGAAGGCGGGACGGATCTCGCCGACCCGGCGGCCTCCGCCGAGCACGGCCGGACGCGGCTCGGGCAACGCCATCGGACCGCCGAGCAGTTCGACTGCCCGCGCCATCGCCACGGTCAGCGCGCGCACACCGCCGTCCTCGATCTTGCCCACGAGCGCCGATCCGTCGGGCCAGGCCACGACCATCGTGGACTCTGCCGCGCTCTTGGCGATGGCCCCCGGCAGGGCGGTGATGAAGTGATGGTCGAGGCTGCGCACACCGCTGACCAGCATCGGATGGGCGGTGATCGCCGCCACCAGCCGCGCGGCCTGCGGCGTGGTCGCTGCCGCGATCTGCCCCGTGGCCAGCGCCAGCCGCCGGACGGACGTGGCCAGCAGGGGCGCGCCGCAGCCGTCGACACCGGCCACGGCGGGCTGCGCTCCGGTGACGCGGGTGAACACCTCGCCGATGTGCTGCTGCAACGGGTGAGCCGGATCGAGATAGTCCCCGGTGGGCCAGCCGCGACGCACACAGGTCAGGAGCATCGCGGCGTGTTTGCCCGAGCAGTCCATGAGGATCGGTGCCTTGCCCCCGCCGGCCCGGATGATCCGCGCATGCTCGTGCGGGGAGTCGGGCCACGACGGCGGCGTCTGCAGAGCCGACTCGTCCAGGCCCGCCCGCGCGAGGATCGCCTGCACGATCTCCAGCTGACGCTCCTCGCCGTGATGGCTCGACGTGGCGATGGCCAGCTCGGGACCGTCGAGGTCCAGGCCGGCTTCGAGCATCGCGAGCACCTGGATCGGCTTGTTCGCCGAGCGCGGGAAGATCACCGTCTCGGGATCGCCGACGACCCAGTCGACCGCCCCGCCGGCATCGACGTGCGCGAGCACCCCGCGATGACGGCTCTCGACCAGGCCCGAGCGTTCCACTTCCACCACGACGTCCACCCGCCCAGCCTAGATGATTGATGCGGGGCGGGGTCTGGTCTGTGGTTTTAGTGGTCGTAGGGGGTCAGGGAGCGTAGGACGGGTGCTCCGATGCGGTCGTTGTGCCAGATGACGGTGGTGAGCGCGAGGATCCG
>NZ_JASGDU010000061.1:0-30106 GCF_047607065.1 Aeromicrobium sp.
CCACCCGGCACCGTGTAAACAACATCATCCGTGACCGCACCGATCACCTCAACAGACACCTCAGCGGTATACGTCACGCCGTCATCACCATCAACCACATACGAGATCGCCGGAACCTCACCCACATACCCCGCCACCGGAGTAAACGTCACCACACCCGTCGACGTATCCACCGACCAGGTACCCACACCATCAACCAACACCTCATCAACCAGACCACCCGTATCCGGATCCACCAGACGCACACTCGACGGATCCAACACCACACCATCCACCGAGTCATTCGCCAACACATCCACCGCCACACTGTCCGAACCCGGATCCACCGTGGCCGTGTCATCGGTGACCTCGCCCCACACGTCGACGGTCATCGTCGACGTGTACGACTCGGTGCCGTCCTCGTTCTCAATGACGTAGGACACCGACGGCGTCTCGCCGACGAAACCGTCCTCCGGCGTGAACGTCACCTCACCCGTGTCGGTGTCCACCGTCCAGGTGCCCACGCCGTCGACCACCAACTCGTCAACCAGTTCACCCGTATCGGGGTCCACCAACCGCACACTCGTCGGATCGAGCGTCACACCGTCCACCGAGTCGTTGTCGCCCGGATGGAACGTCACACTCGACTCGTCGGGCGTCAACGTCACGCTGTCCGGCGTCACCGAACCCACCACCTCCACCACGATGTCAGCGGTGTAGGTGGTGCCGTCGGCCCCGGTCACCAGGTACGACAACGGCGTCGTCTCACCCACGAAACCGTCAGCCGGGGTGAACGTCACCTCACCCGTGGTCGCATCCACCGTCCACGTGCCCTCATCGGTGGTCACCGACTGCTTCGCCGTCCCGTCGGCAGGGTCCACCAGCTCCACCGTCGTGGCATCCAAGGTGGTGCCCGTGCCCGTGTCATTGGCCAGCACGTCCACCGTCACACTGTCCGAACCCGGCTCCAGCGTGGCCGTGTCATCGGTCGCCTCGCCGAGTGCCTTGACCGTCACTTCGGCGGTGTAGGTGGCGGTGTCGGTCCCGTCTGACGCCTCGACCACATAGGAGACCGCCGGCGGCGTACCCGTGTAACCGGTCTCCCGCGTGAATGTCACCTCACCCGTGGTCGTGTCGACCGTCCAGGTGCCGACACCCGAGATCACCACCTCGGTCACCAGATCGCCCGTGTCCGGGTCGACGAGGAGCACGCTCGTCGGGTCGGCCGTGCGGCCGCCGAAGTTGTCATTGGCCAGCACATCGACCGTTACGTCGGTCTCGTCCGGGAACAACAACGCCTCGTCAGCCGTGGCCGCACCCCACACATCCACCACGATGTCGGCGGTGTAGGTCGCGCCGTCGGTATCGGTCACCACATATGCCAGCGGCGTGGTCTCGCCCACGAAACCCTCGGCGGGGGTGAACGTCACCTCACCGGTGGTTGCGTCGACCGTCCAGGTGCCCTCATCGGTGGTCACCGATTGCTTCGCCGTCCCGTCGGCCGGGTCGATCAACCCCACCGTCGTGGCATCCAAGGTGGTGCCCGTGCCCGTGTCATTGGCCAGCACGTCCACCGTCACACTGTCCGAATCCGGCTCCAGGACCGCCGAATCATCGGTGACCTCGCCCCACACGTCGACGGTCATCGTCGACGTATACGACTCCGTACCGTCCTCGCTCTCGATCACATACGACACCGACGGCGTCTCACCCACGAAACCGTCCTCCGGCGTGAACGTCACCTCACCCGTGTCGGTGTCCACCGTCCACGTGCCCACGCCGTCGACCACCAACTCGTCAACCAGATCACCCGTATCAGGGTCCACCAACCGCACACTGGTCGGATCAAGCGTCACACCATCCACAGAGTCGTTGTCACCCGGATGGAACGTCACACTCGACTCGTCGGGGGTCAAGGTCACGCTGTCGGGCGTCACCGACCCCACGACATCCACCACGACATCGGCCGAATAGAACAACCCGTCACTGCCGGTCACCACATACGCCAGCGGCGTCGTCTCACCCGTGAACCCCTCGACCGGAGTGAACGTCACCACACCCGTCGTCGCATCCACCGTCCACGTGCCCTCGTCGGTCGTCACCGACGACTTCGGCTGGCCGTCGGCCGGATCCACCAACTTCACCGACGTGGCGTCCAACGTCACACCCGACGGCAACCCCGAGGCGTCATTGGCCAGCACATCCACCGCCACACTCGCCTCACCCGGCTGCAACGTCGCCGAGTCATCGACCACCGCCACCGGATCAACCACACTCAACTGCGTCCCCGTCGGCACACTCGGCACAATATTCGCCACCGTCGACGACAGATTGTCGTTCGTGTTCGCGTACGTCCCCGCAGCCTGCGCCACCACCGACACCGTCACCACACAATTCGTACCCAAATCCACATCAAGATTCTGGAACGTCAGCGTGCCCGCACCCACGGTCACATTGCTCGACGCATTATCACCACAATCCGTGAACGTCACCTCATCACTCGCCGCCACCAGACCCGACTGCAGCGCGTCCGTGAAATCCATCCCCACCAGATCAACCCGACCCGAACCCGACGGATTAGCCACCGTGAACGTCAAATCCACCGCCTGACCCGGAATCACCCGAGACGACGAGAACACCTTCGTCAACTCCGCACCCGGATACGAAAACGTCGCGTACAACCCGTCCCTGGTGGCGTTACTGATCTGCTCCGTCAGCGTAAAGTTCTGCACCCCCGTCTGATCGGCATCCGTCGGACTCACCAAGAACGACCCACAACGACCATTGCCATTGCTGCCCGTCGACGATGTGCAGCCGGCCTTGTTGGGACCCACAGGGTTGAGGTTCGTGGTGGTCGAGTCCGACGTCATCACCGAGTTCCCGCTCAACTGGGTGATCTGCGCACCACCACCAAAGACGAACTGCGACCCGTCCTGGTTCAGCACATGGAAAATCAGACCCTGAACCGGCTTGCTCAACGCCACGTCGAACGCGCGAGAACCATCGGTGCCGTCGTCGTAGCACTCGAATCCCGGAATGTGATTCGTCTCGGACACCGGAGTCGGCGTGTACGTGACGGCGGCATTCGCCTGGGTGTAGAGATTGACTCCCGACGCCTGCCGCACCACATAACAGGTCCCCGTATGCGACGTCGTCGTCATGGTGCCCGTCACGCCACTCGGGAAGGTGAGCGTGACCACCTGGTCGTCATCATTGGACGTCGATGACAGGGCGATATCGCTCAGCCACACGTGGTCCGGATCGGCGGCTGCCGTAGCGGGAGCCGCCGTGCCCAACACCGCCATCGTGCCAGCGGCCAGCACGGCGCTCAGACCCAGCGCGCAACGACGAAAAGAACGAGAAACAGGCGACATACATTGAAGGATGCCAGCAATGCCCCCCCCCGCAAAATTCAGGCTTTTTCACCCTCGCGTTCACCCACTGGCCGGGCAGCCGATGACGTCGGTAGGTCCCTTCGCCCTTCGAGGCTGCTCCTTCGTCGCAGCACCTCAGGAACCGGGCACGTCTCCGCTCATTGAGGTGCGGAGCGAGGAACGAGCGAAGCCTCGAAATGAGCTACGGTCGGGTGCGCCTATCGGCGCAAGGCGCGCAGACTCCCGGCGTGCAGGACCTCGGTGAAGCCGTCGGCAAGGGCGCGCTCGTAGACGTGGAAGGGCGCCTGACCGCCGTCGGCCGGGTCGGGGAAGACGTCGTGGATCACCAGCACGCCGCCGACGCGCACATGCGGTGCCCAGCCCGCGTAGTCGTTCTGCGCGGCCTCCTCGGTGTGCCCGCCGTCGATGAACACCGCGTCGAGCGGCATCGACCAGAACGCCGCGACGGTGGTGGACCGCCCCACGACGGGCACCACCACGTCCTCCAAACCCGCAGCGAACAGCGCCCGACGGGCGAACGGCAGGGTGTCCATCACGCCCGCGAGCGGATCGACCAGTTCGGGGTCGTGGTACTCCCAGCCGACCTGCTGTTCCTCCGAACCCCGGTGGTGGTCGACGGTCACCAGCGTCGCACCCGCCTGCTTGGCCACGTACCCGAGGTGCATAGCGGACTTGCCGCAGTAGGTGCCGATCTCGACGGCGACCCCGCCCTCGGTGAGGTGCGCGGCGACCACGGCCCGCAGCGCGTCGGCCTCGTCAGCGGGCAGGAAGCCCTTGACCGCATCGGCCAGCGCCGCCAGGTCGGCGGGGAGAGGTGCGGGCGGGAAGGTCATGGGGTCTCCTCGGTTGGTGTCCCTTCGAGGCTCGGGCGCGGGGCGCCCTCACACCTCAGGGACCGAAGGGCGGGGATAGTCGAAACAACCCGCTGCCGCCCGTCAGCCCGTGCAGGGCGTCGTGGGCGAGCAGGACGGTGGCGGCGGTCCAGGTGGTGCGCTCGACCGGCCAGCGCTCCTTCGTCTCGAACTCGAAGCCGGTCCAGTACGAGCCGTCGGCGTCGCGCAGGTGCTGCATGTCGGCGAAGATCCGCAGCGCGTCGTCACGGCGGCCGTAGGCATCCAGGGCGAGCACGAACTCGCAGGTCTCCGCGCCGGTCACCCACGGGTTCGGGGTCACACAGCGCACGCCGAGGCCGGGCACCACGAAGGTGTCCCACTGCTCGGCGAGTCGCCGCTCGGCCTCGTCGGCGGGAAGCTGGCCGCCGAGCAGCGGGTAGTACCAGTCCATCGAGTGCGGCTTGGCCTCGAAAATCTCGGGACGGCGCAGCGCCTGCACGGCCGCGTCGGCGGCTTCCGCCCACGCGGGTCGGTCCGCACCCACGACACCGCCGAGCCGAGCCGCACAGCGCAGCGAGAAGGCAATGCTCGCGGTGCCGGTGACCAGAGCGATCGGCTCGTCGGGGCGCCAGGCGAACGCCCCGTCGGCGCGCTGGGTGGCCCGCGCCGCCTCGACCGCCGCCTCGACCACGGGCCAGTTCTCACCTACGAACGCCGCGTCCCCGGTCACCAGCCAGTGATGCCACAGGCCGACGGCGATGTAGGCGGTGAAGTTGGCGTCGAGGCGGTCGTCGGTGACGACCCCCTGCTCGTACCTCGCCGCCCAGGAGCCGTCCGGACGCTGCGCCGCACGCGACCACGCATACGCCCGCTCGGCCTCGTCGCGGCGACCCGCGACGAGCAGGCCCATCGCGGCCTGCACATGATCCCACGGGTCGAGATGGCCGCCCGCAAACCACGGGATCGCCCCGCTCGGCTCGGCCTGCGCCGCAATCCAGTCGGCGGTCTGAGCGATCTGCTCGGGCGTCACCACGGCTTGGTGAAGTACAGCGCGACGCTCTTGCCGACCAAGGGGTTGAGCGCCTTCTCCGCCAGCTGCGTGACGACGGGCTTGCTCATCATGTCCCACACGAGCAGCTGGTGGTAGGCCTTGACCGCCGGGTGCTGGTCCTTCTCGACACCGACCGCGCACTTGATCCACCAGTAGGGCGAGTGCAGTGCGTGCGCGTGGTGTTTGTGCAGGAAGGTCAGGCCCGCCAACTCGACTTTGTCCTGCAACTCATCGGCGGTGTAAATGCGGATGTGCCCGCCCTCATTGGCGTGATACTCGTCCGACAGCGCCCAGCAGATGCGCTCGGGCAGCCAGCGCGGGACGGTCACCGCGAGCATGCCGCCCGGCGCGAGGATGCGGACCAGCTCGCGGATCGCCCGGACGTCCTCGGGCACGTGCTCCAGGATCTCCGAGGCGAGCACGACGTCGAAACTGCCGTCCTCGTAGGGCATGTCGAGGATCGTGCCGACCTCGACGCGGCCGTCACCGCCGGGCGGCACCTCGCCTTCGAGTTTCATCGCGGCGAACATGTCGGCGACACCCTTCAACTCGACCTCGTCGAGGTCGAAGGCGGTGACGTCGGCACCACGGCGCAGCGCCTCGAAGGAGTGACGGCCTCCGCCTGCACCCACGTCGATGAAACGGGTGCCGCGGCCGACGCGGAGTCGGTCGAAATCAACGGTCAGCACGGGTGATCCTTCTCTCGATGGCGGATGCGTAGGACTCGACCGTGGCGCGCGCCACGGAGATCCAGCTGTAGCGTTCCTCGGCGCGCTCGCGCCCGGCCCGGCCGAGACGTTCCCGCTCAGCCGGATCGGACAGCAGCTCGCTGAGCGCGGTGGTCAGCTCGCCGACGTCGCCGGGCGTGACCAGGCGGGCCGCGTCGCCGACGACCTCCGGGATCGCCCCGGCCCGGCTGGCCACGACGGGCGTGCCGCAGGCGAGCGCCTCGACCGTCGGCAGGCTGAACCCCTCGTAGAGCGACGGGACGGCCATGACCTCCGCCGACGCCAGCAGCTCGCCCAACTCCTCGTCGCTGACCCCCCGGTACAGGGTGATCGCGTCACTCAGGCCGAGCTCCTCGATGCGGCGGGCGGTGGCGCTCTGGGGATCGATGGCCGAGACGAGATGCAGCTCGACATGCGGGTGCTCGACCCGCAGCTTGGCGACCGCCTCCAGCAGGTGCGCAACCCCCTTGAGCGGGGAGTCCGCGCTGGCGACCGCGACGACCCGGCCCGGCACGCGCTCGCCGCGCGGGCGGAAGACGTCGGTGTCGACGCCGAGCGGAATGACGGTCATCTGGTCGGGGTCGATGCCGAAGTCGGCGATGGTGTCGGCAGCCGACGTACTGGAGACGGTCAGCAGCGTGGGGATGCGGCGGGCCACGCGGGCCTGCATGCGCACGAAGCCGTACCAGCGGCGCACGCTCCACTGCTTGCGCCAGGACGCGGCGGCGATGTCGAGGCGGCGGTCCTTACTGATCGGGTGGTGCACGGTCGCCACGAGCGGCAAGCGGCGCTGGAGCCAGAGCAGGCCGTAGCCGAGGCACTGGTTGTCGTGGACGACATCGAAGCCGTCGAGACGGCGGTCGCGGGCGACGCGCAGGCTGAACGTCAGCGGCTCCGGGAAGCCCGCCGTGACCATGATGAGATATTCGAGCACGTCGACCGGCCCCCGGAACTCGCGCAGTTTCGGGGTGCGGAAGGGGTCCGGCTCGCGGTACAGGTCGAGGCTCGGCACCTTCTCCAGGCGGGCCCGCGGGTCGAGCATCGAAGGGTACGGCTGGCCGGAGAACACGGTCACCTCGTGGCCGAGTTCTGCCAAGCCGCGGCTCAGGTGTCGGACGTAGACCCCTTGACCGCCGCTGTGCTCTTTGCTGCGATACGACAGCAGTGCGATGCGCATTCCACCTCCGACGTCGCCACCAATGGTGTCACGGTGGGCCTGCGGCGTCAGGACGGGGGACCACGCCCCCCTCCCACAGCGCGGAGATGGGCGCGCCGTAGAGACGGTCGGCATAGCGGTAGCCCTCCTGGCCGGTGTTGAGCACGACTCCCGCGACGAAACGGTCGCCGAGCCGGTCGCGGAGGCGCGCGAGTCCCTTGAACTGCTTCGCGGTGAACGACATCGCCGATTTCACTTCGACGCCGATCACCGAGCCGTCACCGAGTTCGAGGACGAGATCGACTTCGTCGCCGTCACGGTCCCGATAGTGGAAGAGGTCGAACCGGCGCTGCGACCAGGTGCGCTGGCGCAGCAGTTCGGCCGCGACGAAGGCCTCCAGCATCGCGCCGAACGCCTCCCCGCGCTCCAGGCGCGTCAACTGGCCGGGCGTCACCCGCGCAAGCCACATCGCCAGCGCGGAGTCCACCACCATCGTCTTCGGCCGGCCGATCTCGCGCTTGGCGAGATTCGGCGTCCACGGCGGAATGCTCGCGACAAGCCACACGTCGTGGAGAAGATCGAGATAGCCGGTGATCGTCCTCGGCGGGACGCCGGTCTCCTCGGCGAGTTGGGCCTTGACCAGTTCTGCGGACTGCCGTCCGGCGAGCGTGCGCAGCACCGCCATGAGACGCGGGGAACGGACTTCACGCCGCAGTTCCGCGACATCGCGCCCGACGAGGCCCTGCAGGTACGACTCGATCCACCGCTCGCGCACGCGGTCTGAGAGGCGTCGGGCCTCGGGGTAGGCACCGGCCGCGAGCAATCCGGCGTAGTCAGCGCGGGTCATCGTGGTGGCGAACCCCGTCAGCGACGCGGCGTTCTCGACCAGAGCGCTCGCGAAGTCGTCGCGTCGCCCTGAGATCTCCCCCTGGCTCAGACCGTACAAATGCAGCCGCGCGACACGCCCCGCGAGACTGTCGGCCGTTCCCCGGACCCGCAACAGGCTCGACGAACCGGTGAGGATGAAGTGCCCCGGCCTCCGGTCGGCGTCAATCGCCGCTTTCACCGCGAGGGTGAGTTCGGGGAACCGCTGAATCTCGTCGATCACCAGTTGCCGGTCTCCCGCCTCGGCCAGGAAGCCAGCGGGGTCGGCCTGCGCGGCGGCCAGCACATGATCGTGGTCGAGATTGCGGACCACAGCGTCCTGCGCGGCGATCCGGGTGGCGAGCGTGCTCTTCCCGACCTGTCGCGCACCCTCGATCACCACCGCAGGAAAGTGGCCGAGCAGTTCCCCGGCCACCTCCGCGACGTGCCGCCCGATCATCTCGCCCATAGGGTCGCCCTATCGCCAACTTGCCGATTCGCGGAACTGAATCCGCCGATTCGCGGGACCAAACTTGCCGATTCGCGGAACTCAGAAGGTGCGCAGATAGGTCCGCTGGCTGAGGCGCGAGCGAGGAACGAGCGAGCCTCGAAGCCCGCCTCGGTAGGTCATTTCGAGGCTCGTCGCACCCTTCGAGGCTCGGCCGCAAGCGGCCTCGCACCTCAGGGTCCGCTCCGCGCACCTCAATGACCGGGTTCTGCCGATTCGCGGGACTCAGTAGCCGGTGAAGTGGTCGGTGTGGACGCGCAGGACGCTGCGTCGCAGGTCGGCGGCGACAGCCTGGACCATGACCGACGGCCCCGACACGAAGGCACGGCGGCGGGCGTGGTCGGCGACCGCCGCCCGCACGAGGTCGCCGGTGACGGCGCTCGCGCGCACGTGGGTCCAGCCCGGCGGCAGCTCCCCCGGCGAGTCCGGGCACACGAGGACAACCGGCACCCCGCTCTCGGCGAGTTCGGCCCGATAGGGCAGGTCGGAACCGGAGGCCGCCCCGTAGACCAGCACGGCATCACGGCCCGGCGCGGAGCGCAACTGGCTGAGGAAGGGCGTCACGCCGATGCCACCGGCCACCAGCAGCAGCGGTTCGTCGCCGGCGGGCCACACGAAATCGCCCTGGATTCCGGTGGCGAACACCTCCGCGCCCGGTTCAAGGCCGGCGAGCAGCCGCTTGAAGCTGGAGCAGTCCTCCGGGATGCGCGTCGCCAGCCGCACCTCGTCTCCGCCCGGCACCGACACGATGGTGAACAGCCGGCGCACCCCGCGGATATCGGCGAAGTGCGAGATCTGCAGTTCGAGGTATTGCCCCGCCTGGAACCGCAGCGGCCGCCGAGGGGTGAACGCGAACTCGTAGACGTCACCGCCCAGCCGCCGCGTTCCGGTCGCGCACAGCACGATCCCGCCGCGCTGGCCGAAGCCGAAGGCGACGAGGTTGACGACGAGCAGTGCCAGCTCGAAGGTCCCCTCGAACGGGCCGAGGCCAACAGGCGTGTCGAGGAACCGCAGCTGGCACAACGGCCAGGCGAACACCGCAGCGGCCACCAGGGCCAGGGCGACCTGCTGGCGGCGGCGCGGCGGCTGCGTCAACGGCTCGCTGAGCATGAAACCGGCGAAGAAGACGATGGGCGTGGAGAAGGCGGTGTACTCCAGCGCCGCGCTGCGGCTCGCGGCGAACACGAGTGCGCCGGTGTAGGTCAGCAGGGCCGCAGCGGACGTGAAGGCCACCGCAGGTGCCCAGCGGCCGGTGCGGTAGAGCACGAGCAGCGCCCCGGCGGCGACGTACGGCAGCATCGCCTCGCTGGCGACCCACCAGGTCGTCATCGGCGGCGGGGTCCCCGCGCGGTCACCCACCAGCGCGCCGATCACGACCAGCAGTGCCACCCCGGCGGCCGCAGGATTGAAGACATGCCGGCCGCGCCAGGCGAGCGCGTACTTGGAGGCCTGGGCGAGAAAGGCCGCCAGCGTCAGCCAGCCCAGCTCGATGACATCGGTCGTGGGCCAATAGAGGAACCACAACAGCAGCGCCGTGATGACCGCCGACTCGGTGTGCGGGCGGCGCTGGACGGTCAGGGCGAGCAGGTGACTGGTGATGACCGACGTCGCCAGCAGCACGGCCAGGGTCGCAGTCATGGCCCGGATCGAGAAGATCGACGGATCGAGGCGGGAGGTTGCCGCCTGCACCAGTGCGACGAGGACGAGCGCGAGCAGAACCAGCGAGACGACGCGGTACATCGTCACGCGGCCGAGCAGGCCTCGCAGGCGGGTCAGCCACATCAGGCGAACACCTCGACGGGGCAGCCGGGGGTCGAATGCAGGCCGTCGGCGTCGATCCACACCGCGTCGATGCCGAACTCGGCGAGCCGTTCGGGCGGGGTGAAGAACAGGGCGGTCGCGCAGCCGTCGGCCACGGCTGCGGAGTCGGCGACGGCCCAGGCCGCGACGACTCCGCGCGCGGGCGCTCCGGTGCGGGCGTCGAGCACGTGGTGCAGGCCGTCGCCCCAGGCACGCCGGTTGACCGCCGAGCCGCACAGGGCGCGGCCGGAGGGCAGCGTGACGACCCCGACAGCGAGGGTCGGGTCGCCGGGGTGTTCGAGGGCGATGCGCAGGGGCATGGGTCCACGATGCGCGATGTCACCGCTCGCGTCCACCGTGGGGGCGTGTCCGCGGGCGGCCAGGAGGTCGGCCACCCGGTCGGCGAGCCAGCCTTTTCCGGCCGCGCCGACATCGAGCACCGCCCCCGCCGGGACCCGCAACCGGGAGCCGTCCCACTCAGCCGCAGCCCATCGGGGCGCGGGTTCGGGCCGGCCGTGCGGCCGCAGCGAGTAGGCCGCGTCGTAGCCGAGCGTTTCGAGACTGCCGCCGACCAGCGGGTTGACCGCCCCGTCGGTGGCGGCGTCCAGCCGGTCATAGAGGTCGAGCAGGTCGGCCGCGTCCGCGCCGAGATCGACGCCCTGCCCGGTGCGCAACCGCGCCACGGCACCGTCCTCGCGGAAGCGCGACCAGGTGCGGTCGGCCTCCTCGATGAGGTCGGCGACCGCCCGGCACTCATCCGGGGTGAGGGGGTCGGCGGTGTCGACGGCCCAGGTCGTGCCGATGGCGTCGAACCGCCACGTCTCAGGCAGCGGCCTCGTCCTTGATCTCTTCGATGGCGGCGTTGAAGCCGCCGCTGGTCAGCGAGGAGCCGGAGACCTTCGAGACCGAGAGATCGTCGATCTTCGTGCCGACGACCTCGGCGGCGATGCCTCCGGCGAACTTCGTCTGGAACTGCTCGGAGTTGCCGCCGTCGGCCAGCGGGATCACGGTGACGTCGGTGATCGTGCCGTCGGCCTCCAGTGTCACCTCGACCTCGACGCTCTGCCGCCCGCCGGGGGTCGTGTACGAGCCGGTCGCGGTGTAGTCGCCGGGCGTGTAGGCGGCCGACGCCGCCGTATCGGTGCTGGTCGTGGCGGTCGTGGTCTGATCGGAGGCCGAAGTGGACTCCTCGGCCCCGCAGGCAACGAGCGCGAGCAGGGCGGAAGCCGAGGCCGCCGAGAGCGCGAGGCGATGCCGGGCGGACGGCGGAAGTGGGGTCACGGGAGGCTCCGGATCGGTCGTGGAACGGTCAATATCTCAACGGTACGGGAACCGTGGACAATCCCGCCGCACCCACCTCACAGCATGTCCACAGCCCCGACAGACAGGGCACGGACACCGGAGGCACGACTCGCGAAGCGGGCGAGGAAACGCAACGCCAGCGGCTCGGGGACCCGCCGGGCGACGGTGGCGGCCATCCGGGCGCACGGGCCGTGCAGCGTCCGCCCGGAGGCGCGCGCCGTGCGCAGGGCCGCCGTCACGCGCGGACGCCTACGCCGCTCGAACTCCGCGAAGGTCGCGCGGCCCGGCCCGCGCTCGGCGCACAGCCGGGCCAGCACGACGGCATCCTCGATGGCCAGGCACCCGCCCTGGCCGAGGCCCGGCTGCATCGCGTGGGCGGCGTCGCCGATCACGACATGGCGGTCGTCGTGCCAGCGGCGCGGCTGATCGCGGTCGATCATCTCGTGGCGCAGCACCGTCGCCTCGGGTGTGGCCGCGATGAGGTCCGGCAGCGGATCGGGCCAGGCCTGCGGCTCCAGGTCCCCGCCGTCGGCGCGCGTGGCGAACCAGTAGGTCCGGCCGCCGCGCAGCGGCAGCAGCCCCGCCTCCGCGCCCCGCCCCCACACCAGGCCCGCCGAGGTGACGTCGATGGGCAGCGGCGCGACACCCCGCCAGGCCGCATACCCCGCCGGCCGCTCGGCCAGGCCCGGGTCGAGGTGACGCGCTACGACCGACCGGAATCCGTCGGCACCCACGACCACGTCGGCATCCAGCTCGGACGGGTCGCCGACCCCGGCCCCCAGCAGCACCGGCCCGGCATGCTCGGCGAGGAGCGCCTGGAGTTCGCCGCGATCCACCGCACGCGCCGGCTCGCCCAGCGCCCGCACGGCGGCGACCGGATCGATGCGCCGGATCAGCGACCCGTCGGCGCGACGGATGACCCCGGCCGCCACCGGCTCCCCGAGGTCGCGCACGGCATCGCCGAGACCGAGGGCGTCCAGGACGGCGAGCGCATTGGGCCAGATCGTCAGGGCAGCCCCGCCGCCGAGGCTCGGGCGTTCGTCGCGCACCTCCAGGTCGAGGCCGGCGCGGCGGGCGGCAATGGCGAAGGCCAGCCCCGCCAAACCGGCTCCCACGACGACCACCCGTTCGCTCACCTACCCGACGCTACCTTCCCACCCACGCACAGAACCTCTAGGCTGAAGGCGGCAATGGGGCCATGTCCTGCGACGACTCCAGGAGGGTCCCGTGAGCCTGACCAGCGAAGAGCACCTGCACCAGGACGTACGGCGCGTGGCCGACCTTCTCGGCCAGAGCCTCGTGCGCCAAGAGGGACCCGAACTGCTGGCCCTGGTCGAGCGCGTGCGCGACCTGGCCGAGACCAGCCACGCCTCCGATGCGGCCAGCGCCCGCGCCCGCGAGGAGATCAGCCGCATCCTCGACGGCCTGCCGATGGACACCGTCGCGGCGCTCGTGCGGGCGTTCAGCATCTACTTCAACCTGGCCAACGTCGCCGAGCAGGTCGCCCGCGTTCGCGAGATCGCCGCCCGCGCGCACGGCGACGGGTGGCTCGACCGCGCCGTCGCCGGCATCGCCGGCGAACTCGGCCCGCAGGCCCTGCGCGAGGCCGTCGAGGCGCTCGACATTCGTACCGTCTTCACCGCCCATCCCACCGAGGTCAGCCGCCGGTCGACACTGACCAAGCTGCGCCGCATCGCCGACGTGCTCGCCGAACCCTCCGAACCGGGCACCGCGCAGCGCCGCCGCCAGGACGCGAACCTCGCCCAGCTCATCGACCTGATCTGGCAGACCGATCCGGTCCGCCGCACCCGGCCGACACCGCTGGACGAGGCCCGCCACGCGGTCTACTACCTCAGCGACATCCTCACCGAGACGATGCCCGACTTGTCGGCCGAGTTCGCCGACACCCTGGCCGAGCACGGCTTCCGCCCACCTGCGACGGCCCGGCCGCTGAGCTTCGGCTCGTGGATCGGCGGCGACCGCGACGGCAACCCGAACGTGACGCCAGAGGTCACCCGCGAGGTGCTGCGGCTGCAGAACACGGTCGCCACCCGGCTGCTCCTGGCGAGCCTCGACGTGCTGATCCGCGAACTGTCCCCCTCGGCCGGCCTGGTCGAGGTGAGCGCCGACCTGACCGCCTCGCTGGAGGCCGACCTCGCGGCGCTGCCCGGCCTCGACCCGCGGCTACTGACGGTCAACGGTGCCGAGCCGTACCGCCTCAAACTGTCGTGCATCCGGCTCAAGGTCACCAACACCGCCCGACGCATCGCCGAAGACCGCGCCCACGCGCCCGGACTCGACTATGCGACCCGCAGCGAGCTGATCGACGACCTCCTGCTGATCGACGCCTCCCTACGCGCCCACGGCGGTGAGATCGTCGCCGACCGCATGCTGGCCGACACGATCCGCACCGCCTCCCTCGTCGGGCTGCACCTGGCGACGCTCGACATCCGCGAGCACGCCGACGCTCATCACCATGCCGTCGGCCAGCTCGTCGACGCCCTGGGCGAGCAGCCGGTCCCCTACGCCGACCTCGACCGCAACGCCCGCACCCGGCTGCTGTCGGCCGAACTCGCCTCCCGGCGGCCGCTCAGCGCCCAGCCGCCCGCGCTGGACGAGGCCGGTGCCCGCACCTACGGCGTCCTCGGCGTCATCGGTGAGGCACAGGCGACCTATGGGCCGGAAGTCGTACGGACCTACATCGTCTCGATGACCCAGGGTGCCGACGATCTGCTCGCGGTGGCCGTGCTCGCCCGCGAGGCCGGATTGGTGCGGCTGGGCGGTGCCTCGCCCTTCGCCGCCATCGGCTTCGCGCCGCTGCTGGAGACCGTCGAGGAGATCCGGCTCGCCGGCCAGGTGCTCGACGACCTGCTCACCGACCCGTCGTACCGGCGCATCGTGGCGCTGCGCGGCGACGTGCAGGAGATCATGCTCGGCTACTCCGACTCCAACAAGGCCGGCGGCATCACCACGAGCCAGTGGGAGCTGCACCAGGCCCAGCGGGCGCTGCGCGACGTCGCCGCGAAACACGGCGTACGGCTGCGGCTGTTCCACGGCCGCGGCGGCACGGTCGGGCGCGGGGGCGGCCCCACCTACGACGCGATCCTCGCCCAGCCGTGGGGCGTGCTCGCCGGGGACATCAAGTTCACCGAGCAGGGCGAGGTCATCAGTGACAAGTACGCGCTGCCCGTGCTCGCCCGCGAGAACCTGGAACTGACTGCGGCGGCCGTGCTGACCGCCTCGACCCTGCACACGGAGTCTCGCCAGAGCGCTGCGGTGCTGGCCGGCTGGGACGAGGTGATGACCCTGGTCAGCGATGCCGCCTATGCCTCCTACCGGCGGCTCGTCGAGGACCCGCGCCTGTTCGACTATTTCCTCACTTCGACGCCCGTAGAACAGCTGGGCGACCTCAACATCGGTTCGCGTCCGTCGCGGCGCCCCGACTCCGGCGGCGACATCTCCGGGCTGCGGGCGATCCCGTGGGTGTTCGGCTGGACCCAGTCGCGCCAGATCGTGCCGGGCTGGTTCGGCGTCGGCTCGGGCCTGCGGGCCGCGCGCGAGGCCGGGCACGGCGACCTGCTCGCGCACATGCACGCCGAGTGGCACTTCTTCTCGACGTTCATCTCCAATGTCGAGATGACGCTGGCCAAAACCGATCTCGACGTGGCCGGGCACTACGTCCGCGAACTCGTGCCGGAGCATCTGCAGGGGTTGTTCGAGGTGATCCGCGCCGAGCACGCGATCACCGTCGAAGAGGTCCTCGCGGTCACCGGGTCGGCCGAACTGCTCGACCATCAGCCGGAGCTGCGGCGCACGCTGGCGGTGCGCGACGCCTACCTGCAACCGCTGTCGTTCGCACAGATCGACCTGCTCGCGCGCGCCCGGCAGGCCGATCCGGCCGAACGCGAGGAGTCCGGCCTCGCGCGAGCGCTCCTGCTGACCGTCAACGGCATCGCTGCGGGCCTGCGCAACACCGGCTGATCCCCGTCACGCTGGATGCCGCTGGCTGAGGTGCGACGACGCAGGAGCGGCCTCGAAGGGCGCACCTCAGGGACCCGTGGCCAGCGCGGGCGTGGGAGGATTCCCCCGTGACCGTGCTTGCCGTCTTGCTCGCGCTGTTCGCCGCGACCACGGTGGGCTTCGGTGCCTGGGCCATCGCCGTGACGGTGAAACTCCGCCGCGCGCGGCGCATGATCGCCACCTTGGAGGAGCGGCAGTTGGCCGCCGGCTCGGCCGGGCCGATGCGCCGCCCGCCGCGCGCGCTGGTCCGCGCTAAGACCGCCGTCAAGGCCCTCTCCGAGACCGCCGACCTGCTGCGCACCCACGGCGTGCAGGCACTGGTGGCCAGCTCCATCGAGGAACTGACCGAGTGGCTGCGCGAAGACGGTGCCGCCGTGCAGCGCGCCACGGCCCCCGACGGCACGGTGACGATGTTCTTCTCCGACATCGAGGGGTCCACCCAGCTCAACGTCTCCCTTGGCGACCGGGCCTTCGTCAAGGTGCTCGCCCGCCACGACGAGCTGATGCGCTCGGCCATCGAGGCCCACCAGGGCGAGGTCGTCAAGACGCAGGGCGACGGCTTCATGGTGGTTTTCCGCTGGCCGACCGACGCGATCCGCGCAGCGTTGGAGGTGCAGGAGCGGTTGGCGGCCGAGCGCGGCAAGCTGCGCACTCACGGCGTCAAGGTCCGCATCGGGGTCCACCGGGGCGCGGTGGTCGCCCGCGACGGCGACTACTTCGGCAGCAACGTCGCCCTCGCGGCCCGCGTCGCGGCCGAGGCCCACGGCGGCGAGGTGCTGGTCAGCAACGATCTGCGCGAGGCACTCATCGACTCCACCGAGTTCGTCTTCGACGACGTGCGCGAAGTCGAACTCAAGGGCTTCGCCGTGCCCGAACTCCTCTGGCGCGTCGCCCCCTCCCCCGACGACCGTTAGGGATTCCGCCAGTAGGCGGAGCCGGTCATTGTCCCCCGCAAGCAGGAGGGGCCACCAGTGCGAGCGCAGCACATTCGAAATGACCCGCCACCGCAGGCTTCGAGGCTCACTCGTTCCTCGCGGGTCCTGAGGTGCGAGGAGCTTGCGGCGAGCCTCGAAGGGCGCACCTCAGCCAGCGGGCCTATTGGCGCGCGTTCTCAGTCAGCCGACACCGGACCGATGTCGACACGTCGAGGTCCCGGCGTGGTGAGATGGGGTCATGGTCCGCCTCGCCGCCTCCCTCGCCCTGTCGGCCTGCCTCGCGATGAGCGCCTGTGGCGGCGGCAGGGACGCCCAGCCCGACGCCAGCAACACACCCACCGCCGAGGCCACGGCGACGCCGGCACCCGAGGCGCTGTCGGGCTTTCGCTGCCAGGCCGGTGACGACGGCACGTGGACCGCGAGCGGCACCCTCGCCAACTCCGGCAGCGAGGCCGCCAGTTACGGCGTCGACCTCTACGTCGGCCCGGCAGACGGCCAGGAGCGGCCCGTCGCCCACCAGGATTTCGAGAACGTCCAGCCCGGCGGCTCGGTGCCGATTGAGTTCCCCGGACTATCGGCCCAGGGCGATCCGGCCACCTGCTATGTCCGCGTCCTGCGCCTGCTCTGAGGGAAACGCGGGCACCCCGCAGTCCCTTCGAGGCTCCTTCGTCGCACCTCAGGGACCGGGCCTCCCGGCAAGGGACCTTCAGGCGCGGGAGATGGCGACCATCTCGTCGCGCTCGACGACCTTCTTGCGCTCGCGCGGGTGGGCGTCGGACTCGCCGAGCGCGACCTCGTGCGCGTCCAGCTTCTCCCAGCCCTCCCAGGTCGTGAACTCGATGCTGCGGCCGTCGAGGTAGCGGTCCACGGCCTCCGGCTCGGCCTGCTCGGCGGCGGCGAGCGTGGGGGCGTCCTCCAACAGCATGCGGATCGTCTCGGCGGCGTCGGACTTGGTGTGACCGATCAAGCCCACCGGGCCGCGCTTGATCCAGCCGGTCGCGTACACGCCGGGGATCGCCGCACCGTCGATGTCGACCACATGGCCGCCGTCGTTGGGCAGCACGCCGGCGGCCTCGTCGAACGGCAGGCCCGGCAGCGGATCGGAGTAGTAGCCGATGGCCCGGTAGACGGCCTGGACCGGCCAGTCCTTGAACTCGCCGGTGCCACGGACATTGCCGGTGCCGTCCAGCTCGGTGACCTCGGTGCGCAGGCCCACGACCTTGCCGTCCTCGCCGAGGATCTCGACAGGGTTCTGGCAGAAGTGGATGTGGATGCGGTGCGGGGCACCCGACGGCTCCTTGGCCAGGTAGTTCTGCAGCACGTCGACGACGAGCTTCTGG
Organism: Aeromicrobium sp.; assembly: GCF_047607065.1. Taxonomy (GTDB): domain Bacteria; phylum Actinomycetota; class Actinomycetes; order Propionibacteriales; family Nocardioidaceae; genus Aeromicrobium. Next base: position 17,912 of record NZ_JASGDU010000061.1, read on the forward strand.
CTCTTGGCGGCGCGGATGGCCTCCATCGAACCCTCGTCGAACTCGAAGCCCTCGGGGTGGACGATGACGTCGATGGTGGGCGAGTGCGACAGCTCGCGCAGCTCCATCGGCGTGAACTTGACCTGCGCCGGCCCGCGGCGGGCGAAGACGTGGACGTCCTTGGCGGCGTTCTTCTTCAGGCCCTCGTAGACGTTGTCGGGGATCTCGGTCACCAGCAGCTCGTCGGCCGTCTTGGCCAGGATGCGGGCGATGTCCAGGCCGACGTTGCCGACGCCGAGCACGGCGATGGACTCGGCGTGCGGCTGGAAGTCCCACTCACGGCTGACGTCGGGGTGGCCGTCGTACCAGTAGACGAAGTCCGCCGCACCGTAGGAGCCGTCGAGGTCGAGACCGGGGATGTTCAGGCTGCGGTCGCGGCGGGCACCGGTGGCGAACACGACGGCGTCGTAGAACTGCTGCAACTCGGTCAGCTTGACGTCGACGCCGAAGTTCACGTTGCCGAAAAAGCGGATGTCCTCGTTCGACATCACCCGCTTGAGCGCCTTGATGATCTCCTTGATGCGCGGGTGATCGGGCGCGACGCCGTAGCGGATCAGGCCGAACGGGGTCGGGTCGCGGTCGAGGATGTCGACGACCACGCCGTCGAAGCCGTCGGGCAGATCCGACTTGGTGAGAATGTCGGCGGCGTAGACGCCGGCGGGTCCGGCACCGACGATGCCGACGCGCAACTTCCTGCTCATAGGGAGAACTCCTGGGATGAAGACGACGAAGGTAAGCCTAAAGCGCTTCGCCCCTCCCACGAAATCGGTTCCGCCATGTGAGTCGCCCGGACGTGTCCTGCGTCACAGGCAATCCCTTTCAGCTGCGGGCGAAACGGGCCGCGAAGGCCGCGAACTCCTCACTGGCCAGGGAGGACGCCTGCGCCCACGACTCGATGTCGAGCGTCGTCGCCAGGTCGCTCGTCGCGGCAACCCGGACGGCCTCCTTGACGTCGGCCATGAGCATCGGATTACGGCTCGCGTACAGAGAGGCGAGCTCGCCGGCCCGCGCCTGCGGGTCGGCGACGACCTCCTGCGCCAGCCCCAGCCGCAGCGCGTTCGCGGCGTCCACCGGGGTCCCCGCATACAGGACTGCGGCGGCGTTGCCGGCACCGATGCGCTGCGTCAGCATGAAGGTGCATCCGCCGCCGGGGTGTAGGCCGATGGCGGTGAACGTCGCGCCGAAGGACGCCTGCGGCCCGGCGACGATGACGTCGCAGGCCAGCGCGATGTTCAGCCCCGCGCCGACCGCCGGGCCGTGGACCGCAGCCACCGTGGGGATCGTCAGGTCCCGGATGCCGAGGAAGGACGCATAGACGTCGAGCAGCACCTGGCGCAGCGCCCCCGTCGGACGGGTGCGGTCGCCGAACAGACTGTCGAGGTCGGCCCCGGAGCAGAAGGCACGCCCCGCTCCAGTGACGACCAACGCCCGCGCCTCGGCATCGGCGGCGACCACGGCGACGGCCTCACGCAGCTCGTCCAGCAAAGGCCGGTCGAGGGCGTTCAGCCGGTCGGGAGCGTTCAGGGTCACGGTGCGGACGCCGTCGGCCGCGGCGTGCAGATCGACGAGGGCCATGACGCCAGGGTAGGGGTCGGCTAGCGTCGGGGCATGGACAACGCCCAGGGCATGCCCGAACTCGACGGGGTCACGCATCGCTGGATCGACGCAGGCGGGGTGCGCATCCACGTCGCCGAAGCCGGTGCCGGGAATCCCGGTCCGCCGCTGGTGCTGATCCACGGCTGGCCGCAGCACTGGTGGTGCTGGAACAAGGTCATGCCCCTGCTGGCCGAGCGGCACCACGTGGTCGCCCTCGACACGCGCGGTGCCGGATGGAGCGACGCGCCCGCACCGCACGGCGACACCTACGACAAGCGGGTCATCGCCGACGAACTGGCCACCGTCATCGGCGCGCTCGGGCTGGACCGGCCGGTCATCGTCGGCCACGACTGGGGTGCCTGGCTGTCGATCCTCATCGGCGGACGCCACGGCGACCTGGCCCGCGGCATCGTGGCGACGGCGATCATCGCCCCGTGGACGCCGATCCCGACCCGAGAACTGTGGCGCTTCCTCTACCAGCCGCTCGTGGGCGGGCCGTGGGGTGCGCTGCTGCAGCGCGGCCTGGGGCAGGTCGTCCTGCGGCGGCTGTTCGCGGCCGGTTCCCGCAACGGCAGACTGTGGCCCGACGCGGCGGTCGAGCCGTACCTGGCCCGCTTCCGCGACCCGGCGCGCGCCAAGGCCGGCCGCTCGACCTATGCGCGGTTCATGCGGCGCGAGTTCATCGACATGTCGAAGGGCCGCTATCAGGAGCCGTACGACCACATCCCGATCCTGTTCCTGCCGGGGCGGCGCGACCTCGTGCTGGCACCCAAGCTGGTGCGTCGCGGACTCGTGCGGGCCACCATGACGATGGAGGTCATCGACGACGCCGGCCACTGGGTGCCCGAGGAGAACCCGAGCGCCCTCGTCGCCCACATCGAGGACTTCGTCGCTTCCCTCGCCGAGGCGTGACGAGGCGCACCTTCTTACCCCTGGTTGCGGAAGTGGTCGAGTTGGCGGCGTTCGCGCTTGGTCGGCCGGCCGGTACCGCGCTCGCGGCGCGGCATCGCCAGCCGCTCCTCCTTCGGCGGAGGCGGCGGCGAATGGTCCTCGTAGCATTCGACAGCGACCACAGCACCGACCCGCTTGGACAGCAGCCGCTTCACAACGACGATCCGCACGCCGCCGGGCGTCGTCGCCTCCACCCGGTCGCCGATACGCAGCGCCTGGGCCGGCTTGGCGCGTTTGCCGTTGACGTGGACGTGTCCGCCCTTGCACGCCGCGCTCGCCGCGGAGCGGCTCGGGAACAGGCGCACCGCCCAGACCCAGGCGTCGGTGCGTGCCGCGGCCGGCTCGGGTGTCACGCGCCGAGCCTACGTGCGGCAGGCTGAGGGCATGGATGTGACCGAGGACGTGCCGATCTCCGGCGACATGATCCGGCTCGGACAACTGCTCAAGTACGTCAGCCTCGCCGAGTCCGGCGCGCATGCCGCCGCGATCATCGGCAGCGGCGACGTGCGGGTCAACGCCGAGGTCGAGACGCGCCGCGGACGCCAGCTCGTCCGCGGCGATGTCGTCAGCGTGGCGCTGCCGGGCGGGGCGGCGTCCTTTCGCATCACGTGACCGGCGGTGCCTCGCGGGGGCGCAGGCCGGCGACCGCCGCGAGAATCAGCGCCCCGCCGGTCAGGGCCGTGATCGCGGGCCGCTCGCCGAGCAGCAGGGCGGCGAGGGCGGCTGCGCTCAACGGCTCGACCAAGGTGGCGATGGTGGCCGCCGAACCGGACGTCGTGCGCAGGCCCGCGTACAGCAGACCGTAGGAGACCGCCATCGTCGCGATGCCGAGGTAGGCCAAGAGCGCCAGGGCCTCGGGGCGCGCGCTCAGCGCCGGTCCCGGCCCGGCGGCCGCAGCCAGGAGGAAGGGTGCCAGCAGGACGGCACCTGCGGTCGTCGCGCCCGCCGTCAGCGCCAGCGGGTCGATGTCGCGGGCGAGGCGATGGCCGAGCAGCGTCGTCGCCGCGTAGGTCGCGCCGGCCGCGACCGCGAGAACCAGGCCGAGCGCGGGTTCGGCACCCGCGACTCCGCTGCCGCCGGAGGCGACGGACACGAGCACGAGGCCTGCGAGGGCCGCCGCGAGCACCGACAACTCGCGCGCGTCAGGGCGCGTGCGCGCCCGCGCGTGCTCCCACGCGGCGGCGAGCACCGGGGCCAGGCCGAGGGAGATGACCGTCGCCACGCTGACGCCGACGACGAGCACCGACAGGAAGTACAGGCCCTGGTAGAGCGCCGTGCCGCAGCCGACAGCGACGACGAGCGCCGGGCGTGCGCGCACGGTGGCCGACCAGGCGGCGAGGCGGCCGTTGACCAGGGCGAAGGCCAGTAGCGCCACTGCGGCGACGAGCATGCGCCACGCGCTCGTCGTCATGGCTCCGAGGCCGTCCTCGTCGTGGAGGACCGTGGCGACCAGGCCGCCGGTGCCCCACAGGACGCCTGCGCCGCACACCTGCAGCAGGCCGATCCCCGACGAACGCTTCGGCTGACCGCGTCCCGTCGTCACCGCCCCACCCTAGAGGTTTCGCAGATAGGAGGGATCCGGTCCCTGAGGCGTGCCCTTCGAGGCCGCTCGTTCCTCGCGGCACCTCAGGATCCGCGCGGCACACCTCGAAGGGACCCCACATGTCCCGGGTCGCGCTCTCGCGGGTGCTCAACGGACATGCCGCCGCGTCACACGCGCTCGCGTCAGCCTGAAAGACGCTTCCGTCTCCTCGCTGCGCTCGGAGCCGATGACGGGAATCGAACCCGCGTGTCTTGCTTGGGAAGCAAGCGCTCTGCCATTGAGCTACATCGGCGAACAGGGCGAGTGTAACCACCTGCGGGATGGGACTCCCGCTGGGTACCGATCCCCATTAGGGTGGCGACGTGCTTCTCTCCGACCGCGACATCCTCGCCGAGATCGACGCCGACCGCGTCCGCCTCGACCCGCTCGACCGCGGCATGATCCAGCCGTCGAGCATCGACGTGCGCCTCGACAAGTTCTTCCGCGTCTTCGACAACCACAAGTACCCGCACATCGACCCGGCCGCCGACCAGCCCGACTTGACCCGCGAGGTCGAGGTGAGAGGAAGTGACTCCTTCGTCCTGCACCCCGGCGAGTTCGTGCTCGGGTCCACCTACGAGCTGGTGACCCTGCCCGACGACATCGCCGCCCGCCTGGAGGGCAAGAGCTCGCTCGGACGCCTCGGCCTGATGACCCACTCGACTGCGGGCTTCATCGACCCGGGCTTCTCCGGCCACGTCACGCTGGAACTGGCCAACGTCGCCACCTTGCCGATCGTGCTCTACCCCGGCATGAAGATCGGCCAGCTGTGCTTCTTCCGGCTCACCTCGCCGGCGGAGAACCCCTACGGCTCGGCGAAGTACGGCTCGCGCTACCAGGGCCAGCGCGGCCCCACGGCCTCCAGAAGCCACGCCAACTTCCACCGCACGGAGATCTGAACCCATGTCCTGTCACCACCCTGTGCGTGTCACGTATGTAGCCGAGCGGAGCGAGGCTGGCCGGGGCGCTGCGAGCTCCAGCGAGCCGCGCGGATCAGCGCGAGGTACGAGCGCGTCCGGCCACCACCGCACGGAGATCTGACGGTGGGCGGTCGTCTGCCCCTGCGGAGGTCGCCGGAGGTCGCCGACGCGCTCGCGGACGGGCGGCCGGTCGTCGCCCTGGAATCGACGATCATCTCCCACGGCCTGCCGCGCCCCGACAACCTCGTCGCCGCCCGCGAGTTCGAGCAGCTGGTCCGCGACGGCGGAGCCGTGCCCGCCACCGTCGCGGTGCTCGACGGCGAACTGCGCGCCGGCCTGACCGACCCCGAACTGGAGCGCATCGCCGCCGAGGACATCGCGAAGCTCAGCGTCCGCGACCTGCCCGTCGTCCTGGCCTGCGGCGGCAGCGGTGCCACCACCGTCGCTGCGACCTCGTGGATCGCCGACCGGGCCGGAATCCGCGTCTTCGCCACCGGCGGTCTCGGCGGCGTCCACCGCGGTGCGGCCGACACCTTCGACGAATCCGCCGACCTGACGACCCTCGGCCGGGTGCCGGTCACCGTCGTCTCCGCAGGAGTGAAGTCCATCCTCGACATCGGCGCGACCTTGGAACGCCTGGAGACGCTCGGCGTCATCGTGCTGGGGTTCGGCACCGAGGAGTTCCCGAGTTTCTGGCTCACCGGCTCCGGGCACCGGCTCGACTGGCGTGTCGAGGACGCGGCCGGGGTCGCCGCCGTCATGGCCGGACGCGACGCCCTCGGCCAGCAGGCCGGCATCGTCGTGGCCAATCCGCTGCCGCAGGAGCGCCAGCTCGACCCCGACATCCACGACGCCGCCCTGACCCAGGCGCTCGCCGAGGCCGACACTGCGAGGCTGAGCGGCAAGGAGGTGACGCCGTTCCTGCTCCAGCGCATCGTCGAGATCACCGGGGGCGAGAGCCTGCGCGTCAACCTCGACATCGCCCGCAACAACATCGCGGTCGCCGCGCGCATCGCCGTCGCCTGGACGGAGCTGGGGCGGGCGCAGTGATCCTCGTCGTCGGCGATGTCGTGGACGACATCGGCGTCCTGCCGTTGGAGCCGGTGACCCCGCACACCGACACCCGCGCGCAGATTCGCATGTCCCCCGGCGGCTCGGCAGCCAACACGGCGGCCTGGCTCGGCTTCCTCGGGGCCGAGGTCCGCTTCGCCGGCAAGGCCGGGGCCGACGGTGCCGCGCGGCATGCCGCCGCCCTGGCCGACCACGGCGTCGACGCCCGTATCGCCGGCGACCCGCTGACCCCGACCGCCACCCTCGTCCTCACCCTCGACGCCGACGCGGACCGCACGATGTACGTCGACCGGGGAGCCAACGCCACGCTCACCCCCGACGATCTGCCGGCCGCGCTCTGGGAGGGCGTCGACTGGCTGCACCTGAGCGGCTACACCTTCTTCGACTCCGGCACCCGCGAGACCGCGCTGCACCTCATCGCCGGGGCACGGCAGCGCGGCGCGGGCGTCAGCGTCGACCCCGGATCGCTGGCGTTCCTGCGCGAGGCCGGAGCGGAGGCGTTCCTGGCCTGGACCGAGGGCGTCGACCTGATCCTCCCCAATGCCGACGAAGCCCGCGCGCTGACCGGATCGACCGGCCCCTTCATCGACTTCGACCGGCTCGCCGAGCACTACGCGCACGTGGTCGTCACGCTCGGCCCGACGGGAGCGACCTACCTGGGCCGCGACGAGGACCGGCGCGAGCAGGTCGTGGCACCGCGCGTGCCAGTGGTCGACACGACCGGCGCCGGAGACGCCTTCACCGCGGGTTTCCTGGTGGTGTGGGCGCGGGGCCGCGACCCGAGGCGCGCCCTGGCCGGAGGTGTCGGCGCGGCGAGCCGGTGCGTTCAGATGCGCGGGGCGCGTCCGTGACCCACCGGCCCCCGGTGGCTGAGGCGTGACGAGGAACGAGGAGCCTCGAAGCCACCACCGACAACGGCTCGCTGTCTGGGTCATTTCCAGGCTCGTCGCAAGCTCCTCGCACCTCAATGACCCGGACTCCCCCGGCCCCTGAGGTGCCGCGAGGAACGAGCGGCCTCGAAGGGACCCCAACAACGGCCCGCTATCTCGGTCAGCGCAGGCGCGCGCTCACGGGATCGGCGGAGACGACCCGGCGGGTCAGCGCGGCGCAGCCGGCGGCGATCAGCGCCATCCCGAGCAGCAGCACCGCAAGACGCGCGGTAGCGCCGGTACGCGGCAGGTGATCGTCGGCCGCTGCGGCGGTGGTGACGACGCCCGTACCCCCGACCAGCCCCGTACCTCCCTGGTCCGCGACCGAAGCGGTGTCGCTGTCTTCATCGCCATCGGACCCCGTGACATCGGTCGGCGGGACGACCCCGGGGAACGCCTGCAGGGCCGGCAGCGTCAGCACCTGGTCCGCGCTGCCGGTGGCGATGGTGACCGGACTGACGTCGAGGAACCCACCGCGGTAGTTCGTCGATCCGCCGGAGATCGTCAAGCGGATCTGGTTGCCTGTCTCGAAACGGTGTGCGAAGGCCGGCATGCGCACGGTGAAAGGCTTGGTCACGTCGGGGATGCGCACCGGCGCTACGAGATTGCCCACGATGTCGACCGATCCGTCTGCGGCGACCTCGGAGATCTTGGCGAACAGGACCAACTGCCCGGCCGGTCCGAGCGCTTGTGTGGCCTCGGCTGCGGGAGCCGACACCTGGAGGTCGAGCACTGGGGTTCCCACGACGTCCAGGTCGCCGGCCAGCGGTGACGTCGTGTAGGTGGCGAAGGTTCCGGGCAGGTCCGTCTCCGGCACCGAAAAGTACTCCTCCATCAGGCTGCTGACGACGTCGGCGGGGTCGGTCGACGTCGGCGCGCCCGCAGGCGGAGTGAGGAAGGTCGCCGTTCCATCCGCGATGGCGGTCGCATCGGGGGTCAGTTCCGAGTCCGACAGGTACAACTGCTCGGGAATCGCCACGTCGACGGTGTCGGACTCGGCGAAAGCGGGGGCGGCGTTGCCGTCATAGTCCACCCAGTCACGGAAGTAGGCGAACTCCGCGCCGGTATCAACCGGCAGGTCTTTGAGGTAGTGGTCGAACCAGTCCGCTACACGCCCACCGATGTAGGTCTCGGCGGGGTCGGCCGCAAGATCTAGTTCGCCTGGCGCGACCGGTGCCGAGTGTCCGCCGTGTGCCCAGATCATCTTCACCTCGGTCCCCTGCTCGCTGAGCATGCGGTAACCGTCGATGGCCTCGTTGAGGTTGAACAGGGTGTCGGCCTGACCCTGGACGAGCAGCGTGGGCGCGGTGATCGTCGAACCGTAGCCGGCGGTGGAACGTGCGACCATCTCCTCGGCCGCAGCGTCGTCGATGAATCCGGTCGCGCCCGCAGTGACCAGGGCCGGGCAGACGAAGTCGGCGAAATTCGCGCAGCTGTCGACCCGGCCGGGGTCGGCCGGGATGTCCTCGATGCCGCCCGTGATGCCCTTGGCGCTGAAGCCGAGCGCCCAGAAGAGTTTGGCGGCTCCCGGCGTCTCCGGCTGGGTTGCACTCGGCACGAGGTTGTTGGGCGACAAGGAGTACCGCAGGTCGTGCCAGGTGGCGATCGGAACGATGGCGTCGACCCGCTGGTCGATGGCGGCGGTGGCGAACTGGATCGAGCCGCCGTAGGAGACGCCGACCATGCCGACACGGGGGTCGCCCGCCGCGTCGAGGGTGACGACGTCCAGGGCCGGGGCAGCCTGCGTCCGGTCGGCGTCGGTGTAGGCGATACCGGTCGCGCCGGCGAGGTAGTCGATGAGCTGCTGGGCCGCCTTACCGTCGATCTCGGGGTTATCGAGTTCGATACTGCATCCCGAACCGCCGAAGCCCAGGCCGGAATAGCTCAGCACCGCATAACCGCGGTCGGCGTAACTTTCTGCCATCCCGGCTTGGTCATCCTTGGAACCGCCGAAGCCGTTGGTGGTGAGGATCGCAGGGACTCGGTTCGTGGAACTAGCACTCTCGGGCAGGTACAGGTCGGCGACGACCATGCACTCCTGTGTGCCGTCGGCACCGACGTGGGTGGTGAACCACAGCGGGGTCACGGTGTGTCCGGAAGCCGCCTGCACGGGTGCTACCGGGAAGAGTGTCCCGAGCGCGAGCGCGAGGGCCGAGACGGCAGAAGCGAGAACGCGAGCGCGCACGAAGACTCCCTAGTGAACTGAGACGGTTGCACCAGTTCAACGAATCACCGTGACGCGAGTCACGCGCGGCTTTCGCGCCGCTGGGCGGTCCGTGAGAGTCGATACCGCTCATTGAGGTGCGAGCGAGGAACGAGCGGAGCCTCGAAATGAGCTGCGGTTTGAGGCCCTTCGAGGCTCGCAAGCTCGCACCTCAGGGAACGCCGTTGAGGCACCGCCCGAGGGGCGGGGGTCAGGGAGTGTCGGTCTCCGCGACGACCTGCGGGGCGTCCTCAGCGGGGGACTCCTCCGCCGACGCAGACTCGGCGACAGGGGGTGCCTCCGGCTCCGGCTCCGGCTCCGGCTCCGGCTCCGGCTCCGGCTCACGCTTGACTGCGGCCAACAGCATCTGCGCGACGTCGATGACCTCGACCTCCTCGCGCGCCTCACCCTCGGACTGCTTGAGCGTCAGGCCGTCCGACAGCATGACCCGGCAGAACGGGCAACCCGTCGCGATCTGGTCGGCCCCGGTCGCCACGGCCTCCTCGGTGCGGTTGACGTTGATCCGCGAGCCGATGGTCTCCTCCATCCACATGCGCGCGCCACCGGCACCACAGCAGAACGACCGCTCCTTGCTGCGCGGCATCTCCGCGAACGACGCACCCGGAATGACGCTGAGCAGCTCGCGCGGCGCCTCGTAGACCTGGTTGTGACGGCCCAGGAAGCACGGGTCGTGGTAGGTGATCGTCTTGCCGCCGACGGCACCGTCCGTCGGGGCGACCGGTGTCAGCTTGCCCTCGCGCACGAGGCGGTTGAGCAACTGCGTGTGATGCACGACCTCCAGCTCGACGCCGAAGTCGCGGTACTCGTTCTTGAGCGTGTTGAAGCAGTGCGCACAGGTGGAGACGACCTTCTTGACCTTCATCTCCTTGAACACCTCGGTGTTCTGCATCGCGAGTTGCTGGAAGACGATCTCGTTGCCCGAGCGGCGCGCCGAGTCACCCGTGCAGGTCTCGCCGTCGCCCAGCACGCCGAAGGTCACGCCGGCCATGTTGAGCAACTCGGCGACGGCCTGTGTGGTCTTCTTCGCGCGGTCCTCGTAGGCACCGGCACAGCCGACCCAGAACAGCCACTCGACCTCGTCGAGATCCTCGATGTCGACACCGACCTGCTTGACCTCGAAGTCCAGCCCCTCGGCCCACTTCATCCGGTCGCGCGGGTTCATGTTCCACGGATTGCCCTTGCGCTCCAGGCCCTTGAAGATGTTGTTCAACTCGGCCGGGAAGTTCGACTCCACGAGCACCTGGTAGCGGCGCATGTTGTCGATGTGGTCGACGTGCTCGATGTCGACGGGGCACTGCTGCACGCAGGCACCGCAGTTGGTGCACGACCACAGGACGTCGGGGTCGATGACGCCGTACATCGACTCGTCGCCGATCAGCGGGCGCTCGATCTCGGCGGTCTGCTCCTCGGTGCGCTGGTCCTCGGGGATGCTCAGCAGCGGGATTTTGGTGTAGGCGTGCTCGCGTAGGCCCATCATCACGAGCTTGGGCGAGAGCGGCTTCTCGGTGTTCCACGCCGGGCACTGGCTCTGGCAGCGGCCGCACTCGGTGCAGGTCGTGAAGTCGAGCAGGCCCTTCCAGCTGAAGTCCTCGATCTTGCCGACGCCGAGCTTCATGAAGTCCTCTTCGTCGAGGTCCTCCATCTTCTCCAGGTCGATCGGCTCACCGCCCACGTACAGCGGCACCAGGCCGCCGAGTGCGGTGCGGCCGCTGGACTCGCGCTTGAAGAAGATGTTGAACCACGCCGTGAAGCGGTGCCACGCGACGCCCATCGTCATATTCGTGGCGATGACGATGAGCCAGATCATCGCCGAGGAGATCTTGAACATCGCGATGGCGAAGATGATGTTCTTGAGCGTATCGGGGTTCTCGGTCGGGTACAGGTGACTGAAGAACTGCGAGATCGGGAAGTGGAACGGCTCGGCGTGGTGGCTGTGCTCGACCTGGCCGAGCTTGTACTCCGCGCCGCGGATGAACAGGATCGCGGCGCTCTCCAGCAGCACCATCGCCTCGACGAAGAACGCCTGCCACATGGTCGAGCCGAAGAAGCGGCTCTGGCGGCCCTTCTTGGACGGCAGGTTGCGCAGGCGGTAGACGATCAGCGGGATGATCGCCAGCGTGCCGAGCAGGCCGAGGGTTTCGGCGACCCATTCGTAGGCGAAGAAGGTGCCGAGCCACGGGATCGTCCACTCCGGATCGAACAACTGCGGGAAGGCCGCAGCGACAGCGGTCGACAGCAGCAGGAAGGCGGCGAACGCGAACCAGTGCAGGACGCCCACCCAGGTCCACTGCAGCATGCGGGTGTGGAGCAGCGTCTCCTTGACGACGGTGACCAGGCGGGCGACCGGCCGGTCGGTGCGACCGATGGCCGGCTGACCCGCGCGGATGACGGTGAGCATCTTCCAGACCGCGAGACTAATCATCGGAAGGGCGACGGCCGTGAAGCCGAACGAAACGATGATGGCGATGACCTGCATCTCGGCCCCAATCTCCACGCTGAACAGTTGGACCTGAGATTATCGGGTGAAATCGCCCGAAAGGCACTAAGGCAAACCATACCCCCAGGTCAGGGCAGGAGAACCTGCGCACAAGCGTCGGCCGAGCCGCGAAGGGCCTCCCTCTCACGTGGAGTGGTGGTCGTTTCGAGGCTCGCTCGTTCCTCGCTCGCACCTCAACGACCCGAATCCGCCCCGGGTCCCTGAGGTGCGACGAAGGGCCTCGAAGGGACCTACCGCCAGGGCGTCGTTTCGAGGCTCGCTCGTTCCTCGCTCACACCTCAACGACCCGAATCCGCCCCGGGTCCCTGAGGTGCGACGAAGGAGCCTCGAAGGGACCTACCGGCCGTGTGGGGTGCTGGTGGGGCGGTGGCGGAGTCGTAGGAGTA
>NZ_JASGDU010000062.1:0-57962 GCF_047607065.1 Aeromicrobium sp.
CCCCCGGGCTGCGGGTGGGGGGGCCGGGCCGGTTTTGCGCCCGCCCCCGCCGCTGTTACACGGGGACGCGGAGGGTGGCGGTGTAGCCCTCGCTCGGCGAGCCGCTGACCGTGGCCATCTGCAGGGAGTAGCCGTCGCCGAACACGTTGTCACTGTCCAGGCTGACCTTGGACAGGTTCTGCACGCTCTGCTCGTACCCCTCGGTCTCGTACGCCTCGGCGCAGACGTCTTCGGGGAAGGCCAGCTGGGAGGTGCGCATCCGGTTGGAGGCGGAAGTCGCGTCGTCCACGGAGGGGTAGACCTCGAAGTGGATGTGCGGCCAGCGTCCGGAGTAGCAGGCGGGGAAGATCGAGGTGAAGGTCACCGTGCCGTCCTCGTCGCACTCCTGCACGCCGCGCAGGTAGTTCTCCTCGGCGATGTCGTCGTCGTACATCGAGTAGTGCCCGTCGCGGTTGCAATGCCAGGCGTAGACGGCCGCGCCGGCCAAGGCACTACCCACGTCGTCGCTGCCGCTGACATCGACGACGGTCAGGCTGAAGGTCAGCGGGATGCCTTCGGCGACGCCGCTCGCTTCGCCGAAGCTGGAGCGGATGTCGCTGCGAACGATGCCGCTCTCGGTCAAGACGTTGACACCGTTGGTGCCGTCGGCCGGGTAGGGGCCGCCGGTTTCCTCAGGGATCTCTCCCTCGCCGGTGGACGTGCTGGTGCTGTCGCTCGGGGGCGTGCCCTGCGACTTCTGGTCGGTCGATGTCTGGGTGGTGCCGTCGGCACCACAGGCGGCCAGGGCTGCGGCCAGGCCGGCTGCGCTCAGCATCCCGAGTGCGCGGCGACGGGTCAGGATCGTCGGCAGGTCGTGCGACAAGCCGAGGTCGTGGGCTTCGGGGGCATCGTCATGGTGGCTCATAGCGCCATCGTAGGGAGCGATCCTGGCTACTTCCCGGCGGATGACTGTGGACATGCTGTGTGCCTCGGCGGGACTCTCCGGGCCGGCAGTTAGAAGGTACGCGGGTAGGCGGAACCCGGTCATTGAGGTGCGAGCGCAGCACACCTCGAAATGACCCGCCACCGCAGGCCTCGAGGCTCCACCGCAAGCGGCCTACGTACCTCAGCCAGCGCCTATCCGGGGCGCTCAGCCGGGGGTGAGGTAGCGGTAGGCGTGATGGTCGACGAAGCCGAAGCTGCGATACAGGCGCTCGGCCGCCTCGTTGCCGAGGGTGACCTGGACGTATGCCTTGTCCGCGCCGTGCTCGACCGCCCAGCCGAGGCAGGCGGTCACCAGGCGGCGGCCGAGACCGCTTCGCCGATGCTCCTCGGGCACGCGCAGGGCCGACAGGCCCGCCCATTCGCCGGTCACCACTACGCGCGCGACCGCCCCGCCGAGGCGCAGGTGCGCGGCTGCCGGAGGCCCGGAGAGCACCGCCAGAGCGGCGGCGCGGTGGGTCGCGGGCGGGCCGTAGGCGTCCAGCCACGCCGTATCGGGTGCGGCGGTGATCGTGAGATCGCCGCTGACGGGCCAGCGGCGGTCGAGCTGGGCGACGTGGACCAGGGTGTCGCCGCCGGGCACCGGCCGCCAGTGGTGATCTCGGCGGATCTGTTGATCCACCGGGGAGTCCGTCTCGACCTGCACCAGGGGAGCAAGGCCCCGGTCGCGGTAGAAGCCGGTGACCTCGGCGAGGGCATCGGCCAGCGGCTGTTCGGGCGGGCCGAACGCTGCGGCCGAGTTGGCCCGTTTGGTGAATCCGCCCGAAGCCCGCAGCTCCCAGCCGTCGAGTGCATGGGTCTCGGCCGCAGGCCAGCCGAGTGAGGCGATGCGGGCGAGCCGGTCCACGGGGGTCGCGGTGGCCCGGCGGGTCCGCACCGGCCGGTCGGGCACGAGACGCCAGATCAACACCGTCGCGGGATCGACGGAGGCGACCGTGCCGTCGCGCCGCTCCAGCCGCAGGGCCGGGGCGGTGCCGATTACCCGGCCGACGACATCGCTCGCGCCGCCGTCGTCGGTGCGGAAGCGCACGCTGATCCGCCGCCCGGTCGTCTCGGGTCCGGGGGGTCGAACAGGGGAGGTGTCCATGAGGTGAACCTAACGTGCCGGCAACCCTGACCAGCGGCGATACTGGAAGACGGCAGATTCGTAAGGAGACCGAGCAGTGACATATGTGATCGCCCAGCCGTGCGTGGATGTCAAGGATCGCGCGTGTGTCGATGAGTGTCCGGTCGACTGCATCTACGAGGGCAAACGGATGCTCTACATCCACCCCGACGAGTGCGTCGACTGCGGTGCCTGCGAGCCGGTGTGCCCGCCGGAGGCCATCTTCTACGAGGACGACACCCCGGAGGAGTGGGCCGGCTACTACGACGCCAACGTGCACTTCTTCGACGAACTCGGCTCGCCCGGCGGTGCGGCGAAGTTCGGTCAGATCGACCGCGATCACGCGATGATCGAGGCGCTGCCGCCGCAGAACCAGGACTGATCCGCGTGGCAGCGGTGTCGCGCCGGCTTCCCGACTTCCCGTGGGACACCCTCGCTGCGGCCAAGGCTCGCGCCGCCGCGCACGAGGGCGGCCTGGTGGACCTGTCCATCGGGACGCCGGTCGACCCGGTGCCGCAGGTGGCGCGCGAAGCACTGGCTGCGGCCGGCGACGCCCACGGATATCCGACGGTGGCCGGTCCCGAGGCGGTGCGCGCGCAGATCGCGGACTGGGTGACGCGGGCCAGCGGTGCCGTTGCAGGGACGATCACGCCCGAGCACGTGCTGATGACCATCGGATCCAAGGAGTTGATCGGCAACCTGCCGGCACAGCTCGGGCTGGGTCCCGGTGACCTGGTCGTCTACCCCGAACTGGCCTATCCGACCTACGAGGTCGGTGCCCGCTATGCCGGATGTGAGGTGCTGGCGGCCGACTCGATGCTCGCAGTCGGACCGCGCCGCCCCGCGCTGCTGTACCTGAACTCGCCGGCCAACCCCAGCGGGCGCATCCTCGGTGTCGACCATGTGCGCAAGGTCGTCGACTGGGCGCGCGAGCGGGGTGCGATGGTGGTCTCCGACGAGTGCTATCTCGACTTCGCCTGGGAGGCTCCCGCCGTCTCGATCCTGCATCCGGACGTCTGCGGGGGTGACCCGACCGGTCTGCTGGCGGTGTACTCGGCCTCGAAGCGCTCCAACCTCGCCGGATACCGGGGGGCCTTCCTCGCCGGTGACCGCGCGGTGGTGGCCGAACTGCTCGCGGTCCGCAAACACCTGGGCTTCATGGTGCCGGCACCGGTGCAGCAGGCGCTGGCCGCGACCCTGGCCGACGAGGCGCACGTGGCCGAGCAGCGCGAGCGGTACGCGGCCCGCCGGGCGCGCCTGCGCGACGCGCTGGAAGCGGCCGGCTTCCGGATCGATCATTCGGAGGGTTCGCTGTACCTGTGGGCGACGCGCGACGAGCCGTGCCGTGTCACGGTCGACTGGCTCGCCGAACGCGGCATCCTGGCCGCGCCGGGGGAGTTCTACGGCCCGGCCGGTGCCCGGCATGTGCGCGTGGCCTTCACCGCCACCGACGAGCGCATCGACGCGGCCGCCGCCCGCCTGGCGCGGGACGCAAGCTGAGGGATGCGTCTGCCCGCGACCACAACCCCTCCCGTCAGGCGGCAAAGGCAGTGCGGACGACGGAGACGTCGCCGTCGATGCGCACGAGACCTAGCGCGAGTGCGTCATCGAGGCTGAGCGCGCCGGAGGCGAGGCCGAGGAGGCCGTGCGCATCGGCCTGCACGGTGGCGTCCACAGGATCCTCGCCGCGCGGGGTGACCTCGTATCCGGCCGGGCCGGATACGAGGCGCAACAGCTCTTCGCCGATGTCCAGGCCGATGGCGGACGTCTCGGGTTCGGGCACCCGCGGTGCGAGCAGGGTGGGCAGCACCAGGCTCAGCCAGGCCGGCCGGAACTCATCGCCCTCGGGTCCGCGGATCATCAGCGGCAAGGACCAGCGGATCAGGCCCTGTATCGGCTCGCGTAACTGCGCCCCCCACGGGGTGAGCGTGTACTCGACGACCTGCCCGTTGTCACTCAGCCGCCGCTCCAGGACTCCGGCCGCTTCGAGGTCGCGGAGCCGGTCGGCGAGCAGGTTGGTGGCGATCCCGTGCAGGCCGCGCTGCAGATCGCGGTAGCGGGCGGGGGAGACGAGCAGTTCGCGGACGATGAGCAGGTTCCAGCGGTCGCCGATCATCTCCAGGGAGCGGGCGAGTCCGCAGTACTGGCCGTAGCTTCGCATGACACCTACTTGACTTTTTCAAGTTCACTTGAGAATCTCAAGTCATTGTAGTCGACCGAAGAACCGTTTCGAGGAAAGGGTGCGCATGACCGACATGCCGGCGGGAGTCCGCCCCGACTGGGTCGACGACGACCTCTTCGGTTTCGAGAGCCGTTTCGTGGAGATCGACGGGAACCTCGTCCACTACGTCGACGAGGGGCCGGCTGACGCGCCGATCCTGCTGTTCCTGCACGGCAACCCGACCTGGTCTTTCCTGTGGCGCGAGGTGATCGCCGCCCTGCGTGACGACCACCGCTGCCTCGCCCTGGATTACCCCGGCTTCGGGCTGTCGGTCCCGGCACGGGGCTATCGTTTCGGACCCGAGGAACACGCAGCCGTGGTGACCGGCTTCGTCGAGGCTCTGGACCTGACGGGCGTCACCCTCGTCGGACAGGACTGGGGCGGCCCGATCGGCCTGACCGCGGCGCTGCGGAGGCCGGGAACGGCGAGGCGGCTGGTGTTCGCCAACACGTGGGCCTGGCCGGCCAACGGCGATCCGTGGTTTGAGCTGGCCTCCCGCGTCGGCGGTGCGGCCCCGATGCGGCTGCTCGCCCGCCGGACCGACCTCCTGATCAACGCCTTCCTCGCCACCGGGCATCACCGGCGCAAGCCCACTACCGCCGAGATGGCTCACTACCGCAGAGCGCAGGACACGCCGGAGCGCCGCCGCGCCTCCGCTACGCTTCCCGGCTGCATCACGGGAAGCCGGGCCTTCTTCACCGATCTCGAGGCCGGGCTGCCCGACCTCGCCGGGCTGCCGACGCTCATCGTGTGGGGCGGTGCCGACAAGGTCTTCCGCCCCAAGGAGCGCGAGCGACTGGAGGCCGCGTTCCCCGAGCATGAGACCGTGATCGTCGACGATGCCGGCCTCTACGTCGCCTCTGACGCTCCCGAGGAGTTCGTTGCCGCGCTGCGCTCCTGGTGACGCTGAGGGGGTGCGGAGAGGTCCGCCGGCCGATGCCGAAGCCCAGCGACTGCGAGAGACGCAGACCGAGATCGGGGGCGTCATCGCCTCATGTGGCCGCCGGGAAAGGCTCGCGCAGCGGGTTCGCATCGACCGTGCGGCGCCGATCCTTCGGTCCGGCGCGGAACGGGCCGGGCTTGGGCGTGGGTCCGCCGCCGGGGAACGCCAGCCGCAGGATCGCCCGCTGCACCGAGCCGAACTGCTTGCGGAACGGGCCGGTGTTGTACGGCAACTCGTACTTCGCGCAGATCTCCTTGACCCGCGGCGCGATCTCCTTGTACCGCGAACTGGGCATGTCCGGGAAGAGGTGATGCTCGACCTGGAAGCTCAGGTTGCCGCTCATCAGGTGGAACAGGTCGCCGCCGTCGATGTTGGCCGAGCCGATCAGCTGCCGGACGTACCAGGCGCCCAGCGACTCGTCGGCCGCCTCCTCCTCGGTGAAGGTGTAGGCCTGGTCGGGGAAGTGACCGCAGAAGATGATCGCGTAGGCCCACACATTGCGCGCCACGTTCGCGGTGGCGTTGGCCAGCAGGGTGCGCTTCCAAGCCCGGCCGCTCAGCAGCGGGAAGGCGATGTAGTCCTTGACGATCTGGTTGCGTGCCTTGCGGCCGATCTCCTTGAGCTCGGCCTTGAGCTGGTCCTTCGACTTGGTGCCCTTCTTGATGGCCTCCATGTCGAGGTCGTGGAAGGCCACGCCCCACTCGAACAGCGCCGCGAGGATGAGGTTGTACAGCGGCTGTCCGAGGTAGGCCGGCTTCCACGGCTGGCGCTCGTCGACGCGCATGATCTCGTATCCCACGTCGTGGTCCTTGCCGATCACGTTCGTGTAGGTGTGGTGCATGTAGTTGTGCGAGTGCTTCCACGAACTCGACGGCGAGGCGCTGTCCCACTCCCAGGAAGAGGAGTGGATGTGCGGGTCGTTCATCCAGTCCCACTGGCCGTGCAGGATGTTGTGGCCGAGTTCCATGTTCTCGATGATCTTGGCGATCGACAGGCCGATGGTGCCGCCGATCAGGGCCGGAGTCGACTTCGAGCCGAGCAGGGCCACGCGCGAGAGCGCCGCGAGCCTGCGGTGGAAGCGGACCAGGCCGCGGATGTACTCGGCGTCGCGCTCACCGAGATCGGCGTAGACCTCGTCGTGGATCGCCTGGAACTCACGGCCGATCTCGTCGAGCTGTTCGCGGGTGAGCTTGTGCAGCGGGTGGTTGGGGTCGGCAGAGGTGCCGGTGATGTCGGACTCTGCGTACGTGGCGCTCATGCTGGGTTCCTCGCGTTCGTTCCTTTGATGACGACGTGTCCTTCGTCGAGTTCGATGTCGCCCTCGGGGGCGTTGACGCAGGTGCGGATCAGGTCTCCCGGATCGCCGCTGACCTCGCCGGTGCGCAGGTCGCGCACCTTGCCGCTGACCAGCGTGCACTTGCAGGTGTGACACACGCCCATGCGGCAGCCGTGGGGGAGCTGGCGGCCGACGGCCTCACCGGCCTCCAGGATCGAGGTGCGCCCGTCGCTGTCGGCCTCGAAGTCACTGACTCGGAAGCGGATTGTGCCGCCGGCTCCGGGATCGACCGTGGCGTCGCCGCCGACGATGGGCTGGAAGCGCTCCAGGTGCAGTAGGGACCGGTTGCCGTGGGCGTCCCAGTGGGCGATGAAGTCGTTCATCATCGCGCTCGGCCCGGACAGGAAGGTGGTGCGCTCGGCCCAGTCGGGCACGAGCCGCTCCAGGTCGGCCGGGCTGAGCCGCTCGTTATCGCAGCGGTAGTGCGGGATGAGGGTGTAGCCCGGTTCGAGTTCGGCGGCGGCGTTCAGCTCGGTGCCGAAGATGAAGTCCTCGGCGTCGTGGCAGCAGTGGATGTGGACCACATCGCGGAGGTTGCCCAGGCGGGTCAGCTCGCGTAGGACGCCCCAGATCGGGGTGATGCCGCTTCCGGCGGTGAGCAGCAGCATGCTCCCGGGCACCGGGTCCGGGGTGATGAAGGTGCCTTCGGCCTCGCCGAGGAAGACCTTGTCGCCGGTACGCAGGTAGTCGTTGGCCCAGGGTGAGACGCGGCCGCCGCCGACGTGCTTGATCGTGACCGACAGTAGGCCGTCGCGGTGCTCGGGATCGGAGGTGATCGTGTAGGCCCGCCAGTGCCGGATGCCGTTGATCTCCACGCCGAGGCGCAGGTACTGGCCGGCGGAGTGTCCGGGCCACGGCGCTGACGGCCGGATGACCAAGGTGGTGGAGTTGGGGGTCTCCTTGCGCCGGGCGACGATCTCGCCGGTCAACTCGCGGGTGGACCACTGGCTGCTGAGCAACTCGAAATAGTCGTCGGGGACCAGCGGCGTTGTCAGTGCCCGTCCGTATTTACGAACCAGCCGGCGGACCGGATGAACTTCTGGACGAGCACCGATCTCCACCATATTTCTTCGCCTTTCGCGACAGCCGGACGCGCTGATATATGCACCGCAAGCCCTGGGTACGCCTTCGCGTACGAGGACAAACTCATGGCATTGTGCGACAGGAAATGTGACTTAGGACACACTAATCTGACGGATGTCTCGCGCCCTGAGACGCCGCGAGGCCGCCACAGCACTGCTGCGACGGCCTCGCGGGCGGGAAGGGCGATAAGAACAGGCACCAGTAGGTTCCGCCAGTGAACCTATCCGCGCGGGTTCTGAGGAAGTGCTGATCTATGCGGGTTATGTGCCGCCTTCCGGTCCCTGAGGTGCGCTCTTCGAGGCCGCTCCTTCCGGTCCTTGAGGTGCGAGCTTGCGAGCCTCGAAGGGACCTACCGAGGCGCCGGTTAGGTGACTTCGAGGCTCGGCCGCAGGCGGCCTCACACCTCAGCCACCGCAAGTTGCCGGTCCCTGAGGTGCGCCCTTCGAGGCCGCTCCTTCCGGTCCCTGAGGTGCGAGCTTGCGAGCCTCGAAGGGACTCAAGCCGCAGCTCATTTCGAGGCTCGTCGCAAGCTCCTCGCACCTCAATGACCGGGGGTTCGGCCTATCCGCGCGGGTTCTGAGTTTTCAGCGTCCGGTGAGCGCCTCGGCGAACGCCAGGATGCGCTTGGCGTCGCGGATGTGCAACTCCTCGATCATCTTGCCGTTGTAGGTGGCCACGCCCTTGGCCTCGCGGGCGGCCTCCTCGAAGGCGGCGATCATGCCGTTCGCGCGCTCGATGTCAGCCTCCGAGGGGCTGAAGGCGACATTGGCCGGCTCGACCTGGCTGGGGTGGATGAGCGTCTTGCCGTCGAAACCCATCTCGCGCCCCTGACGAGCCTCGGCCTCGAAGCCGTCGGGGTCCTTCACGTTGTTGTAGACGCCGTCGATGATGACCTTGCCCGCCGCCCGCACTGCCAGCAGCGTCCACGCCAGCGAGGTCAGCACCGCCGGGTTGCGGCCCGGCACGTGCAGGCCGTAGGTCTCGTTGACGATGTCGTTGGTGCCCATGACGATGACCGTCAGGCGCTCGTGCGCTGCGGCGATCTCCTCGGCGTGCAGCAGCGCGCGGGGCGTCTCGATCATGGCCCACAACTGGGTGTGATCGGGGGCCCCGGCGGCCTCCATCGCGGCCACGAGCGAGAGCACCTGCTCGGCGGACTCGACCTTCGGGACGAGGATCGCGTCCGGGCCGGCTTCGCTGGCAGCCACGACGTCGTCGTCGTGCCACTGGGTGCCGATGGAGTTGACCCGGATGGCCAGTTCGCGGTGGCCGTACTCGCCGGACTTCACGGCGGCGACCACATTGGCGCGGCCGGCCTCCTTGGCGTCGGGGGAGACAGAGTCCTCCAGGTCGAGGATCAGCGCGTCGGCGTCGATGGTCTTGGCCTTCTCCAGTGCGCGCTCGTTGGCGCCGGGCATGTACAGGACACTGCGGCGGGGGCGGATGTCGGTCATGTGGGTCTCCTAAAGGGGTAGGACTCCCTGAGGTTCCTTCGAGGCTCGTCGTTCCTCCTCGCACCTCAGGGACCGAGGTGCCGGTTCCTGAGGTGCGAGCTTGCGAGCCTCGAAGGGCAGGGACCTGGGAGGGTTAGAGGGCGTACAGCTCGGCCAGCTCGGGGTCGCGGGCGGCGAGCTCGCGGGCGAGGTCGAGCATCACGAGGCACTGCTTGCAGGAGGCGTCGTCCTCCATCTTGCCGTCGATCATCACTGCGCCCGAGCCGTCGCCCATCGCCTCGACGACGGTCTTGGCGTGCTCGACGTCCTCCTTCGACGGGGAGAACACCTTCTTGGCGATGTCGATCTGCACCGGGTGCAGGCTCCATGCGCCGACGCAGCCGAGCAGGAAGGCGTTGCGGAACTGGTCTTCGCAGGCCACAACGTCCTTGATGTCGCCGAACGGGCCGTAGAAGGGCAGGATGTCGTTGGCGGCGCAGGCGTCGACCATGCGCGAGATCGTGTAGTGCCACAGGTCCTGTTGAAAGGACTGTCGACCCTCGTTCAGGTCCTCACCGGTCGGGTCGGTGCGCACCAGGTAGCCGGGGTGGCCGCCGCCGACGCGGGTGGTCTTCATGCGGCGGCTCGCGGCCAGGTCGGCCGGGCCGAGGCTGATGCCCTGCATGCGCGGGCTGGCCGCAGCGATCTCCTCGACGTTGGCCACGCCGAGCGCGGTTTCCAAGATTGCATGCACGAGCAGCGGCTTGGTGACGCCGGCCTTCGCCTCCAACTGGGCCAGCAGGCGGTCGATGTAGTGGATGTCCTGGGCACCTTCGACCTTCGGCACCATGATGACGTCGAGCTTGTCGCCGATCTCGGTCACCAGCGAAACCAGGTCGTCGAGGACCCACGGCGAATCCAGCGAGTTGATACGCACCCAGAACTGTGTGTCCCCGAAGTCATTGTTCTTGCCGATCTCGATGAGGCCGTTGCGCGCGGCATCCTTGTTCTCGGTCTTGACGGCGTCCTCGAGGTTGCCCAGGATGATGTCGACCTTCGCCGCGATGGACGGCACCTTCTCGGCCATCTTCGGGTTGCTCGGGTCGAAGAAGTGGATCATCCGGCTCGGGCGGAAGGGTACGTCCGCGAGGGGCGCGGGGGCACCGACGGCGAGCGGGCGGAGGAAAGCACGGGGATTGCGCACGATATTCCTTTCGACAGGAGCGAGCCTGCAGACGATCTGGACGTCTGTCAGTATGCCGAGCATCCGCCGTGCGCCCGAAGACGGGTCACGCGCGATCGGCCGGTCAATCCATGTCGTCGTCGCGCAGCACCCGCTGGCGAGCCTCGGCGACCTCGACCTCCGGGTGGGCCGCGACGAGCCGTTCGGCGGCGTCGAGCACCTCGGCCACGTGTGCCCGGTCGGCCGCCACGACACTGACGCCGATCTCGGTGCGCCGGTACAGGTCCAGGTGGCCGGTCTCGGCGACCGACACCGCGAAGCGCCGCTTGACCTCGGCGACGAGCGGCCTCACGACCGAGCGCTTCTGTTTGAGCGAATGGACATCGCCGAGCCGTAGGTCGAGGGTGAGCCAGCCGATCCACATGCGGCGATTCTGTCAGCCGCCCGAAGACGGCTCAGTCGAACAACTCCATGAGCCAGTGCTCCTTCTTCTTGGTTCGCCGCGGCGTACCGGCGTAGGCGGACGCAGAGGTTCGAGGCGCGGGCGCGGGCGAGAGGTTGGCGGTGGCGCGGTCGAGGATCTTGTCGAGTTCGCCGCGGTCGAGCCACACGCCCCGGCAGTCGGGGCAGTAGTCGATCTCGACCCCGGATCGCTCGCTCATCACGAGGGTCGTTCCGTCGGTGGGGCACTTCATGGGGGCATCACTCCTTTGCGGCTCCAACGCGCCGGCGCGCTGGGGAGTTCCAGCCTAGAGAGGTGCCGATGTAGAGGTCGAGGCCGCTCATTGAGGTGCGTAGCGAGGAACGAGCGGCCTCGAAGGGCGAAATGAGTTACGGTTCTGGTCCCTTCGAGGCTCGCAAGCTCGCACCTCAGGGACCGGCAGGCGGCACACAGCCCGAATAAACCAGACTTCTCTAGATTGGGTTCATGTCACCGGATTGGCAGGACCGCGCGGCGGTCGATCTCATGCTCGACGAACTCGGCACATGGGCCGTGGTGGGCCTGTCGGGCGATCCGTCGCGCACGGCCTACACGATTGCCTCGCTGTTGCGGCAGCGAGGCAAGCGCATCGTGCCCATCCACCCCGACGCGCCCGTGGTGCTGGGGGAGCAGGGCTACCCGAGCCTGGCTGAGGTGCCCTTCGAGATCGATGTCGTCGATGTCTTCCGGCGTTCGGAGGCGGCCGGGCAGATCGTCGACGAGGCCATCGACCTCGAAGTCAAGGGCATCTGGCTGCAACTCGGGGTGATCGACGAGGCGGCCTTCGCGCGGGCGGAGGCGGCCGGCATCCCGATGGTCATGGACACCTGCCCGGCGATCCAGTGGTACCTGCACTGACCGCCTCCGCCCCGCGAGTCAGTCGAGTTCGGTGAGCCGGCCAGCGGCGATGCGCAGGCGGCGGGGGGTCCGCCTGGCGATGGCCGAATCGTGGGTCACGAGCACGACCGTCAGCCCGGCCGTGCGCCACAGATCCTCGATGACGTCCCAGATCTCGTCGCGCATGTGCTCGTCGAGATTGCCGGTCGGCTCGTCGGCGAGCAGCACGTCGGGCCGCTTGACGAGCGCCCGCGCGATGGCGACCCGCTGCTGCTGGCCGCCGGACAGCTCGGCCGGGCGGTGAGTGACCCGGTCGGCCAGGCCCACCTGGGCCAGCGCCTCGCGCGCCTGCTCGTGACGCTCTGCGGCGCTCAGCGAGCCGGAGTTGGCCGGGAGGATCGCGGCTTCCACATTCTCGGCCGCCGTCAGTGTCGGGATCAGGTTGTAGTGCTGGAAGACGAAGCCGATCCGCTGGGCGCGGATGCGGGTCAACTCGCCGTCCCCGAGGGCCGCGAGGTCGTGGTCGAAGGCCTTGATCGAGCCGTCGGTGGGCCGGTCGAGAGCGCCGAGCATTTGTAGCAGCGTCGACTTGCCGCCGCCGGTCGGTCCCTGGATGGCCACCAGTTCGCCGTCGGCGATCTCCACGTCGATGCCGTCGAGTGCGCGGATGGTGCCGCGTTCCCGTGTCTTGTAGGTCTTGGTCAGTCCGGTGATGGAATACATGTCGATTCTCCGTATGGTCGGTGACGGTCAGGCAAGGGATCGCAGGGCGACGGCTGGGCTGAGTCGGGCGGCGCGCCAGCCGCCTACGGCACCGGCCAGAAGGCCGCCGACGATGGCGACGCCGAGGGCGATGGCGATGATCTGCGGGCTGATGGGGGCGCGCAGGATGAGGTCGACGGCGCTCGTTGCGGCATCTTGCGCCGAACCGCCGCCACCGGGTCCGCCGCCACCAGGACCGCCGCCGGCCCCATCCGGCCCGCCGGCTGCCTGCTGGGCGGCGGTCAGGGTGATCTTGGCCAGGTTGAGGCCGATGATCGCCAGCAGGCCCACGACTGCGCCGATGAGGCCGCCGATGAGCGACTGCACCAGCGACTCGCCGGCCACCTGGGCCACAACTCGTCGCCGCGACCAGCCGATCGCCTTGAGCGTGCCGAGTTCGCGGGTGCGGCGGTTGACGCCGGAGACCGTGAACAAGATCGCGAGTCCGAAGGCCGCAGCCAGTACCGCGACCGAGAGCCACTTACCCAGCGAGGAGGCGAGATCGGCGGCGCTCGACAATGAGCCGGTGACCGAGGAGGCGAGGTCTTCTTGGGTCTCGACCGACTGGTCCGGCAGCGCGGCCTCGATGTCGGCGGCGACCGTGCTGACCGCGTCGGCGGAGGTGGCCTGCACGTAGATCGTCGAGACCTGATCGGTCAGGCCCGACAGCGACTGCGCGAGAGTCAGCGGGATGTAGACGTTGGACTCGGTGGCTACGCCCTCGCCGCTGGTGGAGGTGGCAATGCCGATGATCGACAGGTCGGTGCCAGCCACGGAGAGGGTGTCTCCGACGGCCAGGCCGACCTCACTGGCGTACACCGAATCGAGAACGGCGACCGCATCGGATGCCCCGGCACTCGACAGGCCCTCGCCGTCGGTGATCTCCATGGTGGTGAGTGGGCCGAGAGCGTCGGTAGTGGCGTCCACGCCGGTGACAGTGAAGCGATCGATGGAGAACGAACTGGGGCCGCCTCCACCGGAGGAGCCTCCACCGCCGCTGGGCGGGCCGTTTTCGCTGGAGCCGCTCTCGCTGGAGGCGGCCGCGTCGGGGATCTCACCGCTGAAACTCGTGCTCTCGAGCGTCAAGGTAGCGACGGCACCGGCCACACCGTCGAGATCGGCGACAGTGGCGAGGGAGGTCGCGGCGAAGGTCGCCGAACCCCTGGCGGCGCTGAGGCGTTGCTGTGACAGTTGCCGGGTGCCGTCGTCGGTGGATTCGCCGGCATCTTCGTCGAAGTCGAACTGCCCGCCTCCGGGTCCGCCGGACCCGGCTTCGGGCGCTTGGGTCACGGTGATGTCGGTGCCGACGCCGTAGACCGACTCCAGCACCTCGTCTTGGGCATCGCGGACCCCTGCGGCGAAGGCATTGACGACGATGACGAGGGCGATGGCCACGGCCATGCCGATGGCGATGATGGCGGTCTGCTTGCGGCGACCGCCGAGTTCTCGTTTCAGATGGGTGAGGAACACCGGTCTTCCTTCCGGGCAGCGAATGGGTGTGCTGCGACCGTAGGAAGCGCCGTTGGGTTCGCGCTGGCGTCGCTCTGTGCTGATCCTGTGACCGAACTCGCGGCCTTTCCGTCGCGCTGCAGGTAGGCGGGCACCCGGTCATTGCCCCCGCAGGCGGGAGGTGCCCCCAGTGCGAGCGCAGCACACCTCAGACGGCGGATCTACTGGCACAATCGTCGTACGACGAGAGGAAGCGCCATGACCGAGACCCCCGACCTGTGGCTGCCGACCGCGCTCCTGGCGCTGATTCTGCTCGGCGACGCGCTGGTGTCGATCAAGCCGCCCGCACTCATCCGGGACTGCCTCGACGGCGTCGGCTACCCGCAGGAGTGGTGGTGGACGCTGATCGTCGTCAAGCTGCTCGCGGTCGCAGGCCTCCTCGCCGGCCTGAAGTACGAGGGTGTCGGCCTGGCCACGAACATCGCCGTGGTCGCCTACTTCTGCTGCGCCGCCTACGCCCACATCCGGGCGCGCTTCGTCGGATGGACGTTCTGGCTCAACTGCCTGGGCATGCTCGCACTGTCGGCGGCCGTGCTTGCGGTGTCCTACCTGGCCTGACCGGGGACAGCCTGGAGTGGCTGGAAACGGGACAGGCCCCCGACCGTGAGGGTCGAGGGCCTGGTGGATCGGCGGGAATCTCCACGATTCTGCCGTTTGGTACACCCCCAGGGACTCGAACCCTGAACCCGCTGATTAAGAGTCAGCTGCTCTGCCAATTGAGCTAGGGGTGCGCGAGCAGGAACACTACCAGCCGTTTTTCTCGATGGGAAACCGGCCCGCGCTCAGCGTCCGGTGCGCGAGCGCAGCCGCCGTGCCGAGGTGACCATGATGTGACCGCACAGCAGCGCGAGAAGACCCGCGAGCAGGGTGTCCAGACCAGGGCCGCCGGTGCCCGGCAGTCCGTCACCGGCTTGCGTCACGACGCCGGTGCCGCCGCCGAGGCTGTTTCCGTTCCCGCTGTCACCGCCGGTTCCCGCGCCCTGGCCGCCGGTGCCGTCGCTCGGTGCGCCGGTGTCGACGGCGGTGACCGTCGTGCCGTCGAAGGTCACCGTCACGGTGGCTTCGGCCTGGCCGTCGAGCGCGCAGTACTGGTAGGTGTTGTCGCGGCGCAGATGGGGCTGGCCGAAGCCGGTCAGCACGGCGTCGGAGTTGGTTCCGACCGTGATCGTGCCGAAGTCGGCGGCCTGGCGGCGTAACTCGGGCTGGCGGCAGGCGTCGTTGGTGATGCCGTTGGCGCGCTCCCACATGAGCAGATAGGCCTCGGGGCCGCGCAGCAGGTCGGTGTTGATGTCCTGTCCGGCGACCATCTGCAGGTCCTGGATCCAGTCCGGGTACAGGCCGTAGTGTGCGACGCCGTCGGTGTTGATGTCGTAGGTGCGCTCGCCGGAGACCTGCTGGTCGACCTGGACGCCGAAGAACGCCTGGAACGGATAGGTCACCGGGTTGTCGACATCGGCCCCGCGCGCGCTGCCCTGCGGGCCGAGACCGTTGGTGTCGGCACCGTACCCGACGCCGTAGTAGAAGCGGCCGTCCATGCTGTCCTGGTGGCTCGCCCACTCGCTAGCGAAGCCCTCGCTGTGGCCGGCGTACGGGTTGACCATGCCGCCGAGGGCGTAGACCCGCGGGTAGGCGGTCGGGTCGGCCCACGAGTGACTGGAGATGACGCCGGAGTAGCCCAGTTGCTCCAGTTCGTCCAGCGCGTCGGAGCGGCTGAAGGCGTTCATATGGTCGACGTCGTAGATGATGTGGCGCTCGACCATGCCGTTCAACATGAAGCGCCCCAGGTCGGTCATGTGCTTCTGGTTGCAGTGCGGGCCGGGTCCGTAGGCCGGCAGGGCCACCGGAAGCGGGCTGGCCGCCGAGACCCGGCTGAGGAGGTCGCCCAGTGCGGCGGCGAGGTTCTCCTCGGGGATCGAGTCGGGGTTGAGCTGGGTGTGGTCCGGCGTCTGCCCCTCCTGGCAGGTCTGCATGTCGAAGAAGGTGCCGTTCTGGATGAAGTTGCCGAGGTTCGTCGCGATGCCGTTGAAACCCTCGTCGCCCTTGGCCCCGGCGAAGGCGTTGTCGAACTTGTGGGTGGGAACGATCTGGCGGATGCCGAGGTCGTAGAGCTCGTCGAGACCCTCGGTGATGGCCTGCTCGTTACAGGCCGGCAGTTCGCTGTCGAGGATGATGCTGCAGCCGAACAGGTTGCTGGTCTCGGTGCCGAGCACGACGGCGAGTTTGCCCTGGTTGATGACCGCGCGGGCCTCGGCTGGGGTGCCGACGATCCGGTACCAGCCTTTGCCGGGGCCGCCCCACTGGGCGTCGACGTAGTTCTCGAAGGCGTGCGTCTGGGCGGCCTGCGTGCGGATCGAGTCCATGTCGGTGCAGGTCTTGTTCGGCCCGGGATACAGCTTGCACAAGACGGTGTTCTCGACGAGCAGGTTGACCCACAGGCGTTGGCCGCCGCGCCAGGCCCGCTCCACCCACTTGTAGTAGGTGCCCTCGTGGATCAGATCACTTGCGGCGGGCCATCCGGCGAAGGTCGGCCAGCCGCCGGGCTGGTCGCTGACGCCGCCGTTGAGGATCGCCTCGGGCAGTAGCGTCTCGGCGTCGGGGCAGTCGGCGAGCGCGTATTTCACGCCGTACGGATGCCAGGGCCGGCCGCAGTGGATACCGCCGCCGAGGAAGCCGTAGGCCATGTGGTGAATGTGGTCGTCGAGGTAGCCGCGGACTTCCTGCAGTGGTGAGGTGCCGGCGAAGACCGGGCCGGTCACGTTGACCTCGACCTCGTCCCAGGGTGCGCAGCCGTTGGTGAGTTTCAAGGCGAAGGCAGTGACGGCACCGCTCGTGAGCGTGCCTGCGTCGGTGGTCAGGCCCTCGGTGAACACGAAACCGCCGTCGGCGGCGTCGACGGTCCACTCCGCGTCCGTGCTCGGTTCGTCGGCGGCCGTGATGCCGCCTGCGCGCGAAACGAACTTCTCGTCGGCGTCGAACATCAGGTAGCGGCCCAGTTCGGTGGCCTGGAAGTGGAAGGGGTGGGCATCGGCCTCGTCAGCGATCGTGACGTAGCCGTCCCCGCTCTTGGCGACCCACCTGCCGTCGCCGGCCTGCAGGGCGTAGCAGCCGCCGGCCATCGCGTACCTGTCCTGGGGCACCTCGGCGCGCGGCGGCGGTTCGGGCACCGGAACCAGTGTTGGGCTGGACTCCTGGCGTTGCTCGGCCGCGTCGCGGGAGCCGACCGGCTCCAGGCCGTCTTTCGCGAGGGCGGGGGCGAACGACAAGGTGACCGCGATGATGACCGCGCCCGCAGCGGTGACGGGCAGGAATCCAGGCGTGCGAGGCGATCGCGGCATGGCCGCGATAGTAGTACGACCGCACCATTTAGCGCGAGGGAAGAGGTGGCCTGCGTCTCACTCGGCGGAGGAGTGCTCGTGGTCCAGTTCGGATAGATTCGCCTGTGCTCGCGCGTACTGACGCTGGATGTAGTCCTCGAGTTCGACCTGTTCGACCCGCCACTGGCCGCGTCCGCCGATCTGAATGCCTCGCAGGTCGCCGCTGCGCACGAGCGCATACACCTGACGCACCGTGACGTTCAAGACCTCGGCGACATCGGGGAGCGTGAGGAACCGCGGGGACGGCGAAACCATGACGTCAGTCTGGCACGCCGCCGTGTCAAAAACATCCGTCCTGTGGATAACCGAGACGGGGGCTGGACGCGCCCGCCCGGATCGACTACACATCGGGGAGCAGGTGCCGCAGCGGCACCGATCAGGACCGTTCGGGGGGATGGACAATGACGCAATCGGGCACCGTGATGCGCCCCGCGCTCCGCATGAGCGCACGGCGATGGCGCGATCCGCGACTGCTGGCCGGGGTGGTGCTCGTCGTCGGCGCGATGGTCGTGGGCGCGCGCCTCGTGGCGGCGGCCGACGACACCGTGTCGTACTGGGCGGTCGCCGACGACGTTCGTGCCGGCGATCCGGTCTCGGCTGACGATCTCGTGGCCGTCGAAGCACGGTTGAGCGGCGCGGCGGCCGAGGCGCACCTGCGCAGTGACGCCGAACTACCCAAGCGGCTCGACGATCTGACCTGGGCCGGGGACTTCGCTGCGGGCACCCTCGTCAGCGAGGCATCGTGGAACGGTGACGCAGGCTCCCACGGACACCTGCCGATCAGCGTGCAGACCGGTTACTTCCCGAACGACCTGAAGGCCGGTGATCGCGTTGATGTCTGGGTCGGCCCGGCACCGGGGGAGGGCACCGCAGAAGCGGCGGTTGTGACCGTGGAGGACGTGCGGGTGATCGATCCGGGGCAGGTCGAATCCCTCGGGGCGAGCGTGACGAGGACCATCGTGGTCGATCTCGGTGACACTGTGTTGGTTGGTGACCAGGTGGCAGCTCTCGCTGCCGGTCACGTGACCGTGGTGCGGGTGCCGTGACCCCCGTCGCGGTGGCCGCAGTCGGGGCCTCGTGGGAGGCCGTGGCGCTCGCAGCGGTTGAGGCGTCGGACCACCTCACACTGGCACGCCGGTGCGTTGATCTCGCCGAGCTGCTGGCCGTGACCCGCACCGGGGCTGCGCGGGTCGCCGTGGTCGACACCGGCTTGGCCGGACTCGACCTCGATGCCGTCCGCGACCTAACCGAGGCGGGCGTCCGGGTCGTCAGCTGCGGCGATGCTGCCACAGCGCAGGCGCTCGGCATCGCCGTGCACTGTCCGCCCGAGGACCTCGGTCGGATCGACTTCGACCAGCCCGAGGAGGAGGTGCCGACGGAAACGGTGCAGGCGGTTCCAGAGCGGCGCGGGGGGCGCGTCGTCACGGTCTGGGGCCCGGCGGGCGCTCCGGGCCGCTCCAGCCTCGCGGTGGCGCTGGCCTCGGCTGCGGCGGCCCGCGAACCAGGCATGACGGTCGCCCTGGTCGACGCCGATGTCGCCGGTGGTGCCCTCGCGCCGATGCTCGGGGTGCTCGACGAGGTCAGCGGCGTGCTGGCGGCCTGCCGGGCCGCTGCGCAGGCGCGTGCCGAGGAAGTGCCGCAGCACCTCCTCGAGATCGAGCCGGGACTCGGGTTGCTGACCGGTTTGGCCCGGCCCGACCAGTGGCCGCTGCTGCGGGCCGGTGCCTTCGAGCAGGCGGTGGAGCGGTTGCGGGGGCAGGTCGACTTGGTGGTCGTGGACGTCGGCTCGGGACTCGACCTCGACGGCGGCGGTGCGCGGTCCCGGCACGCGGTGGCCCGGCAGGGCCTCGAACAGGCGGACCTGCTCGTTGCGGTCGGCCGGTCGGATCCGCTCGGACTCGCTCGCTTGGTCCGCGGTCTGAACGAGGTGCGCGACCTCCTCGCCGCGCTACCTCACGCGCTGGTCGTCAACCGGCATCGGCCCACGCTCGGATGGAGTGAGCGCGAGGTCGCCGAAACGATCTGGAGGCTGGCCGGGGTCCGGCCGGAGGCGTTTCTCCCCGACGATCCCGCCTGCCTGGACGCCGCGATGATGGTCGGGATCACTCCACGGGCGGCCGCGCCGCAATCGCCGTTCGTCCTCGCGGTCGACGCCCTGGTCACCTCGCTTCTCACGCGGTCTGCGGTGGTAGCCTCGCCCTCACCATAGTGAGGAGTGACATGCAGCGTCTGAGTCCGCTGGACGCTCTGTTTCTACAGAGCGACAGCCCTGCGGTACCCCGTCAGATCGCGACGCTGACGATCCTCCAACCGGGTGAGATGCCGCTGGACTACGACCGGCTGCTGCGCATCATCGACGAGCGCATCGACCTCGTGCCGCGCTATCGACAGGTACCGCGGCACGTGCCCGCGCGGCTCGGTGCGCCGGTGTGGGCCGATGACGAGAACTTCGACATGACGATGCACGTGCGCCGTTCTGCCCTGCCGTCGCCCGGCACGCGCGATGCCTTGCACGAGCTGGTGGCGCGGCTGATCGCGCGCCGTCTCGACCTCGACCGGCCGCTGTGGGAGCTGTATCTGATCGAGGGGCTGGAGGACGGCGCGGTCGCGCTGCTGTTCAAGGCCCACCAGGCGCTCGTGGACGGGTCGGAGACCGTCGATCTGGCACAGGTTCTGCTGGAGGAGGTGGCGCACGCGCGCGACATCCCCCATGAAGAATGGAACCCGCGACCCGATCCGGGGCCGGTGGCGCTGGCCGCAGCCACCCTCAACCACACCGTCACCCGCCCTGGCGAGGCGCTGAAGACCGTCGAGCGCATCGCCGGCCGCTTCGTGCGGCACCTGCCGGCCGTCGGCAGTGGTACACCGCCGGCCACCGGGGTCCTGCAGGCCACGCTGTCGCGGCACCGCCGTTTCGCCACGCTGTCGGTGTCCTTTGACGATCTGCGCCGGGTGCGCGAGTTCCACGGCGGTACTGTCAACGATGTTGTGCTCGCCTCGATCACCGGGGGCCTGCGCAGCTGGATGCTCACGCGGGCCGAATCGGTCACGCCGAAGACGAGTTTCCGCGCCCTCGTGCCGATGTCGGTGCTCTCCGACGGCCTGCCGACGTCGCTCGGCTCCCGGGTCACCGGTCACCTGGTGTCGCTGCCGGTCGGGGAGTCCAACCCGGTCGTGCGCCTGCATCAGGTCTCGTACGCCTTGAAGGACCACCGCGAGACGGGGCAGGCCGTGGCCGCCAACGAGCTGGCCAATCTGCCAGGTTTTGCCACCTCGACCTTCCACGCGGTCGGCGCGCGCGTGGCGATGGCCGAGGCGCGGCGCGATCACCACATCACCATCACCAACGTCCCCGGCCCGTTCGATCCGGTCTACCTGGCCGGACAGCAGGTACGCGAGGTCTATTCGTGCATCCCGTTGCACGGCCACCGGGCGCTGTCCATCGCCGTCACCTCCTACAACGGACGGGTGTTCTACGGGCTGGTCGCCGACCGCGACGCCATGGCGGACCTCGACGTGCTCGCGCAGTGCATCGCCGAGTCGATGGAGGAACTGGTCGAGTCGGTCAGTTCCGCGCGCCGCCGCGCGCCGAGGGGCCGCCAGCGACCGAAGCGAGACGGCGCGTGACCGTGCGGGTCTACCTCGCCGCCTCCGCCGACGACCTCGCGCGCCTGGCTGCGGGGGAGGCACTGGGCAACGAGCAGTGGGTGGCGGCCACGGCCGACGAGGAAGACGAGCTGGCGGCGCTGGAGGAGGCCGCCGAGGCCGGTCCGGTGGCTGTTGCGGCCGATGTGGCCGAAGCTGACGATCCGGTGGCGCTCGACCAGGTGGCGTCGTTCCATCTGGCGC
Organism: Aeromicrobium sp.; assembly: GCF_047607065.1. Taxonomy (GTDB): domain Bacteria; phylum Actinomycetota; class Actinomycetes; order Propionibacteriales; family Nocardioidaceae; genus Aeromicrobium. The sequence continues at coordinate 21,098 of NZ_JASGDU010000062.1, forward strand.
TCGACGAATCCGGCCATCTGCAGTGGTTCGCGGCGACCGAGATCGACACGGTTCGGGGGCTGCTCGTCGGCGCGTAAGAGCGACCGCCGGTAGGCGGAGCCGGTCATTGTCCCCCGCAAGCGGGAGGGGCCACCACCTCGAAGCCTGCGACGGTGGAGTCCCTTCGAGGCTCGGCCGCAGGCGGCCTCGCACCTCAGGGACCGGATTCCTCCTGTCTGCGGTGTCTCTCAACCGCGATCAGCTCGAGGGGTGTAGCCGTCCGGTGGCCTCGGCGGTGATCGTCGTGGTCGACGGCATGCCCGGCGGTGCCAGCGGCAGGCTGATGTCCTGCGCGAGCCGGACCGTGACGCGGTCGCCGTCGAGACGCACCTCGAGGACCCGGACGCCCGGCGTGTCGGCGACGTGCTCGGCCACGCGCGCTCGCGCGGCACCGAGGTCGAGCGTCATCTGGCCGTCGTCGTAGTAGGCGGCGAGGTCGAGGGCGTCGGCGGCCTCGATGGCCGCGCCGTCGGCCAGCCCGTTGAGCCGCTGGCGCTCGAGGAAGGCATCCGAGGCGTTGACGACCACGGCGGCGAGCACGCCGAGCACGGCGAACAGGCCCACGGTCAGCAGGGTGATCTGGCCGTCGTCGCGCCGGGTCACCGCTTGCCCTCGCGGTAGGAGCCGTAGGCCTGCGTGTGGACGGCGTCGACGGTGATGGTGCCGAGGTCGTCGCCGAGCACTGACGGCATGAGGGGCAGCGGCTGGTCGACCGTCACTGTCACGCGGACCTTTGATCCGGGCTGCAGGCAGTCGGCGGGAGTCGGCTGGCAGGCGATGTCGACCCGGGCACCGGTCACCCCGTGGTCGGCCAGGGCGACGCGGGCCGCCTGCTCGGCCCGCTGCTGGGCCGTGGCCAGGTCCGGTGCGCGGACGAACGAGCGTCCGGCCGCCTGGCTCGCTGACGAGACGGCGAAGGCCGCCCGCTGGGCCTCGAACACGCCGAGCATCAGGTAGACCAGCGGTACGAGCAGCAGGACCGTGAGCCAGACGAACTCGACCGTCGCCGTGCCCTGCGAGGGCCGCCGGGTCACGGTTCGACCTCGCTGACCGCGTGGCCGGTCACCTCGACGGTGAAGGCCGGGCCGAAGAGGCCGAGCGCCGGGATCTCGCTGACGACGCGGACCTCCACACCGGGAGCGCCGCCGACCTCGGCCGGCGATACCTCGATGTCGCGCAGGAACCGGTCGCCGATGGCCGCCTCGATCTGCTCGCGGGCGCGCTGTTTGCCGATGCCCGGCGGCGCGTCGAGGACCGAGGCCGCCCGCGCTCCGTCGGAGGCCGCTGCGGTGGTCACGTTGCGCACGTGCATGATGAGCGCCACCTGGGCGATGCCGAGCACCAGCGGAACGACGATCACCATGACCAGCACGAAGTCGACGACCGCCGTTCCGCCGTCGCGGTGCCGGGGAGGCCGGTCAGCCACCGACCGACGCCAGCGCCTGCTGGAGGATGCGCGACAGCTCCGGACCGGCGATGGCGGTGAGCGCGGCCACAATTCCGGCGCTCATCACGGTGATCATCACCCAGCCCGGGACGTCGCCGTCGTCGCGGTGCGGAGTGCGGCGGCGTGAGGTGAGGCGGGCGTACCAGGGACGGTGGGACATGGCTTTCCTCTCGTTAGGATCCGGATGTCAAATGCAGGCCGATGAGGCCGGGATAGAACGCGAAGACGATGGTGACCGGGAGGATGGCGAAGACCACCGGCACCATCATCAGGACCTCGCGCCGGCCGCCGGTCTCGATCAGTGCGCGCCGCGCGGCTTCGCGGACGTCGGCGGCCTGGGCGTGGAGTACGTCGACCAGCGGGGTGCCCCGCTCGATGGCACCGGCTAGGCCTTCGGCGAACCGCGCGATGGCACCGACACCGGTGCGCGAGGCCAGGGCGTCGAAGGAGTCGGCGACGGTGCCGCCGGCATGGACGTCGCCCATGACGCGCCGCAACTCGTCGGCAAGGTCCCCGTGCGCGAGCGTGGACACCCGCTGCACGGCGGCGGCCGGACTCTCACCGGCCGCCACGGCGAGGGCGAGCATGTCGGCCATCGTGGGGAACTCCTGCAGCATGGCCGCCTCGCGCGCTTCGACTCGCCGGGTGAGGTCGTGGTCGCACCACCAGGCGGCCCCGAAGGTTGCGATGGCGCACAGGATGAGCAGGGCCAGTGGCGGGGTCGGGTGCCGGGCCAGGATCAGCAGGCTCAGCGCCACCGACAGGCCCGCAGCGGCTCCGGCCCGGCGCAGTTGCCGGGCGCGGAAGACCTCCAGACTCATCGCCGAGCCGAGCCGGTCGAGCCTGCGGCGGACGCTGTCGGCGCTGCCGATGGCATCGGCGACAGCCGTGCCCGCTGCATGCAGCCGTTGAGGGATCGAGACTGTGTCGACATTGGCGTGCGGGTTCAGGTCGGCGACATCGCGCACATACGGGGCCACGCGGTCGATCAGGGCGGGACGCCGGCCGCGCAGCCAGCCGGTGACGCCGAGCAGCACACCGAGCGTGAACGCCCCGCCGAGGAGGGCACCGAGCACCGGACCGACGCTCATGCGAACACCCGCCGTTCGGCCGGAAGCCGCCCGATCCGCACCATCAGCCGGTAGGCCGCGAGGCAGACCACGGCTCCGGCCACGATGATGACGGCTCCGGTCGGCGTGGAATACCGGGCCACGACTTCGGGGCGGCCGGCCATGCTGAGCAGGACGAGCCACGGGGCCGCCACTGCGATCCGCGCCCCGTTGACCGTCCAGGACTGGCGCGACTCCAGTTCGCCGCGGGTGCGCAGGTCGTCGCGCAGGAAGCCGGACAGGGAGCGCAGCACGCGCCCGAGGTCGTGGCCGCCGACGCGCCGGGTCAGCCGCAGGGCCTCCACGACGCGGTCGCCGACCGGATCGGCGAGGCGGTCCTTGAGCCGGTCCAGGGCGTCGTCGAACCGCCCGGCGGCCTGGTAGTCGCGGCCGAACTGCTCGAAATAGGGACGCAACTGGTCCGGCCCGCGCCGTCCGAGCGCAGCCAGGGATTCCGGTAGTGACATCCCGGCGCGGACCGCTGAGGCCAGGTGGTCGACCGCGTCGGGCCACACGGCCCGGCGCTCGCGGATCTGCCGCTCCCGGCGTCCGCGACGGATCGCCGACGGAGCGAAGGCGGCCAGCAGTGCGAAGCCCGCGCCGATGACGGTCGATCCGGTGACTGCGGCGACGACGACCAGGGCCGCGAGCGCCGAACCGGCCGCTGGCAGGATCGCCGCCGCTGAGCGGCCGGGGCCGCTGCGGGCCGTGCGACCCAGGCGCGGCGGCTCCGGCGTGCTCCACCACGACGCGAGCAGCGTGACGCCGAGACCGAAGGCCAGGCCGATCAGTGCGCCCATGTCGCACCGCCGAGGATCGCGTCGAGATCCAGGCCCGCGCGGGAGAAGGCCTCGGCCCGCATCGGCCGCCCGAGGGAGCGCCGCAGGTCGCCGCCGGACCGCTCGAAGACCGGCTCGCACTCGACGACGCCTGCCTCGATGCGCCCGGTGACGGCCACGATCTCCTGCACGGCCCGGTGTCCGTGGGCGTCCAGGGCGGTGTGCACGACGAGGTCGACGGTGCTGGCGACGGTGGGCAGTACGAACGCTGAACCGATGTTCTCGCCGGCCAGCAGCGGCAGGGTGCAGAGTTTGGCGAGCGCCTGCCGGGCGGAGTTCGCGTGGATGGACGCCAGGCCCGGCAGGCCAGAATTGAAAGCCAGCAGCAGGTCGAGGCACTCTGCGGCGCGGACCTCACCGACGATGATCCGGCTCGGCCGCATCCGCAGGGACTCCTTGACGAGCGCCCGTAGGTCGATCTCGCCGTTGCCCTCCAGCCCGGCGGGGCGGCACTGCATCTGCACCCAGTCCGGATGGGCGATCTGCAGCTCGTAGACCTCCTCGACCGACACGATGCGCTCGTGACCGGGGATCGCCCCGGCCAGGCAGTTCAGCAGGGTCGTCTTGCCTGCCTGGGTCGCTCCCGAGACGACGATGTTGAGGCCGGCTACGACGCTGGCCCGCAGGAACTCCGCGGCGTGCTGATCGAGCGTGCCGAGTTCGACGAGCGCACCGACCTCGTGGACGCGGGCGACGAACTTGCGGATGTTGACTGCGGTGAACCCCTTGGCGATGCCGTCGAGCACGACATGCAGCCGGTGTCCGCCGGGCAGGTTCGCGTCGACGAACGGCTGGCTGACGTCGAGCCGGCGGCCGGTGGTCGACAGCATGCGCTCGACGAGCTCTCGCACGCCGTCGGCGGTCAGGATGACGCTGGTCAACTCGTGCCGTCCGGCGCGGGCCACGAAGACCCGGTCGGGCGCGTTGATCCAGATTTCCTCGACCGCCGGGTCGTCGAGAAAGGGTTGCAGCGGGCCGAGGCCGGCGACGTCGGCGACCAGCTGGGCGATGGCCGCGTCGGTCTCCTCGATGGCGGTGACCGCGTCGCCGGTCAGGCTCGCGCGTTCGTGGGCGGCGACGACCTCCTGGGCGGCCCGCCGGACGGCGAGAGGGTCGGCGCGCGGGTCGATGCGGCGCTCACGCACCAGGTCGCGGACGCGCGTGGACAGTGTGGCCGTCGGATCCATCCGGCGTTCCTTCCCCCGAAAGACGCAGAAATCTTGCCGCATACTGTGGCGTGGCTCACCTCATCAGGTCAACCCCTCCCGGCAGGTGGTTGTGGATGGAGCCTCGCGCGAAAGGCGAGGCGTGCGCCGGCGGACCGGTTCTCGTTAGGCTGCGGGCATGGCCGACGACGCGAAGACGGTGCCGACGCAGATGCCGGTCGAGGAGTTCCTCGCGGGCCTGTCCGATGCGCGACAGGTTGCCGACAGTCGGGCCCTCATCGACATCATGGCGCGGGTCAGCGGCCACCGGCCGGTGATGTGGGGGCCGGCCATCATCGGCTTCGATGCCTATCACTACCGCTATGACAGCGGCCGGGAAGGCGACGGACCGGTCATCGGCTTCTCGCCGCGCTCGGGCAAGATCTCGATCTACCTCGTCGACGGCTGCGCCGAGCATGCCGGTGCCCTGGCTCGGCTGGGACGCCACACGGAGACCAAGGTCTGCCTGCACGTCAAACGTCTCTCGGACATCGATCTGGTGGTCTTGGAGGAGATCCTGGCCGCCTCCTACGCCGCGACGAAGGCCGCCTGGGCTTAGGAGGTTCTACAGGGAGGTCCGCTGGCTGAGGTGTGAGGCCGCTTGCGGCCGAGCCTCGAAGCCTGCCGTCGGGGGACGCAATCTGAGGGAAAACGGCTTCCGGGACAACCACGATCCCTCAGCCTCGGTCACCCGCCGCTGGTCAACGGCGGGGTGGCGACGCGGGTAGGTTCGGGGCGGCCGCGGGCTGTGAAGGGTTCGATCTCGACCCACGCGCCGGCCTCGTCGCCGGCGGCATCGAGCAGTGCGGCGTTCGCGGCCACATAGCTGGGGACCTGTTTGGCGTAGCCGGTCAGCCGGGCGGCCTCGTTGACCGGATCGCCGATCACCGTGTACTCGTAGCGTTCGGCCGCGCCGACGTTTCCGGCGACTGCGCGCCCGCCGGAGACGCCGATCCCGGCGGAGAGTTCGGGCACCTCTGCAGCCAGCCGTCGGGCCATGACCCGTGCTGCCGCGAGGGCTTTCGCCTCCGGCGCATCGACCGGGACAGGGGCGTTCCAGATGGCCAGGGCCGCGTCGCCCTCGAACTTGTTGATCCATCCATCGTGGTCGTGAACGACGTCGATGACCACGGTGAAGAATCGGTTGAGCAGGGACACGACCTCTTCTGGCGGGCGTTGCGAGGCCAGGTGGGTCGAGCCGATGACGTCGACGAACAGCACCACCACCTCACGGGTTTCGCCGCCGAGTTGAACGCCCCCGACCAGCGCGGTGCGGGCCACGTCGTCGCCGACGTGACGACCGAATAGGTCGCGCAGTCGTTCGCGTTCGCGCAGCCCGGCGACCATGTCGTTGAATCCGGCCTGCAGGAGGCCGATCTCGGTGCCGTCGTAGATCGGCGAGCGCACGTCGAGATCGCCCGCGCCCACCTGGGCGAGTGACTGCCGCAGGCCGCGCACCGGGTCCGAACTGGCACGGGCGGCGACGTAGATGGTGAAGCCCCCGATCACGACGCCGATCGCGCCCAGGACCAGCATGGTCATGGCGAGTTGAAAAACCGTGACGTCCTCGCGGCGCACGAGGGCGGCCAGGCCGACGGCACCGATACCCGAGACCACGACTCCGGTGCCGAGTATCCAAGCGAACATCGTGCGGTTGGCGACCGATCGCACCCGCAGCCGGTCGGGGATGCCGGTGGCCAGTGCGCGCCCGGCGAGTGGGCGGGCGATGCGCTCGGCTACGAGGTAGGCGATGGAGCTGGTGGTAATGCCGGCTAGCGCGACGATCTGGAGCACCGCTACGCCCAACGGCAGTGAGAAGAAGGCGTTGAAAACTGCGAAGAACACCGCCGATAGTCCCCAGGAGACCGCGTGCAGGGTGAAGAACCGGCGGGGAGCGTTGAGCACGGCTCGTTTCTCGGCGTCTGTCGGCGGACGGCCTTCGCGGATCCATCGCAGACCAGGCCGTCCGATCCGCATGCCTACGGTGACGCCGACCGCGAGCAGGATCGGGACGTAGATCGCCGCCACGATCAGGTTGACCAGCGGCAGGTTGTCGTGGTGCGGGGTCGGCATCGGGATCACCAGCGTCGCCAGGCAATACACGACGACGGCACCGACGAGGCTGGTCATGGACATTCCGGCGAGCATCGCTACGCGCAGCCGCCACACCAGGGAGATGCGCTGGGCGCGGGGGGAGAAGGCCATGGCTGTTGTTATACCGTCCGCCGCCGCCTCTCGGAGGCGGTCGGAGAGGTGGCGCCTGAGTGATTCCCTTCGCCCTGCGAGTGGGGCGATTCGCAGGGCGAAGGGAATTCCTCGGGGTGAGTTCCTTCGGGAAAGGTCTGGGCTGCTCGGGTGCCTCGGGGACTGAGGAGCCGCGAACGGGACCTCAGGACGCCGAACCCTCCGTACCGCCTTGAGTGCCGCCCTGCTCACTGGAACCGGGCGGCCCGCCTTGAGTGCCGCCCTGGCCGCCGGGTCCGCCTTGCTGCATCTGACCCATCTGCCCGCCCTGGCCGGGGCCGGTCGGAGTCGTGCTGCCCTCCTCGTCGAGCGCGAAGCCGAGCGCGATGCCGGCACCGAGGCCGACCAGGAGTGCGCCGGTGGCGACAGCGGCGGTGATCCAGCCGCGCTTGCGGGGGGAAGCGGCCGCCGGGGCCGGGGTAGTCGCCGAGGCGGGCGGGACAGGGGTAGCCGCCGGAGCGGGCGGAACTTGGGTGGACGTTTCGGTCAACGTGGTGGTGTCAGTCATGGCTCCAGCGTCGGACGGGAGTCTGTCGAGGGCCTGTGTCAGGGCCAGTAAGGCTCTGCGAGAGCGAGTGAGTCGCCTTCATAGACTTCACACAGCATCACCCCAGCCGCCGCGTAGTCACAGGCGGGACACTGGTGATCATGAACCTGACCCGGCCCGACGGCTCGCCCGTGCGCGTTCTCGTCGTCGACGACGAACCCAACATCGCCGAACTCCTCCAGATGGCCCTGCGCTATGAGGGCTGGGACGTCTCCACCGCAGGTACCGGACGTGCGGCGGTCGACGCGGCACGCGAGATCGGCCCGGACGCGATCATCCTCGACATGATGCTGCCCGATGTCGACGGTTTGGAGGTGCTGCGCCGGATACGCGCGCTGACCCCGGACGTGCCGGTCGTCTTCCTGACCGCGCGGGACGCCGTCGAAGACCGTATTCACGGCTTGACCGCCGGCGGTGACGACTATGTGACCAAGCCGTTCAGCCTGGAGGAGGTCGTGGCGCGACTGCGGGGGTTGCTGCGCCGCTCGGGCGCGCTGCTCGACCGCGACCACCACACGCTCACCGTCGGCGACCTCACCTTGGACGAGGACAGTCGCGACGTTGCCCGCGGCGGCGACCCCATCGAGTTGACGGCGACGGAGTTCGAGCTTCTCCGCTATCTCATGCGTAACCCACGCCGCGTGCTGAGCAAGGCGCAGATCCTCGACCGGGTTTGGAACTACGACTTCGGCGGCAACGCCAATGTCGTCGAGCTGTACATCTCCTACCTGCGCAAGAAGATCGACGCCGGACGCGAGCCGATGATCCACACCAAACGGGGCGCAGGTTACGTGCTCAAGCCGGCCGCGTGAGGCGTCTCGCGCCGGTAAGCCTGACCGGTCGGCTCGTCGTCACTCTTGTCGCGCTCGTCGCGCTCGTCGGGGTTGCGGTCTCGGCGCTGACCACGGTGACCATGCGGTCGTACCTGACCGGCCGCCTGGACGCCGAACTACACCAGAGCCTCGACCGGTCGACCCGCAGTTTCGGCGAGGAGCGTCCGGCCGGGCGACCGGACGCCGGGCCGTTTCCGGTGGCTCTCGGGCAGGGTGCCGGCACCCTGACTGCGGTGATCGACGGCGCGACCCGGCGCGGGGAGGTCATCGGCAACGGGGAGCGGACCACACTGCCGGCCTCGGTGCTCGCCGACCTGGCTCGGGTACCGGCCGACGACGACACCCACACTGTCGACCTCGATGGCGTGGGCAGTTATCGCGTGATGGCCGTTGAAACCCCCGATGGCCTGAGGATCGTCGCCGGGCTGCCGACCGCGAACGTCGACGACACGATCTCCAGCCTGCTGCTGTGGGAGATCGCCTTGACGCTCGCCGGGGTCGTCGCCGCAGCGGGACTCGGACGGGTGCTGGTGCGCCAGCAACTGCGCCCGCTGCGCGAGGTCGCCGAGACTGCTCACGAGGTGGCGGCGCTGCCGTTGTCGAGAGGCGAGGTTGCCGACACCCCGCGTGTGGCCGCTCACCTCGCGGTGCCCGATTCGGAGGTAGGGCGGGTTGGCGACGCGCTGAACACCCTGCTCGATCATGTCGAGACCTCGCTGACCGCACGGCACGAGAGCGAGCAGCGGGTACGGCAGTTCGTCGCCGATGCCTCGCACGAGTTGCGCACGCCGCTGGCGACGATCTCGGGTTACACCGAACTGGTGCGCCGTTCGGGCGGCAGCGAGGACGTCGCCCGCCAGGCGCTTGCCAAGATCGAGACCGAATCGGCGCGCATGGCCGCCCTCGTCGGGGACCTGCTGCTGCTGGCCCGTATCGATTCCGGCCGGCCGCTGGAGCACTGTGACGTCGACCTGACGCGGGTCGTGCTGGAAGCGGTCGGCGACCGGCAGGTGGTCGATCCCGACCGGCGCTGGGAGATCGACCTGCCGAGCGAACCCCTCGAGATCGTCGGCGACGAAGGCCGCTTGAACCAGGTACTGCTCAACTTGCTGACGAACGCCTCGCGCCACACGCCCGAGGGCACCACCGTCACGACGGCGCTGCGCCGCGATGGCGACGATGTCCGGCTCACCGTGCACGACGACGGCCCGGGCATCGATCCGGACCTGCTGGGCCACATCTTCGACCGGTTCGTCCGGGGCGACTCCTCGCGCACGCGGGCCTCCGGCGGCGCGGGCCTGGGAACCTCGCTGGTCAAGGCCATCGTTGAGGCCCACGGCGGCGGGGTCACGGTCGACAGTCGTCCCGGTTCGACGACCTTCACCGTCCGTCTTCCGGCCGGTGGTTGAGTACCGGTCGCTGATCGGGTTGGATCGAGACACAGCACACCCACTCACTTCGACGAAGGACGACCATCATGGCCCAGAAGCAGTCCATCCTCGGCCGGATCAGCCAGTTGACCCGCGCCAACATCAACGCCCTGCTCGACAAGGCCGAGGACCCGCAGAAGATGCTCGACCAGCTCGTGCGGGACTACACGAGTTCCATCGCCGAGGCCGAGGACGCGGTGGCGCAGACCATCGGCAACCTGCGCCTGGCCGAGGCCGACCACGCCGAGGACGTCGCGGCGGCGAAGGAGTGGGGTGCCAAGGCGCTGGCGGCCTCGCAGAAGGCCGATGCGCTGCGCGCCAGCGGCCAGGGCACCGAGGCGGACCGCTTCGACCAGCTGGCGAAGGTCGCGCTGACCAAGCAGATCTCCTTCGAGCAGGAGGCCAAGGCTGCGGCCCCGCTGATCGCCTCGCAGGGTGAGACGGTTGAGAAGCTCAAGGCCGGCTTGACCCAGATGCGCTTGAAGCTCGACGAACTCAAGACCAAGCGCGATCAGCTCGTGGCCCGCGCCAAGACCGCCGAGGCGCAGGCGAAGGTGGCCGACGCGGTCAAATCCATCGACGTCCTCGATCCGACCAGCGAACTGTCGCGGTTCGAGGAGAAGGTGCGCCGCGACGAGGCGCTGGTCGCGGGCAAGACCGAGCTGGCCTCATCGAGCCTGGACGCCCAGTTCGAGGAGCTGGAGGCCGACGGCGACGCGCTGGAGGTCGAGGCCCGGCTCGCCGAGCTGAAGCGCCTGGCGAGCGGCGCGGCTCCGGTCGTCGAGGGCACTGTCGGCGACGACGTGTGAATTCCGTCGCCAGAAGCCTGACAAACCGGGTGGCCGGCTGACAAGATGACGCCATGAAACTCAGCGAGACATTCACCTACAGCGGCGCGGACATCGACGCGGTGTACGGGCTGATCACCGATCAGGCGTTCCGCAGCGAGGCCTGCGAGGATCAGGGGGCCATCGAATACGAGGTCACCGTTGACGGCGGCACCGTGACCATCGTGCGTACCATGCCGGCCGAGGTCCCCGACTTCGTCAAGAAGCTCACCGGTTCGACCGTCAAGGTCAAGCAGACGGAGAACTGGCGCGACCCGGGCGACGGGACGCGCGTGGCCGACGTCAAGGTCTCCATCATCGGCCAGCCGGCCGAGATGCTGGGCACGGCGACGCTCACCGGCAAGGGCGACACGGTGTTCACCGTCGAGGGCAACGTCAAGGTCTCGATCCCGATCATCGGCAAGAAGTTCGAGGGCGAGTTCCACAAGCAGATCGTCCGTTCGCTGAAGAACGAGGTCGAGCTGGGTCTGGCCAAGCTCTGAGAACAGCGTCCACGACAGCAGGGGGCGGGCACCGGTTGCGGTGCCCGCCCCATGCTGTGCCCTCGACTACGGCCCGTTGTCTGGGTCATTTCGAGGCTTGCTCGTTCCTCGCTCGCACCTCAATGACCGGGTGGGGCCGTGTCGTGCCCGGTCCCTGAGGTGCGGAGGCCGCTTGCGGCCGGAGCCTCGAAGGGACCCGGACCTGCCCTCAGTAGTCGGTAATGATCCAGTCGCCGTTGTCCTTCTCGACGGTGAAGTCGACCGTATGGTCCTCCTCATCGTCAGCGTCGAGATCGTTCTCGGTGAACTCCACCGAGACGGTGACCTCCGAAGGATCGTCCTCGTCGTCGAAGTCGGTCGCCTCGATGTTCTGGATGTCGATCTCGACATCGTCGGGGTCGCTGTAGGGGTATTCGTCCTCGCAGGCGTCGGCGTCGTCGAACTGATCGGGGTAGAGATCGACCAGGGCCTCGCAGTCGCCGTCGTCGTAGGCGGCCAGGTAGTCCTCGACCACCGCGAGGTACTCCTCGCCGGTCTGCTCGGTCTTCGTGTCGTCGTGCGTGTCGTCGTCGGAGCGGTCCTCCGAGTTGTCGCCGCCGGTGGCGATGAGGATGACGGCGGTGACCAGGCCGGCCACCAGCAGCAGGATCGCCACGACGATGCCGATGATGAGTCCGGTCTTCTTGCCGCCTCCGCCGGGCGGGGTGGGCGCGGAGCCGTAGCCCCCGCCGCTGTATCCGCCGTAACCGGCTGCCTGCGGGTAGCCGGGCTGTGCGGGCGGGTAGGCGGTCTGGGACGGCGGCGGGACCGGGCCGGGGACGTGGGGCGACATGGCGGGCACCTCGGTAACTTCTGCGAAAGATGGGGGCGGGGCAGGGACGTCGGTCCGATGACCCCGGTCGGGGGAATGTTCCCCGAGCAGACCCATCTTGGGCCACGAACGGGCGTGCTGGCGAGTCTTTCCGGTCCGGTAGCCTCGACGGCGTGGCTGCCGTTGATTTCTCCGAGTTGATCCGTGACCTCGACCAGACGATGACGTCGATCGAGAAGGTCCTCGACCTGCCCACGTTGCGAGGCGAGATCGACGAACTGCAGGAGCAGGTCGGTGCTCCTGACCTGTGGGACGACCAGGCCAACGCCCAGCGGGTCACCGGCCGGCTGTCGGCGTTGCAGGCCGAGGTGGAGCGGGTCGAGGGCCTGCGCCAGCGCATCGATGACGTGCAGGTGCTCGTGGAGTTGGCCACCGAGGAGGGCGACGCGGAGTCGCTGGCCGAGGCCGAGGCCGAGATCACTCGCCTGCGCACAGCGGTGGAGAGCCTGGAGGTCCGCACGCTGCTGTCGGGTGAATACGATGAGCGCGAGGCGATCGTGACGATCCGCTCGGGTGCCGGCGGCGACGACGCCACCGATTTTGCGGAGATGTTGCAGCGCATGTACGTGCGCTGGGCCGAGCGCCACAAGTACCCCGTCGAGACCTACGAGACCTCGTGGGCCGAGGGCGCGGGGATCAAGTCCGCGACCTTCGCGGTCAAGGCTCCGTACGCCTACGGCACGCTGTCGGTCGAGGCCGGTACGCACCGGCTGGTGCGCATCTCGCCGTTCGACAACCAAGGCCGGCGTCAGACGTCGTTCGCGGCCGTCGAGGTCGTGCCGGTGCTGGAGCAGACCGACGAGATCGACGTGCCCGAAGAGGAGATCCGGGTCGACGTGTTCCGCTCCGGCGGTCCGGGCGGGCAGAGCGTCAACACGACGGACTCGGCGGTGCGCCTGACGCACCTGCCGACCGGCACGGTCGTCTCCTGTCAGAACGAGAAGAGCCAGTTGCAGAACAAAGCCAGCGCGATGGTCGTGCTGAAGGCGAAGCTGCTGGCGCTGAAGAAGGCCGAGGAGCGCGCCGAACTCGACGAACTGCGCGGTGACGCGCAGGCGTCGTGGGGCGATCAGATGCGCAACTACGTGCTCAACCCGTACCAGTTGGTCAAGGATCTGCGCACCGAGCACGAGACCGGCAACACCCAGGCGGTGCTCGACGGCGAGATTGACGACTTCATCGAGGCCGGGATCCGCTGGCGCCGGGCGCATTCGGCGTGAGCGCTCCGAAGCCGGGGTCGTCGCGGGGAAACCCGTCGATGGGTGACATCGTCCGCAGTGTCGGGGTGCTCGCGGTGATCGTGCTGGCGCTGTGGGGCCTCGGGCTGCTTATCACGCACACACCGGACGACCCGGTGAGCGACGTCGACTATGCGACGACCGCCGACAGCGCGCGCCAGGCGGCGACCTACGGGCTGTTGGCGCCGGCGGACCTGCCGGAGGGCTGGCGGGCCAACGGAGTGCGCTTCACGCCGGGCAGCACGCAGGCGTGGCATCTAGGCGTGCTCACCGACGAGGACCGGTATATCGGCCTGGAGCAGGACAAACGTCCGCTCGATGACGTGCTGGAGGAGCACGCCGAGGGGGCGAAGCAGGCCGGCATGGTCGAGATCGACGGGGTGACCTGGCAGCGCTTCGACGGGCCGAAGGATCGCATCACGCTGGTCCGGGAGACGCCGGAGGTGACGACGCTGGTCACGACCAGCACGGCACCGGTGGAGGACTTGCGCACCTTCATCGGCACCCTCACCACCGGCTGAGGCCCCTGCGGAGGCCAAGAAGCCAGCGCCTCGAAGGGTCCTCAGGCTCGGGTGTCGCGGTGGGCGTAGCGGTGGAGGAACACCGCCACCTGCTCGCGCAGCACCGGCTCGTCCGGGGCGAAACGCCGGGAACCGTCCTCGTCCTCGTAGGTCCATGTGAGGTCTTTCTCGGCAACCCAGGCAATTGCCCGCGCCGCCGGATGATCGGCCGGCACATCACTGAACGGATCGCCGCCGAGCTCATCGGACAGATCAGCCTCGGCATAGCGCGCGAGGAAGACCGCCATCTGCTCGCGGGTCAACGGCTTGCTCGGCTCGAAGGTGTGCTCCTCGCCGACGATGCCCTGGCGCTGTAGCCACACGATTGCCGGATAGAAGACGTGCTCGGTCAGCACATCGACGAACGGAGACGACGCCGGAAGGTCCGCCACACGCGGTTCCCCCGCCAGGCGATGCAGGAACGCCGCCATCTGCTCGCGCAGCACCGGTGCCTCCGGCTCGAAGCGCCCGTGGCCGCTGCCGCGGGTGATGCCCTTGAGCGCCATCCACGTCATCTCGCGCCGATACGGGTGCTCGTTCGGCACGTCGTAGAGCGCCCGCATCTGTACGACCGCCTCGGTCGCCGGACCGTCGTAGAGCACCTCGCCGCCCCGCAGCAGGATGCCCCGGTCGCACAACTGAGCCACCATGTCGAGATCGTGACTCACCACGACCAGCGTGCGGCCGGCCTCGTGCAGCTCGCGGATTCGCGCCAGGCACTTCTTTTGGAACGGCTCGTCGCCGACCGACAGGATCTCGTCGATCAGCAGGATGTCGACTTCGGTATGGATCGCCACCGAGAACGCCAGCCGCAAGAACATGCCCGAGGAATAGTGTTTGACCTCGGTGTCGATGAACTTCTCGATCTCGCTGAATGTGACGATGTCGTCGAAGCGGGCGTCGATCTCCTCTTTGGTCATCCCGAGGATGGCCGCATTGAGGTAGATGTTCTCGCGGCCCGACAGGTCTGGATGGAAGCCCGCGCCGACCTCGATCAGGCCCGCGATCCGCCCGCGCGTGCGGATCGCGCCGCCGTCGGGACGCAGCACGCCCGAGACCAGCTTGAGCAGCGTGGACTTGCCCGAGCCGTTGAAGCCGAGCAGCGCCACGGACTCGCCGGCCTCGACGGTGAAGTCGACGCCCTTGAGCGCGTCGAAGGTCGAGGCGATGGTCTTGCCGCGCACTTTGGCGACGAACGACTCCTTGAGCGAGTGGGTGTGGCGCAGCAGGAAGGTCTTGCGTACATTGCGCACGGCGATGGCCGTGGTCGGTGTGACGTCGGTCAGCACGGTCTCAGAGGTCTTGGGCAAAGCGACCCTCCAGGCGGCGGAAGACGAACTGACCGGCGGCCAGTACCACGAGTGACGACAGGAGGCCGAGGCCGGCGAAGACCCACGTGTCCGGTGCGAGTTCGCCGTGCTGCGTGGTCGGCAGCCAGAAGCCCTGGTGCATGAGGTTGACCGCCGAGGTCAGCGGGTTGAGCTGGTAAAGAGTGAACAGCCAGTCCGGCACGGTTTCGTGGACCATGTGCCACTGATACAGGACCGGTGAGGCCCAGGGTGCGACCATGACGATGAGTTCGGCGAAGTTCTGCGAATCGCGGAACGAGACGTTCGCCGCGCCGAACAGCATGCCCAGGCCCAGCGAAAAGCACATGGTGATGACGATGGCCACGAGGATGCCGGCGACCTGTGCGATGCTCGGTGTCCATCCCACCCCGAGGCAGGCGATCAGCAAGATGGCGACCTGCGGCAGGAAGTTCACCACTGCCACGCCGATAGTCGCCACCGGGAAGAGCTCGCGTGGCATGTAGATCTTCTTGATGAGCGCACCGTTGTCGACCAGCGAGCGGGTGGCGTTGATGAATCCCTCGGAGAAGACGTTGATGAGGATGAGGCCCGAGAACAGGTAGATCGCGAAGTTCTCGATCGAATCATTCAGCCGTAAGAACACGCCGACGGCCAGGTAATACACCGTGAACAGGGCCGCAGGCTTGACGAAGGACCAGATCCAGCCGAGCACCGAGCCGCGATAGCGCACCTGAACGTCCTTGCGGGTCAATAGACGCAGCAGATAGCCGTGACGCAGGACATCGACGAGTCCGTGGCCGCGGCCCGGATCGACCATCTCGGACACTGGATCGCTCGTGCGAACCGACACTTGCTCTCCTTTGCGCTGAAACCGGCCCGGCGTGAGGCGGTCTCGGCGAGTGTAGCGGCCGACTCCGGTAACGTTGGTGGATGCGCCGCCCGCGCTGTCGATGTCGAGGAGTAAGGGAATCTCGTGGTGAATGCTGATCTGTTGGTGGTGGGTTCAGGCTTCTTCGGCCTCACGATCGCCGAGCGTGCCGCCGAGCAC
The DNA here is from genome assembly GCF_047607065.1 of Aeromicrobium sp. Taxonomy (GTDB): domain Bacteria; phylum Actinomycetota; class Actinomycetes; order Propionibacteriales; family Nocardioidaceae; genus Aeromicrobium. The sequence continues at coordinate 37,148 of NZ_JASGDU010000062.1, forward strand.
GGCCTGAAGGTGCTCGTCATCGAGCGTCGTTCGCACCTGGGCGGCAACGCCTACAGCGAGTTCGAGCCGGAGACCGGCATCGAGGTCCACCGCTACGGCGCGCACCTGTTCCACACCTCCAACGAGCGCGTGTGGGAGTACGTCAACCGTTTCACGACCTTCACGAACTATGTGCACCGCGTCTACACCGTGCACAAGGGCGAGGTCTACCCGCTGCCGATCAACCTGGGCACGGTCAACCAGTTCTTCCGTTCGGCGCATTCTCCGGACGCGGCCAAGGCGCTGCTGGCCGAGCAGGCCGGCGAGTTCGAGTCGGCCAGCGCGACGAACCTGGAGGAGAAGGGCATCAGCCTCATCGGCCGGCCGCTGTACGAGGCGTTCATCCGCGACTACACCGCGAAGCAGTGGCAGACCTCGCCGACCGAGCTGCCGCCGGAGATCATCAGCCGCCTGCCCGTGCGCTACACCTACGACAACCGCTACTTCAACGACACCCACGAGGGCCTGCCGACCGACGGCTACACCGCGTGGCTGGAGCGTATGGCCGACCACCCGAACATCGAGGTGCGGCTCAATACGGACTTCTTCGACGACTCCCACGAGGCGAGCAAGGCGAAGGTCCTCGGCCAGATCCCGGTCGTCTACACCGGCCCGGTCGACCGCTACTTCGACTACGCCGAGGGGCACCTGTCGTGGCGCACGCTCGACTTCGAGGAGGAGGTGCTACCGGTCGGCGACTTCCAGGGCACCTCGGTGATGAACTACGCCGACGCCGACGCGCCGTACACGCGCATTCACGAGTTCAAGCACTTCCATCCCGAGCGCACCTCGCCCAGCGACAAGACCGTCATCATGCGCGAGTTCTCCCGCTTCGCCGAGGGTGACGACGAGCCGTACTACCCGGTCAACACCCCCGAGGATCGCGAGATGCTGCTGGCCTACCGCAAGCGCACCGAGGGCGAACCGAAGGTGCTGTTCGGCGGCCGCTTGGGCACCTACCAGTATCTCGACATGCACATGGCGATCGGCTCGGCGCTGTCGATGTTCGACAACCAGCTGCCCGAGCTGATCCCGGCGCTGAAAGAAGCTGAATGAGCCGGTACACCGCCGAACTGGCCGCCGAGATCGAGGCGCGCTGGCAGGATCACTGGGAGGCCGAGGGCACGTTCCACGCAGCCAATCCCACGGGTGATCTCGCGGGGGACGCCTCGGGGGAGAAGTACTTCCTCATGGACATGTTCCCGTACCCTTCTGGTGCGGGCCTGCACGTCGGGCATCCGCTCGGCTACATCGCCACCGATGTCGTCGGCCGCCATCAGCGCATGCTGGGCAAGAACGTGCTGCACGCGCTGGGCTACGACGCCTACGGTCTGCCGGCCGAGCTGCACGCGATCAGCACCGGCGAGCACCCGCGCGACAACACCCTGGCGAACATCGCCAACATGCGCCGCCAGCTGCGCCGCCTCGGCCTGGGCCACGACGATCGCCGCAGTTTTGCGACCATCGAACCGGAGTACGTGCGCTGGACGCAGTGGATCTTCCTGCAGCTGTTCAACTCCTGGTACGACGCCGAGACCGGCCGGGCGCGGCCCATTGCCGACCTGATCGAGAAGCTCGGGACCGACGATCCGGCCGTCATCGACGAGCACCGGCTGGCCTATGTCAGCGAGTCGCCGGTCAACTGGTGTCCCGGCCTGGGCACGGTGCTGGCCAACGAGGAAGTCACCGCCGAGGGCCGCTCCGAGCGCGGTAACTTCCCGGTGTTCACTCGCGATCTGCGCCAGTGGAACATGCGCATCACGGCCTATGCCGACCGGCTGATCGACGACCTGGAGCGGGTCGACTGGCCCGAGCCGGTCAAGCTCATGCAGCGCAACTGGATCGGGCGCTCGCACGGTGCGGAGGTCGATTTCGCCTCGCCTGCCGGTTCGATCCGGGTGTTCACCACGCGCCCCGACACGCTGTTCGGCGCGACGTTCATGGTGCTTTCGCCTGAGCATCCGCTGGTCGAGGCGCTGACCACGCCGGAGCAGGCCGATGCGGTCTTCGCCTACCGCGCCGAGGCCGCCGCCAAGACCGACCGGGAGCGTCAGGAGAACCGTGACAAGACCGGCGTGGCGCTTGGCGCGACCGCGACCAACCCGGTCAACGGCGAGCAGATCCCCGTTTTCATCGCCGACTACGTCCTCATGGGCTACGGCACCGGTGCGATCATGGCCGTGCCCGCCCACGACGAGCGCGACTTCGCCTTCGCCACGGCCTTCGGCCTGCCGACACCGCGGGTCATCGAGGGCGGCGAGCTGCCGTTCACCGGCGCGGGCGTCGCGGTGAACTCCGCCAATGCGGAGGTATCGCTCGACGGCTTGGGCGTCGAGGATGCCAAAGCGCGCATCATCGCCTGGCTGGAGTCCAAGGGCCTCGGTACGGCGAAGACCACCTACCGCCTGCGCGATTGGCTGTTCAGCCGCCAGCGCTACTGGGGCGAGCCGTTCCCCATCGTCTACGACGAGGACGACCGGCCGGTCGCGCTGCCCGAATCGATGCTGCCCGTCGAGCTGCCCGAGGTGCCCGACTACAGCCCGCGCACCTTCGCGCCGGACGACGCCACCAGCGAGCCGGAGCCGCCGCTGGGCCGCGTGGCCGACTGGGTCAACGTCACCCTCGATCTCGGCGACGGGCCGAAGCAGTACCGCCGCGAGACCAACACGATGCCCAACTGGGCCGGGTCGAGCTGGTATGAGCTGCGCTACACCGACCCGCACAACGCCGATCAGGTGTGTGATCCGGAGAACGAGCGCTACTGGCTCGGTCCGCGCGAGGCCGGAGCGGCCGGCGGCGTCGACCTGTACGTCGGCGGCGTCGAGCACGCGGTGCTGCACCTGCTGTACGCACGGTTCTGGCACAAGGTCCTGTTCGATCTAGGACACATCTCCAGCGAGGAGCCGTTCCAGCGGCTGTTCAACCAGGGCTACATCCAGGCCTACGCCTACGCCGACGCGCGTGGCGCGTACGTACCCGCCGACGAGGTCGTCGAAGGCGACGGCGAGACGTTCACCTGGAACGGCGAGCCGGTCTTCCGCGAGTACGGGAAGATGGGCAAGAGCCTCAAGAACGTCGTCACACCCGACGAGATGTACGACGCCTACGGTGCCGACACCTTCCGCGTCTACGAGATGAGCATGGGTCCGCTGGACGTCTCGCGCCCGTGGGAGACCCGTGCGGTCGTCGGCTCGCAGCGCTTCCTGCAGCGGGTCTGGCGTCTCGTCGTCGACGAGGAGACCGGCGCTCTGGTTGTCACCGACGACGCACTGGACGACGCGACGCTGCGCGTGCTGCACAAGACCATTGATGGCGTGAGCGCCGACATGGAGCATCTGCGTTTCAACACCGCCATCGCCAAGCTCATCGAATTGACCAATCACTTGACGAAGACGGGGGTGAACGCGCGGCCCGCCGTCGAGCCGCTGACGCTCATGCTCGCACCGTTCGCGCCGCACCTGGCCGAGGAGATCTGGTCGCGCCTGGGGCATGCCGAGTCGTTGGCGCGAGCGCCCTATCCGGTCGCCGATCCGCGCTACCTCGTGGCCGACACGGTGACCTGTATCGTCCAGGTGCAGGGCAAGGTGCGCGCCAAGATCGAGGTCGCTGCTGACGCGCGCGACGAGGCGCTGAGCGGGCTGGCGCTCGCCGAGGCGAACGTGCAGCGCGCCATCGACGGCCGTGAGGTCCGCAAGGTCATCGTCCGCGCCCCCAAGCTCGTCAACATCGTCGTGTAGTCGGCGGGGTCCCTGAGGTGCGATTGCCGCACACCCGACGGGACCTGCCATCACGGGCTTCGAGGCTCGGCCGCAAGCGGCCTCGCACCTCAGCCAGCGGGACCCCCTGGCGAATGCCTTTGTCGACATTCGCGTGGACTGGTCCCGGTGGGAACGGTTGCGGGCCTGCGCGGTAATGGTCAGATCGACCGACATGCTTCTCGGCGGTGGGCGGCTTCGAGGCTCACAAGCTCGCACCTCAGCCACCGCGAGGAGCGAGCGAGCCTCGAAGGGGCCTGCCCGCAGCATGGGGACTTCTCCCCATCGCGGTGGAGGCCAGGCGTTCCTAGGATCGGCCACGACCCGAACCCGGCTCAGGCGAAGGATGGACGTGTCGGTGGCACAAACGTCGGGGGTCCGATGGACTCCGCAAGTCGATGCATCGCCCGCGCCCGTCATCACGGCGGCCGGAGCCAGTCATCCGGGGGCCGTGCGCGCCCACAATGAGGACGCCTGGCTCGTGGGTCCGCCGATCTTCCTGGTCGCCGACGGTATGGGCGGGCACAGCGCCGGTGACGTCGCCAGCCGCCTGGTCGTGGAGTCCTTCGCCGACCTGCGCGACCGCCCCTCGATCACCGTCGCCGACATCGAGCAGGCCGTGGGCACCGCGCGCACCTCGATTGCCGCGCTGGCGACAGACCCCGACACCGCGCCCGGATCGACGCTGATCGCCGCCGGTTTCGTGGCCGAGGGCAGCCAGGGTTACTGGCTGGTGGCCAACATCGGGGATTCGCGCGCTTATGTGCTGTCGGAGAGCGGTTTCGAGCAGATCAGCCGTGACCATTCGGTCGTGCAGGAGATGATCGATGCCGGCGAGATCGACAGCGACGAGGCCCGCGTGCATCCGGAGCGTCACGTCATCACGCGGGCCATCGGTGCGATGCCGGACTCCCCGCCGGAGTTCGTGCTGATTCCCGTCGTGGGCGGCTCGCGCCTGCTGCTGTGCTCCGACGGCCTGAGCGGGGAACTGAGCGATGCGGCCATCGAACGCATCCTGCGTGACGGCGAGCCGCCGAGCGTCGCCGTGGCGCGTCTCGTGGCCGGTGCCGTCGAGGCCGGCGGCCACGACAACGTGACGGCGGTCGTGGTCGATGTGGTCGACTCCGGCACGGACCGGGTGGCGACCACGCTGGGCCATTCCTTCTCGTCACGGCCCACGGTCGACACGATCCCGACGAAGAAGAAGGCGTCGTAATGCGCGCCGCCTACACGCCGGGTGGGTACCCGGCCTGGATCGCCGACGGTGGGGTCGTCGTCGTGGAGCCGGGTCGCCACGAACTGCTGGCTGAGTTGTACGGCGAGCCTCTGTCGGTGGGCGGTGTCGTCGATGCCCTGTTGAGCGACGGCTGGGCCTCCATTCCCCAGTTCGCCTGCGTGGTGGTCGACGCGGGTGTCGCCAAGGTGTTGGTGCGCGGTGGATTCGCGGTCGGCATCGCGGGGGAGACGATCAGCGGCGAGGGCGTGGCCACGTGGACCGAGCGCCAGTTCGCGGCGCGGGAGGCATCGGCTTTCACGATCACGACGGGGGAGTCGGCCGGCGGGGGTGAAGATCTGCCGCTCGATCTCGGCGTGGTGCTGGCGCAATCCGTCCGGGTCGGTTCCCCGGTCCCCGAGGTGATGGACGAAGGGGCTGCCCCCGCCCCGGTCCCTGAGGTGCGACGAGGAACGAGGAGCCTCGAAGGGACTGACACCCCAGAGACTGAGGAGGCTCCCGCTGCTCCGAAGCACGCGGCCGAACTCGAAGAGGTGCTGCTCCCAGAAACCTCTCCACCCGAGGAAGCCCCGGTCCCTGAGGTGCGACGAGGAACGAGCCTCGAAGGGACCGACCCCGAAGAGGCTCCGGACCCCGCGGCGACCATCGCGGAGCCGGACGACCTGGAGTTCGACGCGATGTTCGGTGCGACGGTTCCGGGCCGCCGCCCGGAGGACGCCGCCGTGCGCGACCTGTCCGAGCCTGAACCGGAGCCGTCGGCCGAGCCGCAGGCCGCCGAGTCGGCCCCGCGTATCGGCGACCACGACGGTCACACCATCGCGCGCGCCGACCTGAGGCGCCTGCGCGAACAGCGCGCCAGCTCCCGTGCGGCCGAGCCGGTCCGCGCCACCGTGGAACTCGCGCTGAGCACCGGCGAGACCCACACGATCAGTGGCGCGGCCGTGGTGGGCCGTAGCCCCCGCACCTCCCAAGCTGCCGGGGCTGAGCTGCCGACCCTCGTCATCGTCGACGATCCCTACGTGTCGGGCACGCATCTGTCCGTGGCCGTGGAGGACGGGAGCCGGGTCACCGTCACCGACGTCTCGACCAACGGGACGCTGCTCTCGCGCGCGGGCGGAGCGGCCGAGCGCTTGCCCGGTCACGTGCCGACGAGCGTGGCCGACGGCGACGTGCTCACCTTGTCGGACGACCTCAAGATCACCGTTCGCGTGCGAGGCGGCGCATGAGCCGAACCCGCAGCACCCCGCCGCAGCTGGACGATTTCACCGTCGTCCAGCACATCGGCGAGGGCGGTTTCGCCGACGTGTTCTTGTACCGCGACAAGTACGGCCGCCAGGTCGCGGTCAAGGTGCTGCTTCCGGCTGCCGCCGCAGAGATGGAACAGGACGTCTTCGACGCCGAGGCTCGGGTGATGGCCCAGCTGTCGGACCACCCCTTCATCGTGTCGATCTTCCAGTCCGGGGTCAGTGCCGACGGGCGGCCGTACCTGGTCATGGAGTACTGCCCGGGACCCAACCTCGCGCAGCGGTCGTCGGCCGAGCGGCTGCCGGTCGCCGATGTGCTGGAGATCGGGGTGTGCATCTGCAGTGCGGTGGAGACGGCGCACCGGGCGGGCATCCTGCACCGCGACATCAAGCCGCACAACATCTTGACGACGGCCTACGGGCGGCCGATGCTCACCGACTTCGGCATCGCCGCGACGACCCACGGCGACAGCCAGGAGGCCTCCGGCATGTCGGTGCCGTGGTCGCCGCCGGAGGCGTTCTGGGACGAGCCGCCGACCGACGCGCGCAGTGATGTCTGGTCGCTCGCGGCTACGCTGTACACGCTGCTGGCGGGTCGTTCGCCGTTCGAGATTCCCGGCGCGGCCAACGACAATGCGACGCTGATGACTCGCATCGAGCGGCAGGGGCTGACCCGGATCAACCGCGGTGACGTCCCCGATTCGCTCTGGAACCACCTGAACCGCGCGATGGCCAAGGAGGTGTCCGGCCGCCCGCCGAGTGCGCTGGCCCTGGCTACGGCGTTGCAGGACGTGCAGGCCGAGCTGGGACTGCCGCCCACGCGCGCGGAGGTCTTGGACGCGCAGGCCGGACCGGTCGCCGCCGAGCCGGTGGAGGATCTGCGGACGCGGGTGCGGCCAGTGGCGATCATCGTTCCCGAGGAGTTGCCGCGCATCGGCACCCGCCTGCGGCCCATCGTGGTCGAGCAGGTCGATGACCGCACCCAGGTCAAACGCGGCGTGCCGGTGGTGCCCGACACGATGGCGAAGTCCCCCGTGCGCGCGGCCCCAGCGGCACCGGTCATGGCACCGGCCCCGGTCATCGAGCCGGTGCCCGCCGAGGAGAAGCGGCCCGTCTGGTTGTGGATCGGTGCCGCCGTGGTGGTGCTGCTCCTGGTGGTCGGTGCCGGCCTGGCGGTGGTGCTCGGCGAGAGTTCGCCCGATGAGCGGGCACCGGACCTCGACGACCGCAGCAGGCAGGACGCCACGGTGGTCTCCGACGAGGTGCCCGAGCCGCCGGAGGACCTGCGGGGCGTCGTCAACGGGGCGGTGGCGACGTTCACCTGGGTCAATCCCGATCCGCGTGACGGCGACAGTTTCCTGTGGACGCGCACCGGTGACGGCCAGCAGCATACGGCCAACGAGGTGCTGGAGCCGATGGTTGACGTCGACGTGACGCCTGGGGTGCCGACCTGCATCACGGTGCTGGTGCGCCGGGCCAACGGCGTGACCTCGCCGGCCGATGCCGCGACCCCGGTGTGTGCCGCATGAACGCCCCGATTCGGCCGGGGGGGGTCTGCTTTTCAGCCTTCCCCGGTCCGTGAGGTGGCTTCGAGGCTCCTCCTTCGTCGTCGCACCTCAGCCACGGGCCCTCTGGTCCCTGAGGTGCGACGAAGGAGCCTCGAAGGGACATGCCGGGTCTCGTGGGGTGGCTTCGAGGCTTCGGCCGTGGCCGGCCTTCGTACCTCAGCCACCGGCCCTCTGGTCCGTGAGGTGCGAGCGCCCTTCGAGGCTCCTCGTTCCTCGTCGCGCCTCAGGATCCGGAGCGAGCGAGCCTCGAAGGGGCCTTCAATTCGGGGTTACGGGTGCGGGGTGTCGTCCTTTTTGGGGACGCGAATTGGCTGCACCGGGCTGCTTTCGGCAGGCACGATGGTGAGCGATGCGTCGGGGGACAAATCGTGAGAGGGAAGGATCATGCCGTGCCCGGCCTGACGGTGGACTTCTGTGGCGAGGTGTACGCGCTGGCCGCCGATGACGTTTTCACCATCGGCCGGGAAGCGGACCTCATCGTCGATGACGACAACCCCTACCTGCATCGCCAACTGGTCGAGTTGCGGGCCATCGAAGGTTTCTGGTGGATCAGCAACATCGGTTCGCGCCTGTCGGTCACGGTCAGCGGCGAGGTCGGTACGTTGCAGTCGGTCGTCGGCCCCGGTTCGCGGGTGCCGGTGGTGTTGCCGGAGATGGCGGTGACTTTCACTGCGGGAGAGACCACCTACGAGGTCCAGATCCTCAGTGAGGCTCCGGCCTTCGACGTGGCTCGTCCGGTGCCCGAGGTCGACGGGGCGATGACGCTCGGTGCGGTCGATCTGACTCCGTCGCAGTTCCGGCTGATCCTGGCCCTCGCCGAGGGCACGTTGCGCCGGGCCGGCAGCGGTGTCAGCGAGTTGCCGAGTAACGCGCGGGCTGCGGCGCGCCTGGGCTGGCCGCTGACCACCTTCAATCGCAAACTCGACAACGTCTGCGACAAGTTCTCTCGTGCGGGAGTCAAGGGCCTGCGCGGTGGTCCGGGCAAGCTCGCGACGAATCGCCGCGCGCGGCTGGTCGAGTACGCCGTGGCCGCGAAGATCGTCCGCATCGAGCATCTGGAACTGCTCGACGACTCCGAGGCGGTCCAGCCATGAGGTGCGCGTTCGCTCGGTCCGTGAGGTGGCTTCGAGGCTCCTCCTTCGTCGTCGCGCCTCAGTCGGCGGTTGCCCGGTCCCTGAGGTGCGAGGGCGCCTCGCGCCCGAGCCTCGAAGGGACCAGCCGCCCATCCTTTTGCTCGTCGATCCGTGAGGCGGTCTCGTCGTGAAACTCTCCCTTCCCTCCTCCCTGCCGCAGTGGCGCCCGTCGAAGGGCCAGCGCCGCGCCGCGTCCGGCACCTCCCTGGCGCTGGTGGCGACGGCGCTGGTCGCGCTGGCGGTCAACGCGGACGGCTCGCCGGTCACCGACGTCGAACTGCACGACGGCAGCGTGTGGGTCTCGAATTCGCAGCGCCTCCTGGCGGGCCGGCTGAACCCGCAGATCAAGCAGCTCGACCTCGGCGTGAGCACCGATTCGGGCCAGGTCGACATCTTCCAGAACGGTCCGACGGTCTTCGTCGACAGCCAGGGCACTCCGCGTACCCTGCGTGCGGTCGACGTGGCGACGTCGACGTCGTCCGATCCGGTCGAGCTGCCCGAGACGCTCGATGCGGCCTTCGGCGGTCAGACCATCGCGATGCTGGACCTGAAGACCGGCCAGGCGTGGGTGCAGACGGCTGCGAACATCGGCGGTTTCTCGGCGAAGGCGTCGCAGGAGGCGATCAAGGTCGCCCGTGACGGTGCGGTGGCCGTCAGCCCGGCGGGTGTGGCCTATGTCCTGGATCGCACCAGTGGCGAGGTCACGAGTTTCGCGGTGGACGAGAACGGTCAGCCGGTGCAGCAGGAGGTCGTCGACCTCGGCGAGTCGCTGGGCGAGAAGGTGCAGCTGAGCGTGGTCGGCTCGACGCCGGTGGCTTATGACGAGAACAACGGCACGCTGTACCGTCCGGGTGCCGAGCCGGTGAAGGTGCCGTCCGAGGACCCCGAGTTGGTGCGGTTGCAGCAGCCGTCGGCGCAGGGCGAGACGGTCTACGTGGCCGGCGTCGAGGGGCTGTGGACGGCTTCTCCTGGCGGTGGCGACTTGACGAAGGTGAAGCGTCCCGAGGTCAACGGGCGTCCGGCCGCGCCGGTGGTCATGGACGGCTGTGTCCATGCTGCATGGGCCGATCCGGAGGCGAAGTCCTATTCCCGGCTGTGCGACGGCGAGGAGGACTTCCACAAGGCGATCCCGCAGGTCAGCGCGGGTGCGGATCTGGTGTTCCGCTCGAATCGCAAGGTGGTCGTGCTCAATGATGTGGTGAGCGGCGACTCGTGGCTGGTGCAGCGGGACTCCCTCGACATCGTCAACAACTGGGACGATGTCGACCCGAACACCAAGAAGCAGGAACTCGAGAAGCAGAAGCTCGAAGAGGTCGAGGAGCAGGAGCAGAACCGGCCGCCGGTGGCCAATCCGGACACGCTCGGCGCGCGCCCCGGCCAGTCGACGATCCTGCCGGTGGTGTTGAACGACACCGACCCGGACCGCGATATCATCACGATCACGAAGGTCGTACACGCTTCCGGTCCCGAGCCGGTGGGTGGTTACGCCGTGGTCGGTAACGACACGCAGGTTCAGGCGACCTATCCGGCCGGCGCGACCGGCCAGTCGACGTTCACCTATGACATCTCCGACGGTCGTGGCGGTACGGCGAGTGCGCAGGCGACGGTCGTGTTGCGCGGCGAGGGCGAGAACCTGGCACCGGTGAAGCTGACCGACCGCAACACCACCTTGTATGTCGGCCAGGGGCAGCGTTCGAGCGTCTTCATGTTGCAGGACTGGGTTGACCCCGATGGTGACGATCTCACGGTGGTCGATGCCAAGCCGCAAGGTGGCGGTGAGGTGCAGTTCCGCGCCGACGGCACGGTCGAGTACCTCGACACCGACGGCCAGGCCGGCAAGACCGGCATCGAGGTGACGGTCTCGGACGGCCGCGACCAGCAGGTGACGACGGTGCTGCCGGTGGAGGTGGTGGGCGCGGCCCAGGCCAAGCCGCAGTTGACGCCGGATCGCACGGCCGGTTCGGCGGGCAAGAAGATCCTGGTCGAGCCGCTGGTCAACGATGCCAACCCGATGGGTACGCCGCTGATGCTGAGCGATGTGACGCAGCTCGACGGGGTGGAGATCGTCAAGGACCCGGTGGGCGGCACGTTCACGGCGTTGGCGGCCAAGCCGGGCACGTACTACCTGCGCTATTCGGCGGCCAACGACGACCAGACGGCCGAGTCGGTGGTGCGCCTGGACGTCAAGGCCGATCAGGGCGTGAACGTTCCGCCGGTGGCGGTCAAGGACAAGGGCACCCTGCCCACGGGCGGCAGCGTGCTGGTCGATCTGCTGAGCAATGACTACGACGCCGACGAGGACGTGCTGGTGGTGCAGGGCGTCTCGGTGGATCGCACGGTGCCGTTGAAGGTGTCGCTGATCGACAAGCAGATGGTGCGCGTCGAGGCCACGGGTGATCTGACGGCTCCGGCGCAGTTCACCTATCAGGTCTCCGACGGTGAGGCGACGGTCGAGGGCGCGGTGTCCGTCAGTCCGGGCACGGCGTTGGAGGCCAATCGCGCGCCGGTGCTCAACGAGGATCACCAGACGATGCGGGCGAACTCGGTGGCCAGCATCGACGTGCTCGACAACGACAGCGACCCCGACGGTGATGCGCTGAGCCTTCTGCAGGAGGACATCGTGTTGGACGAGGCCGCGACGAACGCGGGCCTGGTGGCGTTCGTCTCCGGGGACGCGATCAAGGTGCGGGCACCCGAACAGGCCGGGTCGTATGCGCTGACCTACGGCGTGCGTGACGCCCGTGGCGTGCGGGTGGCTTCGACGATCTGGCTGACGGTCAAGCCCGATACGGCCGAGAGCAACGGTGTGCCGCAGCCGGCACCGATCATCGACCGGGCGATCACGGGTGAGTCGATCCGCATTCCGCTCAACGTGCAGGGGTCGGACCCCGACGGCGACGCGGTGGGTTTCAAGTCGGTGGTGTTGGCCCCGCAGATGGGCCGCATCGTGGCGACGGGTGCCGACTGGCTGGAGTACGAGGCGCTGGAGGGCCAGGTGGGCACGGAGGTGTTCACCGTGGCCGTGGAGGACAAGTATGGCGGACGCGGCAACGCGGAGGTGCGTATCGGTGTGGTGCCGCCGTCGTCGGCCAATCAGCCGCCGGTCGCATTGAACGACGAGTTGCTGGTGCGTCCGGGCAAGCAGATCCAGTACGACCCGCGCATCAACGACTCCGATCCCGATGGCGACGCTCCAGTGGTGCAGGAGGGCCTGTCGGCACCGGCCGATTCGGGCGCGAAGCTGGCCGGGCAGTTCGTCGAGTTGACCGCGCCGGACACGAAGGACGGCATGGATGCCGGCGTTTCGGTCGGGTACACGATCACCGACGGCCTGGGCGGCCAGGACACCGGTTTCCTCACGGTGACGGCGAGCGATCTGGCACCGCTGCACGCGCCCATTGTGCGCGACGATTCAGCCGAGTTGTCGGAGGTCACCGGGAAGAAGCCGGGTGACAAGGCGACGATCGACGTGCTCGAGAATGACGGCGATCTGGACGGTCGCCTGGAGGATCTGGAGATCGAGGCGGTCGACGGTGACGTGTCGCGGGTTAAGGGCCGCAAGATCGAGGTGACGCTGGCCGAGACCGATCAGGTGGTGGTCTACAAGGTCACCGACGGCGACGACCAGGAGGCGTTCGGTTTCGTGTTCGTCTCGGGTACGAACAGCGCGCCGCCGGCGCTCGATCCCGAGAAGATTCCGGCGACGACGAAGGCGAACACGCCGTTGACGATCGACCTGGACTCCTACGTGCTGGTGCGGCCGGGGCGCACGCCGATCCTGACGACGACCGACACCTTCGACGCTCAGCACGACGACGGCAGCGCGTTGAATGTCGAGGGCGACGACACGAAGCTGGTCTTCACCCCGGAGAAGGATTACGTGGGGCCGGCGTCGATCACCTTCGAGGTGACTGACGGCGAGAGCCTGAACGACCCGGACGGGCTGACCTCGCTGTTGACGATCCCCATCGATGTGACGCCGGTCGACAATGTGCCGCCGACGTTCCGCAATCTGACGATGACGGTGGCCGATGACGGCAAGGCGGCCGAGCTGCCGTTGCAGCCGGCGGCCAAGGACGCCAACAAAGACAAACTGTCGTTCGAGGTGGCGGCGTCGGACGGGCCGTTGTCGGCGGAGATCACGAGCGGTTCGACGCTGAGTGTGACGGCCAATGACGAGGCGAAGCCGGGTGATACCGGCACGGTCGACATCACCGTGTCGGACGGCACCGCCGAGGTGTCGGGGCAGGTGCTGGTGACGATCTCGTCGACGGCCAGGCCGCTGGTGCGGATCGCGCCGATCGAGCTGGAGGGCACGGCGGGCGAGGCGATCACCATCGACGTGGCCGACTATGCGACCAACCCGTATCCGGACGAGTCGCTGAAGTTGTCGAGTGTGGGTCTTGAGGGCGGTGACGCGAGTAGCCCGGATGTCAGCGGCACGAAGATCACGGTGACGCCGAAGAAGGACACTTCGGGCGTGGTGACGGTCAAGTTCACCGTGTCCGATGCGTCGGGCGACAGCGTGCGCGATGTGGTCGGCCGGGCGAAGGTGATCGTCGCGGGCCGCCCGGAGGCACCGGGCAAGCCGCAGGTGACGACGACGGAGGCGCGTTCGGCGGTGCTCACGTGGTCGGCACCGAACGACCGGGGTGCCCCGATCACGTCGTACAAGGTGAGCGGGTCGAACGGCTTCAGCCAGGAGTGCCAGTCCACGACCTGCACGCTGGAGGGGTTGAACCCCGGCGATCAGTACACCTTCACGGTGGTCGCGGTGAACAAGATCGGTGAGAGCGACCCGTCGGCGGCTTCGTCGCCGGTGACGCCGGACAAGATGCCGGACGTCATGGCACCGCCGCAGATCGCCGACGAGCCGAAGAAGATGGACAAGCAGTTGTCGCTGTCGTGGACCAAGCCGGGCAACGAGGGTTCGGAGATCAGTTCGTACGAGATCAAACTGGTGGGGTCGGGGCAGACGCAGACGGTCAGCGGTGGTGCCACCTCGTACACGTGGGGCGGGCTGGAGAACGGCAAGACGTATCAGTTCCAGATTCGCGCGATCAACAAGACGCCGACGCAGCAGCAGTTCTCTCCCTCGTCGGCTGCGGTGGCCCCGTTCGGCAAGCCGACGAAGATGGCCGCGCCGACCGCGACTGCGCCCAATAGCGGAACGAAGGGTGACGGCAAGACGATCAAGGCCACCTGGGTCGCGCCGAAGGACAACGGCGACCCGATCAGCGGCTACCGGCTCGTCACGTATCGCGACGGTGCGCAGTGGAAGGTGGAGGAGATCTCGGCGGGGCAGACGAGTAAGCAATACGACAACGTCGACAATGGCGTCGACTATTCCTTCAGCGTCGAGGCCGAGAACAGGGCCGGATATTCCGATCCCAGCGCTAAGTCGAATGCCGTCAATCCGTATGGTCCGGCCAGCGCACCCAAGATCACCGGTCACGGCGACGAATACGATGCGTCGAATAATGCATGCGTGACCATCAATTTCACGACGCCGAAAGACAACGGGGGTCGCCCGGTGGTGGCCTACTCGGTCGAGTGGCGAGGCGGTGATGCGCGGATCAATGCGCCGACGCAAGCCGAGAACGCTAGTACTTCGGCCAAGGTGTGTTTCGGATCGAATTCGACGAAGACCTACACGATGGTGCCGATCAGCAAGGAAGATTCGTCCGACGGTGGTCGGGAGGTGCCCGGGGATCGCTCCAATAGCGCCACGATCTCGCCGTACGGGCCGGTTCGGACGCCGGGCGCTTCGGCCAGTGCGTCGGGAACGTCGATCGATTACTCGTGGACGGAGCCGTCAGCTAATGGCCGCGAGGTCCACCTGGAGGTCACGTTGCAGGACTGCTGGAGCAGCACCGACACGGACACGGGGGTCTTAACTGCGAATACGGGTACAGCAAGACGAAGAAGATCACGGTGGTCGCGGTGGATTCCGAGGGACAGCGTTCCGAAACGGTCACTCGCTCCGCCACCACCGAGGACGAGCCGATTGGCTCGGTGACGGTGTCGTTCCCCGAGGCGCCGACGCCAACAGAAAATTGCACAGTCCCGGATGCGCGGTTGGGTTCATGCAGATGGATTCAGTTCAGTGTCAAGAACTTTGATCCGGGAACATATACGGTTACCGCCGATGGCTGGGAGGACTATCCCATTACCTTCAACGTCGGTTCCAATGGTAAAGGCACTTATACTGACGAATATTGGTACACCGGATATTGTGGTTCGGTAGGTATCCATTTCGCGAAGGGTAGTCAGGTATTGCAATACACGGTCGGCGACCAGGATCCGTGTTGACCATGACGCAAACTCGGAGGCCGGTCCCTGAGGTGCGTAGGCCGCCTGCGGCCGGAGCCTCGAAGGGACCCAATCAGCGGCCCGCTATCCGGATCATTTCGAGGCTCGCTCGTTCCTCGCTCGCGCCTCAATGACCGGGAACCGCTCGCCTGGAAAAAGGAATCCCTCAACTTCTCAGTAAAGGAACCCCATGACACTCACTCCTGAACAATCCCAGTGGTTTGCCTCGACGTTCGGCCAGATGGTCGGCAACGTCGAGCAGGCCGTCGTTGGCAAGACCCGACAGGTGCAGCTCGCCCTGACCTGCCTGCTCGCCGAGGGCCACCTGCTGCTGGAGGACTACCCCGGCACCGGCAAGACCTCCCTGGCCCGCGCTATGGCCCAGACCGTCCACGGCAAACAGAACCGCATCCAGTTCACGCCCGACCTGCTCCCCGGCGACGTCACCGGCGTGACCATCTTCGACCAGAAGAGCCAGCGCTTCGAGTTCCACCAAGGGCCGATCTTCGCCAACATCGTCCTCGCCGACGAGATCAACCGCGCCTCGCCCAAGACCCAATCGGCGCTGCTGGAGGTCATGGAGGAAGGCCAGGTCACCGTCGACGGCACCACCTACCCCGTCGGTCGACCGTTCATGGTCGTCGCCACCATGAACCCCATCGAGCAGGCAGGCACCTACCGGCTGCCCGAGGCCCAGCTCGACCGCTTCCTGATGAAGACCTCGCTCGGCTACCCCGACCACGCCTCGACCATGCGCATCCTCACCGGCGTCGGCACCAAGGCCAGCGCCAAGGGACTGAGCGCGATCATCACCACCGACGCGGTCGCCTCGATGATCGACATGGCCGCCCTGGTCCACATCGACGAGGCCGTGGTCGACTACGTCTCCCGCCTGGTCGAGCAGACCCGCGAAGCCCCCGAGGTGCAACTCGGCTGCTCGGTCCGCGCTGGTTTGGCGCTCGTGCGCGCCAGCAAGGCCTGGGCCGCCGCCTCGGGCCGCAACTACGTGCTGCCCGACGACATCAAGTCGCTGGCCGTCTCCATCTTCGCGCACCGCATGGTGCTCGACCCCGAAGAGGAGTTCCGCGGAGCCACCACGGAGAAGATCGTGCAGCGCATCCTCGACACCGAGGTCGCCCCCCAGGAGCGCGCCGCCGTATGACCGGTCTGCGGGAGCGTCCCTTCGAGGCTCCTCGTTCCTCGTCGCACCTCAGGGACCGGGTTCGGCGGACCCGGTCCCTGAGGTGCGAGCTTGCGAGCCGGGTCCTGAGGTGCCGCGACGAAGGAGCGGCCTCGAAGGGCGAAGGGACGTACGGGAGGTTCTCCGATGACTGAATCGGTGATCGCGCGGCGCGCGGTCGGGGCGCGCCGCACCGCAGTCAATCGACTACTCGACGCGCGCGCCTGGCTCGCCGACCACACCACCGGAATCCGCACACGACTACGTCCGGTCACCGAGGTCATCACCCCCGGTGCCGTCGTGGTGCTGCTGTTCGCCGTGGCCGCAGGGCTGCTGGGCTGGCGGCTGGACTGGACCGAAGCCGTCGCCGGCTTCTGGATCGGCCTGACCCTGCTGGCCGTGTGCGCGCTGTTCGTCATCGGACGCCACCAGCTCGCCGCCGAACTTGACCTCAACCGCGACCGGGTGGTCGTGGGCGAGCGCGCCAACGGCCGCCTGCTGCTGACCAACGCCTCCAAACGCCGCAGCCTCCCGCTGACCATCGAACTACCGGTCGGGTCGGCAAGCGCCGCCTTCGAGCTGCCGTCACTGCCCGCCGGAGGCGAGCACGAAGACCTGTTCGCGATCCCCACGCAGCGCCGCGCCGTGCTCACGGTCGGACCGGTGCTGTCGGTGCGGACCGACCCCTTCGGCCTGCTGCGCCGCGAGCAGAACCTCACCGACGACCACCTGCTCTACGTGCATCCGCGCACCGTCCGTATCGAGGGGTCGGCCACCGGCCTGATCCGCGACCTCGAAGGCCAGACGGTCCGCAAACTCACCGACAGCGATGTCGCCTTCCACGCGCTGCGCCAGTACGTGCCCGGCGACGACCGGCGTTACATCCACTGGAAGTCGACGGCCAAGACCGGCATGCTCATGGTGCGCCAGTTCGAGGAGACGCGGCGCTCGCATCTGCTCGTCGCGCTCAGCACCCGCCTCGACGACTACGCCAGCGACGACGAGTTCGAGACGGCCGTGTCGATTGCCGGGTCGCTGGGCATTCAGTGCCTCGGGGAGGGGCAGACGCTGACGGCGGCCACGTCGGTCAGCCGCCTGAGGACGCCGACGCCGCGGCAGCTGCTCGACCAGCTCTCGGGCGTCGAGTTCGAGCGTCAGGCGCCTCGGCTGTCGGAGGTGGTGCGGCGGCTGGCCCGCGAGGTCGACGGTGCGAGCGTGGCCGTGATCGTGTGCGGATCCATTGTGGAGGCGGCCGAGGTGCGCCGGGCGCGGCGGTTCCTGCCGGTCGACGTGCGGACCATCGTCGTGAAGTCCCGGCTGGGGGATCAGACCACGATTGCGCCGATGGGTGATCTCGACGTGGCGACCCTCGGCAGCCTCGACGATCTCCCCTCCACCATGCGAAGGCTGGCCACATGACCGGCCGCCATCCCCGGCCCCTGAGGTGGCTTCGAGGCTCCTCGAAGGGACGACCGGGCCACCCGGTCCCTGAGGTGCGAGCGAGGAACGAGCGAGCCTCGAAGGGACGTGCGCGAGGTGGCTTCGAGGCTTCGGCCGCGGGCGGCCTGCGCACCTCAGCCACCGGTCCCCGGTCCCTGAGGTGCGACGAAGGAGCCTCGAAGGGACCCGCCACCGGACTAACCCTGCGGACGCCCGCCTCGGCGGCTCGACAGCGACGGGAGCAACTCGAAGTCACCGCGAATGAGCGCTTCCTTCTTGGCGCGGGACCAGCCGTGAATACGTCGTTCCCACCCGTAGGCGTCGATGATGCGGTCGGTTTCATAAGCCCACACGAGTTCGACCGGCAGGCGAGTGCTGGTGTAGGCGCTTCCCTTGCCGCAGGCGTGCTGCTGGAGGCGGTGCGACAGGTTGCGGGTGCTGCCGACGTAGTACGTGCCGTCGGCGCACCGGAGGAGATAGACGGCAGCCATAGGCCGAGGACACCACGTGTTGCCGTTTGGCGCACCTGCTTTTCCACAGGCAGCCCGGGGGAGCCACCCGCCACGGGACAGGAGTACGGACATGACTGAGAACTCCCGCACCGGACGGGGCAACACCGAACGCGCCCGCACGATCCGCACCGGCGGTGCCTCGAACACCGGCCTGTCGCTGCGGCTCGCCGTGGTCGACGTGCTGGCCCTGCTCGCCCTCGGCATCGTCGCCGCCAGCCCGCTGGCCGACGCCTATGGCGGATGGCGCTGGCTGGTCGCCGCCGGTGGCGGCCTGCTGCTCGGGTCGCTGGTCGCGCTCGCCTCACGGGTCTACCGGCTCGGCCCCTGGCTGACCGCCCTGGCCCTGACCGTGGCGTACTTCCTGCTCGGTCCCGCGTTGGCCACCCCGCAGTTGGCCGCCGCCACGGTCCTCCCCTCGCTCGATGCCATGCGCGAACTCCTCACCGGGATCGTCGACTCCTGGCGGGACTCGCTGACCCTGGTGGCACCCCTCGGCTCGGTCGGCGGCGTCCTGATCGTGCCGTTCGTCATCGGTCTGCTCGGCGGGGTGCTCGCCGGCGTCCTGCTGTGGCGCAGCCGGTGGCCGGGTGCCGCCGCAGGCGTCATCGCCGCAGTATTCGTGGCCTCGGCCGCCTTCGGCGATGCGATGTCGGACCTCACCTTGACCCGAGGGGTCGTGCTCGCGCTGGCCCTGCTGATGTGGACCCGGTGGCGGGCCATGCGGCACGTCAAGGCGGCCTGGATGCGACGCATCGTGCTGGCCGCAGCGACCCTCGCCGTGGTCACCGTCGGCGCGGTCGGACTCACCGCCGTCACCGCCGGAGACGACCGCCAGGTCCTGCGCGACTACGTTACCCCGCCGTTCGATCCGCGCGACTACCCCAGCCCGCTGTCGAAGTTCCGCGCCTACGCCGACCAGACGAACCTCAAGCAGGTCAAGCTGTTCAGCGTCGACGGCGTCGAGTCCGGCAGCCTCGTGCGCGTCGCCACGATGGATATGTACGACGGCATCGTCTGGAACGTCACCGGCGGTGCCGGAAACGGCGACGCCTCGGGCACGTTCGTCCGGCTCCAGGACCGTCCCGCGTCGGCCAAGGCCAGCACGGTCGAGGTCACCATCGACAAGTTCAGCGGCGTCTGGGTGCCGTCCATCGGCCAGACCGAGCGGGTGACCGTGCGCAACGCCGACGGCGACGTCGACGCGCAACTGGCGACCTCAGTCCTCTACAACCACGCTACCGGCACCGTGGCCCAGGTCGGCGGACTCGAACCGGGAGCCACCTACGTCTACGAGACGGTGCTGCCGCAGACGTATTCGGACAAGGAGATCGAGGCGGCCGCCGCAGCCCAAGGCGACCACATCGAATGGCCCGAACAGGTGCCGGAGAACCTCGACAAACTCGTGGACCGTTGGCTCGGCGAGAAGCAGCTGCCGTCCAACGAGGGCGCGCTGGCGCAGTATCTCGCCAGCCAGTTCCACGAGCGCGGCTTCTACAGCGACGGCAAGCCCACGGGGTACCCGTCCCCGGCCGGTCACGGACTCAAACGGATCTCCGACCTGACCGCTAAGCCGCGCGAGATCGTCGGCAACGACGAGCAGTACGCGGCCGCCCTCGGGGTGGCGCTGCAAGACCGGGCGATCCCCTCGCGGGTCGTCATCGGTGCCGTGGTGCCGTCTGGCGGCGTGGTGCGCGGCGACGACATGCATGCCTGGGTGGAGGTCCATCTGGAGGGGCTGGGGTGGGTTCCGCTCACGCCGACGCCGCCGGACGATCAGATCCTCAAGGAACAGCAGGAGGAACCCGATCCGGTTCCGCAGCCGTACATCCCGCAGCCGCCGCAGGTGCCGGAGGACCCGCAGCAGGCCGAGCAGCCGCCGCCGCAGGGTGCCGGCGGAGACGAGGGCTTCGACCTGTGGGGCCTGCTGATGACCATTGTCGGGGTGATCTTCGACCTGCTGAAGATCCTGCTGCTGTCGCCGTTGTGGGGCCTGCTGGTGGTCAAACTGCTGCGGCGCCGTGCGCGGCGCAACGCCGAGGACCCGGCGGTGCGACTGAGCGGCGGCTGGCGCGAGGTCACCGACCGCGCCCGCGACCTCGGCGTGCGGCTCCCGCACAGCAACACGCGCTACGAGAACGGGACGTTGCTGGGCGAACGGTTCCCCGACACCGGCGCCCCGGCGCTGGCCACGGTGGCCGACCAGCACGTGTTCGGGCCGGCCGATCCGACGCCCGAGGAGGTCGAGGCGTATTGGGCCGATGTTGAGACGGCGCTCACCCGGATGCGCAAGAGCGTGCCGTGGTGGCGGCGACCGGTCGCGGTGCTGTCGCCGGCGTCGATCCCGTGGCGGCAGGTGGGCCGGGCCGCACGCGAGCGGGGGCGCGGGTATGCGGTCGCG
>NZ_JASGDU010000063.1:0-34939 GCF_047607065.1 Aeromicrobium sp.
GCGTCGACACCACCTACCACATCACCTACACCACCGACGACGGACCAACCCAACACCTCACCACCCCCATCACCGCACCCGGACCACCCACCACCCTCACCACCACCCAAGCCACCCCCACCCTCACCCACTAAGGACGAAATGACCCAACCGCCGCGGCTACCGGGGTCGGCTTATCCCTACGAACGGGCGCAGGCGGAGTGGCCCCAGTAGTCGCCCAGCATGGCCACGGCCTCGTCGCCGAGCGGATTCACGCCCGGACCCTTGGCGAGGGCATGGCCCACGAGAACATGCAGGCACTTGACGCGGGTCGGCATCCCGCCGGCGCTGATGCCGTCGATCTCCGGCACATGACCGATGGCCTCACGCTCGGCCAGGTACGACTCGTGCGCCGCGCGGTATGCCGCCGCCAGATCGGCGTCCTCGGCGAGCCGCTGGGTCATGTCGGCCATGACCCCGGACGCCTCCAACGTGCCGATGGCCCCCGCCAGGCGTGGGCAGGTCAGGTAGTACAACGTCGGGAACGGCGTGCCGTCGGGCAGGCGCGGTTCGGTCATCACGACTGCGGGGTGACCCGACGGGCAGCGCGCGGCCACGGTCACGACCCCGCGCGGAGGCCGGCCCAGTTGTTCGCGGATCGCGGCCAGGTCTTCTGCGCTCGGCGGCACGACATCCATCGCGTTACCCCGCATCCTGCAGCGGCGCGTCGGGCGTCTCGGCCGGCTTCGTCGGCTCGACCGGCTCCTGCCCGGCCACCTCGACGCTGCGCCACAGCTGGTCGTACCACTGCGGGGAATCGTCGCTCGGCGGCTCGGACAGCTGCGGTACGTCGCCTTCGACCTCACCGTCGGCGTCGATCACCCGATAGCCGACCTCACCGGGCATGACCCAGCCGAAGCGGTCGCGGGCCTGCTGCTCGACGTAGGCGGGATCGTCCCAGCGCCGGGCGTCGTCCTTGAGTTCGTCGATAGCGTCCTTGCTCGCCTCGATCTGCAACTGCGTCGCGTGCATCTCTTGGCGCTGCTGCCACCAGGTGCGAAAAGACGCCGTGTACGAGGCGATCAGCAGCACCATGACGATGAGCATGACGAAAGCCCGCGCGGTAAAACGTGACCCACCCGAGCCGTCCGGGCGCGCCGCCTCTTTGCGGCCGGGGCGCGAGGACCGCGCGGGCCGGGCCGACGACGAGGTGCCCCGCCCCGGACCGGTCGAACCGCGCTGCCTCGTCGCCATCGGACTCAGAGCGACAGGCGCGGGAACGCCGCAGCGCCCGCGTAGCTCGCGGCCGAGCCGAGCAGCTCCTCGATGCGCAGCAGCTGGTTGTACTTGGCGACGCGGTCCGAGCGGGCCGGCGCCCCGGTTTTGATCTGCCCGCAGTTGGTGGCGACGGCGAGGTCGGCGATGGTGACGTCCTCCGTCTCGCCCGAACGGTGGCTCATCATGTTGGCGAAGCCCGCGCGGTGGGCCAGCTCGACGGCGTCCAGAGTCTCGCTGAGCGAGCCGATCTGGTTGACCTTGACAAGCATGGCGTTGCCCGCGCCCTCGGCGATGCCGCGCGACAGACGCTCGACGTTGGTGACGAACAGGTCGTCGCCGACGAGCTGGGTCTTCGATCCGAGTTCGGCAGTGATGGTCTTCCAGCCGTCCCAGTCTTCCTCGTCGAGCGGGTCCTCGATGGACACGATCGGGTAGGCGTCGACCAGTTCGGCGTAGTAGGCGGTCATCTCCTCGGCACTCTTGCCTGCACCCTCGAAGGTGTACGTGCCGTCGGCGCAGAACTCGGTGGCGGCGACGTCGAGCGCGAGCGCGATGTCGGAGCCGAGGGCGAGGCCCGCCTTCTCGACGGCCTTCGCGATGAGGTCGAGGGCGGCGCGGTTGGACGGCAGGTTCGGGGCGAAGCCGCCCTCGTCGCCGAGGCCGGTGGACAGGCCGTCGGCCTTGAGCACGCTCTTGAGCGCGTGGTAGACCTCGGCACCCTGGCGGAGGGCGTCGGCGAAGGTCGGCGCGCCGATGGGCGCGATCATGAACTCCTGGATGTCGACGTTGGAGTCGGCGTGCGCGCCGCCGTTGAGGATGTTCATCATCGGCACCGGCAGAACGTGCGCGTTGGGGCCGCCGACGTAGCGGAACAGCGGCAGGTTGGCCGACTCGGCGGCCGCATGCGCGGTGGCCAGCGAGATGCCGAGGATGGCGTTGGCACCGAAGGTGGCCTTGTTGGGGGTGCCGTCGGCGTCGCGCAGGGCGTTGTCGACGGCGCGCTGGTCGTCGGCGTCGAAGCCGACGATGGACTGACCGAGGTCGCCGTTGACGCCCGCGACGGCCTTCAGGACGCCCTTGCCCAGGTAGCGCTCGTCGCCGTCGCGCAACTCGACGGCCTCGAACTGGCCGGTCGACGCGCCCGACGGGACTGCGGCGCGGCCGATGCTGCCGTCATCGAGGGCCACCTCGACCTCGACGGTGGGGTTGCCGCGCGAGTCGAGGATCTCGCGCGCTCCGACGGCTTCGATGCTGGCCATGATTCTCCTAGCGCAGAAAATAAGGGGACGTGCGGGGTCCAGCCTAGTGCGGGCCTGCTCAGGCCGCGTCAGGCCCAGAGCGTCCTCACATTCTCGAACTCTCGGATCCGTTCGTCAGCAGTCACCAGGACCAACCCGCCACGCTGGGCCTGCGCGACCAACATGCGATCGAAGGGGTCGCGGTGATCCCACTCCAGCCCACCGGCGCGGGCCATGTCGGCGGCTTCGAGCGGCAACTCCCGCACCATCATGGCAGCGATAAGAGGCTCCCAACCGTCCATGATGACCCGCCCACGCGGCAGTTTGCCCAACCGCGCTTTGTAGGTGATCTCGTAGGCGGTCGCAGCACCCACCCAGCGCTCATCGGCACTCTCGACCGCCTCCACGACCGCAGCGGGCACACGACCAGGCTCCTGGGCGAGCCAGACCAGGACGTGGGTGTCGAGCAGAAGTCTCATCGGGCCGACGAACCGCTCGTCAATGGATCGGCATCCCCCACGGACTCCCAATCTGCGAGTTCATCATCGGACAGCGGATCGAAGGCGTCGTCGGGCACCGGGCCGAGGTCGGCGAACATCCCGAACACGGGGCGCGTCGGCCGCACCGGCCGCAGTTCGGCGATCGGATGCCCCGCACGGGCAATCACGACGCCCTCACCCGCCTCAACACGCTTAAGCAGCTCCGACAGCCGGGTCTTGGCGTCCTGAACATTGACGGTGAGGCTCATGCCTCCAGAGTAGATCGATCCAGCCAGGTTGACCAGGCCGATCTGGTCAACCCTCCGGGAGTGCTCGGACGGTGCGGCGGAGTTCGGTCTCGGGGTCGAGACCGGCGGCGCGGGCTTCGGCGACGAGGGCCAGGAGGCGGGAGCCGAGGTCGTCGCCGGTCACCTCCGGGTCGCCAAGGCGCTTGAGCACCTTGTCGGCGTACATCAGCGCAGGGAGGGTCGGCGGGATGCCGTCATGGACCGACGCGCGGGTCGCCTCCTGGGCCTTGACCGCCTGCCATGCCGCGTCGATCTCCTCCGACGTGCGGGCCTTGCCGTCGCCGAACACGTGCGGGTTACGGCGGCGCAGTTTGTCGGCGATGCCCTGCGCGACGTCACCGAGATCGAAGGCTCCCTCACTGCCCTCCTCGGCGATACGCGCATGGAAGACCACCTGGAACAGCAGGTCGCCCAGTTCGTCCTGGAAATGCGCGAGGTCGCCGGAGTCCAGCGCCGCCAGCACCTCGTGCGCCTCCTCCAAGAGGTAGCGCGTCAACGACTCGTGCGTCTGCGCGGCCGTCCACGCGCACTCGCGCCGCAGCCGCGCCATGACCTCCGCGAGGTCGGCCACACCGTCCGGCGCTGAACTCACGGCACCAGGCGGTAGGCACCGTCGGAGGCCGAGGTCGCCATCGAGGCGTAGGCACGCAGCGCCGCCGAGACCGGACGGTCACGGTCGAGCGGCGTGTACGGCTTCTCGCGGGCCTCCTGCGCCTGACGACGACGCGCCAGTTCCGCGTCGTCCACCACCAGCTCGATGGACCGGTTCGGGATATCGATGGCGATCTCGTCGCCGTCCTCGACCAGTGCGATCAGGCCGCCCGAGGCCGCCTCCGGGGAGACGTGGCCGATAGACAGGCCCGAGGTGCCGCCGGAGAACCGGCCGTCGGTGATGAGCGCGCACGCCTGGCCCAGCCCGCGACCCTTGAGGAACGACGTCGGATACAGCATCTCCTGCATGCCCGGACCGCCCTTGGGACCCTCGTAGCGGATCACCACCACATCACCGGCCTCGACCTTCTTGCCCAAGATGGCCGACACGGCATCGTCCTGGGACTCGTAGACCTTCGCGGTACCGGTGAACGTCCAGATCGCCTCCGGCACGCCTGCGGTCTTGACCACGCAGCCGGCCGGGGCGATGTTGCCCGACAAGATCGCGAGGCCGCCGTCGGCGGTGTAGGCGTGCTCGACATCGCGGATGCAGCCCTCCATCGGATCGGTGTCCAGGCTCACCCAGCGGTTCTCGGTCGAGAACGGCTCGGTCGTGCGCACCCCGCCCGGCGCGGCGTGGAACAGCTCCAGCGCCTGCTGCGTCGGGCTGCCGCCGCGGACGTCCCATGCCCCGAGCCAGACGTCGAGGTTCTCGGCATGAACCGCGTGAACGTCTCGGTTGAGGATGCCCGCCCGGTCCAGCTCGCCCATGATCGCGGGGATGCCGCCGGCGCGGTGGACGTCCTCCATGTAGTACTTGGGGCTGTTCGGCGCGACCTTCGACACGCACGGCACCCGGCGGCTGATCGCGTCGATGTCGTCGACGTGGAAGTCGAGTTCGGCCTCGCGGGCCGCCGCCAGCAGGTGCAGGACGGTGTTGGTCGAGCCGCCCATCGCGACATCGAGCGCGACGGCGTTCTCGAAGGCGGACTTCGTCGCGATATTGCGCGGCAGGACCGAGTCGTCGTCCTTGCCGTAGTAGCGGCCGGCCAGGTCGACCGCGAGGCGCCCGGCCTCTTGGAACAGCGCCTTGCGCGCCGCGTGGGTGGCCAGGGTGGAGCCGTTTCCGGGCAGCGCCAGGCCGATGGCCTCGGTCAGGCAGTTCATCGAGTTCGCGGTGAACATGCCCGAGCAGGAGCCGCAGGTGGGGCAGGCGGACCGCTCGATGGTGTCAAGCTGAGCGTCGGTGATGTTGTCGTTGGAGGCCGCGACCATAGCGTCGACGAGGTCGAGCTTGTCGCGCACGACGCCCTCGACGGCGACGGTCTTGCCGGCCTCCATGGGGCCGCCGGAGACGAACACCGTGGGGATGTTGAGCCGCAGCGCCGCCAGCAGCATGCCGGGGGTGATCTTGTCGCAGTTGGAAATGCACACGAGCACGTCGGCACAGTGCGCGTTGACCATGTACTCCACCGCGTCGGCGATCAGCTCACGGCTGGGCAGCGAGTAGAGCATGCCGGCGTGGCCCATGGCGATGCCGTCGTCGACCGCGATGGTGTTGAACTCGCGGCCCACGCCACCGGCCTCGGCGACCGATTCGGCGACGAGCGCGCCCATGTCCTTGAGGTGGACGTGACCGGGGACGAACTGGGTGAAGCTGTTCGCGATGGCGACGATGGGCTTGCCGAAATCGTCGTCGGTCATGCCGGTGGCCCGCCACAGGGCGCGGGCACCGGCCATCATGCGTCCGTGGGTGGACGTCCGGGAGCGCAGGTCAGGCATGCACCCATTGTCCACCCGAGGGCCAGCCCCACGCTCGCGCAGGGCGACCTCACCGGGCCGGGTGCCCGATGACCGCGAGCCGGCACTACGCCGAGGGAAGTACTGATCAATTCGGGTTGCGTGCCGACGGCTGGTCCCTGAGGTGCGAGCGCGGCATATCCGAAGGGACCCCACCACCGCAGGCTTCGCCCTTCGAGGCCCCTCCTTCGTCGGGGCACCTCAGGACCCGGCTCACTCGTTCCTCGCGGGACCTGATTGCGGTCGTCAACCGGCGAGG
Organism: Aeromicrobium sp.; assembly: GCF_047607065.1. Taxonomy (GTDB): domain Bacteria; phylum Actinomycetota; class Actinomycetes; order Propionibacteriales; family Nocardioidaceae; genus Aeromicrobium. The sequence continues at coordinate 5,993 of NZ_JASGDU010000063.1, forward strand.
GTGTCGACGACGAGGCGGGTCCACTCCAACAGTTCCCGGCCGGCCAGCGGCTTGCCGCCGATGCCCGAGGTCCGCGGGCGCGGCACGAGCACGGTGTTCGTCACCGGCTTGTACAGGCTCTTGGGGTAGATCCGCCGCAGCCTCATCTGGGCCGAATCGGGCAGCGTCACGCCGCCGAACCGGACATTTGCGCCCGCGCTGGTGATCTCCTCGATGCCGCTGCCGGCCACCGCGACCCGCAGCCGCGCCACCTCCAACAGCGTCTCGGTGACCTCCGGCGGCTCGCCGTACCGGTCCACCAGTTCGGCGCGCAGTTCGGTGATCTCCTCGGTCGAGACCACCGCCGACAGCCGCTTGTAGACCTCCAGCCGCAGCCGCTCGCTGGGCACGTAGCCGGTCGGCAGATGCGCCTCGATCGGCAGCTCGATCTTGACCTCGCGCCGCTGCGGCTCGGCCTCGCCGCGGAACTCCGCGACCGCCTCCCCCACGAGCCGCACGTACAAGTCGAAGCCGACGTCGGCGATGTGCCCGGACTGCTCGCCGCCGAGCAGATTGCCCGCGCCGCGGATCTCCAGGTCCTTCATCGCCACGGCCATGCCGCCGCCGAGTTCGGAGTGCTGCGCGATAGTGGCGAGCCGGTCGTGCGCAGTCTCCGTCAAGGGCTTTTCCGGCGGATACAGGAAGTAGGCGTACGCCCTCTCGCTGCCGCGCCCCACGCGACCGCGCAGCTGGTGCAGCTGCGACAGGCCCAGCACGTCGGCGCGCTCGATAATCATCGTGTTCGCGTTCGACACGTCCAGGCCCGACTCGACGATCGTCGTGCAGACGAGCACGTCGTAGCGCTTCTCCCAGAAGTCGACCATGACCCGCTCGAGTTCGGACTCGCTCATCTGCCCGTGTGCCCCGGCGATGCGGGCCTCCGGCACCAGCTCGTTCAGCCGGGCGACGGTCTTGTCGATGCTCTGCACCCGGTTGTGGATGTAGAACGCCTGACCTTCGCGCAGCAGCTCGCGGCGGATCGCGGCGACGACCTGCTGATCCTCGTACGCGCCGACGAAACTCAGCACCGGGTGGCGCTCCTCCGGCGGGGTGGCGATAGTCGACATCTCGCGGATACCGGTGATCGCCATCTCCAGCGTGCGCGGGATCGGCGTGGCGGACATGCTCAGCACGTCGACGGCGGCGCGCAGATGCTTGAGCGCCTCCTTGTGCTCCACGCCAAAACGCTGCTCCTCGTCGACGATGACCAGGCCCAGGTCCTTGATCTGTACGCCCGGCTGCAACAGGCGGTGGGTACCGATAACCATGTCGACAGTGCCGTCGGCCAGGCCGTCGAGAGTCTCTTTGGACTCCTTATCGGACTGGAACCGCGACAGCGGCCGGATCGTCACCGGGAACTGCCCGAACCGCTCGGCGAACGTCGCATGGTGCTGCTGCACGAGCAAGGTGGTCGGCACGAGCAAGATGACCTGCTTGCCATCTTGGATCGCCTTGAACGCCGCACGCACCGCGATCTCGGTCTTGCCGTAGCCGACGTCGCCGCACACGAGCCGGTCCATCGGCACGCTGCGCTCCATGTCGCGCTTGACGTCGATGATCGTGACGAGCTGGTCGGGCGTCTCGACGTGCGCGAAGGAGTCCTCCAGCTCGCGCTGCCACGGCGTGTCCGGGCCGAAGGCGTGCCCCTTGGTCGACTGCCGAGCCGCGTAGAGCTTGATGAGCTCTCCCGCGATCTGCCGGACGGCCTTGCGCGCCTTGTTCTTGCGCTGCGTCCAGTCCGCGCCGCCCATCTTGTCCAGCGACGGGTTCTCGCCGCCGATGTACCGGCTGACCTGGTCGAGCTGGTCCATCGGCACGAACAACCGGTCGCCGGGCTGGCCGCGCTTGCTCGGCGCGTACTCGATGACGAGGTACTCGCGCGCCGCACCCTGCACGACCCGGTTGACCAGTTCGACGTAGCGGCCCACACCGTGCTGCTCGTGGACCACCGGATCGCCCGGCGTGAGTTCGAGCGGATCGACCTGCTTGCGGCGGCGGGCGGGCATCGCCGACCGCGTAGCGCGCTCGGCGGCGCGCTGGCCGACGAGGTCGTGGTGGGTGAGAACGGCCAGGTTCAACTCCGGCGCGACGAAACCGTGCTCCAGCTCGGCGCACAGCACCCGCACGACGCCGGCCGACGTCTCGGCATCGGTGCTGCCCACGAGGTCGGCCTCGGCCAGCCATTCGAGCGTGCGCTGCGCCTGGCCGTGGCCCGGTACGATGATGACGGCCTCCAGGCCGCCGGCGTGCCAGCGGCGGATCGCCGCAGCCGCCCCGCCGAGATCGCCGCGCAGCTCGGGTGCCTCCTCGACGCTGAGTTCATAGGAGGGGGGGTCGTGTTCGCCCGATCCGTGGCCCAGTCCCTCATCGAGACCGAACGGTGTCAGCCCCCACCACAGGTGGCCTAGACCGAGCGCGTGCTCGCGCACTTCGTCCAGGCTGCGGAAGGCGGCCGAACGCAGGTCGATGGGGGCCTGCGCGCCGGTCGCGGCGGCCGCCCAGGACGCCTGCAGGAACTCCTCGCTCGTGGCGACGAGATCGTGTGCCCGTGCGCGCACCCGCTCGGGGTCGCACAGCAGGATCGAGGCACCGCCGGGCAGCAGGTCGACCAGCAGCTCCATCTCGCCTGCAAGCACGGGTGCCAGGGACTCCATGCCCTCGACGGCATGACCCTCCCCGATCTTGGTCAGCATCTCGGCTAGGGGCGGATGGGATTCGGCCAGCGCGCGAGCGCGGGCACGGACCTCGTCGGTCAGCAGCAGTTCGCGGCACGGCGGTGCCCACAGCCGCTCGACCGGCTCCAGCGAGCGCTGGTCGGCGACGGAGAACTCGCGCAACTCCTCCACCGTGTCGCCCCAGAACTCGACGCGGACGGGGTGATCGGCGGTCGGCGGGAAGACATCGACGATGCCGCCGCGCACCGCGAACTCGCCGCGCCGTTCAACGAGGTCGACGCGCGCGTAGGCGGCACCGGCCAGGTCGCGCACGAAGGCGTCCAACTCATAGTCGTCACCGGGCGCGAGAGCGACAGGGCGCAGGTCGGCCAGGCCCCTGACCTGCGGCTGCAGGATCGAACGGATCGGCGCGACGATGGCGCGCAGCTGCTCTCCGTCTTCGGGATGGACCAGGCGACGCAGGGTCGCCAGGCGGCGGCCCACGGTGTCCGAGCGCGGCGACAGGCGTTCGTGCGGCAGGGTCTCCCAAGCCGGGAACTCGGCAACCGCGTCGGTGCCGACCGTCTCGCGCAGCACGGCAGCGGCGGACTCGGCCTCCCGCGCGGTGGCCGTGACCACGACGACCGGGCCGGCGCGCCGGCTCAGCGCGTGCGCGACGAACGGGCGCAGGGCGGCCGGCCCGCGCAGCGAGGTCTCGCGGGCCTCCTCGGCCAGCGCTGCGGCCAGAGCAGGTAAGGCCGCGACGCGATCGGCCAGTGATCGCAGAGGCAGCTCAGCCATCACTCACCCGGTGTCCTGAGGTGCGAGGCCGCCTGCGGCCGAGCCTCGAAGGGCGCAGACTCATCGGTTGAAGGCACTCTGGGTGGCCTCCAGTCCGCGGGTGATGAGCGAGCAGGTCGCATCGGCGGCCTCCTCGACGTTGATCGGCAGTTCCTTCTTCTCGACCGACGACCACGCCTTGAGCACGAAGTCGTGGACGGTCTGCTGGCCCGGCGGACGGCCGATACCCACACGCACCCGGTAGAAGTCACCGGTGCCGAGCGAACCCCGCAGCGACTTGAGGCCGTTGTGGCCGTTGTCGCCGCCGCCGCGCTTGACTCGCAGGCGGCCGAAGTCGATGTCGAGTTCGTCGTGGATCACGACGACGTGCTCGACGTCGATGTCGAAGAAGCCGGCGAGCGCCTTGAGCGGCCCCCCGCTGTCGTTCATGTACGAGCGCGAGCGCCCCAGCACGACCCGCTCGCCGTCGAGACGGCCCTCCACGATGTCGGTGCGGCTCTTGCGATGCGACGACCAGGAGCCGCCCATGCGCGCGGCGAGCACGTCCGTGACGAGATACCCGACGTTATGCCGGGTGGCGGCGTACGCCGGACCCGGATTCCCGAGTCCGGCGATCAGCCAGGTCACTCCGAGGCGGCCTCGGCGTCGGCCGACGCAGCCTCGCCCGCAGCAGCGGCTTCGTCGGAGTCGGCCGCAGCCTCGGCGTCGGCCGTCGGCGCGCCGGTGACGTTGATGATGAGCAGGTCGCCCTCGACCGCGAGCGCCGAACCCGACGGCAGCGCGAGGTCCTGCGCGAGGATCTGCGCACCGGCCTCCAGGCCGTCGACGCTGACCTCAATCTCGTTCGGGATCGCAGTGGCCTCGGCCTCCAGCGAGATGGTGGTGTTCTCGGTCACGACGAGCGCGTCGGAGGCGGCCTCACCCGTGACGATGATCGGGACGTCGACGGTGACCTTCTCGCCGCGCTTGACGATGAGCAGGTCGACGTGCTCCAGGAAGCCCTTCAGCGGGTCGCGCTGGACCTGCTTGGGGATGACCAGGTGCGACTCACTGCCGAGGTCGATGGTGAGCAGCGCATTGCTGTTCTTGAGCGCCAGCATGAGGGCGTGGCCCGGCAGCGTGACGTGGACGGGGTCCGTGCCGTGGCCGTACAAGACGGCGGGAACCTTGTCGGCGCGGCGAATGCGGCGGGCCGCACCCTTGCCGAACTCAGTGCGGGCTTCGGCGGCAATCGTGATGTCAGCCACGGGGAATACTCCTGAAAGAAATCGCGTACGAAATGCGGATGGATTCGGACGCCCGGACGCTCGACACGGCACTCTCGTGGAGCGCCCCGTCGATCACGGCGACGGATCCTCACCGGTTCCGCGCCCTCGCCTAGGCAACCCGAAAAGTTTACCCGAGAAGGACAGCCACAGGCCAATCCGCCGGACCGCTCCGAACGCCCCGCGCGCACAGGCCTCGAAGAAGGCCGTTCTCCCGGCGCCATCCTTATGATTGCCCTGTGCCACGACGCGCCCCGGTTCTCTCGTCGCCAGCTCCCCTGGGTTCGCTTTTTCTCACCCAGGTGACGCTGCTTCTCACCTCGGCCGCCATCGCCGCACTAACCGTGCTGTACGACATCCCCTCCGCCTCGGGTCGGCTGACTGCGGGACTGATGCTCCTGGTCGCCCTGACCACTCTCGTGGGGGTTGTCCGGCAGAACAACGACTGGCCGCTGGAGCCGCTGCTCGCCGTGACGCTCGCCGACCTGCTGGTCGTCGGACACCTGCGTGTCGCCGCGCCGACCAGCGGTTTCGGCTTCGTGTTGATCCTGCCGGTCGCCTGGCTCGCCGCCCACGGCGGCCGTCACGGAGGAGCGTTCGGGGCCATCGCGGGATTGATCGTCGCCTGGGCGCCGCTGCCCCTTCTCCATCTGGGAATCAGCCCGGGACCGGTCGGCTTAGCCAGCGTCTCCGCAACCGCCAGTCTCAGCATCGTCATCGTCGTGCTGGCCGCAGTGCTCTCGGCCGGGGCGAACCGCGAGTCCGCCCAGCGGCGGCTCCTCGACCAGCAGGCCCGCCACTCCGAGGCCGCCTACCGTCAGGCCCGGCGCGACGAGCGTGTCCTCGCCGCCGTCATGGACGCGGTACCTTTCGGCGTCGTTTCCATCGACGCCGAAGGCTCTTACGTGAGGAGCAACCGGGCCGCCCGCGCCATGCTGCGCCATCTCGAACTGCCACCCGGAACCCCCGTCAGCCAACTGCCGCTCTATCACCTCGACGGCACGACTCCGGTCTCCGACCCCGACAAGCCGCACATTCGCGGCCTTCTCGGGGAGCCGATCGACGCGGAGGTCTACTGGGTCGGCCACCAGGACCGCCCCCGCATGGCGGTGGAGTTCGGCGGGCGACTCGCCCTGAACGATGACGGCTCCACCGACCAGTTCGTCCTCGTGCTCCGCGATGTCGGCGAGAGCGTGGAGGCCGAAGCCGCCCGCGACCAGGCCATCGCCTCGGTGTCGCACGAGTTCCGAACCCCGCTCAGTTCGATCCTGGGCTTCATCGAACTCGCGCAGGACACGCCGGGACTGCCCGACGAGGCCGCCGAACACCTCGCTATCGCCGAGCGGAACGCCACGCGGCTCCTCACCCTCGTCAGCGACCTACTCGCCACCCGGCAGCGCGCCAGCTACCACGCAGTGCCGCTCTCGCTGCGCCGTGTCGACCTCAACGAGGTGGTCCATGAGTCGGTCACTGCGCTACGCACGATGGCCAACGACCGGCTCCTCACCGTCACCGTCGACTCCGAGGGAGCAATGCCCATCCTGGGCGACGACTTCCGCCTGCGGCAGGTCATCGACAACCTCGTCAGCAACGCCATCAAATACAACGTCGACGGAGGCTCCATCGCCGTCTCGCTCACCTGTAACGACACCTCCGCCACGCTGACTGTCGCCGACACGGGACCGGGCATGACCGACCGTGAACGATCCGAGGTGTTCGAGCCGTACCACCGCACCTCGAGCGCGAGGTCGTCCTCCACGCCAGGCACGGGCCTCGGCCTGGCCATCTGCCGGGAAATCGTCACCCACCACGGCGGAAGCATCCGCCTCGACGAGGGCGAGGACGGGATCGGCACGATGGCGGTGCTGCAGCTGCCCCGCTACGGAGAAGGCTCCCCGTGAACCTCGATGCCACCACCGCGCAAGTCGCCAGCGCCGTTGTCCTCGGAGCGACCGCCGTCTATCTCACCGTCCTGCTGGCCGTGCAGCACGACGACCCGCCCGGACGAATCACAGCCGTCGCCTTCCTCATGCTCTCGGCGACCGCAGTCCTCGCGGCCACCTCACCGGGCGATGGCACCTCACGATCACTGGCCGACAGCTCGGCGGCGGCGGGCTATGTCCTCGGCTTCGGCCTGCTGCGCTCCGGCCTGCGACTCCAGCAAATCGGCCGCACACCCCACCTCGCCGTGCCATTCGCTGCGGCGCTGGCGACTGCGGCGGCAAGCCTCTTCAACACACACATCCAGGGACTTCCCCTCCCGCTGGCCCTGGCTGTGGCGTTCTCGGCCGCATTCGCCGCTGCGGCTTTCTTCGACGCGGCCCGTGGACCTTTCGCCAACGCCCCTTCCTCCCGCGCCCTCCAAGCCGTCATGGGAACCACGGCCCTCACCATCACCACGACGGCCGTGCTCACGCTGCTGCATCGCGTGACCTGGACCGAGACCATCGATGTCGTCGTGGCCATCGGCACGCTCGCCATCTTCTCGGTGACGGCCCTGTGTCTCAGTTCCCTGCGCGCCGAGACCGCTCGACACTCCTGGTGGACCGCTCACACCGACGCGCCGCCGATGGACTTCGAGTTGAATGACCCGAAGTCCTTCCGCCGGGAGGCACTCGACCGGATCGACCGGGCCTCGACGGCCGGTGTCACTGTCAGCATCGTGTGGGTCGAGATCACCCATTTCTCCGACCTCGGCATCGCCTTCGGCCCCGACGTGCAAGACCAGGCCGTCGTCCACGTCGGCCGAGTCCTGCGCGCACAAACCCCGCCGTTCTCCACGCTCGGCCACCTCGGTGCCGGACGCTTCGCCGTCGTGACCGCCGACCGCACAGCACGACCGGCCGAACGAGTCGCCAACGCGATCGGCCACGGCCTCAACCTCCGATCCCCCCACCTCCCGGTGATGCTGTCGTACCGCATCGGTGTCAGCGTCGCCTCGACCACCGATCTCGACGCGATGATCGAGGCAGCACGGACGGCTTCGACCCCCTCGCGGGAAGGTACTTGAGCCGATCCTGCGGCAATCCTGACGTCTTCTCGGGGCGAATCCTGAGGCGGCGATGGTCGAATGGAGTCACCCTTGCGCGACCCAGGAGGTGACTCATCGATGAACACGACCCCCGCCGACCGCATGCGGGCCGTTGACCACCCCGATACCCTCGCCGCGACCTCCCCCCTCGCCGCGACGATCGGCTGCGTCATACCGGCCTACAACGAAGAGGGGACCATCGCCGACGTCCTCGACTCGCTCCTCGCCCAGACGCGCCTCCCGAATGTCATCCACGTCGTCGTCAACAACACCACCGACGCGACCGCTGAGATCGCAGGACACTACGCGGGCCTGCACGTGCGCGGCGACGGCCCCGCGATGCAGGCCACCGAAATTTTCGTGCACGACATCGGCGAGAACCCCGACAAGAAGGTCGGGGCGCTCAATTACGGCTTCGCTCTGGTCGAACACATGGACTACCTTCTCGGAGTCGACGGCGACACCACCGCCGACCCGCGAGCGCTGGAGTTCCTGGCCGATGAGATCCAGAGCGACGACCGTATCGGCGGCATCTCGGCGATCTACAGCATCGACGACACTGGCCTGACCGGCTGGTTCGAAAAGTTCCTCATCGCCGGGCAGCGTGCCCAGTTCGCGGCTTTCAACCTGCAAAACCTCCTGCGCGGGCGCAATATGGCGGTGCTCGGCGGGCAATACTCACTGTTCTCCATCGAAGCGTTGCACGCCGTCGTCCAGCAGTCCCACCAACGTTCGCCGTGGGTGCGCGACAGCGAGATCGAAGACTCTCTCCTGTCGCTGCAGATCAAGAGCGCCGGTTACCTGACCAAGATCAGTGCCGATGCGCGCGCGAACGTCGGCGGCATGACCGATCTACGCTCCCTCGACGCCCAGCAAGTCAAGTGGAACACCGGTGCCATCGACCTGATGTGGCCCGGCCAACGTGGCGATACCAAGGGGCAGCCTTTTCACCCCAACCTCCGGCTGCGCTGGTTCGAGAACGGCTCGATGATCCTCAACGCCTTCACCCGTCTGGGTTTCCTGGTGCTCGTCATCTGCTCACTCGCCTTCCACGCTTTCGAGTTCCGGTGGTGGTGGCTGATCCCACCGGTCATCGCCACGGCGCTCAACACGCGCATCGCGCTGGCGATGCACGGCGCGAACCGGCGCGACTACATCTTCGCGATGACGCTCGCTCCGGCCGAGGTCTATATGTGGATCCGGCTCGGCCACTTCGCGCGCTCGTGGACAAAGTTCCTCAGTCGCTCGCAAACCGACAACTGGGCACTCCAGGCCAAGGCCGAACGCGGCGGGGGCGGACGCGCCTATCTGGCCCCGTATGCCGCAGTGACACTGCTGGTGGTCTCCCTCGTCGCCGCCTGGTCACAACTGCCCAAGGCAGCAAAGTCCGATGCCCTGCTCATCGGCTGGACCGTCCTCGGCGTCACGACCATCGCCCAGACCGCCTGGCTGCTGACACGTGTCCTGCGCCGTCATCGCGGCTTCCGCGCCTGATCCCCGCCCCAAGGAGTCCCATGAAACGCCCTCTCGCGTCGATCATCGCGATCACGCTGCTCGCCTCGCTTGCCGCGTGCGATCTGAACGAATCGAAGGACACCGCGCCCGCCCCTGTCCCCTCAGCCACGACGCCGACCGTCGGACCCGAGGAAGCCACCGGTTCGATGTTCACCGACAACGGCACCTTCATGTCGCGCACCACCATCGATGGGATCGACTTCGTCTTGACGTTGTACCCCACCGACGCCACCCCCTACACCCACGAGTGGTATCCGAAGGGCGACAAGTTCTTCACCATGTCGATGACCGCCTACGACACCGAGCGTGGAGAACGCGACCCCTACGCGACCAAACGCATGGTCTACTTCGACCGGCTCACCGTCACCTCGATTGCCGTTGACGCCGACGGAGACACCGTAGGCCTGGAACCGTATCGCCTTGACGAGCAGCCTGCTCGGATCACCTTCGACCCCGAGCCGCTCGCCGACCCCCAATACGGCTTGCTCATCACCTCGCCGAAGGGGGCCTTCGAGTTGCGCGACCAAGTGATCGGTGACCTCGACCCGTCGGTGCGCATGGTGACATTGCAGTTCCGCGCCGACGTGTGGGCGCAGAACACGGCCGGCTCGTCGGACATGAACCGGCACACCATCGACGTCGAGATCCCCATGGTGATCTTCGACTCCGACGAAGAGACGACCAACGTCCAAGAAGACACGCCCGACGAACAGGACTGACTCAGTCCTCGGCGAGCCGGTATCCCACCCCGCGGACGGTCTCGATCCACCGAGGAGTGGTGCTGGAGTCGCCGATTTTACGGCGAAGGTTCGCCATGTGGGTTTCGACGGCCCGTTTGTCGGCGTCGTTGACGAAATAGGTGGTCACATAGCCTTCGCCACGTAATGTCAGCACGAGGTCGGCCTTGGAGCGGACCCGGCGGCCCGAGGACAACAGCGCGGCCAGGAGGTCGAACTCGCTGCGCGTGAGGTCGACGGCTCGGCCCTCCACTGCGGCAACGCGAGTCGCCACATCGACGGTGAGTCCCTTCCACGACAGCACTTCTGACGTGGCCTCGAGACCCGTTCCGCCGGACGTCGTCGCAGCAGCCCCGGTCACGGGAACCGCAGGAGTCACCGGAACGGCGGGCGGCGTCACCGGGGCGGTTTCCACCACAGGCTCAAAGGCGAGCGCTGCGCCGGGACGGACCACCGGCTCGGCGATCACCGGAGTCGGCGTGGGTGTCCCTGATTCATGCGACGCAAACGTTTTCGGGCGACGTAGCAGCGACTCGATCCGCGCCCGCAACTCACGAGGCCGGAAGGGCTTCATCACATAATCGTCGGCACCGGAGTCGAGTCCCTGCACCACGTCGATCTCGTCGGTTTGGCCGGTGAGCATGAGGATGTAGGTGTCGCTGAACTCACGCAGCCGCTTGGCGACGGCGAACCCGTCCATGCCCGGCATGGTCACGTCGAGGGTGGTAAGCACCGGTTCGTGCGCACGGACCGCCGCGATGCCCTCCTCGCCGTTGGCGGTCAACACCGGATCGAAACCGCTCTGCGTCAAGATGGCCCGCAGGAGTTCACGGGTGTCCGCATCGTCCTCGATCACGACGGCGACACGACGCTGGATCGATGAGTTCATGCCTCGACGGTAGCGAACATGGAAACGATCAACCCAATCTCACTGGCTCAGGCCAGCATTCTCGGCCAGTTCGGTCGCCAACGAGACAGAGAACTGACCGGCAGGGGGTCCGCCGCGGCACTGACCGTCGCTTTCTCCGGGCGGCTTGATCCACCACCGCGCGTCCAGGGCCGAGCCATCCTCGACCGCCGCCGACGCGACTCCCAACGCGCGACCCTCGACGTTGCACCACTGTCCGTCGACCCCACCGCGTCCGTTGCGCCCGGAGTCGACGATGTAATGAGCCTCCGGCAGGTGCTCACGGATCTGCTCGGCGTAGGCCAACTCGTCGGCATCGCTGTCATAGTTCGCCACGTTGAGGCTGAATCCTCGAGCGCGCTCGACTCCCGCGCGACGCAGCCGGTCGGCCATCACCCCCGCATCAATCCAATCGGAGTGACCGGCATCGAGGTAGACCGAGGCGGCTCCCCCCAGCTCATCCACGGCCGAACTCAGCAGGTCGATGCGTTCATCGGCGCTGCCGCACTCGTCCAGCGTGGCCAGCGCATCGGGCTCCAGGACCACGACGGGATCCCCGGCGAGGGCACCGGCGATCTCCTCGACCCAGGCACGGTAGTCCTCCGGCGGCAGCCCGCCCGTCGACTCGCCGCCCGCGCAGTCACGATCCGTGATCCCGTAGACCACGTAGACCACAAGGCGACCGTCGGCGTCGCGTGCAATGCCGTTCACGAAGTCGGCGACGCCCCCCGTGCCATGCGCCTCCGGCGTCAGCCAGACCGCCGTCGGGGTTGATGCGAGGTGACTCAGCACCTCCGCCTCGGAGCCGGTCGCTTCCGACGCCGCCTGCGCCGCAGCCGATCCAGGCCAGACGTACGGCTGACGCCCGGCAAAGGGGTTGTCGTCACGCGACACGCACGAAAAAGCCACGAGGAGAATCATCCCCGCGATCATCACTGCCACCGCCACGGCCAGCCCCCGGCGCGCCGCAGTAGTCATCGTTTACTCCTTGAAAAGGCTGGTGACCGAGCCATCCTCGAAGACCGCAGCGATGGCCTGGGCGAACAGCGGGGCGATGGACAACTCGGTGAGCTTGTCGAAGCGCTGCTCGTCGCCGAGTGGCAGGGTGTTGGTGACGATGACCTCGGTGGCCACCGAGTCGCGCAGCCGCTCGACCGCAGGCCCGGAGAACACCGCGTGCGTCGCGGCGATAACGACCTCTGCGGCACCGTCGGCCCGAAGCGCCTCGGCCGCCTGGACGATGGTGCCGCCGGTGTCGATCAGGTCGTCGACGAGGATGCAGGTACGGCCCTTGACGTCACCGACCACACGGTTGGCTTTGGTCTCGTTGGGCCGAGTGATGTCGCGGGTCTTGTGGATGAAGGCCAGCGGCGCGCCGCCGAGGGCGTTGGCCCAGGACTCGGCGACCTTGATCCGCCCGGCGTCCGGCGAGACCACCGCGAACGGCTTGTCGGTGTAGTTCTCGCGGACGTACTTGGTGAGGATCGGCATCGCCAGCAGGTGATCGACCGGGCCGTTGAAGAAGCCCTGGATCTGCGCGGTATGCAGGTCGACGGTCATCAGCCGGTCGGCACCGGCGGCCAGGAACAGGTCGGCCATCAGGCGCGCGGAGATCGGCTCGCGGCCGAGGTGCTTCTTGTCCTGACGGGCATAGCCGTAGAACGGCAGGACGACGGTGATCCGCTTGGCCGAGGCCCTCTTGAGCGCGTCGATCATAATCAACTGCTCCATGATCGCCTGGTTGATCGGCGCGGCATGACTCTGGATCACGAAGGCGTCACAGCCGCGCACCGACTCGTCGAAGCGCACGTAGATTTCGCCGTTGGCGAAGTCGTACGCCGTCGTCGGCACTAGGTCGACACCGAGCAGCGCGGCGACCTGCTGAGCCAGGACCGGGTGGGCACGCCCCGAGAACAGCATGAGGTTCTTGGTCGGGGTGCGCTGACTGGACGACGTGGATGCGGGCCCGGAGTCGAAGGACAGAGTGCTCACTGATTCTCCCGTGCTCGGCGTGCTGCCTCGGCGGATGCGGTACCGGGTCGCTTCGCCTCGACCCACCCCTCGATCATCCTCTGCCGCCCCGTTCCGACCGCGAGCGCCCCCGGCGCGACGTCCTCGCGCACCGTGGTACCGGCGGCCGTGTACGCACCGTCGCCGATCTGGACGGGAGCGACGAAGACGTTGCCCGAGCCGGTGCGGGCGTGCTTGCCGACCGTGGTGCGGTGCTTGGCGGTGCCGTCGTAGTTGGCGGTGATCGTGCCGGCGCCGACGTTGGCTCCCTCGCCGACCTCGGCGTCACCGAGGTAGCTCAGGTGCGGCACCTTGGCACCGGGGCCGATGTGGGTGTTCTTCGTCTCGACGAAGGTGCCGATCTTGCTGCCTTCGTCCAGCACGGTGCCGGGGCGCAGGTAGGCGAACGGACCGACCGTGGCACCCTCGCCGACGACCGCGTCCGAACCGTGGGTGCGCACGATGGTCGCGCCGGGACCGACTTCGACGTTGCGCAGCGTGGTGTCCGGGCCGATGGTGGCACCCTCGCCGACGACGGTGGCCCCGAGCAGTTGCGTGCCGGGCAGCAGCGTGACGTCGGGTGCCAGGGTGACCGCCGAGTCGATCCAGGTGGTCGCGGGATCGACGACGGTGACGCCCTGGCGCATCCAGTGGTCGACCAGGCGGTCGTTGAGGATGCGGCCGAGTTGCGCGAGTTGCACGCGGTCGTTGACACCTTCGGTCTGCCAGACGTCTTCCAGCACGTGAGCGCCGACCGGCAGGCCGTCGGCGACGGCGTGGGCGACGATATCGGTCAGGTACAACTCGCCCTGGTCGTTGTCGTCGCGTAGCGCGGCGACCGCGCGGGCCAGGAAGTCGGCGTCGACGGCCAGCACGCCGCTGTTGATCTCGTCGATGCCGCGTTCGGCGTCGCTGGCGTCACGGTGTTCGCGGATCGCCAGGACGCGGCCGTCATCGTCGCGGACGATACGCCCGTACCCGGTGGGATCGGGCGACCGGGCGCTCAAGATGGTGACGGCACGGGAGGCGTCGGCGTGATCGGCCAGCAAGGCGTCCAGCGTCTCAGAGGTCAGCAGGGGGACGTCGCCATAGGTGACGATGACGGTGCCGGCCGGCGGGTCGTCGGATAGGGCCTCCAGGGCGATCTTGACCGCGTGACCGGTGCCGCGCTGATCGTCCTGCACAACCTGCACGACGGCCTGGTCGATCTCGGAGATGACCTGTGAGACCTGCTCGCGCCCGTGGCCGATGACCGCGACCGTGCGCTGCACGCCGAGTCCCGCGACCGCGGCCAGGGCGTGCCCGACGAGCGGGCATCCGCCGATCTCGTGCAGCACCTTCGGCCTGCTCGACTTCATGCGGGTGCCGGCACCGGCGGCGAGGACGATGGCGGTGAGGTGGTGATCGGGCACGCTCGCCAGTCTAGGGACGCCGGGCCAAAGGGCAGGAATGAGGGAAGTGTGATCTATTCGGGTCGCGGGGACAGCCTGCGGGGTCTGCTGGCGCGCATCCCCTCAGGAAGTACTGATCACTGGTCGATGCCGCTCATTGAGGTGCGGAGCGAGGAACGAGCGGAGCCTCGAAATGAGCTGCGGTTGGGGTCCCTTCGCGGCTCGCAAGCTCGCACCTCAGGGACCGGCCATCGACCCACAACCGAATAAATCAGCACTTCGCTAAGGTGGAGCCATCGCCCGCCCCTGTTGGGGGACCAGGAAGTGGAGGCCGGACCCCCCGCCACATGACGGGAGCCGGCCTCAGCGCTTTCTTCGGCGCATACCGCCCTCGACGTAGCTCCCCGGGTAGGAGTCGAACCTACGTCGCTAGTCCTGATTCAAAGTCAGGCGGGCCCTGCCGGCAGACCAACCGGGGATCGGTGAGGATCAGGTTACCGGGCCGCGCGCTCGTACCGGGCGTGCCCCACGGCCGGTATCTCGACATCAAGAATCTTGACCAGTACGGTGTGCTCATGCCCGAGGCCGACGAAGTGGACGTCATCGTCGCGGCCTGGCTGCGCGAACGACCCGACCTCGACGTCGCGCCGATGCACGTGCTGAGCCGCGTCACCCGCCTGGCGCGCCACGTCGACCGGGTCCGCAAGGAGGCCTTCGCGGCACACGATCTGGAGCCGTGGGAGTTCGACGTGCTCGCCGCACTGCGCCGCTCCGGTGCGCCCTATGCACTGTCTCCCGGCCGCTTGGTCGCCGAGACGCTGGTGACCAGCGGCACCATGACCAACCGCGTCGACCGGCTCGCCGCGCGCGGACTGGTCGAACGCCGACCCGACCCCGCCGACCGCCGAGGGGTCCTCGTACGGCTCACGCTCGAAGGCCTGACCCACGTCGACACCGCCTTGGCCGAACTGATGCGCAGCGAGGCGGCCCTGCTGGAGGACCTGCCCGCAGCCGAAGCCGATCACCTCTCGGCGACCCTGCGCACCCTGCTGCACCCCTTCCGCCCCGAGCAACCCTGAGCGGACGCAGGTAGGGACCAGCTCAGCTGTCGGACAGGAGTTCGGACAGCTCCAGCCAGCGGTCTTCCAGGGACGCCGCCTCGGCCTCGATCCCGGCGACCCGCTCGGCGAGCTGCTGGAGGCCCGTGTAGTCGCTCTGGTCGTGCTCCGCCATGCCTGCGTGCAGGCGCTCGACCTCGGCGGCCAGCTTGTCGAGGCGGCGTTCGATGGAGGAAACCTCCTTCTGCCGAGCACGACGCTCGGCACCCGACAGACCCGCAGAACGGTTCGCCGGAGTGATCGGTGCAGGAGCGGCCACCTGCGGCTCCCGCGCCAGCCGCAGATACTCGTCGATGCCTCCGGGAAGGTGACGCAGGCGGCCGTCGAGGACGGCGTACTGATGGTCGGTGACCCGCTCCAGCAGGTAGCGGTCGTGCGAGACGACAAGCAGCGTTCCCGGCCAGGTGTCGAGCAGGTCCTCGACCGCCGCGAGCATGTCGGTATCGAGGTCGTTGGTCGGTTCGTCGAGGATCAGCACGTTCGGCTCGTCGAGCAGCACGAGCAGCAACTGCAGGCGCCGCTTCTGCCCGCCGGACAGGTCGCGCACCGGCGTCGCCAGCTGACCGGCGCGAAAGCCCAGCCGCTCCAACAGCTGCGCGGGCGTCAACTCCTTGCCCCCGGCCGCATACGTCGCCCGCTGCCGCGCAATCACGTCGGCCACCCGCTCGTCGGCCACCGCGTCCAGCTCGTGCAACGACTGCGAGAGCGTGGCGATCCGCACCGTCTTGCCGCGCTTCACCCGTCCCTCGGTCGGTGAGACGTCACCGGTCACGAGTCCCAACAGTGTCGACTTGCCCGCACCGTTACGGCCGAGAATGCCCGCCCGCTCCCCCGGTCCGATCCGCCACTCGATCCGGTCCAGCACCCGATGACCGTCGTAGGACACCGAAGCATCGAGCAGATCGACCACGTCCTTGCCGAGCCGGGCCGTCGCCAGCTTCGTCAACTCGACCGCGTCACGCGGCGGCGGCTCGGCACCGATCAGCTCTGCGGCCGCGTCGAGGCGGAACTTCGGCTTCGAGGTGCGCGCCGGAGCACCCCGGCGCAGCCAGGCGAGCTCCTTGCGCAGCAGGTTGCGCCGACGCTCCTCGGCGGCGGCCGCCTGCCGGTCCCGCTCCACCCGCTGCAGCACATAGGCCGCATAGCCGCCCTCGAAGGAGTCGACCACGGCGTCGTGGACCTCCCACGTCGTGCGGCACACGGCGTCGAGGAACCACCGGTCGTGCGTCACCACCGCCAGCGCCCGGTCCCGCGCGGCCCAGCCGTCCAGATGCTCGGCGAGCCAAGCCACGCCCTCGACGTCGAGATGGTTGGTCGGCTCGTCGAGGATCAGCACGTCCCACTCCCCGGCCAGCAGCGCGGCCAAGGCGGTCCGCCGTCGCTGACCTCCGCTGAGCGAGCCGACCGGCGCGTCCCAGTCGATGCCGCCGAGCAGCCCGGCGACGATATCCCGGATGCGCGCATCGCCGGCCCACTCGTGGTCGGCCCGCTCCCCGGCCACCACCGCGCCGACCGTCGCGCCCGCAGGCAGCGTGTCGGCCTGATCGAGGAAGCCGACCCGCAGGTCGCGCCGCCACGTGACACGCCCGGCGTCGAGCGAGCGGCGCTTCGCCAGCGCACCGAGCAGCGTCGACTTGCCGTCCCCGTTGCGGCCGACCACCCCGACCCGGTCGCCTTCGCCGAGACCGAGGGTGACCCCGTCGAGCACCCGTTTGGCGGGCACGTCGACGGTGAGTCCCTCGCCGACGATGAGCGGGATCACGGGGCGGAAAGGGCGCGCTGCGCCGGGGCCGATGTCACCGGACCAACCTACGCGGTCGCCTCACTGTCAGCCGACGCGCCGCCGGTCAGCAGGGCGACAGCGCCGTGCCAGCGGCCGCCGTCAGGCTCGTGCCATGACCTATGCGATCCAAGCCGAAGGGCTGACCAAGCGCTTCGGCGACACCCAGGCACTTGACGGCATCGACCTCACCCTGCCCGAAGGCACCGTGCTCGGCGTCCTCGGTCCCAACGGCGCCGGCAAGACCACCGCCGTCCGCATCCTCGCCACCTTGCAGCGCCCCGACGGCGGCCGCGCCCTCGTCGCCGGGCACGACGTCGTCCGCGACGCCAACGCCGTCCGGCGCGCCATCGGCCTGACCGGGCAGTACGCCTCGGTCGACGAAATGCTGACCGGGCGCGAGAACCTCGTCCTGTTCGGCCGACTGCTCAACCTGCGCCGTGCGGACGCGGCCGCCCGTGCCGCCGAGCTGCTTCGCCAGTTCGACCTGGGAGAGGCCGCCGACCGGCGCATCAAGACCTACTCCGGCGGCATGCGCCGGCGGCTCGACCTGGCCGCCAGCCTCGTCGGCCGCCCCTCGGTGATCTTCCTCGACGAGCCGACCACCGGCCTCGACCCGAGCAAGCGCGACGACGTGTGGAACCTCGTACGCCGACTGACCGAAGAAGGGACGTCGGTGCTGCTGACCACCCAGTACCTCGAAGAGGCCGACGCGCTGGCCGACGCCATCACCGTCATCGACCGCGGGCGCGTCATCGCCGACGGGACCGCGACCGAACTCAAGCAGGTCGTCGGCGGCCGGTTCCTGCGGGTCCAGCCGACGCACGCCGGCGATCTCGGCGCGGTGCGCGGCGTGCTCGAACGGCATTCCTCCGCGGGCGTCGAGTCGCCCGGGCGCGGCGTGCTGACGATGCCCATCGAGGGCGAGCAGGCCTTCGCCCGCATCGTCGCCGACCTCGCCGCCCACGACCTCCCAGTGACCGAGCTGTCGATGCAGCTGCCCAGTCTCGACGAGGTCTTCTTCTCCCTCATCGGCCGCAGCGGCGAGCCGGCCGACACCCAGGAGGCCCTGGCATGACCACACTCGCCCTTCCCCCCGAACGCCTCGACACCGAGCCGCCGTTCGCCTGGCTGCGCCACTCGCTGGTGCTCGCCGGCCGGTCGGTCACCACGATGGTGCGCCACCCCGAGCAGTTCTTCGACGTCACGCTGCAGCCCGCGCTGTTCCTCGTCATCTTCGTGTACGTGCTCGGCGGGGCGATCAGCGGATCGACGCACGACTACCTGCAGTTCGTACTGCCCGGCATCATGCTGCAGACGGTCCTGTTCAGCACCGTGAGCATCGGCGTGAACCTCAACACCGACATCAAGGAGGGCGTGTTCGACCGCTTCCGGTCGCTGCCCATCGCCCGGTCGGCTCCGTTGATCGGCGCGGTCATCGCCGAGGGCATGCGCTACTCCATCACGATCCTCGTGACGCTGCTCATGGGCTTCGTCATGGGCTATCGCACGACGAGCGGACTGCCCGGCGTCCTCGCGGCCTACCTGCTGGCGCTCGGCTTCGCCTGGTCGCTGTGCTGGATCTCGGTATGGCTCGGCATGGTGGCCCGCGAGTCCGGCTCGGTGCAGGGCTTCGGAATGCTGGCGATGTTCCCGCTGACGTTCGGATCGAGCATGTTCGCCTCGGCCGACACGATGCCCGGCTGGCTCAAAGCGTTCGTCCAGGTCAATCCCGTCACGCATCTGACCGATGCACTGCGCGGCATCCTCACCGGCGGGCCGGTCGCGCAGGACGTGTTCTGGTCGGTCGTCACCGCCGGAGCGATCCTGGTGATCTTCGCGCCGCTGGCCGTGCGGGCCTACCTGCGCAAGGCGTGAGCCTCAGCGCTCGTCGACCCGGATGAGGGCGAGGGCGGCGGGGCGGTCGAGTGCCCGTCCCGCCGCCAGCGCCTCGTCGAACGCCGCCGGGCCGAGCGCCTCGCGCAACCGGTCGGCGAACTCGCGGCTCCGGGGATCCGACAGGTCTTCGCGGCCGCGGATCTGATCGGCCGCGCCGAGCCGCCGGGCGGCCAGGGGGGCATCGCCCTCGGCCAGGGCCAGGTGCGCCGAGGACACCGCGAGGGTCGCGACGATGGGCATGTCGTCGGTGCGGTCGGCGTGGAGGAAACCCCGCCGAAGCGCGGCCACGGCCTCCTCAAGGCGACCGGCCGCCAGGTAGGCCCGTGTCAGCAGGGCGTGCAGGAGGGCGCGGGAATGGGAGTTCCCCGGCACGACAGCGCTCGCACACGACTCCAGCAAGCACACCGCCTGGTCGGCGTCGCCCTCGATCAGGAGGATGCGCGCCAGGAGGACCGTGACGATCCCCCGGCTGCGCTCGCCCGTCGCCGCAGCGCGCAGCGCCTCGAGTTCGGCCTTGAGTTCGCCGAGTTGCTCGAGCGTCGCCGTCGCGACCCGCGCGCCGATGATGTGCGAACGCACATAGGCATGGTCGTCGTCGGCACCCAGCTGCTCCAGCGCGATCAGCGCCTCCTGCCAGGACGCGATGGCCTCGTCGAACCGGCCCTGCATCGACTCCTCGTTGCCCCGCGCGGTCAGCGCTGCCGCCAGGCCCGAGCGATCACCGACCGCCCGGAACCCCTCCACCGCTGCCTCGATCCGAGCCGGGTCGACCGGCCCCTGACCGGCGTTGTCGATCAGCATGACGCCCGTCAGGGCGACGGCCGCCCGGCTCCACGGGTCGGTCGGCTCCTCCAGGACACGGTCACCGAGCAGCCCGAAGAAGTCGAGAGCCGCGAGCACCACGTCGCCCCAGAAGCCCCGCACCCGGCCGGTGTCGTGGGCGGCCAGGATCGCCGCGACGTGACCGTCCAGGCCGTCGCGCTCGCCGCGCTCCAGTTCGGCCAGCGCCATCATGGCGTGCAGGACCAGCTCGACCGACGGGTCGTCCCCGGCCGGGAGCGCGGCGACCTCGCCGGCCCACAGGGCCAGCTCCTCCTCCTGCCCGCGCATGACCCAGTACCAGAACACGACCAGCAGGATCGAGCCGCTGCGGACCCGGTCGCCGGTGTCGATGGCGAACCGCAGCGCGGCGGCGATATTGCCCCATTCGAGGTCGATGAGGCGCAGCGATTCGAGCTGCTCGGGTCCGCGCAGCCGCGCGTCGTGGGCGTGGAGGAAGCGCAGCATGTGATCGAGGTGGGCCTCGCGGACGGCGGTGACCTCGCCGTGCTCGACCAGTCGGTCCATACCGTATTCGCGCAGGGTCTCCAGCATGCGAAAGCGCGGCTCGCCGGCAGCCCGGAGGGGCGCGAGCAGCGACTTGTCCACGAGCGCGCCGAGCAGGTCCGCAGCCCGGTCGGGGTCGAGGCCGGTCACCGCCGCCGCCCCGTCGGCGGTGATGCCCGCGGGGAACACCGCGACGCGCTCGGCGAGGCGGCGCTCGGCGTCATCGAGCAGGTCCCAGCTCCAGTCGACCACCGCGCGAAGGGTGCGATGGCGCGGCAGCGCGGTGCGGCTGCCGCCGGTCAGGAGCCGGAACCGGTCGCCGAGGCGGGCCGCGATCTGATCGACGGTCACGGTGCGCAGCCGCGCGGCGGCCAGCTCGACCGCGAGCGGCAAGCCGTCCAGACGCGAGACGATGTCGATCACCGCAGGCAGCGTCGCGTCGTCGAGCGCGAATGCGTGGTCGGCGCTGCGCGCCCGCTCCACGAACAGCCGGACGGCGCTGTACTCCCTGGCCTCCTCGACGCTCACCGCATGCTCGGGCAGCATCAGCGGTTCGAGCGGATAGACCGCCTCGCCGTCGACGCGCAGCAACTCGCGGCTCGTGGCGACGATGCGCAGGCCGGGACCGTGCGCCAGCAGGTCCGCGGCCAGCCGGGCGGCGGCATCGATGACGTGTTCACAGTTGTCCAGGAGCAGGAGGCCGTCGAGGGCCGCGGCACCGTCCAGCAGCCGCTGACGTTCGTCCATCACGGCGGGTTTGGAGCGGCGATCCACCGCCGAGACCTCGGTCAGGTCGAGTGCCGCGCCGACGAGCCGGACGACGTCCAGTTCGGTGCCGGCTGCAGCCAGCTCCGCGAGCCACACCTCGGCGGTGTCCACCACCCGCGCGGCTTCGACGGCCAGGCGGGTCTTGCCCGCACCGCCGGGGCCGAGGATCGTCACCAGGCGGCTCGCGCGCAGCGCCTCGACCACCGCAGCGACTGCCGTGTCGCGGCCAACGAACGACGTCAGGGCCACCGGGAGGCGGCGGGCGGCGGGCCGGGGCTGCCCGGTCGTCTCGCCGCGTAGGAGCCGCACATGCAGGTCCCGCAGCGCCGGCGAGGGGTCGATGCCCAGGTCGTCGGCGAGTCGCGCCCGCAACTCCTCGTACGCCTCGACGGCCTCGGCGACGCGGCCGGTCGCGGCCAGCGCCTCCAACCGCAGCCGCCAGCCCTCCTCGCGGTGCGGGTTCTCCCGGCTGAAGGCGACGATCTCGGCCACGGTGGCGGCCGTCGCGCCGTCGGCGAGCCGGTTCGCGAGCGCCAGTTCGAGGGACGCCAGGCGCGACTCCTCCAACCCGTGCGCCAGTTCACGCACGAACGGCGGGTCGCCTGCGTCGGCGCACAGGCTCCCCCGCCACAGGCCCGCAGCGGCCGGGTCGCGGGCCGCCAGCAGCCGTTCCAGGTCGGCGAGGTCGCACGAGTCGACGCGCAGCGAGTAGCCTGCGGGCGACCACGACAGGGCCTCGCCGTCGGGCAGCCGGCGGCGGGTCCGTGACACGACGGACTGCAGCGCGCCGCGCGCGTCGGCCGGGAGGTCGTCGCCCCACAGGTCGTCGATCACCGCATCGGCCGGCAGCGGACGGCCGCCGGCCAGGGCCAGGCGTGCGACGAGCGCCCGGCTGCGGGTGCCGCCGAGGTCGATCTCGCGGCCGGCGGCCAGCACCCGGACTGGGCCGAGCAGTTCGACGCGAAGCCCCGCGCTAGCCGATGATGCGAGCGCCATGAGCGGGACCGTGGGTGTGGATCACGTCGGCGCAGCTCGGCAGGTCCCACAGCTCGGCGGTGATGAACTCGACCTCGGCGTCGCCGTCCAGCAGGAAGACGCACGTCGGCCCCGAACCCGACACCAGGCCGGCGAGCGCACCCGCATCGACGCCGCGCTGCAGCACGCCGTCGAGTTCGGGCCGCAGCGAGAGGGCCGCCATCTCCAGGTCGTTGGACAGGAAGTCGGCCACCCGCTCCACATCGTTGCCGCGCAGTGCCGCCATCAGCTCCGGCGCGATGCGGGGCGGATCGGGGTCGGGCACGAGGCGGTCGAACTCGGCGAACACGGCCGGTGTCGACAGGCCCTCCTCGGCGACGACGATGAGAAAGCTGTAGCGGCCGCGCGCGAGCACCGGCATGATCTGCTCGCCCCGGCCGGTGCCCACCCCGATGCCGCCGTGCAGCAGGAACGGCACGTCGCTGCCGATCTCCTCGGCCAGGGAGGACAGTTCGTCTCGGTCGGCGTCGATGCCGAGGACGGTGTTGGCACCCACCAGTGCGGCGGCGGCGTCGGACGACCCGCCCGCCATGCCCCCGGCGACCGGAATGACCTTGCGGATCGCCAGGTCGACGCCCTGGCCGACGCCGGCAGCCGAGCGCAGCGTCTCGACGGCGCGCACCGCGAGATTGTCCGGACCGAGCGGTACGTCCGCGCGCTCGTGGCCCTCGATCTGGACCGTGACGGTGATCTGATCGTCCTCACGCGCCGTGACCCGCACGGTGTCGTGCAGGTCGAGCGCCATGTAGACGGTGGCCAGTTCGTGAAAACCGTCGGCGCGCAGCGGCCCGACCGACAACCCGAGGTTGATCTTGGCGGGGGCGCGCACGAGCGTCGACGTCACGGCTCCAACCTAGAGGATGCGCGGAAAGGGGGACCTCGGTCATTGAGGAAGGACCCTTCGAGGCTCCTCGTTCCTCGTCGCACCTCAGGGACCTGTTCGGTCATCCGGTCCCTGAGGTGCGAGCTTGCGAGCCTCGAAGGGACACGCCGACGCAGGCTTCGAGGCTCGTCGCAAGCTCCTCGCACCTCAGCCAGCGGCAACCCGGTCCTTGAGGTACGAAGAGCACACCTCAGGGAGCAGGGCGCAGGGTCTCGGCGATGGCGCGGAAGCCCTGGACGTCGAGCTGTTCGCCGCGGGTGCGCGGATCGACGCCCGCTGCGACGAGCGCGGCCTCGGCGGCCTCCCCCGATCCGGCCAGGCTCGACAGTGCCGAACGCAGCGTCTTGCGGCGCTGCGCAAAGGCGGCATCGACCACCGCGAACGTCCGCAGCCGCGCGGCCTCGTCGCCCCACGGCTGCTCGTGGCGTGTCCAGGCGACGAGTTCGGAATCGACGTTGGGGACCGGCCAGAACACACTGCGCCCGACCGTCCCGGCGGCCTCGACCCGGCCGTACCAGGCCGCCTTGACACTCGGCACCCCGTAGGTGCGCGATCCGGGGCCGGCCGCGAGCCGGTGCGCGACCTCGGCCTGCACCATGACGAGCGCGCGGGTCACCGAGGGGTAGCGCTGCAGGATGTGCAGCAGCACCGGCACCGAGACGTTGTAGGGAAGATTGGCCACCAGCGCCGTCGGTGCCGGACCGGGCAGTTCCTCGATCCGCATCGCGTCGGCGAGCACGACCTCGACGTCGCGGCCCGGAGCGCGCTCGGCCAGGGTCGACGGCAGCAATGCCGCGAGGACTTCGTCCACCTCGACCGCGACGACCCGGCGGACCCGCTCGGCCAGCGCCAGCGTCAGCGATCCCAGGCCAGGCCCGACCTCCAGCACCACATCGTCGGCACCCACGCCCGCGACGCGGACGATGCGTCGCACGGTATTGCCGTCGACGACGAAGTTCTGGCCGCGCTGCTTAGTCGGCCGAACCCCGGCACCCTCGGCGAGCCGACGGATGTCGGTCGCGCCGAGGAGACGCACGGGGTTCGGTTCGATCGATTCGTCGCGGCTCAGCTCAGGCCCAGCTTCGCCGAACAGTGCGGCCACTGGCCCCAGCCGGAGCGCGCCTGCAACATCTGGGCGCGCATGGTCTGCTCCTCGGCGGAAGCCTGCGACGGCAGGCCCGATCCGCCGACGGCCTTCCAGGTACCGACGCTGAACTGGTAGAGGCCGTGGTACAGGCCGTTGGCGCTCACCGCGTTCGGCCGGCCGCCGGACTCGCACTGCGCGAGCTTGGCCCACACGTCGTCACCGACGACGGTCTCCGGCTCCTTGGTGCCGTGCTTCTCGACCTGGGTCACCGGCTCGGTGGTGACGGTGCGCTCCAGCACGATGCGGTCGCGGACCTGGCCGTCGGCGATGACGACGTTGACCTTCTCGGTCGCCTTGCCGACGGTGCCCGGCGTCACGACGGTCTTCTGGCCCTCGTACGCCTCGGGGTCCTCCTGGACCGTGGTCTCGAACGGAACGTCGACCTCTTCGGTGCGTTCCTCGGTGACGATGCGCACGACCTGGAGGGTGGCGTCGGGGGTCACGTAGGCGTCCTTGCCCGGATTGACCTCGTCGTCGGCATCGAGGGTGACGTCGGCCTCCTCCAGCACGTCGGCCACGGTCGGCGCGGTGGTCTGCAGGTGCTGGGTCTGGCCGTCGGCGACGACCGTGAGGTCCTTCATGGAGCTGACGACGATGTCGAGGCCCTTTCGCGGGATCTTCTGATCGCTCTTGGCCGAGACGAAGTCGTCCTCGTCCGGCGTGACGCCGTGATCCTCAAGCAGGTCGCCGACCTTGGGGGCGTAGGTGATCTGCTCGGTGGCTGCGCCGTCGACGACGACGGTCACCGGCTTGGCGTATTCGATGACGACCGGCTCGTCCGAGGACGGGGCGTCATCGAGGTCGACGTTGATCTTGTCGTCGGCCTTCAATTCGATGCCACGCGAATCGAGGAACTCCTCGACCGTGTTGGAGAACGTACGGACGGTTTCGGTCTTGCCGTCGACCGTGAGTTCAACGGTCGTACTCATGGCGGCGTAAGCTGCGGCACCTCCGGAGAGGGCCAGGATCACGAACACGTTGAGGGCGATGACCCAGGGGGCCTTCGCTCCTCCGTCCTCGTCGCCTCGGCGCCATCGCGCCAGAAGATCGGCTCGGTCAAAACGGATATGGGGGAACTTCACTACTGCTTTCCTCGTCTGTTGGCACACGCTTCTCAGCGCTCGGTCAGCCCATCCAGGGTAACCAGCGAGACGGCCGCGTCAAAGCGATTCGCCGAAAATCAGGCTGCGGCGGGCCGATGGCGAGGCCAAGCACCCCCGAAGGCACGGTCGGTGTTCTCCTCGACCTGACGGCACAGCGCAGCGAGGTCGTCACCTCGTGTTTCGGCCATATTTCGCAGGGTAAAAGGGACGAGGAAGGAGGCGTTCGGACGGCCCCGATACGGCACTGGAGTCAGGAACGGCGCATCGGTCTCGACGAGGATCCGATCGGTCGGTGTGACATTGAGCGCATCGCGCAATTCGGGGGCGTTGGAGAACGTCACGGTACCCGAAAACGACAGGTAGGCACCGCGCTCGATGCAGGATCGCGCGAAGGCCGCATCGCCGCTGAAGCAGTGGAAGATCGTGCGCTCGGGCAGGCCCTCGTCGTCGAGGATCGCGAGCACGTCGGCGTGGGCGTCGCGGTCGTGGATGACGAGGGCGCGGTCGTGCCTCTTGGCGATGCGGATGTGCTCGCGGAAGGAGTGGTGCTGGGCCGCACGGCCGTCGGCACCGGTACGGAAGTAGTCCAGGCCGGTCTCGCCGACGGCGCGCACCTGGGGGTCGGCCGCGAGGGCGTCGATCTCGGCGATGGCTGCGTCCAGCTCACCTTTCTCGGCCAGCCGCGGTGCCTCGTTGGGGTGCAACGCGACCGCAGCAACGATGGCAGGGTGCTCGCGCGCGGTTTCGACGGCCCAGCGCGAGTCCTCCAGATCGCAGCCGACCTGCACGATCCGCGGCACGCCGACGGCCGCGGCCCGGTCGAGCGCGTCGGCGACCTCGATGCGCAGGCCGCCCCTGATCCGCACGTCGAGGTGGCAGTGGTTGTCGACGACCGGGTGGGGCAGCGGCTCCGGCGCTTCCGGCCACGGCCAGTCGACAGGATCAGTCATCGGTAGGTCCCTTCGAGGCTCGACCGCTTGCGGCCTCGCACCTCAGGGACCGGAGGCTGTCGCTCATCAGTCCTCCAGCTCGATGCGGGGGAACAGCGGTGCGGTCTTGACGACGGGGGTGCCCGGCGCGATCTGCCCCCAGCGCGGAACGTCATCGATGCGCTGATCGGCCAGCGCGCCGACCGTGGCCCCGCCGACGGACTCCCACAGCACCTCGGTCGCCTTCGGCATGACCGGATGCAGCAACACCGCGAGCGCGCGCAACCCCTCGACGGTGGTGTTGAGGATCGTGCCCAGGTACTCGCGCTGCGACTCGTCCTTGGCGACCTGCCAGGGCTGGGTGTCGGTGACGTAGCCGTTCAGGGCGTCGACAATGCGCCAGATCGCGGCGAGCGCGTCCTGCGGCGCGGCGGCGTCCACGGCCGCGTCGGCGTCGGTCGTCACCTGCGCGACGAGGTCGATGACGGCCTGTTCGCGTTCGGTGAGGTCACCGGCCGCAGGCAGGGTGCCATCGAAGTACTTGCCGACCATCGCCGCGGCCCGCGAGGCGAGGTTGCCCAGTCCGTTGGCGAGTTCGGCGTGGTAGCGCGCGCCGATGTCCTCCCACGAGATCGAGCCGTCGTTGCCGAAGGTCAGCGCGCGGGAGAAGTAGTAGCGGTAGGCGTCCGAGCCGAAGGTCTCCACGATCTCGTTCGGGTGGATGCCGTTGGCCTTGCTCTTGGACATCTTCTGCCCGCCGACGAGGATCCAGCCGTGCGCGAAGACCCGGTGCGGGATCGGCAGCCCGGCGGCCATGAGCATCGCCGGCCAGATGATCGCGTGAAAGCGGGCGATGTCCTTGCCGACGATGTGCAGGTCGGCCGGCCACATCCGCTCGAAGCGCTCCTCGTCGTCGCCGTAGCCGATGGCGGTGACGTAGTTCAGCAATGCCTCGACCCAGACATAGAAGATGTGGTCGGTGTCCCAGGGCACGCGGATGCCCCAGTCGAAGGTCGATCGGGAGATCGACAGGTCCGTGAGTCCGCGCGAAACGAAACTGACGACCTCGTTGCGGGCCGAGGCCGGGGCGATGAAGTCGGGGTTCGCCTCGTAGAAGTCGAGCAACTTCTGCTGGTAGTCGCTGAGCCGGAAGAAGTAGTTGGTCTCGGTCATGTGCTCGACCCGTGAGCCGTCGAGCGTGGAGACCTTGTGGCCCTCGTCGTCGCCCTCGCCGTCGGCGACGTCGTCGTCGCCGACGAACTCCTCCGAGCCGACCGAGTACCAGCCGGTGAACTCGCCCTTGTAGACCGCACCGGCGTCGAAGAGGCGCTGCCAGAACGCCTGCGTGCCGATCTTGTGCCGCTCCTCGGAGGTGCGGATGAAGTCGTCGTTGGCGGCGTCGATGGTCTGGAGCATCGGCTTCCACTCGCGCTCGACGAGGCCGTCGACCCAGGCCTGCGGGTCGACACCATTGGCCTCGGCCTTGCGCAGCACCTTCTGGCCGTGCTCGTCGACGCCGGTGAGGTACCAAACGCTCTCGCCGCGCTGACGGTGCCAGCGGGTCAGGACGTCGCCCATCGTCGTCGTATAGCCGTGCCCGATGTGTGGCGCATCGTTGACGTAGAAGATGGGCGTGGTCGCGTAGAACGTCCGATCTGCCATAGCCCCCATCCTAGGTGCTCGGCGACCGTCCACGGCTCTGCGTCCGCGTCTCTGGGTGTGCTGGGCTACAGGCCGCCTCCGCACCTTAACGACCCGAAGCCGCCCCGGGTCCCTGAGGTGCGACGAAGGAGCCTCGAAGGGACCTACCGGCCGTGTGGGGTGCTGGTGGGGCGGTGGCGGAGTCGTAGGAGTACCAGGCCAAGGGCGAGAGCGATCATGGCGATGAACAAGGCGGCCACGCCGATGACCGAGCCGGTTCCTGGGAGGAGTCCAGATGCCGACGCCGTGGTGTCCGTGGTCGGGGTGGTCGTGGTGGTGTCGGCTGCCGTGATCTCCCCGGTGATCTGCCCGCTGTACCAGGTGAGTGTTTGGGAGTCCTGCACCACATAGGTCACCGGGGGTACTGCCCCGGTGTACCCGTCGGCCGGGGTGAACGTGATCCGTCCGGTGGTCGTGTCCACGGTCCAGGTGCCTTCGGGGAACTCGACAGTCGTGACCGGTAGGCCCGTGACCGGATCCACCAACCGGACGGTGGTCGGGTCGAGGTTCGGGTTGCCGTCATTAGCGAGTGGATCGATGACCAACGGACCCGACCCCTCGGTGCCGGTCACCGTGTCATCGACCGCCGGTTCGGCCACCGTGACCGTGAGCACGGCGCTGTAAGGATTCCCGTCGCCATCGAACACCACATACGTCACCGGGGCCGGCGGGGTCGTGGACACGTCATCGTTCGGCGTGAACACCACCTGGCCGTCCACCACGCTCCACACGCCACCATCAACCGTCAACGTAGTCACCAGCTCGCCCGTATCCGGATCCACCAGAGACAACGTGTCAGCATCCGCATCCGTGATGCCGTCGTTCGACAACACGTCCACGGTGACCGGGGTGCCGGGCACCACCACCGCCGTGTCATCGACCGCAGACTCGGTAACCGTGAGCGTCAC